>JAEEYQ010000002.1 GCA_016288215.1 Lentisphaeria bacterium | reverse complement strand
TGTGGACACAAGGCGTTTGTTTTAGGGTTGGCCAGGCTCCTTCCTCCGAACGCCTGCAAGGCGTGCCGATTGTTTGCGAGAGTCGTGTGCGCCATACGCGACAATGCGGAGATACGTTGGGGGTTGGCTTTGTAGATGGAAAGGTGAGCCGCATAAATATCAGCGAACTTGATGCCAATATCCCGTCCCACCTAAAACAATCGCCGCCATTTGGTGTGATGTCCGATGCTGCTCTGCCCGTTGCTCCAAGATAAAATGGAAGAGCATTCCAAAGATGGGTTCCGGCTTTTCCGGTGCCGTTTGAGGTCCAACTCGTGACCCTTACTTGACCATTTTTCGGCGTTTTCGGGCCTTTTTTTCGAGGAAAAGTTGGAACTCTTTTAGCCAAGGTCGAGAACGTCTTTTCGAGTTTGAACACACTTCAATGGCCATGCATGTTGTTGGACAAATTGGAATAGCTGGTATCCTTACCGCCCGTCGAGATGTTTCTGGATCGCATCAAGGAACGCGGAGGCGGCTGGCGAGAAGAACTGCCCCTTCTTCCATACGATGTCCAAGGCGGACTCCAGTTTCGGCACAAACGGACGGAAGGCCAGCCCCGACTTCACGCCGGACGGAACCAGCCGATCCAGCGTCACGGCGCATCCGACACCTGCGCGGACAAGCAGAGCCGCATTGTACATAAGATTATATGTGGCGGCGATGTTGAGTTCCGACACGGGCTTCCCAAGCCACTCCAGGCAGGGATTCCCCGCTGTTCCATACTGGAGCACTTGACGCGAGAGAATCAGCGGCAGTTCCGCCAGGTCTTCGGGGGCAATCCCCTTCTTCTCGGACAGCGAGTGGCCGAAAGGCATCACCAGCCCCCAGACGTCCTTGTAGGGCAAGGCGAGCGCATCGTACTTCGAGATGTCCACAGGCTGAATCAGCACGCCGAAGTCAAGCGTCCCGCGGTCCAGCCGCTCCATGACATCCTCCGCGTTGCCGCTGTACAGATGGAAACGCACGCCTGGATGTCTTTCCCGCACATCGCGGATGACCTCCGCAAGAAGCGACATCGCCTCGCTCTCGCCGCCGCCGATATAGACGTCACCCGCTATCCTGTGGCGTTCGCTGAAGTCGGAGCGCGTCTTGTCGACGATTGTCATGATCTCCTCCGCCCGCTGGCGCAGAAGCATCCCCTCGGCGGTCAGCGAGACGCTGTGGCTGCCACGCACAAAAAGACGCTGCCCCAGTTCGTCCTCCAAGTCCTTCAGCTGCCGGGAGAGCGTAGGCTGGGTGACATGGAGGCGGTGAGCCGCCCCCGTGACGCTTCCCTCGCGTGCAACAGCCAGAAAGTATTTCAGCACTCGTAGTTCCATGATGTTCTCCTGTTTTCAAGTGGCCTGGCAATACTATAATCCATCTGATATGCTTTTCAAGCATAGAAATCCATAAAAACAAAGTATTTGCTATTTCATCCATCATAAGTATATTAATTCGCGTTACAAAAAAAAGGCGGGAATGTGACGACATTTCCGCACTTGTCAATCCAACGATGCGACGGCATCCATCCTGAGGAACCACCATGAAGAAAACCACACTGCTCCTCTCTCTCGCCGCACTCGTCCTGGCAGCCACCGGCTGCTGCAATCTCAAAACCTCATGCAAGGAGTGCCCGTCCATGAAAAACATCGAACTGACCCAGAAATGGGACAAGACCTTCCCCTTGAGCGACCAGGTGGAACACGGCAAAGTAACCTTCTCCAACCGCTTCGGCATCACGCTGGCCGCGGATGTGTACAAGCCAAAGAACGCCACAGGCAAGTTGGCGGCGATTGCCGTTTCAGGCCCGTTCGGCGCGGTCAAGGAGCAGTCGTCAGGACTCTATGCGCAGGAACTGGCCAAGCGTGGTTTCCTTGCCGTTGCATTCGATCCGTCCTTCACCGGAGAGAGTTCGGGCGCGCCCCGCTACGCCACTTCCGCCGAGTTCTGCACGGAGGATTTTTCGGCTGCGGTTGACTATCTGCTGACCCGCGATGACGTGGACGCGGAGCACGTCGGCATCCTCGGCATCTGCGGACTGGGCGGCTTCGCCATCAACGCGGCGGCGATTGACACCCGCATCAAGGCAACCATAGCCTCGACGATGTACGACATGAACCGCGTGGAGGCCAACGGCTACAACGACGCGGCCAATACTGCAAAAGACCGCCAGGCCATCCGCGCCCGTCTTGCCGCGGCCCGCACGGCGGACGCCCGCTCGAATGCCGCGCCGCAGCGGACCGGCGGCGTTCCCGAGACGCTCCCCGAAACAGCTCCGCAGTTCATGAAGGACTACCACGCCTACTACAAGACCCCTCGCGGCTACCATGCCCGCTCCGTCAATTCCACGGACGGCTTCAACGTCTCCTCGCGTCTTTCCCTCATCAACATGCCCATCCTGGCCTATTCGGACGAGATCGAGAGCGCGGTCATGGTCATCCACGGCGAGAAGGCGCATTCCCGCTACTTCGGCGAGGACGCCTTCAAGAAGCTCAAGGGCGACAACAAGGAGCTGGTCATCGTCCCAGGCGCGAGCCATTGCGACCTCTACGACCGGCTGGACGTCATCCCGTTTGACAAAATCGCCGGATTCTACGGCAGATACCTGAAATAACACCGCAGGACAATCGACACGGGAGGCATTCGTGAAAATCGTGAGAATAACTGTCCTTGAGACCTCGTTGAGAAAGGATTTCGCCGACAAATATGCCGTCGATGGGCTCGAACCATGCCCCGTACTCAAGGCGGGGCAGGTCTTCTACGCCACCAACACCTGCCCGAGGGGGATGTGCGACGCGGCGTGGCGCACCATCAACCAGTATGTGTTCGCCCTCGCCTGCGGCGTACGGGAGTTCTACGGCGGCATCTGGATGAAGAACCCCGGCGAGGCGATCACCTGCTGCAACGACGGTCTGCGCCCCGTTTATTTCAGGCTGGAGGCGACCGATGACGAGGCCGGCCCTTTCCTTGGAAGGGAAGAACAGAAATGACACGGATTCTCCTTTGCGCAATGGCCATGCTTCTATTCTCTTCATGTTCACAAGGCGACGCGACGTCCGCGGATCTCGGAAACGACATTCCGCGAACCGTCGCGCTCAACACGGGCTTTCAGATGCCAAGGCTTGGCCTGGGCACCTGGACGCTTCGCGGTGAAGTGGCGGAGACCGCCGTTTACGAGGCGCTCAAGGCTGGCTGCCGCCTGATTGACACGGCCAAGTACTATTGCAACGAGAAGGAGATAGGCAATGCGCTGAGGAAGGCCGTCGCCGAAGGCATCTGCACACGCGAAGAGGTGTTCGTCACAACCAAGCTTGTCCCCTGGAGCAGCACCCCTGACGCGGACATCATGGATTCCCTGGAACTGCTTGGCGTGGACTACATTGACCTGTGCCTTCTGCACCAGCACGGAAACAACGACGACGAGGTGTACCGCGCGATGGTCAGGGCGGCAAAGGCCGGTAAAATACGCTCTGTTGGCATCTCGAACTTCTACTCCAGAAAGGAAATCCGCCATTTCATCAACGACTTCGGAATGCCGCCCGCCGTCGTTCAGAACGAAAACCATCTCCTCTACCAGAACAACAGCCTGCGATCATGGTGCACCACGCAGGGAATCCACATGGAGAGCTGGTATCCATTCGGCGGACGAGGGCATGTGAAGGAGCATCTTGGCAACGAGACTGTGCTTGCCATCGCCAGGGCGCACGGCAAAAGCGCCGCGCAGGTCATCGTTCGCTGGCATCTTCAGGCAGGGTATATCACCGTGCCAGGCAGCGGAAATCCAGAGCACATCCGTGAGAACCTCGCGGTGTGGGATTTCACGTTGTCGCCAAATGAAATGAAGTGTCTTAATGCCCTTGACACACAAAGGCGGTATGAAAGCTGGTAATTGTCCTTTTAGCGTGAATGCCGACAGAAACAACAGTGATAAACAGGCCGCCAGGCAACCATGCCCGACGGCCTTGTGTTCTATTTGGCGGTTCTATTCTCCGAGCAGTTCGCGGTCCTGCTCGCCCCAGTCGAGTGGGAGGCTTTCGCGCAGCCGCAGGACGGTCAGCGTCGGCGGGATGTCGCCCGACACGATGCGATTCACAACCCTGGGCGATAGCATCGCGAGCCGCAGTGTCCGCGAGACGCAGGATCGGTCGATGCCCAGCGCGTCCGCCAGTTCCTTGCCGTTGGCGTAGCGCCCTTCGTCAATCGCCCTCTGTCATGACCACGCCCGCGCCAGCATCGTCGCCAGCGGCGCCTCCTGCGCGGGCTCGTCGCCATCCAGCGGGACGATGATCCGATGCCCGCCGCGGCAGCGCAGCACCACCGGCAGTTGGAATCGCCCTATGAGTACGGCTTGTGCAAATGCAAACATTGGGTCATTGTGCCAAAACTTTGCAGTAATTATGGGACGCTGCTTCCATTCACGTTTTGGAGGCATGAGGGAAAAAAGTCGAACGAGATGTATATTAGTGCAAACTTGGGGTAACTGATACCCAACTTTGCACTGAGAGGCTGGAGGGGAACTTATAATGAGTCATGATGGCTTCACGATGAAAAAAGCAATCATTTTTCTTTCTGTTCTTGCTGTCTTGGGCTTGATAATGCTTTTTATATGGATTTATACACCTATGCATCGGCACAATCAAATGGCAAAGGAGTATATGGAGCAATTGTCAAATGCTCCACTGAATAAAAATGATAAACTATGTGACAAATATACGGCAATTGGACTTTTGTGCGGCAATGGCAATCACTGCGATATCGTATGCATAACATTCTGGCAAAGTGATGTTCCGTTGCAGGAACTTCGTGCTGTTGATTCCCAATACAAGGTCATTTTTACTGCAGATGAAGAGTTGTCAAAACGCTTTTTTGAGGATTTTTCAGGAGTGGATGTCGTGGTCTTATCAAAACTACGGCGGATCAATTGCACTTACATGCTTGTCATTTGGCGTTCCCTTATGCCAGATGGAGACATCCGATGCTATTGAATCGGATTATCTTGTAAAAACGTAACTATTCAGAAGGAGTCCACAGAACACACGGAAGGACAGAAGACGCTGATGTCAGCCTCCCTTTTCGCAAAAGGTCCTAAAGGACCGCCGTCTCCGTGACATCCCCTCAGCGGAAATGGCCCGCCGTTCTCATCAGGAGGAGAAAGTGGCATCCCCATTTCCGAAGAGGGGATGTCCTCCCGGAGACCCGCGCCGCTTCAGCGCGTTTTGCGAAAAGGGGCCTGATTGATTCGACTTGTCATATCTGTTTATTCCGTGTATTCCGTGGACTTTAAAGGGGGTTCTGAATAGATACGTAAAAACGTTGTTCTGAGCCGTTATGATAATCCTATGATTATTCGGTGGTTACGTTCCGGCAGAATTCATTGGTCACAAGCTCATATTCGCCCGAATCACAGATTGCCCTGCCATTCCATGTGATGTTTTTCAGAATGACGTCTTGTGTGGCATGCTTTTCATCATAGCCGCGGAAAACGAACACAGGCTTTTTGTTTGAAAACAGCCGGATATTTTCGAAAACAAGATGGTCGTTGACACCCCGACGGTCGCCGCCAGCTGAATATTCCGGATGAAACTCCACAATCGCCATGCAAAGGGGTGGATTGTAATCCTTTGCATGGATGGCATAGGTTTCATCGTCATTCGTCTGGATGAGTGGCGGCGGGATGACGTCGTCGTATTCGACGGAAATGTTCCGCCATGTGACATGATGAACCCGTGCATAATCGACATTGCAGCAGTCCAACGCGGGGCCGGTCACATGGATGATGGCGCAGTTTTCGAAAAGGATGCCGCAAATCTCTTCTGCCCGCGTCTCGGCGCCGATTTCAAGGCATTTTCCCCAGTCATTCCAGATAACACAGTCTCTTACAATCACATGCCTGAAATTTTCATAACTGTCGCCATTATGGTGCATGGCCTCCTGGACGGCTTTTTCCACATCGTCTTGGTAATAGCAGTCGAAGCCTTTAATGCAGATGGAATCGTCAAATGTTCGTAGAAAACAATGGTCGATGATGACATTTTCGCAGTTGTGCATGTCGATGCCGTCTGAATTATAACGCCAGCAACCGATGATTTTCACATTGGAAATGGCGATGTTCCGACAACCAATGGGACGGATGTTGTAGACCAGGCTGTCACGGATCGTGATTCCGTCGATGACGACATTCGTGCAATATTCAAGTTGGATGGTGTGAAGCCGCACGGCATTGTTGACAGCCACTTTGTTGTTCTTTTCATTCGCCTCAAAGAGGATGGTTTCACGATTGTGGCTGTTGTCCAGAATGCCGTGGCCGATGATGCGGATGTTGTTGGCATCCATGGCTTTGACGCATGCGAAGACCACGGCGCCTTCGTCAATGAAAAGTGTCTGTCCGTCCTTCAGTTCAATCATTCCTGCTTCATGGACACCTTTACCGAAATAAATGACTTTATCGTCCGTGGGATTGATGTCGTATTGCGTTGGCTTGTCGATGAAGATGTGGAGCGCATGATGCCGTCCTGACGGTTCAAATGTGCAATAGGTACCGCCATTCAGGGGGAATCTTGCGGTGTTTCCATGGATTTGGGGCGTTACGCCAAGTGTGCATGGGCGGATAACCGACTGGCTAAGATCCTGATCCGACGTCACTTCGAATGTCACCGACTCGTCGGCTTCCATCAAAACAAATGGAACGATTTCCGACTGCTCAATCTGCCGTTGACGGCCCGGCCACCGTCTGTTAAACGGCTCCTTTGAAACGCGCGCAAACTGCAACGGCACCTCCACGCCGTTGGCTTTCACGGTGTAGTGTGTATCATTCAAAGTGGTTGGGGTGACCGGATAAACGTGCATCATGTGACATTCCTTACATGATGATGGCCGTTGGGGCATTGTTCTACGATCGTCCACATTCCTGCTTTTCCAAAAACTATTGTTATGCCCCATGACCACCCATATACAACAAGAGGCAATACGCGAGAGGTGGGACACGAATGGGGCCAAAAGGAGGCAGAAAAACAGCTAACTATGTTCATCCATGGTGACATGGTTGAACATTTACAGTTATTCTGCGGTTGATCAACAACCCTTATGAGGAACCAAGGGATTCCTCATAAGGCCATTTGGGGCGAAGTCTGCTATTTAAGATGTTCAGGGACAATGACTTTGTCAATCATGTCGTGGAACTCCTCCCGTTTGCGGATGAGCCAATGGCGAGTGCCGTTGACCAGGGCCTCGGCGGGGCGGAGGCGTCCGTTATAGGGGTAACTCATGCCAAAGCCGTAGGCACCGGCGTTTTCCACGACAATGATGTCATTGAGCGTGGTGCCTTGGGGAAGAAGCCGATCCCGAACCCAGTAGTCCGTGTTTTCGCAGAGCTGTCCGCAAAGCCCAAGGGGAATCCGCGGCTCGTCTTCTCTTCCATTGACATAAATGTGGTGATAGGAGCCATATAGAGCGGGGCGGACCAGGACATTCATGCCCACATCGGTTCCGATGATCCGCTTGTAGCTGTCTTTGACCGCATGGACTCTGCCGATGATGTAGCCTGCGTCGCCGACAAAGTAGCGGGCCGGTTCCATCATGAGTCGCGGGGCCTTCATGCCATACTGCGCCACTTTCGCCTTGAACACGCCAGCGACCTGTTCGGCCGCCTTCTCGATGTCCAGGCAGGCGTCTTCATGGCGGTACGGAATGCCCAGACCGCCGCCCAAATCGATGAATTCGAAATCAATGTCCAGTTCGGCGGAGACCTTTCCGATGATGTCCATGAGCAGTTCCGTGATGAAGCGGAAATACTCCGGGTCCCGAATGCAGGAGCCGCACATCATATGCGCTCCGAAACGGTGGATTCCCGCCGCCTTCGCAGCCCGATAGGCATCCATGACTTGAGTGGGATGAACGCCGAATTTTGCCTGCGGTCCCGCATTGGTGACAAAATCGCCGACTTCGCTTTGGCCATAGCCGGGGTTGACGCGGAAGGACAGCAGGGCGGGGGTGCCGAATTTCAGAACGCGGGGGAGGAGAGCGGGGTCGTCCAGATTGAAGATCACGCCGCTTTCCAAACCCTGTCGAATGTCGTCATCGGAGAGGAAGTTGCCACTGAACATGACGTTTTCGCCCCCCAGACCGATGGTTTTGGCCAGCAGAATCTCATTGATGCTGGCCGCATCGATGCCGGCGCCTTCCTGCCGCAGGATATTGGCCACGGCCAGGTTGTTGTTAGCCTTAATGGCATAGAAGAAGCGGAAGTCGGGGTAGTATTTGCGGAAGGCCCCAAGGGCGCGGCGGAAATTGGCGCGGATACGGTTCTCCTCATACACATAGAGAGGAGTGCCATAGGCGGCGGCCAGTTCGGTGACGGGAACGTCTTCCAAATAGATTTGACTGTCTTTGATTTGCATCGTCTGTTGCCTTGTTGTGAAGCCGATTGCGAGGGCGGGCGTGATAAAAGGAGTTGTTGGCGGCCCTTTCTGCCATTTCAGGAGCTAGATTTCGTGGACAAAGAGGCCGTCCCGCAGCTTGGGCTCAAACCAAGTGGATTTAGGCGGCATGATGGCGTGTTGATCGGCAATGGCCATAAGTTGTTCCAATGACGTCGGATACATGGAAAATGCGACCTTGCCTTCTCCTGAACGCACCCGCCGTTCCAGTTCACCGGTGCCGCGGATGCCGCCAATGAAATCGATGCGTTTGCTGGTCCGTGGGTCGTCAATGCCCAGCAGCGGAGCCAGAACCTGATTTTGGAGCAGACTCACGTCCAACTTGTCGACGGCGCTGTCCGTTTCCGGCTGTTTTAGAGTCAAGAGCCGCCAGCCGTCGTTCATGAACATGCAGACGGTGCCTGGGCACGGGGGAACGGGGGCGTCCGCCGGAGCAATCTGGCAGATGGCGGCCAGTTTTTGGAGGAATTGGTCGGAAGACATGCCATTGAGGTCGAAAATCAGACGATTGTAGGCGAGAATCCGCAGCTGTCCTGCCGGAAAGATGACGGAGAGGAAGCGGTCGGATTCGCCGACGCAGTTTTGACTGGCGAGCAGGGCATGGGTGCGAGAGGCGGAGGCGGCTCGATGATGTCCATCCGCGATATAGAGCAGGGGGATGGCGTCGAAGGCGTCGGCCAGGGCGGGGGTGTCATGGGAGGCGACTCGCCAGCCGGTATGGCGGATGCCGTCATTGGCGGTGAAATCGAAAAGGGATGGCCCCTGCATGGTTTTCTCCACAATCGCATCCACGGCGGCGGAGTCCCGATAGGTCAGGAAGACGGGACCCGTTTGTGCACGCAAGGTCGAGATGTGGCGTGTGCGGTCATCTTCCTTTTCCTTGCGGGTCTTCTCGTGCTTGCGGATGATTTCATTGTCGTAATCCGCCACGGAGGCGGCGGCGACCACGCCCGTCTGGCGGCGGCCATCCATCACAAGGGAATAGATGTAGAAACAAGGGGCTGAATCCTGCACAAGGACTGTCTTGCGCATGGCTTTCCAGTTTTCTGCAGCCTTGGCATAGACTTCTGCCGCATAGGGTTGGACGGAATCTGGAAGTTCAATTTCCGAACGGGTCACCCGCAGAAAACTGTTGGGGTTGCCTTCCGCCATGGCGGCGGCTTCTGCGCGATTCATGACATCATAGGGCAGGGTGGCCACTTCGGCGGCTTTGCCTTCGGCGGGCATGACCGCCGCAAACGGATAGATTTTCGACATGACAGACCTTTCTCTGGAATCCACTGGAGGTTTTCAAATTAGAATACCTTATAACATAGTGGCTGTGCCGCGAAAGTCTAGCAGGGACACCTCACCGAGTTGTCGTTCGTCACGATTCAGCGGAGTTGAGAGCCATAGGCAAAAAGGTTCCCTTTCTGCAAGGTGGAAATTTGCCACGGCAGGAGTCTAAAGTATATTAATTGTATAGACGCGAGAGTGGCGGAATTGGCAGACGCGTTGGATTTAGGTTCCAATGTCGAAAGGCGTACGGGTTCGAGTCCCGTCTCTCGTACCATCGGCGCCCCATTTTTCAGGGTATAAAAAAACGCCTTTAACCCTCTGATTAAATAATTTAACACATTTGCCATATTGGGCAAATTTACCACTGAGGGAAACAATAAGTGACGGGCTGTTCTCCAGTTCTCTCATGATCTCCAGCTTCAGCGGCTTTCCGCTTGGTGAAATTTTACAAGTCAAGTCAGCCTAACGGAAAATTCGGGGGTGGAAGATTTGCATTTTGGGATAGGAAGACTATTTTAATGTGTTGTCTTTGAAGAATGCCTTCGTAGCTCAGCCGGTAGAGCAGTTGACTCTTAATCAATTGGTCCGGGGTTCGAATCCCCGCGAAGGTACCATTTGCGGCGTCTGCATGTCTTAGGATGTGCAGACGCTTTTTTGTGTGAAAAAAAGGCATATAAAACGAAAAAATCCCGTAACTTACTGAAAGCCACGGGATTGAAAATGGAGCCAGAGATCGGACTCGAACCGATGACCGCCTGATTACAAATCAAGTGCTCTACCAACTGAGCTATTCTGGCATGACAAGTAAACTAATGTAACCCTCTCTTCTGGAAATGCAAATCCCTCAGCCACGGATTCGTCTCAATATTCCAAAACAATGGGGCTCATAGGCAACCTATGAAGATTATGGGCCCGATTGTCCTGTTGTCGTGTGTTAATCTATAAATCATTTGTAATAAACTATTTATAGAAGAAATCATGGGGTCGTTGTGTCTAATTCCCTTCTGCCCCTTTCTGCATGAATAAGGTGGAGGTGGGGTAGGCGAAAGAGAGGCCTGCGTCGTTGAAGCGCTGGAGGACAGCCATGTTGAATTTTCCCTTGTAGTCCTGTAGGGTGTACCAGTTGGTGGTGTTGAACCACACATACCCCTGTATTCGAAGAGAGTAGGTGGCGCATTCCGTGAAGGCGAAGCGGGCAGGGTGGTCCGGAAGCATATGGTCGGCCATCTCCTTGCAGATTTCTTCAATGATGGCCAAGGCGTTGCGCATCTGTTCTGGAGATGTCTGATAGACCAAATCGAAGCGGAACGGTTCGCGATAGAAGGCCCGGTTGCTGAAATTGTCCAGCTGGGTGTCGGCGATGACGCGGTTGGGGATGTCGATGACACGTCCTTCGAAGGCACGGACACGGATGCTCCGCAGGCCAATCTGCTCCACGGTGCCCTCCGCATCACCGATTTTGATCCAGTCTCCCACCTTGAAAAGCTGGCTACCCAGAATGGAGAAGGCGCCGAAAAGGTTGGCGATGGTGTTTTGGGCGGCGAAAGCGACGGCGACACCAACGACCCCCGCGCCAGTGATCAATGGCGTAATCTCCACATGGAAAAGGTTTTGCAGGATGAAGAGAATCGCGATGAACCAGACTACCGTTTTAGCGAGACGCCGCAGCAGATCCAACATCAGCTTGCTGGTCGCGTAGGTCTCCTGATTCCGTCGGCGGAAGCGTTGGGACCACACATTGTCGATGGCATTGATGAAATTGAGGATTCCCGCCAGAAAGATTAGGATGAAGAGGGCGAAGAAGATTTTGTCGATGATTTGGTCAATGTGTCCAGGGAAGTCAATCAGACTGTTGCTGTAGGAGAGTCCCGTGAAGAGGAAGAGCAGGGCGATGTGCATGGAGAGTTTGTGGATGAACTTGCCCAGGCCTTCGGAGAGTTTTGCGGCCCCTTTGCTGATGACATGGCGGAGGGTCAGGAGGATGGCGAAAAAGACCACCACGGAGATGAGGGCGCTGGTGCCGCATTTCTGAAGGGGGATTCGGTTGGCCTCAAACCAGCTTCCGACTTCAGAGGCGTTGTTTGCCAAAGCGGAGATGGCCACCGGAATGCTTTCGTCGCCCTCAGCCGGATTTGGGGCGGGGCGGAGCACTGGAATGGGGGATTGGGCGGGAGTGTCGGTTTCTGTTGATGCAGGGATTTTCATATTTTATTGTGATAGAGTATGTTATATGCTTGTAGATGGTGTGGGACAACGGCTTGCCATGCCATGGCGATGCAGCCGGATGGCGGGTACCGTCTCCCCATGGGGAATGGACCTACATATAGTTTAGCATAAAATTCCAAAAAAAGAAATGAGAAGAAATCTTGAAAATTTACTCAGGAGGCATATTGTAAGGGCATGATGACATGCTATTTTTATAGGATAGCATGTTTTTTGCCGGCTCTGGGAGTCGGTTCGGATGCCTTTGGCATCGTATTGTAGACCATATTGTGAATGGAATGTGAACATGAGCGAAGCAAAGCTAATCATCCTGTCTGAGGATAAACGTGGGACCTCTTTCCCTTTGCTGAAAGAGGAAATCACCATCGGCCGAGCCAACAATGCGGATTTTTGCATTCAGGACCCGACGATCAGCGGACATCATTGCACGGTGATTCAGACGGGTGATGGATGGTCGGTCCGCGACGAGGGGAGCACCAACGGCACGCGAGTGAACGGTGAAGATGTGGAAGGAGAGCGGATTGTGCCTCTTAACCAGGGGGACATTCTGCAGGTCGGCAGTGTGGAATTGCTGTTCGACGATGGCAGTGAGCGTCTGCCGGACACCCATGGAGCCAAAGTCATCAATCTGGAGGAGACGGTGGTCGTGGACTCGCCGATGCGCTCCATGGAGAATTTGGGCACCCGCACCAAAGCGAAGAAATCTGACTCTCTTCGGGACAACGGGACTCAGAAAGGGATCTTCATCTTGATTCTTGTGCTGTTAGCGATCGGCGTCGTCTCCGCCCTGGTTTATCTGTTCCTGCAGATGAACAAGGCGTAAATTCGCGTCGCGCTGCTGGAGGAAAGGGCGTCGTCTACGGCCCGCTGGCCGAAATTGATTTGGCAAGGCGGGACGTAGTATTGACGCACTGGCGACGAAGGTGATAGGCAGCCTCCTTTGCAGACTCCGTTCTTCGAGGCGGATGTCTGCCGAAGGGCGGTTACTTGGCTGCCTTTTCAGGAGCCGTTTTCCTCCGCCTTCTCGAAAAATCGACTTCCCAAGCCCATGGCCATGGGGGCAGATTTTGCCTTTAAACTCCCATGGATGATGGTGATGAGAAGAACTATGAGTGTTGAAAAATGGACAATAAGCCAAAAAATCCTCTGAACAACTTGAACGGCGGTCAGAACCGGCCGTCGATTCTTCCTGTCAAGCAGCTGATCTTTTGGGCCGTGCTGATTTTTGTCGGTCCACTGTTGGTCATGTGGTTCAATTCGCGGAACAACGCCCGCACAACTGTGCTGACGGCATCGGATTTCGAAGAGCTGCTTTTGGGGAAGCATATCCATACCGCCGTGGTGGTGGAGCAGTCGTCCACCAGCATCCAAATCATTCGAGGCAAATTCTGGCCGCGAGACCGTCAGATTGGGCGGGAGGAGGATTTGGCGTCCTATGAGACGAAGGTGATCTACACGGAGGCGTTGGACACGTTGCTGCGGAATTCGGGAGTCATTCGAGAGGCTCGTGCGTCCAATGGTCTGTTGGGCAGCCTATTGGTTTCCGTTCTGCCTATTCTGCTGTTGGTCACGGTTTTCTATTTTCTGTTCAACCGACAGATTCGTTCCGCAAACCATGGAGCGATGATGTTCGGCAAGAGCCGGGCTCGTCTGCTGAATCCGTCTCAAGGCAAGGTGACATTGAAGGATGTGGCTGGCATCACGGAGGCCAAGGAGGAGATGCAGGAGATTGTGGACTATCTGAAGGACCCAGGCCGTTTTGAGCGATTGGGTGGCCGGATTCCGCGAGGCGTCCTGATGGTTGGGCCACCTGGAACCGGCAAGACCCTTCTTGCAAAAGCCATTGCGGGAGAGGCGGATGTGCCGTTCTTCTCCATTAGCGGTTCAGATTTTGTCGAGATGTTTGTAGGCGTGGGTGCCAGCCGTGTCCGTGACATGTTCGATGAAGGAAAGAAGCATGCACCGTGTCTGATTTTCATTGATGAGATTGATGCCGTGGGCCGTTCCCGCTTCAGCGGAATCGGCGGCGGTCATGACGAGCGGGAGCAGACCCTGAATGCGTTACTTGTTGAAATGGATGGCTTTGAAGGAAACACAGGGGTGATTGTGCTGGCGGCCACCAACCGTCCGGATGTCTTGGATCCGGCTCTTTTGCGTCCAGGTCGTTTTGATCGACAGATTACCATCGACCTTCCGGATCTCAAAGGTCGTTTGGACATTTTGAAGATTCACGCGAAGAAGGTGAAGTTGGCTCCGGACACAGACTTGCGCGTCATCGCCAGAGGAACTCCTGGCTTCAGCGGAGCGGATTTGGCCAATCTCATCAACGAGTCGGCGCTTTTGGCGACCCGTTTGGGGAAAGACAGCATTGGCCTGGCCGAGCTGGAGGAGTCCCGTGACAAGGTGCGTTGGGGCAAGGAGCGGCGCAGCCTGAAGATTGACATGCATGACCGCCAGGTGACGGCTTATCACGAGGCGGGCCATGCGCTGGTGGGCATGCTCTGCAAACACACGGAGCCTCTCCACAAAATCACCATCATCCCGCGGGGCGTCTCCTATCTGGGGGCCACGATGCAACTGCCTGAGCAGGATCGTTACACCATGACGCAGAACGAGTTGCTGGATCGCATCGCCGTCACCATGGGCGGCCGCGTCGCCGAACTGCTCACCTTCAAGGAAATCACCAGCGGCGCCGCCATGGATATTCGTCAGGCGACGGACATCGCCAAGAAGATGGTGTGCCAATGGGGCATGAGCGACAAGATGGGCCCCTTGAGTTATGCGGGACGGGAGGAGCATATCTTCTTGGGACGGGACATCACGCGCAGCGAGGACTTTAGCCAAGAGACGGCCAGAGAGATTGATCTTGAGATTCGTCGGCTTGTGGAAGAGGGCTATCAGCGTGTGCTGAAGATGCTTACGGAAAATCAAGACAAACTGGAACTTCTGGCGAAGGCCCTTTTGGAGAAGGAAACTCTGACAGGCGCGGAGGCCTATGAGGCCGTTGGCATGGAAATGCCGCCCTCCACCGTCGTGGAGGACGAACTTGCCGATGATGAATCGCGGCAGAAAGAGGCGGACAATCCTGAGCCAGAAGCGGAAGCCGCCGCCAACGCCATGCCGCAGCCTCCAGAACTTCCTCATGATCAACATGATACGACTGGCGCATAGATGCATTACGATTGCATCATCATCGGCGCTGGCATGTCTGGACTCAGCGCGGGCATTCGATTGGCCCACTATGGCAAGAAGGTCTGCATCTTCGAACGACATGTCTTTCCCGGCGGCCTGAATTCCTACTACCCCCGCAGGGGCCATTTTATGGACGTGGGGCTTCACGCCATGACCAACTATGTCCCTGATGGCAAAGATCATAAGGCCCCGTTGAACCTCCTGTTGCGGCAATTGCGGCTTCGTCGCGAGGAGTTGGCGCTCTGTCCCCAGTCCTTTTCCCTTATCCGATTCCCGCAGAGGGAGTTGCGTATCACCAATGACTGGAAAGACTTGATGGGGCAAGTGCGGCAGTTCTTCCCTGAAGACCATGATGGCCTGACTCGTTTTGTCGAATGGCTCACCAAAGAGGACGTGTACCACGGTATCTGGCCCCCCTCCAACGCGGCTGAGTGCCTTGCTGAATATGTCTCCAACCCGCTGTTGCGGGACATGCTGTTGTTTCCTGTCATGGTCTATGGATGCCCTCAAGCAGAGCAAATGGATTTCCAGATGTTCTGCATTTTGTTCAAAAGCATTTTCCTGGAGGGACTTGCGCGTCCGAAACATGGCATAAAACCCCTGCTGGACACGTTGGTGGAGAAATTCCGCGCCAATGGGGGCGAATTGGCTTTGGGAAGAGGAGTCCGTCGGCTTCATGGGGAGGGAAACCGTCTTGTGGCCGTGGAGTTGGACAATGGCGAAACCCATACGGCAGAGTCATTTGTGTCTTGCCTGGGGATTCCTGAGACCATGGCCCTTTGCGATGACAGGGTAGGGGACGATTGGACTCATTGGCCGACGGGAAGCATGGGATTCATGGAGACCATTTTCCAGATGACCTGTCCGCCCTGCGAATTGGGCCTGGAGGCCTGCGTCACCTTCTGCAGCCTCAAGGAGACCTTCCGCTATCAGCTTCCAGCGGATGGCGAAATGGAGGCCTATGTCCTGTGCGTTCCAGACAACTATGTGGGCTGTGGTGATGGTCCGGCCGCCCGTCAGGTTCGCATCGCGCAACTGACCCGTCCGGCTTATTGGCTTGACATGGAAGAACTTAGCTACCGCAGGGCGAAGGAGGAGATGGCTCAACGCAGCGCCCTTCTGCTGGACAGTCAGTATCCAGGATTCATGGAACACGTCGATGCCCACGAGACTTTCACGCCGAAGACCATCCGTCGTTACACAGGCAAGGTCAATGGCGTCATCTATGGCAGTGTACGTAAGTCAAGAACAGGAGAGACTCCATGGGAAAACGCCTTTGTCAGCGGCACCGATCAGGGGCTGGTCGGCATCATGGGGGCGCTTATCAGTGGGGCGGCGGCCAGCAATAGACTGCTGACAAGCATTTGATAATTGGCAATTTGGCCTCTTTTCGCCAGCGCATCATAATTATTTCAGAAAATTTTTGGGATTCCGACTTGACAGGATGAATCCAAAGGCGGTTTGCCGCTGATTTGGATTGCCTTTGGCAGTGCTGAACCTTTCTTCCCATCCCTTCTGTTCATTTTCTCAACAAGTTATCAACAGGGCTGTTTTCTCGCTTTAGACAAAGTTATATATTTTATAACTAGTTGATTATCAATATTTTAGAAATATCATTTTTCACTTCGGACATTCAAGTGCAAACGTTTGCTTTTGCACAAGAAAAAGTTATCAACAGTTTGGAAAACCGCATTTTCAGAGTGCTGAAAAATGGATTTGCAAGTGACAAACTGAAATAAAATTGATAAAAATGACGATTCAGAAGGAGTCTCAAAATTCCACAGCAAAATCTGAAAGAGCGGCGAACTGCCGCCATGAGACCGTTCCCTGCTGTAGATTTTGTGCATTCTGTGGATGATAAAGGGGAGAAACCCTTTCTTTCGTCTTGCCAATTTGGAAAGAATGATTACATTTGAAACAGACAGGAGAATCTGACATGAACAGACTGGCTTTCCTATACCTTATATTATATATAGGCGGCTGCGGCGCGTTGGCGGGGGACTTTCTAGTCCGCGTGAATCTGACTGGAGCGCAGATTGCGGACATCCATTTTGGCTGTGCGGAGAAGGCGACGGACGGCTATGACGCCAAAATGGACATCTTTGCGCCGCCCATGGGCATGGGAACCGGCATTGTGGGCATGGTGAATCCGGAGCCCAATTTGCCGTCCTATTACAAGGACGTGCGTTCATTGAAACTTCCTCAAACTTGGAGTCTGCGCTGCGAGCCGCTGAAAGGCGGCAAGCCAATTGTCCTGAAATGGGACACGGCCCAGTTGCCTGCCGATGTGAAGCTGACGTTGGTGGCGGGGAAGGAGAAGCATGACATGCGGACGAAGAGCGAGTTCGCGGTCAAACGCAAGACCATTGTTTCGTTTGTCGCGGAGAAGCCGGCTCCCGTCGGCACCGCGGAACCATAAAAACAGCATAGGAATTCAGAACATGAAAAAGGCAGTGATTTTCGGCTGCGGCAACATTGGCCGTGGATTCATCGGGCAACTTTTCACGGAGTCCGGCTATGAGGTGACGTTTGTGGATGTGGTTCAGGAGCTTATTGACAAAATGAACCGCTGTGGCTCCTATCATCTCCAGACCGTGACTAACGACGAGGTGAAAGACTATCTCATCGGACCGGTTAAAGCAGTGAACAGCAATGACAAGGAGGCGGTGGCGAAAGTCGTCGCGGAGGCAGACATCGGGGCGACGGCCGTTGGGGCGAACGTCCTGAAGTTTGTGGTTCCCAACATTGCGGCGGGATTGGCGCTGCGGGCGAAGAACGGAGCGGGCCCCATCAATTTCATCATTTGCGAGAACCTTCATGGGGCGGCGCAGATTGTCCGCGACATGCTCAACGGCCTTATCGCCCCCGAGGCGAAGGCGTATTTGGACACCCAGACGGGTTTGGTCAACACGGTCATTGGCCGCATGGTGCCCGCGCCGACGCCGGAGATGCGGGCGGAGGACGCCACACTGATCCGCGCCGAACCCTACAAGGAGCTTCCTGTGGACAAGAAGGGTTTTGTGGGTCCCATTCCAGAGATTTCGGCCATGACGGCCTATGACGACTTTGAGGTCTTCACCGCCCGGAAGCTGTATGTCCATAACTGCGGCCATGCGCTGATGTCCTACGTGGGCTTCCTGCGGGGCTATGAATTTGGCTATGAGGCCATGGCGGACCAAGAGGTTCGCGGTTTCATGCTGGCTGGTCTAAAGGAAAGCGTCCAAGGCATTTGCGGCGAATTCCACGCGGATCCTGCGTGGTTGAACGCCCATGTGGAGGATCTGCTGGTGCGGTTCACGAACCGTCGGCTGGGCGATGTGATCTTCCGTCTGGGGCGGGATCCTCTGCGCAAACTGGCGGCGGAGGACCGGCTGGTGGGCGCGGCTAATTTGGCCTGCGCTCATGGCGTGAAGCCTGTACATCTGGCGTGGGGCATTGCGGCGGCGCTGTTCTTCAATCCGGAAGGCGACCCCAGCGCGGCGACCCTGCAGGAGAAGCTGAAGGCGGCGGGGCCAGAGGCGACGCTGAAGGAAGTGGCCGGAATTGAACCCGGAAGCGTCCTGGGCAAGTTGGTCATGGACGGCTATCAGGCCCTTCTCAAGAATCGTAAGGCATTGCCGGAGAATCGTTAATGATTATTGGCCTAGACATTGGCGGAACCAAATGCTCCGTGGTGAAGGCCGATGACGAAGGCCACATCCAGAAGACGCTTCGGTTTCCCACAACCCATGTTGCGGAGACGCTGGAGCGCCTCTTTCAGGCCATAGGACAATTGGAGCCAGATGGCTCGCAGACCGTGGGCATTGCCTGCGGCGGTCCGCTGGATGCGGCGGCAGGAGTGGTGCTGTCGCCGCCGAATCTTCCCGAATGGGACGGCGTGCCCATTGTGGCCGAAGTGGAGCGGCGGTTCGGCGGCCGTGCCTTTCTCATGAACGACGCCAACGCCTGCGCTTTGGCCGAATGGCAGTTTGGCGCAGGCAAAGGCACACGCAACATGGTCTTTCTGACCCATGGCACAGGCATGGGTGGTGGACTAATCATTGATGGACGCCTCTATGAGGGGACCACAGGGGACGCGGGAGAAATCGGCCATGTGCGCATGGCGCCGAACGGACCTGTCGGCTACAACAAGGCCGGCTCCTTTGAGGGATTCTGCAGCGGCGGCGGACTGGCGCGGCTTGCGGAGGGGCGAATCCCTGGCTTGCCTCATCCCACGGCGAAGGAATTGGCCGAAGCGGCGGAACGCGGTGTTTCGGAAGCCCTTGCCGTGTGGGAGGAAAGCGGACGCTGGCTGGGCAGGGGATTGGCGATTCTCATTGACATCCTGAACCCGGAGCGCATTGTCTTGGGCAGTGTCTACACCCGATCCGGACGCTTTTTGGAGCGGACCATGCGAGAGGAGCTGGAGGCGGAGGCGCTGCCGCAGGCTTTGGCCGCCTGTCAGATTGTACCTGCCGCGCTGGGAGAGGCGACTGGCTGCATGTCCGCCGTGGCAGTCGCCAAATATCGAATGTCATAAGTTGTTTATAATCAATAAGTTAGATAGGAGATGCCATGAAACCGTACCTGGGCTTGGCCATATTGCTTGCCGCATCATCCGTGGGGGTCGCCGCTGATTTGCTTGAGACGTCCAACATTCTGATTCGGGATCCCTTCATCCTTCCTGTTGCGGAGGAAAATGCCTATTACATGGTGTCCAGCGGCTCCGCCGGAGAAGGCGGACCCGGCTTTATGTTATACAAGAGCAATGATTTACAAAAATGGGAGAAGCCCTTCCGCATCTTCACGCCGCCGGAGGGCTTTTGGGCGACAAAGGAATTTTGGGCGCCTGAAATCCATATGTACAAGGGAAAATACTATCTTTTCGCCTCCATGAAATCACCGAACCATTACCGTGGGACGCAGATTTTCGCTTCTGAAACCTCCACGGGGCCCTATCAGCCGATTTCCGAAGGGCCGGCCACGCCGGAACATTGGGAGTGTCTTGATGGGACGCTCTACGTGGAGGATGGCGTGCCGTACATCGTCTTCTGCCATGAATGGTGTCAGGTCCGCAACGGCACCATTTGCGCCCAGCGTCTTTCCGACGATCTGAGCCGCCGCGTCGGTAATCCCAAATATCTCTTTTGCGCGACGGATGCCCCATGGGTCACGAAACGCCCCTGCAAAGAGCGCGATTATCCTGCCTATGTCACCGACGGCCCCTGCTTCTACAAAAGCGCGAAAGGGCGCTTGTTCCTACTGTGGTCCAGTACCCCAAACGGCCGTTACACGGTGGGCATTGCGGAAAGCTCCAACGGGCGGCTGGACGGCGAATGGACACAGCATGCCAAACCGCTTTTCTCTGAGCATGGCGGCCATTGCTCCATCTTTCGCAAGTTTGACGGAACGGTGATGCTTGTGCTTCATGCGCCAAATTCTCCTGGTGGACAGGAACGCGCGAGGTTCTTCCCGCTTCTGGAGGACGCGGATGGCATGATTTCCATTCAGCAATAGGATCTTGCGACTTCTTATGAATAGGGGACGGGAACATGAGCTATCAGCAGTTGAGTTTTTTCCTTGACGAGACGGATGAGCCGAAAAAACGTCCAGAGAAGGACGCTGTGCGGAAAAGCCGTCCTGCGGAGGACGACGAAGCCATTCGCCATCTGGAGGAAGAGATTCAGCATCACAACGACCTCTATTGGAAAAAAGGCGCTCCAGAGATTAGCGATGTGGAGTATGACCGGCTGGTGGAGCGTCTGCGGAGTCTGGATCCCGATAATCCGCTGCTGAACACAGTGGGCGAAGCCGCCGCCGCAGGAGAGAAAATCGTCCACCGCAAGCCGATGCTGAGTTTGGGTAAAGTATACACCACCAATGATTTAAAGGAATGGATGAGCAAAGTCGCCCGCTCCCGCGAAGAGGCGTTCTGGGTTCAGCCAAAATACGACGGCATCTCTGGCCGCCTCGAAAACGGTATCCTTGTGACGCGGGGGGATGGCAGAATCGGCGTCAATATCAGCGACAAATTGCCCATTATCGACATTGAATCCGACAAGAAAGACGGCATCCTCGGTGAGATTGTCATCCGGGACAGCGTATTTGAAACATCGTATCGCGATGTACTTACAAAAACGGGGACCCCTTTCAAGAACAGCCGCAACGCCGTCGCGGGCATTGTGGCAAATGATGGCGTGGACTTCTATCGCAGACAGGGGGCCAGACTGACGTTCGTCGATTACGACAGCCATCGTTTCCTTCTCTATCTGAAGGACTTCGATGCACAATGGGAGGGCATTCGCAGCGAAATCGTGAAACTGGACTATCCCATGGACGGCATTGTGGTCAGGCTGATGGACTCCGCTTACGGCGAGTCTCTTGGCTACACGGAGCACCATCCGCGCAACGCCATTGCGCTGAAGTTCACCAATGAGTCTGTGGAGAGCGTGGTGACCGGCTTCACCTTCACCATCGGCAAGCGCGGCACGTTGGCGGCGACGGCGCAGATTGAGCCGCGGGACATTGGCGGCGTCACGGTCACAAATGTGAAAGTGCCTGTGCTGGATACATTTGAAGGACAGCCTGGCATCGTGGAAGGCGGCATTCGCATTGGCTCAAAAGTGCGTGTGGAGCGCGCCGGCGACGTGATTCCGTACTTGGCGGAGGTTTTGGATGTGGGGGATGCGCCTCCCACGGAAGTGACGAACTGTCCCGAATGCGGCAGTCTGTTGGAGCGGGATGGCGCGAATCTGTTTTGCCGAAACCCCGAATGTGGCGAGCAGCATCTGAACCGACTGTATTTCAGCGTGGCCACCGTGGGCATGTTTGGAATTGGCAAGGAGATTGTCCGCTCCATCATGGAACGGACTGGCATTCGGGATCTTCTGGGCTTCATGCGGCTGAAGAAGGAAGCGCTTTTCAATGCGGAAGGCTTGGGCTGCGTGCGAATTATGGCAATCATGGCGGAGATTGAGAAGGCGCGCCAATGCGATGCGGTCCAGTTCCTCACGGCGCTGAATATTCCGGAACTGGGTCGCAAGGCCGCTGAGGAGCTGCTGAAACTTTATCCGCTGGAGGAGATCCTGAAGGGACTAGATATAGCACAACTGACACGGGCCGTCGGCATTGGCGAGGTGATGGCACGACGCATCCATGATGGCATCGAAAAGGAGCAAAGCTATATCCATGAACTACTTGGAGAGTTCAATTTGAAACCGTCAACGCCCGTTGGCGCCGATGACAAGACCATCTGCTTCACCGGAAAGTCCACACGGCCGCGTTCTGAAATGCATCAGGCCGCCCGTGAGAAGGGACTGGTTCCTGTGGACACCGTGACCTCCGCCACAACGTACTTGGTGGTGGCGGATCCTTCGTCAACATCGTCTAAAATCCTCAAGGCCAAGAAGATGGGTGTTACGATCCTGTCAGAGGAGGCCTTTTGGTCTATGTGAGAGACACCATGACCGGATTGTTGGAGACAAGTCGCCTGCGGCTTCGCGGATGGCATTTGAGCGACCTGGCGGACTTCTATGAATACATCCGCCAGCCGGATGTGGGTCCCTCCGCTGGATGGCTTCCCGTGACTAACCTGAAGGACTGCAAGGCATTGCTGACCACGCGGTTCATTGGGGAGCCCGCCTATTGGGCCCTAGAATTGAAGGCAAATCGTAAGGTGTTGGGTTCCATAGGGTTAACAAAAGACGTGAAACGCAGTTATCCCAAAGCGTTTTCCATGGGCTATTCCATGAATCATGACTATTGGGGACAGGGACTGATGACGGAGGCCGCCAGACGCATTGTCCGTCATGCCTTCGAAGACCTTGGCGTGGAACTGCTTAGCTGTTATCATTATGGAGAGAACCTGCGTTCGCGGCGCGTCATTGAAAAATGCGGCTTTGTCTTCGAGGGCGTGCTGCGCCAATGCAGCTGGACGCCCGATGGATTGCTTCACGACGACTACTGCTATTCGCTGACGCGGGAGGATTTCCTAAACGGAAGGAGGGAGGAATGAAAACGGAACGAACTTGGCCCGTGTTGGTCGCCTTTGCGGTTCTCTGTGCCATTGTCATTTGCCTGCCTCCTGGAGCCTCCCTGCGTCTGCGCGCCATGGGACAGCTGGTCATGGAGCCGGGCCGCCAGTGGTCTTTGATGGTCAATCGGGCCGTTCGCGGAGCGTTGGGTGGCCTGGACGCCATGGACAAACGGCAGGATTTCGACCGAAGCATTGAGGAAAGCGCCTATTACCGCCAGATGGCCAGAACCATGGAGGCCCGCCTGAAGGAAAAGGAAATGGAAATCCGCTTTTTGAAGAGCCGTCTGCGGATTCCCTATGAAGACAAAGGATTTACATATGTGGTGGCGGAGGTCATCCGAAGGGATCCCCTGAGCGGATATTATGACACGATGCAGATTGGCCGAGGCACCTTGGACGGCGTCCGCAAAGGGCAGTTGGTGGTTGGACTGGAGGGGCTTCTGGGCATTGTGGACAGTTGTGGCGACCGCACCAGCTCCGTCATGCTGATGACCCATCCGGATTTCAGCCTCGCCTGCAAGATTCCCGCACGAAACGTCACGGGACTGTTGCGGGGACGCATGCTGCGGGAGAGCGCGGGACCGGATCTGCTGCTGCCCACCCAAAGCGTGGTGGTGGACAAGCTCTACGGAACGCTTTTTGACCAAGTGCAGGAGGGAGACCAAGTCTTCACCAGTTCCGGTGGCGGCGCCACGGACGTGACCGACGGCATCTTGGTTGGCGCGGTCACGGACATGGCCAACGACGAATTGGGTGCCCCGCGTCTGCAAGTGCAACCCATTGAATATCTTCCGCAGCTTCGCTATGTGCTGGTGGTGCTGACGGCACCATCGGATCAGGCCCTGAAGGCCCGTTTGTCCACGGAGGGGCAGCCATGAGACTCTCCCTGCAAGGCGGCAACGGCCCGCATCTGGTTGAGCTGGATTTGAAGCTGAATCTGCGGCTTCTGCAGGACTATGTGCAGCGGTCGGACGGACTGTGGGGCCATTTGCGCCATGTGCTCTTCGCATTGGTGGCCCTTTGGGTGGCCTGCGCATGGCAAAGCGGTGTCTTCGACGGGTTCCCGGAGCTGCCCTTTTGCCCGCTTTTGAATCTGTGTGTGGTCTTTGCTGCACGGCGACGACTGATTTATGCTTTGGCTTTGGCCTTTGTGGGCGGCCTGTGGTGGGATGCTGTGTTCTTTCTGCCCCTAGGCACCCATTCGGCCTTGCTCGGGGCAGTGGTTTGGGGCTGCCACAAGGTCTCCGTCCAGCCGTGGGCATGGCAGTCTGCCATGGCCAGCCATTGGGTGCTGGCAGGAGTCTCCCGAATGATCTATGTATGTGGAGGACTTTGCCTTATGGGCGGCGGCATGGCGTGGGGGCAGCGCATCGCCTTGCTTCCCAAACATTTGGCGGGAGGCATCCTGCTGGACGGTGTGTGCTTCCTTCCAATGCTGTTTTGGACCATGGACGGGCTGGCGGCATTGATTCTTCCAAGACATTCTGTCAGAGAGAGTTACAGCGAACGGCCATGACTGAAGGGCATCAAGAGGACACATTCCGAAAATGTCGCTTCCAGGCGCTGCTGGTGGTATTGCTGACTGGTGGCCTTCTGGCCGTGGTGGGTCGCATCCAGATGGTGAAGCGGGAGGAGTGGGAGCCTCGCATCCGCAATCAGCAGATGCGGGTTCGGCTGATGCCGGGGCGGCGGGGCACGCTCTATGACCGCAATGGCGTTCCCCTCAACATCAGTGTCCCTCGCTATGATTTGGCCATCAATGTGGAGGAGCTGCGGGATCCAAGGGACACGCGGAACCGGACTTTGCGGCAGCTTTCCAGCTTGGTGGCGGAGTTGGGCATCCGATTGGGTCCCATGTATTATCGGACGCGGCCAGAGGAGGAGGATATCCGTCGCCATCTCGCCAACCGCGCCAACACCCCGCTGGTCCTCTGGCGGAATGTGGACGAGGCCGCTTTGGCCCAATGGGGTGAAGCATGCAGGGAAATCCGTGGTCTGGACGTGCTTATGGCATGGAGACGCCACTATGAGAGCCCCGATTTGGCGCCTCAGCTGCGAGGTTTCACTCATCATATGGACATCACCGCCGCCGCCCCTTCCGAAAATCAGACAGGCCTGGAGAATCTGCCCCGCCATTTATTCTATAACCAAGTCTACAAAGAGCTGGCTGGTGTGGGAGGCATGGAGGCGGCCTGCAACGACACGCTGACGGGGCAGGTGGGCGAGGAGTTGCTGCAGGTGGATGTCTTCAGCTATTTGAAGGAAGTGCATTACCGCACTCGCTCCTTGCCTGGAACCGATGTAACGCTGACTATTGATTTTGAGTTGCAACATATTGCAGAGCAACAATTTAGAGAAAAAGAGCTGACTGGGGCACTCGTGGTGATGGACGCGAGGACCGGAGAGGTCGCCGTATTGGCCAGCGAACCGTCCTTCCGTTTGGACGAACCTCAGAAAGCTTTGGCTAACTCACAGTTGAATCGGGCTTTAGGCGGCCTTTATCCGCCTGGATCCATCTTGAAGCCACTGGTGGCGTTGGCGGCTGTGGAGGCGGATGTGGTGAAGCCAGAAGACGAAATCGACTGTCCGGGGTATTTCCCTTTGGGCATTTCGGGACGGTTGCGCTGCAATCATGCGGAAGGCCATGGAAAACTGGCGCTTCGGGAGGCATTGGCCCGTTCCTGCAACACCTATTTCTGCACGTTGGGGGCACGACTGGGGCCGGAGGGCTTTGAACATTTGGCGGATAAAGTGCCTCTGGGTTGCATGTTAGGGACGGAGCTGCAAACGCAGGAGCAGGCGGGAATTTGCTTTAAACCCAGCTGGGTGAAGGCATTACGAAAACAAGACAAAACGTGGCGCTATGGTGATTTGGCCAACGGCGCCATCGGACAGGGGGACTGGCTGGTCACTCCTCTCCAAATGGCGGTCGTCACCTGTGCCATCACCACTGGCCGGCTCTTCCGCCCGAAATTGGTCATGTCCTCCGAAACGGCGCTGCTGGAGACGTTGGAATGGCCCGCCGAAGGCTGGCAGACCGTGAAAGACGGCATGAGGGACTGCGTCCAGGCTCCCTATGGCACGGGCTGGAGAATGCGCATCCCCGGCGTGGAGGTCATGGGCAAGACGGGCACGGCCGAAGTCGGCGGCATCGCCCGCCCCCATGCGTGGTCGGTCATGGCAGCGCCGGCGGACAATCCACAATGGATTGGCGTCTGCGTTGTGGAACATGGCGGTGGCGGCGGCAAAGTGGCCGCCCCCATTCTTCAGACCGTCATGGCAAAAACGCTCCAACGCATTGAAAATTAGCAATTTCCACAACAAGACATTATTGATCTCTTGCATCGCCGCTTGAAAACCGCAAAGTGGCAAGCCATATTAATGACGAATGTTCTGTCGATCAATTCAATAACAAAGGGAAAGGAGAAAACTCATGGCCATCATCACAGTCGCACGGGAATTGGGGAGCGTCTTTGAGTCGGAAGTGAAGAGCATCAGCGAGGCACTTCAAGCGCATGTCATCCATAAAGAACTGTTGGAGAAGCGATTCCAGGAAGCCGGCGCCGACCCCCGCACATTGGAGCGGTATGACGAGAAGAAGCCCGGGTTCTTTTCCTCCTTCTTCAACAATGAACAGGATGTTTATCTGCAGACCTTGAAGATGGTGCTGGTCAAGGAAATCTCCAAAGGACAGCATCTTGTGATTGGAAGAGGCGGCAACTATCTGCTGCGGAACCTGCCTAACTGCCTGAAGCTTCGCTTTGTGGCGCCGTTGGAGGTGCGGATACGGCGGCTGGCCGAGAACCGCGGCATCAGCGAGCAGGAGGCACGGAAGGCCATTGAGAGCAGTGACACCCATCGGGCGGGATTCTGCCGTTTCCACTATGACATGGACTGGAGAGATTCCACCCAATATGATCTGGTCATCAACGTGACCAATCTGACAACGGACGAAATTACCGCGATGGCCGTCCAGGCCCTGGCGTTCTTCCAGCTTCCGGAAAAGGAGACGGCCGGCGCCGAACTGTTGAAGGACATGCTGTTGGAGGAGGAGATCATCCGGCAGGTGATTTTTGTGGAAAAGCTTCCCATTCAGTTCTTTGACGCCAAATGCAAACAGGGCGAGGCCACCATCAGCGGCATCGTCAACTCCCCCTCGGTGGCGGCAAAGGCGGCCCGTTTGGCGGCGTCCGTGGAAGGAGTTCATGGGGTGACCAATGGCATCCAGACGGTGGACTCCACTTTGGCGCGTCGAATGTAAGATATTGCAAAAGAACAAGTCATGTAATAAATTGCAAATGATAGTTATTTTATGGACTCCAGACTTTGGTTTCAGCAGGCGGTGCTTCCGTATAATGCGTTGATTTGCCGATACAACGAAATCGGCACCAAGGGGCGGAACCGCGGCAAGTTCGAGGAACGGCTAGCGGACGGTCTGCGCCGTGCCCTCAGCCCGCTGGGGGACATTCGCATTCTCTTTGAGCACGGACGTCTCTTCGTGGTGCCTTCCGAAGAGGGAAAAGTGTTCAGCGCCAGCGATTTGGAGCTAGTCCGCCGACGGGTTCCCTATGTGGCCGGCGTGGCTTCCGTCTCCCCTGGACTGCTTGTGGAGCCAACGCTGGAGGCCATTGATGCCGCCATGGAACGACATCTTTCGGAGATTGTTCGAGCGTTTTTGGAAGTCCATGATACAGAGCCATTTACATATGCAATGCAGGCGCGTCGCTGTGACAAGTCCTTTCCTTTGACCTCCGCCCAGCTGGAAATCCGCTATGGGGAGCAGGTGTTGAAACGTTGGCCTCAATTTCATCTGGATTTGACCAAAGCGGCACTTCGGATTGAGCTTGAAGTCCGTTTCCATCAAGCATTTATCTCCATAGAGCGCATTGCGGGGCCAGGGGGACTTCCCGGCGGAAGCAGTGGCCGTGTGCTGGCGTTGCTTTCCGGCGGCATTGATTCCCCCGTGGCCTGTTATCAGATGATGCGCCGTGGCTGCATTGTGGATTTCATCACTTTTCACAGCGAACCCTACACCCCGCCTGCCTATTTGACGAAAATCTGCGGCATTGCATTGCATCTGAATAAGATACAAAAACGCGGCCGCCTTTTCGCCACCAATCTCATCGAGGCCCAGAAGGCCATTCGGGACACCTGCAAAAGCAAATACCGCACCGTGCTGTATCGCCGCATGATGCTACGCGTGGCAAGCGCGTTGGCCACGGCGCTGGAAACCTCCGCGCTGGTGACGGGGGACAATCTTGGGCAGGTGGCCAGTCAGACCCTCGCCAACATGGCGGTCATTGACAATGCCACCTCCTTGTTGACCCTGCGTCCGCTGTTGACCTTTGACAAGCTGGACACCGTGGCTATTGCCCAAAACATCGGAACCTATCCGCTGTCCATTGAAAATGTGCCGGACAGCTGTTCCGTCTTCGCTCCAGACGATCCCGCCACCAATGCGGAACTTGTTCGGGTGGAAGAGGATGAACGTCATCTGGACATTCCAGCACTGCTGGCCGGATGTCTGAAGCAAACCGTCCTTCTCAATCCACTGACGATGGAACAGACGGACTTATCAGCGACTTGGCTGCGGGACCGAATCGGGAAGTAGTACTTGCTGATGCGCATGATGTTACGGCCATGGCCGTCGCGTCCATCACGACTCTGCTTTTCATCGCACTTCAAACACGCGGACTTGAAATTTCGTGAAGGGAATTTCGAGCACGCCTGGAGCGGCAAGGGAGAAATCTTTTGTCGGAAACAGCTCCGTCGCGGCGGTGACGCCGGGCAGGGTGATTTTCGCCGTCACATCGTTGACGGACGCATTGACGGTCATCAGCACCGTGCGCTTCTCACTGCGCTTCAACAGGATGTAGACAGGGGGACGATTCGCTTTGTCAACGGGACTGCCCTTGATGATCACAGGGGCGGCGGGTTGCGGAATCGGTTCGGCGGTAAGGACATCCAGCAGCGAGTCGAGTTCGCGGGCGACATTGGTCAGTTCCTCCCATCGGTCAGGAAGGGTTGTGGCGGTGATGTACTGGCTCATGGGGCCGTAGCAGTACCATGTGATGCCGGTGGCGCCGCGGATGATGGTGGCATAGCTCATGGCGCGGACCTCTCCGGGATGGTTGAAGTTCCATCCCGCCTTGTATTCAGTGTCTTTGGAGCCAAAGAACTGGATGATGGGCTGAACGCCGCGGGGACCGTCTGCGGCAAGTTTGATGTCGTAGAGGGCGCAGTCCGTGTCCGCGATGGTTTTGAACACGCATCCCATGTGATCTTTCTCTGGCGCAAAGTTGCGCAGCGGATAGACTTCGGGATGGAACACATCGGTGCAGTTGACGTAGGGGCGGTAGTTGGAATTCTCTATCCCGCCAACGCTGTCAGCCTGGACGGTGATGCGCCCTGGATCAATGGCTTTGACGGTATCGTGCTTGAGGCGAAGTATTTCCGTCGTGTTGTGCTGAGATGTGTCATCGCCGAGGTACCACATCAAAATGGATTTGCAATCCTGCAAGGCGGCGACGCCGTCGGCGACGACCTTGAGGTCCTGCGTATTTGCCCCCTTGAAACCGGCTGTCATAAATACCTTGTAATCATTGCGTTCAGCAGCCAAGGCAAAGGCGCGGGCAGCTTCGGCGCTTTGGAACCAGCCGACTTCGCGGCCGAAATTGAAGCCGCGACTGCGGAGGTCCTTGAACATGGTGTCGAAGTCGTTGTTGTTGCCTTTGTGTTTCTTCAGCACATAGAGACCGATGGGGAAGAACGGCTTGCCGTCAATGAGCATCATGCCGTCATGGCGCAGGGACACCTGTGGGGACGTGGCGCGGCGTTCTCCGACAAAGAAGATGCACTGTTTGTTCAGGATGGCGCCGTCCATCGTGTTGAGCTTGGCGACGATTTCATGAACGCCTTTTGTAAAGGGTTCTGCGGGAACAAGTTGGTACACGCCATCGTCAAAAGACGGCAGATGGCTGAATTGGGCGGTCATGTCCGTTCCGTCAAGCAGAAGCTGCGAGGTCTTCCAGTTGATTTCGGATTGGGTCGTCAATTTGATGATGACGGGAGCCACGGCTGTTGCGGGGGATGGTGACGTGATGGTGACGTCGGGAGAAATCGGAGCATGAAGGCTCGACCAGTTGCTGAGTGTGCGTCTGCCGATGGTCAGCGACTTGACGGCCGCCGTGGCGTTGCCGTCCGATGTGTAGGCCACTTTGCATTTGACCCATGCGGCGTTGGGCGTGGGAGTGAGCTTCCCTTTTGTCGCCATGGGCGCGGACCAGTTGGACCAGGGGCCCGGTGCGCCGTTGTCATCGGCGGCGTAGGCGAAGGAGAAGGAGAGGGAGGTGCCGTTCGGGATGGTCGCGTCAGCGCAGAACTCGTTTCCAGTCAATAAGATAGGAGAAGTTACAAAGAAGGAGTTGGAGGCGATGCGATGGCCGCTTCCATACCCCGTAATCTGAAAATCGGCAATGGCGAAAATCTGTCCTTTTTGGAAATTGGGCCTGCCGAACCCGAAACGGAGGATTGCGGTGTCGGCTTCCGCGGGCACGGTGAAAGAATGGGCGTTGATGATGAAGGCATCGGGACTGCTTTCGCAATCGAAGACATCTTCCTTAAATGGCATCGTCTCGCCCTTCCTGTACCAGCTTATCTTGAAATCCACGTCGCCGTAGTGGATGATGGAATTGCGGAGGACGTTGCCGACGGTCGATTTGGCAGCGTAGGTCAGTTGAAGGTCATAGAGGTTGGCGACCGAGAATGGATTGGACGCGATGGCGGTCTCCGTGTCGTAGGCGATGTCCTTTTCCTGTTCGTTGATCCAAATCATCGCCTGCTTGCCGTCAATCAGGCCAGTCTTGAAGGTGACAAGGTTCGCATGGTTCAACGGAGGCTGCCATTTTTCAGTAAGTGTGCCGTTGAAATCATCGGTGAAGACGGGCACGGGCTCCGACACGGCGATGATGCCCTGCTCATCAGACAGGCAGACATTCTTCGCGTCATCCGGTTTGCCGGCGTAGGTCATCAGCGGCTTGGGGGCGTGAACGCAGGAGGAGAGCAGCGCGAGAAGGCAGGTAAGGGAAACAAGATTTTTCATGTGGCAGTCTTTGTCATTAAGGTGGTTTTAAGAATAGGATGAGATTTCAACGTTACAATAAGTCTTTTCGGTGACTTTTCAATCGCGAGTTGGAAATTTATGTGACCTCGGATTGGGCGAAGCGAAACCCAGGGGCAAAGTGTCATCCTGATGTCTCCCATTTTGTTCCCTTATGGTTACGATTCAGAACCCATCCATAAACCTAAAAACAGTTAAACCAGTTATTTATTCATAATATGTTGTGCATAAGTATTTAATATAAATTACGAAATTAACCAAGCAGGTGAGAGTCGCATGAATAGTGCGATTGAGAGTTTTAAGCCGCTTTAGCGGCGACAGGATAATAGCCGTGGGTGGAGCGAAGCGTAACCCACGGACAGGCAGAAACATACATGTATGGAACCACGTAGTGGTGGCAGGATAATAACCGTGGGTGGAGCGAAGCGTAACCCACAGGCAGGAACCTACATATTTTGAACCATGCAGTGGTGGCAGAAAATCTGTTCGTGGGTTTTGCTTCGCTTCACCCACGTCAGGCTCCTGCCACCGCTTCGCGGTTCTATAACACTAACTTCCTTGTGAACCGTGGGTTACGCTTACGCCTATGGCGTTGCGCTTACCCACGGCTAGTATCCTGCCGCCGCCATAGCGGCTCTCCATTTTTCGGCATGCCCCGCCTTCTGCAACCTATGCCTTTTCGCACATTTTGACGACTGAGGGGAGAAACCGATTCAGCATGATGATTTGCATGGAAGTAAAAATCATACAACTGTTTTTAGGTTTATTGGATCATCAAGGTTCTGAATCGTTATCCCCTCATGGTCATATATGTCATAATATATTGATTTACAATAAGTTACGTATTTCCATAGCAAATTGTTCCGTGGCGGCCATGGCCATTTGGGCGCAGGCTTCGTTTGGAGCAGTGGGACTGTACCACAGTGCGGTGGCGCTTTGGACAACGGGGTCAATGTGCGCGGCAAGCTGCGGGAAGAGGGGACGGATGGCATCGGCCCATTCCGCCATGTCCGTCTGCGGAGGCCGTTGGATGTTGGCGAATTGCAGCAGGCGGACTTGGAGGTGGTGACAGCCATTGATGAGTTCCTGCGGAGAGAGCGTGCGTCTGCGCAGTTTGGCAAGATGCCGTCTACACCAGAGAAGATGCCAGCTGCGGCGGAGTTGGCGGTCGATGGCGCGGTGTTTCCAGAAGATGGCCGTGAAGAGCGCGACACCAAGCAGCATCGTCAGCATGTCTCCAATAGAGGCGTGTTGAATGCGGTCCAGCAGATTCTGAGACAACTGCGAGAGTCCATTGGAGAGGGCGGTCCAAAGGCGGTCCGCCACGTCCTCCAAAGAGTCGATCTGTTCATCGAACCATCTTCCGAGACCTTCCAACGTGTTGTCCAGCAAGGCTTTAAAGAACATCTTTGGGGTGGGGCGCTGATTGCCGTTTTCCCGCATGGCGCGTTGGAATGCCTCCACCTGCCATTGGCCGACTTTCTGCATGAGCTGCATGCGGATTTCCGGCGGACGGTCCTGCGGGTTGCCGCCGTTGCGGTGGGGGGACCATTGGCGGAAGGCGAGTTCCGGTGGCCGCGCCTGAAGGGATTTCGGGAAGGGGTCAAGGAACGGCCGGAGGAGGCGGGGGGAGGTGCGCAGGTCCAGCTGGCCGGGGGGAACGCCGTCGAAGGTGAGCCAGCCGTATGGTGCCACATAGATTTGCGTCCACGCATGTGCATGGTATTCATAGACTTCGAACGTTCGCGACAACAGATTGAAGTTGCCGGGCGCATAGCCTGTGGCCAATCTGGCGGGCAGTCCCGCCAGCCGCGCGAGAACGGTCAGTGCCTGCGCGAAGTGGCGGCAGGTTCCCGTCTTGGATTCGAAGAGGAAATAGTCAACCGGCTCCCGATCTTTTGGAATATCCTGAAAGTCAAGGGAATAGACATAGTTTGCCTTCAGATGCTCCTGCAGCGCCATGGCCTTCTCCAAGTCATTCGACGCGTTTGCCGTGATGTCCTGCGCAAGTTGACGAAGACGGTTCGAGATGTGGACGTTGTCAAGGCGCGTGTAGGCGCCGTCATCCATAAGTTGTTGCAGCATAGTGGAAAACTGTTGCGCATCCGGATCGGGCAGCATGGAGCGGACCCAATAGGTCCAGGGCAGAGCGGCGGGCGGGGTGCCACGCAGCTGGAAGAGGTCCGGCGGTTCGATTTGTTGGCGCCGTCGGCGCGGGTTAAGTCCCTCCCAAAAGCTGGCGGGCGGTGGGGAGCCTCGGCGGTAGTGTTCCCGTTCGCCGCCCTGATCGTGACGGAAGGCGTGGGGCAGCCCCGTGCTCAGCCATTTCTCCATGGAGATATATTGTATGAGAGCCTGCGCATGCTTCGGCGGCATATCAAGAGGAGTCTGACCGCCGGCCAACTGCTCCGAACGATGCCACTCATTGCCATCGTAGACATCGTAAAGCCTTATGAGCCAATATGTTCTGGCTTGCGTATAGGCTCTGAACACCAAATCCGTGCCAAGGGCTTCACCAGAGGCACCTCGTGCGTCCATGGAGGAATCGCCGTCGCCTGGGAGCACCTGTGACGCCGCGGCATCCGGTTGGGAGTTGTCACCGTTGCCCTCCTGAAGGCCGTCGTCATCGTCATCGGCGGACGCGAGCCAGGTTTTCCACAGCTGCGGGAAGAGGTTGTCCTGATCCATAGCGAAAGAGACAGGCACCATGCCTTTGGTGTAGAGACGGCGGGTCTGAGGGAAGACAAGCAGGCAGAGGACGATGCCGACGACGACAAGAGCCAGGTGGATGGCGCAGAAGCGCCACACGGGCGGCGGCGATGGCGGCAGCGGAATGCGGCGGCGCGCCTCTCCGTGGCAAAGCTCGTTCGAGCGGGTCTGATACAGGAAGCATATGGCGGAGAGCGTGGTCAGAAACAGTGCGTAGAGGTAGATGGGGCGACCGGCGGAGAGGCCGCCGTAGCCGGCTAACAGGATGCAGATGAGCACGAGAAGGGAGCGTTCCCGCAAGTCGCCGCCCATGAGGGCGATGATGAGGATGCAGGTGCCTTCCACGACAACGACGTCGATATGTGTTTGGTCATGGCGGTGCACGACCCAAAAAGCCGCCACCGCCGCCACCGCTAGCTGAATGAGCTGTCGCCGCAGGGAGGTCAGCCGTTGCGTGGAGGAGAAAACCGCCACCAACAGCGGCGAAAGCCCCGTCAGCCACAGCACCAGCCTCACATGGCCGATTTGCCAAAGGGCGCAGATCAGCGCGGAGGCGTAGAGGACGAGAAGAATCGCCTGCATGGTGATTTCATTTCGGTTCGGCCAGCGCATCATGGAACCTCCTGCAGACGGGAGCCGGACCAGCGGCTGAAGGCTTCGGTCAGCGTCATGTCGGGTTCCAAAAGCACGGGATGGCATAGGCCGCCAGGGGAAAGCAAGGGGGACTGGTCATTTGTCCAAGTTGTTGCCTTGGAAGTTTTTCTGTGACTGAAGACTGGTTTTGTCGCCGCAATCCACCGCAGGTCAAGGCCGGATTGCAGCAGATTCTCCACTGTGAGACGGACGGCGTCCGAACAGTCCAGACTCAGATAGAAGACCACGCTGCCACGAGGAAGGGATAGTCCCCAGGTCTCGATGTTTTCCGAAAACGCGTTGTCGGTTCCGGGATCCAGCCGAGCCAAGGTTGTCTGTATTTCCTCATGTATTTCTGTAATATCTTGCGGCTGAATGAATAATGGCTTTTGTCCGCCGATGGCGCAGGCAAAGAGACAATGGAAGGCGCCACAGGCATGGACCAGACTGGCGGCCGTCTTGACGAGAGCCTCCAGGTTTTCGCCGCCCTTTTCGCAGACTTCCGCCGACGGCACGTCAAGCACAATCGCCACGCACAGCAGGCTGGCCCGCTCGAATTCGCGGCTCATCAGTTTGCGCTGGCGGGCGCTGCTGCGCCAGTGGATGCGGCGCAGTCCATCGGTGGGGACGTAGTCGCGGATGCCGTAGAAGTCCTGGCTGAGGCCTGTGGTGGCCACGGATGCGTCGCGTTGGCGGCTGGTGGTGGCTTCCGGCTCTAGCCGCAGGCCTTCGATGGACTCGATGGCGGGATAGATGAGCAGCGCGTCGGGCAGGATGATGCGGTGCTGTCGGCAGAAAAGGCCAGCGGGGTCGCCGCTTCGCAGAGTCACGGCGTTCAGCTGGAACTCGCCTCGCCGCAGCGGCAGGATGTCGCGTTCCACAAGGGCGTTTTCGCGGGGGCCGAGGGACGGCGCAGCGGACACCTGAGTCTGCGATGCCACAAAGGACAGTTTCTCCAAGATGAAAAATGGCTGACGACGGCGGCGACGGCTGTTTTTCACCTCGAAGGGCAGGGAGGACTTCTGTCCCGCAATGGCATGGCCGGGGCTGCCGCGTTTGATGGAAATCCCTTTTAGAGAACACCATGCGCTTATCATGCTGACGACCATCAGCGAGAAGCACGCCCATGCGAAGAAGAGGGCGAACAGCGTTCCGTTGACCAAAGCCACAAACAGCCAGACAATCCCGCTGAGCACCACGACCCATCCACGCGTTGTTGGCCAAAGGTAGTTCATGACATCAGCCTTCCCATTTTTCAACGGGATGCTGGTCAAGAATTGCCTGCAGCGCCTGCGAGGAGGAGGAACATTCGCCTCTGGCCTGCAGTCGCAGGGGCAGCCGATGGGCGAGAACGGGCAGTGCCAAATCTCGTATGTCTCTTGGCAGGACATAGTTGCGTCCATCAAGGGCTGCCGAGGCCTGCGCCGCCCGCAGAAGGGCGAGGGAGGCGCGGGGGCTGCAGCCGTAGAGGAAGGCACTGTGGTGGCGTGTGGCGTCGACCAGGGTGACGATGTAGTCGCGGATGCGGTCCGACACATGGAGATGGCGGATGAGCGACTGGCATTTGAGGATATCCTCCGCATGGGCGACCGCGCTGAGTTCCTGCAGCGGATTGCCGGCCGCATGGATGTCAAGAATCAGCTTTTCGTCCTCCACAGTCGGATAGCCCATGGTCAGCCGCATGAGGAAGCGGTCCAGCTGGGCTTCCGGAAGGGGATAGGTTCCGTGAAAATCCGCCGGATTCTGCGTGGCGATGACGAAGAACGGCGCCGGCAGCTCGTAGGAGACGCCGTCCACCGTGACCATGGCCTCCGCCATGCTTTCAATAAGGCTGGACTGGACTCGCGGCGTCCCCCGGTTGATTTCGTCCGCGAGGACAATGCTTGCGAAGACGGGGCCTTGCACAAAGCGAAAGGCGCGGGTTGCCTCGTCGAAGATGCTGACGCCTGTGATGTCGTTTGGCAGCAGGTCTGGTGTGAACTGGATGCGCTTGAAGCTGGTGTCAATGGAACGCGCAAGTGCTTGAGCCAGACGAGTTTTTCCAACGCCGGGCACGTCTTCCAAAAGCACATGCCCCTCGCTGAGCAGTGCGGTCAACACCAGTCGGATGACGGACTGCTTGCCTTGGATGACCTTGGCGATGTTGGTCTCCAGAGCCTGTGCGGTCTGCTGGACGAAGGCAATGTCCTCAAGGGCCGTCGAGTTAGGCATGATTTTTATATCCTATTGATTATAAATGAGTTATGAGTTTTTTGAATTTGTGGGAGGCTGATGCCTCTTTGATGGACACCGCACCGCTGATTGGCGTAATTCTGTGAAAAAGAGCTGGACTATGCTTATTCAGTAAATAGGACCGATTGAACCGTCTGACGATTCGAATGAAGAAAGAAGATGGGGTTTCATGGGAATTGACAGACGAGTGGCTTGGTTGACAAGCACTTTATCTGTCGTGTATAAACTTTTGCAATTGTGCTGTAATCCTGTTGCCAAAATATATATGTCGTTTCGGATTTTGGTATTTTCCGATGATTTTTGAGCATCAAGTTTGTGAAGAGAATATGCCAGGCGTCCTGCCTGAAAAGCGGCATTTCTGTCAAAAGGCAGAATGGTGTAGAAACGCGAAACCAACGAAAACATTTCTTTTGCATCTTCATCATTCAAGCGTTCCATGATTTCGCTTAATGAAATGCTGGATACACACACTTCCCTATGATTCTGTATGCATTTGAGTAGGAAGCTTTTAGCATTTTGACTCTGAAAATGTGCATATCTCGCCTTGGGAGATTCATCGTTTACATCATTCTTCTCCTGCAAAAGACTAAAAATCAAAACATTGGTATCAATTAACACACTAGGTTCCAACTCAATTGCCATTGATGCTCACCTGCGAAACGAATTCACATAATCATCGATGTCCACATTTGTAAATGCATTGCTGACAATTGATTGCAAACGTGTGAAAGCTGTGGACAATAGAAAGTCGTTGGATTTGCGGCAAACCTCTCGTGCATGCCCTTTGGCTGTGGAATTGCTTTTTTCTCCGGATAATCTTCTCTTGCGAACTCTTCTATCAGCAACCGTTTCCATGTTATTCTCCTCCTGCATATCTTTATGAATACAACCCCTAATATATTTCCTTTCTGTAAAAAGTCCATAAGTACAGACCTTGGCAACCACGCTATTTCCATTGTTTATGCAACTCTTCAGCGATGGATAGATCCCGCGTCTCCCGTCCAACATCCCAAGTCTTTGATCATCAATTGACTACAGGAAAGAAAGAAGGGACAGATACAAGAAAGTGCCCCTCCTATCCATTGGGGGGGTCATCCCGCCGATACGGACTTTTTGAGACTTATTTTGGGGGCTACTGCTGCCGTCAAATGAACGCCATGGAGGCAATGTCCACGGTGGCGTTGGTCAAATCAGCCGGATCGAACCATAATTCATCGACCTTGCCCCGCCAATATGGATTTTCAGCGACGGGCAGGGTGTATTCATGCCATTGTCCGTCGATGATCACGGGCAGGCGGCACACAGGGGTGTCTGCAATCACGAAATCCGTTGAGAAGACAGGCTGTTCCGACGTCCCCCAAAGCAGCTTCAGGGTTTCCGTGCCGCTGGCGGGATTCAGTCCATGGGAATTTGCCGTGACGCGCATTTTGACTCGAAATGCCTTGTATTGAGACGCTTCGAAAGGAGCGACACGGGTGCGGATGGCGTAGCGATTGCTGTTGGAGCGGAAGAAATGCATGGCACCATCCACGGTCTTCAGATAGGCCGTCCCGTAGGGGTTGCGGTACCATCCTTCCATGCCATGGCTGAAATTCCATGCGGTCTTCGCCAAATGCTCCATTTTGGGGTAGTCGTATGGCCCCAACCCCAGTTGGGCGGGCGTCACATTCTCCGGCCAGCCTTCTGGCGGACGGTCGCAGAAGACATCGCGGAGCGCATCGACCATGTCAAAGCCGAATTCTGCGTTGGGTTCAATGTAACTTCCTTCCTGCCATTCATTTATGGGGGAGACCATAACCCGTTTGAAGCCGTTCTTTTGGCAGAAGTCGCGGCATGCTTCACAGGCTTTGCGGAAAAGCCGTGGAGTCCGTCCATAGATGACAGTGGCCAGCTGGAAGGAGCGTGGAATGTCGTTCCATCCGGTGGGGATGATGGGCCAGAAGGGGAATTCGGGGTCTGTGGACATCTGTTTCCACCATCGTGGCACGGCCTCCACGACCTGCTCGTAGGACAGATGTCGGCGGGAGTCGCCGAGCTTGCGCAAATCGGGGGCAAAGTCATAGGCGGACTGGTCGAATCCATAGAGCATCTGGCCTTTGAAGCCGACCGCCTTCGCTCCGTCAATGCGTTCCTGTTGACGCTTCCAGCCATGATACATGTCAATGAAATGGATGCCTGGAAGCCCGGCTTCCTTTGCCATGCGGTCAGACAGGGCCAACGCCCGTGTCGCTCCTTCCCCTGGAGCCAGGGTCTCGCCGTTCGCCGCCGCTTCCGCGATGAAGTCTCGGTCCAGATTGTCTTGAGACCAGATGACCACCACGGGACAGCCGTCAATTCGATAGTATTCCGGCGTCTTGAAATAGTGATCCAGCCAGAATTGGGTCACGTTGATTTGATCCGCCGTGGAATGGGCCCCTGGGTCGTTGTGGTTTGCCCACATGACATACCACTTCAGGCACTTTCTGTATCGTGCTTTGTAAAATCCTTTCACCCAATGGTCTAGCCGTTGCACCCCCTGGTTCCAGTACCAGTCGACACAGAAGCTTGAAATGCCATGTTCCACCGCCCATTTGATCTGCCAGTCAATGACTTCCGGATTTCCTTCGTCATACCAGCCAAGCAGCGGTTTGATGTGCGGAAGCGTCTGCTCAACCTGATCCCATTCCGCCATCTGCTCCGTGCCTGGATAATAGAATGCCGACACCTCAATCGGTCCGCTCATCGGTTTGGGTTCAGGAACATAGGTGGCTGACATGGAGCTCTCTTTTCTGTTGGAGATTGGAATACAATAATGATTAAAATGTTATAACCTATTGCAAAAGAATATGTTATGTGTTTTGTGTGAAGTTGCCTGCTCAAAGGGTGATGCACAGCCTTTTCCACAATGCTATTTGCCCAATTTATCGGATCGAAGGGGCCACGTCCACTTGTCGTCCTTATCGATGTAGCCCACGTTGTCGATGCGCAGACGCAGCGGTTCGTCGTAGTTCTCGAACCAGATGGAGAAGCGGATTGTCGTAAGTTCCTCTAGGGGAAGGTCATTGCCAGTAAGAATCTGATTGATGCTTAGGGCGGTGCAGTGCTGCCATGCGTTTGGGGTGTCGGTGCAGGGGAAGTCGTACAGGACGTAGTAGCGGTCCATGGCGCGGTCCGTGCGGTAGAAGCCGCTGTGGGCGTTGGCCTTCGGGTTGCTCAGGCTGTAGTCCGCGAAGAGGGTGAGCACCTTGCCGGGGTTCGGGGGCAATTCGATGTCCAAGATGGCGCGGGCCCAGCTGTTGACTCCCTTTGATTGCGGCGGGACGATGATTTCAAGGACCTTTTTGCCGTCTTCGGGGGCCGTGGGGTCGTCGATGATATGGTATTGGGGCGCGTCGTCAAAACGGCCTTCGACTCTGACCGTGCAGCCGGGCATGCCGTTCTCGAAGTCCGCCAGCACATGGATGTCGTTGGGGTCCAGGGCTTTGCCGCGGCCGGCGGAGACAAGGACATTCGGAAGCGTGCCGATGGTTGGGTTGTAAGCGGTTGGATTGACGGCATTTGCGGCAATCACCGCCAACGCCACGCCTCCTTTGTTCACAGGCTGGATGGCCATGCTCGCGATGGGCTCCTGCGGCTGCGGATTGTTCCAGTCAACGGCATAGAAGGACATGCTGTGCCCTTTCGCGTCATTGCCGCGAAGGACGAAGCGGGAGCGGAAGCCGCTGGATTCACTGTTCCAGTCGCTGAACTCCAGCTTATAGCGCAAAGGGGCGGACACGGTCTGGCCGTTGGCGTAGGTCACCACGAGGTCGGCGACCGTGGGCGAGGCCAGCGCATGGTAGTAGTCATAGTCCTGCGGTTTGTCCGGAATGCCGCCAGTGACCAGAAGGGAGATGCCGTCCATTTTGCCGTTAAGCGGGATGGTCACGGGGGCCTTGGCATAGAGGTCCGCGCCGCCGCTGAGCGTCACGGCCGCGATGCCGCCATCGGCCGTCAATTGGATATGGAACCCGTCCCGTGAGCTTGCGGCGGATTTTGCAAGTGCTTGGGCATCAGCAGGTTCAAGAATCGGGAAACTGTAGTCGTCTCCGATGCGTGCATTGTAGAACGCAGTCAGCGGGATGGGCTGCCGAGGGACGCCGGGCCGCTGCATGGAGACGACTCCCTCCAGGCGCTTCCGCATCTCGTAGGCGGGGTCCCACGTCAGCGCGGTCAGAGGAGTGTCACCGCTGGCATGCCAAGCGTACTCCGCCGTCACGGAAGTGGCGGCCGCCGAGTTGGGGTTGACATGGCTGTCAACGGCGAAGGCGTTGTGGAGAAATCCCCAGTAGGTCAGAATGGTGCCACGGCCGCCCAGTTTCTTCGCCATCAGCGGCATCGTCGTGGTGTTCAGGAGTTTATAGCAGAAACTGACGCCAACGCGGTCTCCAAAGCCCTGCCGCCTGAACTCGTCGAAGTGGTTTTCGTTGGGGGCTTCATCATAGTCCCAGATGCTCATGACTGTGTCTCGCGGCACCGCCGCCATCAGCGCCGCGCTCATCTCCGCGTCACGGCTTCGTGGGGCCAGCAGGGTGTCGTGGTAGATGATGGGCTGCACGCCTAAAGACTTGACCAAGTTGATGTTATGGAGGACTTCATCCAGAAGCTGCTGAAGGGTGTGCCCTTCCTTGCAGGTGGCGCAGCCCCGCCAGTCGCACAGAGTGAATTCATCCATGCAAAGATGGAAGTGTTTGGGTTGCAGTAATTTAATGGTTTCTTGAATCACCATGTCCGTCAATTGGCGGCCCAGGGGCTTGGCGAAGCAGATGGTGGTGTTCCATGTGGCGTTGTACTGACCCGGATAGGTGGGGGTGGATGTGATGTCCGTCATGTAGGCGGGATGAGTCCGCAGCCATTGGTCATGGCTGATGACCTGAAGGTGGGGGATGATTTCAATGTAGTTCGCCTTCGCCCGTTCCTTGATTTTTTCAAGGGACTCGCGGGACAGCTTGGTCTTCGGCTCCGTGAAGGGGGAGTTTTCCAAAGGGAGATTGACGCAAAAGCTTATCTCCATTGCATTTAGCTTTAGGGCACCGAAGGCGTCGATCAGGCGGCAGAAGCCGTCCACCTGCTCATTCGCCATCCATCGGATGTCCAGAAAGGCACCGCGGTATTCCAAATCCGGCCAGTCTTCGATGTGACAGCAGGGGATATGCGTTGTGATGTTGTTCGTCATCAGGTTGATAAGGGTGTGGCAGCCATAGAACAGGCCTTGAGGAGTGCGGGCCTTGAGGGACACGCCGTCTGCCGTCACATCCAACGTGTAACCTTGAGGGGAGAGAGGCACGCCGTCTTCCGTCAGCGCCAAGGTGAAATGCGCGGGCTCTTCGTTCGTGGTCATCGTGGCATGCCATTGGCCGAAACGACCGGATAGCGCCTTCCCCAACAATGTCACATCTGCCTCTTCTCCAACGGGAACCGCCACCCGCACTTGCTTTGGCATCGCGAAGGCCCCCTCATGGCGGACTAGCCGCTGAACCGACGGCACCAACACGGGAAAGCCGTCCCTCTCCACGAAGTTGTTGATTTCCAATGCGCAAAGGGACATTCCCATCAGCACCAATTCTGTAACCAATCCGCGTATGTTCATGATGTGCTCCTGATTTGGAGGTAATAATTTAGATGAATGCTATAATATAGCACCGCGTCTCCAATCCGTCTTGCGGCTGTTTTGGTCACTGCTGACGCGGTTACAAATCCGCTTTGCCTTGTGTCCGTGGGTTCAATTGAGCCACTTCGAAGCGGCTCTTTTTGATTAACAACGACAAAGAGTGAAAAGTGCCCCCGTCTCCCGGTTCTCGTCTCTCGTCTCCCGTCTCCCGTCCCGCGTCAGACTCCTGCCTATTCGTGGGTTTCGCTCCGCTCCACCCACGTCAGGCTCCTCCCACCGCTACGCGGTTCAAAATACTAACTTTCTCGTGTACCGTGGGTTACGCTTGCACCTACGGTGCTGCGCTTACCCACGGCTAATATCCTGCCGCCGCCATAGCGGCTCTAAAATTCTAACTTTCCCGTGCACATGTCGTTTTCTGCCGCCCCTTCAGGGCTTGAACAATCATAACCATCTGCCATACCCGGGGTTACGCTTGCCGCTTCGCGGCCACGCTTACCCCGGGCTGTGTTCCGCCGCCCCTTCGGGGCTGACATGCAAACTGCAATGTCGTTTTGAAAAATCATACTCTACCCTAATGTGGTATAACAATAATTCCAAATTACTTATAGAGGGGAAGGGTGGAATGGCCCTTGGGGAGGGCGTATGTGGTTCCGTTTAGGGTGAGGGCAAAGGGGCAGGGAAGGGTCACGTCCGCCACGCCCTGTTCGGGACGGGCGATGAGCGTGACTGGGAGCCCGCCTATCTTCAGATTGCTTATTCCATTGGTTTTCAATGAGTTAGGTGTCCAGACAAGCCGCCGTTCCATGGCGTTCACCTCACGGAGGCACAAGACGTTTTCGATGAAGAGGGAGATGGGGCCAAGGGCGGACCAACCGCAGAAGTCCGGCCGTGAGAAACCATTGACTTTATTGGTGGACGGCTTGTCTTCGGTGGGGGAATAGCACTCCCAAATTGTGTGTGGCTCGAAATCCCGCCACGTCCGATACTGCAGCGCGATTATGTTGCGGGCGATGTGGTCAGCCAGCGCGTTTTTGCCGTTTCGCTCCAGTCCCTTGACCGCCATGTAGACCATGGGCATCCATATGCCGCCCCGCCAATAGGCGCCTTGGGGGGAGAAGCGGGAGTCGCTTCGACTGACGCTGGGCACAGGACGGTCGCCGCCCAGTCGCATGGGGTCCTCCAACGCCCGAGCCAGCGCCTCGATTTGGAAGGGCGCGGCGACTTCCGCCAACAGGGGCCAAAGGGAGGCGGGGGTAAGTAAGCTGCAGAAACCGCTTTCGTCCACCTTGCGGTCAAGGTACATGTGGGCATCCTCCGACCAGAAGCGGCTGTTGATGAAGCGTTTCTGCATCTCGAATTCGTCGAGCCACTCTTGCGCCAACGTGGCTTCGCCGATGGCCGTGGCAAGGCGGGCGATGGAGAGGGCACTTAGGGCCTGCTGGCAGGAGAGATCCATATAGTAGATAGAGGTATAGTCATCGTCGCCGCGGGGTGTGTTGTCCATGCCGGCCTTGCCGCCATGCCACTTAAAGCCTTTGGAGGGAACGAATTCCGCCATGACGGGGCTGGTGGCATAGTCGAAGAGGGTGCCGGGACTCAAATGGTTCAGCCAATGGTAATGACGCTGTAAATATTTGTGTTCCAATAAGATATGACGAATCCGCTCCGTGTCGCCTGTCATATTGAAATAATCCAGTTCCGTCCATGCGAAGAGAGGCGGATTGTCTGGGATGTGGACTTTCAGGCCCGTGTTGTCACCGTCATGCATGATGCGGTAGAAGTTGTCCAGACTTTGGATGCCGGGGAAGACGTCGGCGGCATAGCGGCAGAAATGGGCCATGAAGCAGGTGTCCCAAATCCAGATTTTATGGCAGCGGATGCCTTCGTTCATGTAGGGGGAGACTGGGGCCTTGCGGCAGGAGAAGATGTGAGTCCAGGCGGACTGCCATGCAGCCTCATAGAGCTGAATCCATCCAGGTTCTTCATCATAAACGACTTGCGGAACCAGCTCCTGAGGCATGATGGTGTCATTCCAGGTGAACAGGGGAATTCGGGGTTTGGTCTTCCAGCCGTGGTTTCGAGTGGCCACGGCGTAGAACAGCGGATAGGTCGCCCCATGTTTCTCCAAACGGACGGTCACCGTTTCGCCGATGGGAGGCAACGGCATGGAAAACACGCCTTTCTCATTGAATTGGACGATGTTGCGATGGCCGTCAACAGTCAATGTGAAGTCTCGCGACACTTCTGGAACCCCGTAGATGAGCAGCTCCTCACCTCGTTTCAGCACCATTTCCATGAAGCCGTTGGGAAAGACCCGATTGCCTGCCCAGCGGGAAGGCCGACCGTTGTGGAGCATGGCATGGGAGGCGTGCATGTAGCGGACAATCCGCCAGTCGTCCGTGATGCCTCCCGTGATGATGCCGTCTTCGCAGCTGGCCAGCAGCGTCTCCTTTGCCGTGAATTCGGCGGCGAACTCCGTCAACAGCTCGTGGCAGATGGCGGCCAGGGGCTCCAGAACCAGCTCTTCAATGCTGCGGTTCAGTTCTTTATGACGATGCTCCAAGCCGTTGATGAATTCCCGCTGCGCAAGGGTAATCGGATGTCCCGCCAGCCGGTCAAATTCCGCCAAAGACGCCGCGACCTGCGCCTTGAGGTGGGGACAGTCTCCCTTCTCCCATTCCATGTCGTCAAAATAGGCGATGATGCAGCGAATCAGCTCCCGGACGGCCCGCGTGATGACGACGGCGTTCCGCCAAAGCCGCCACCGATAGTCCTCGGGAGGCAGTGAAAGGCTTTCTAAAATTGCAAGTCCTTTGTCCGCAAGGACAACGGACCGTTCCTTCTCCTCTAGAATCGCCGCGCGGCCAGGCGTTGGCCGATCTGTCAGAATGGACCAGATGCCTTTGCCGTTGGTGAGGGGGCGGCGGCCTTCGGCGAAAAGGGCGAAGACAAAGCCCGCCTTCAGGTACTTCATGCAGTAGTTGCCATGGAAAAGAACCTGATGATCAATGAAATAGGTCTTGCAGACCATCTCCCAGCCCAAGGCGTCCAATTGGGCGAGGGCCTCGCGATGGATGGCGGGATAATGGGTTTCCTGCCATTGGCGGCGAAGGTTCTCTGCCGTTAGTGTAACATCGTGCAGCGCAAGATCATATGCAACGTAGTTCTGCTCATAGAGATCGAAGATGCAGTTGCCGCGGCGGTCCATGCGGATGACGAAACGATCTGCTCCAACCGCCTGTCCTTCACGGACATAGCGGACAATGTTGTCCACCTGCTCAAAGGGCATGTTCCCTTGTCCCATGAATTCGCCGACGCATTCGCATTCCACGGCGAGAGACAGGCCGGGAGTTCGTTTCAGAAACGGGTTGGGCGGCAGAAAGGGGTCAAAATCATAGGGTGTGACTTTGGTCTCCACCTCGATGGGGTAGCGTCCCGCCAGAAGGGCGACGCCCTCCAGAATGGTCTCATAGTCCTCCGCGATGGAGCCGAAGGATCGGATGGAAAAGGACTTCCCTCGCAGATGTAGTTCGGAGGCAAAGATTTCCGTCAAAAAGCGAATCACTTCCGTTGGCGGATAGCGGAGGGTGTTGGAATTGTGGATGGCGGAGAAATCCGCCTCCGTCAGGGTCAGGACGATGCCATCCAAGTCGGAAACGGTGGCAAAGGCCTTGTCCAGTTTGTAGCGGAGAAGGTCGGCGAAGGCCGTGCCCGTCAGGTTGAATTCGCCGTCTTCATCCAGAAGGGCCGGCATGTCCTTCAGCAGTCCCGATGGCAGCATCACCTCCCGATGCCAAAGGGTAACGGTCTTGCCTGCATCGTGGGCGATGGACAGAATCTCCCTCAGCCGCTGTTGGTTCTCCGCCACTTTTGAACGGTCCCATGAGACGGCGGCGGCCGGATACTCCGTGTAGTCCACGAGACCGTCTAGTCCGCCGTAGGGCGAATGGCATTGGCCGCAAATCTCAAAGCTGTCCACGTCATATTGGGCGGCTTTGCCGACAAGCCGCCGGACATAGGTCGGATCCAGCGGCGTCGGATGCATCAGGCTCCAGGTGATTTTTGGGCGAGAGGAGTCCACGGAGACACTAAATTGACAGAAGGTTTGGTTGTCCCTAGCGGGTCAGCGTATTTCCTAGGTTATTTGTTACCAATGACTTACTGCTGTTCAAGCTTGAGGTTTTTGGTCATGATGGGAAGGCCCCGGTTGCCGAAGGCGTCGATTGGCGTGATGGTGAAATGGAGGGGGACTTGCTTGGGCAACTCGTTGAGGCTGAAGATGCAGTTGGCGGTGGGAACCTGATGGCGGGGGGCCATCTGATAGTTTTTGGAATAGACGCGCATGGCGCTGAAAATGCGGGTGACATCGTAACTGAAGAGTTCCGCGCGGACTTCATAATCGAACGTCATGCCGCCAGCGAAGGCCGTCGGGAAGGTGATGACCACTTGCGGCGTCTCCACGCCGCCGCGGTTTTTGCCGACAATCTGCTCGATTTTGATCTCGTCGGCGGCGTTGGGGGCGAAGGCCGGCGGGTTGGCCGCCGCCTCCGCTTTGCGCTTCTTGAACTCATATGGCTGTAACCCGTTGAGTGGCAATGGGATAATCCAATCTTCCGCCACGGGCTCATCGTTGACAAAGTCCCGTTTGGCGATGACGATGCGGTCCTTGTAGACGGTCAAGAGCATGCCTTGCGGGGCGGCGTGGGGGACGGCCTGCATTTGGCTGCCGGCGGCGGAGCATTCGCTGGCGTTCTCCCGTCCTTCCCGTGGGGCGACATAGCGGAGGGAACTGGTTCCAATGGAGGTGAAGGCCCCCTGCCAGATTCCGGATTCGTCGTTGAGGGAGTAGTGGGAGTGTCCCGTGAGCGCGATGCAGTTGGGGAATGGATTCAGGGCGCGGGTGGCCTTGCCGCCGTCGTTGCCCCATGCCCAAGGGCCGTAGCAGGTGTTGCCGGGGTGGGGGTGCTGCGTGTAGAAGAACGGCAGATTGGGGTCGAGGTTGGATTTGATGCCCTCCATGAATTCGCCCAAGGCCCCTTCGTTGCCCCAATGGGTGCCGATGAAGGTGTAGCCTTTGACCGTCTTCGCGTAGATGGGCTGGAATTTTTCGTGGAAGCACTGCTCCCATGCGGCGGCGGGATCCTTGAAAATGGCATGTTCCTGCCGACGGGCATGCAGATCCGGCTTGTTCTGCGTGCCGTAGGCCCAGCCTTCCATGTCATGATTGCCGTAGACGAAGACCTTCTCCACATGGCGGCCATCGGGGGCCTTGTCATCCGGAAACACTTTGTACCAGCTATTTGCGAAATTCTGCAGTTGATCCACTTGTCCATAGTCGGCCAAATCACCCGCCGCCACCACCGCATCCACCTTCTGGTCACGGTACCAGGCCAGCGTCTTCTCCCAAACCTCCGTGTTGTTCCACGACATTTCGGCGCCAATGGCGATGTGCACATCGCTGACGACTCCCACGCGCAGTTTCACATCCGGATCATCCGCCAACTCGGCGGCGACCGCGTTCACTGTTCCGG
>JAEEYQ010000020.1 GCA_016288215.1 Lentisphaeria bacterium | reverse complement strand
GCGCGGGCGGTGGCGCCCTCCACGCTGTAGAAGCTGCCGATGACCACGTTGCCCTCGCTGCTGACGAAGGCGCCGGTCTCGATGGTGGCGTTGTCCGCGTCGGTGCCGGTGACGGCCACGTCGCCGTCGGCCACGTAGCTGCCGCCGCGGACCGTCAGGGTCTGGAGCGCGATGGCGCCCACCGCGTCGGCCGTCACGTTCGCGGCGTTCTCGGCGGTGATGGTCACGTTTCCGGTGCCGTCGGTCAGGATGTCGGCCACGACGTTCGTGCCGCTGATGTCAGCCGTCGCCACGATGACTTCGCCGTCCTTGGCGTAGAAGTCGCCACCGGTGATGGCGGTGTTGCCCGTCACGTTCAGTTCGCCCTTCTCGGAGATGAGGGTGCTGCCGACGATGTAGTCGGCCACGACCGTCAGATCCTCCGTGGAGGTGATGGTGGCGTTGTCCATTTCGTGGACGTTGGCCTCGCTCATGTCGACATTGCCTTCCTTCGCGAGGATGACCGTCCCTTCAATGTAGTTGATGACGTCCTGGCTGGAGATGATCACATCTCCCGTCTCGGCGATGAAGGTGTCTCCAACGAGGCCGGTGGCGTGCTGGATTTCAATGCCGGTTCCGGCGGTGAAGTCGCTGCCGTCGATCTCCTGGCCCGCATAGAGGGTGGCCTTGCCGCCGACGAAGGCGGTGGTGCCCTGGATGTAGCCTTCGGTGGCCGTCAGGTTGAGGTCGCCCTTGACGGAGACCGCCAGGCCGGAGACGAACGTGTTGGCCGTCACGTCGGCGGTCTCGCCAGTCACGGCGATGTTGCTGTTCACGATGGAATCCGCATTGGCGGTCAGGTCGCCGATGACGTCGATGGCGGTGTTCTCAATGCTGTCGGTGGCGGTCAGGTTGGCGCCTTCGCCCGCGAAGATCGTGTCATTCACGATGCCGACGGCGGAGAGCGTGACGGCCTTGTTGGCATTGATGGTGGCGCCGATGACGTCCTGCGCGGCCGCGATGGCGACTTCGCCGTTCAGCGCGGTGAAGGTGCCGCCGGCGACGCCGAAGATGTTGTCCGTCAGGGTGATGTTCTCGGCGGCGGTGAAGGCCACGTTGGACAGGGCCGCGCCGTCGCCCGTGCCAGCGACCGTGATGTCGGCCGCGTTGGCGAAGGCGGTGGTGCCCGTGATGGTGCTGGCAGTCAGGGCCACGCTGGCGGCGGCGATGTCGCCGTTGGCGATGAGGGCGGCCGTCAGATCGGCGGTCTCGCCGGCGGTGACGGTGGTGTCCGTGATGTCGGACGCGGCGGTCACGGTCACGTTGTTGCCGGTCAGGCTGCTGGCCGCGACGGTGGTCACGTCACTGACGGTCACGTCGTCGTAGGCGCGGGCCGTGGCGTTCTCCACGCTGTAGAAGCTGCCGATGACCACGTTACCCTCATTGCTGACGAAGAGTCCGCTCTCGATGGAGGCGTCATCGCCAGTGCCCGTGACGGTCACGTCGCCGGAGGCGGTGTAGCTGCCGCCGCTGACCAGGGTGCCTTCAATGGTGATGGCGCCGGTGGCGGTGGCCGTGTTGTTCTTCAGTGTTTCGGCCGTGGCGGCGATGTCGCCCACCGCGTCGGCGGTGACGTTCTCGATGGCCTGCTCGGCGGTCAGCTCGATGCCCTTGCCGGAGAAGACCGTGGCGTTCACGATGTTCATGGCGGCGATGGTCGCCGTGTCGTTGGCGTTGACCTTCGCGCCGATGACGTCCTGCTTGGCCGTGATGTCGACGGCGCCGTCCAGGGCGGTGAACTCGCCGCCCGCGATGCCGAAGATGTTGTCCGTCAGGTTGATGTCATTTCCGGCGGTGAAGCTGTCGTTGGCCAGGGCCGCGCCGTCGCCCGTGCCGGCGACCGTGATGTCGTTGGCGGCGAAGGCGGTGGTGCCCGTGACGGTGGCGGCGGTCAGCTCGACGTCATTGGCGGCGATGGTGCCGTTGGCGATGAGGGCAGCCGTCAGGTCGGCGGCCTCGCCGGCGGTGACGGTGGTGTCCGTGATGTCGCCGGCGGCGTCAACGGTGACGTTGTTGCCGGTCAGGCTGCTGGCCGCGACGGTGGTCACGTCGCTGACGGTCACGTCGTCGTAGGCGCGAACCGTGGCGTTCTCCACGCTGTAGAAGTTGCCGATGATCACATTGCCCTCGTTGCTGATGAAGGCACCGCTTTCAATGGTGGAGTCATCTCCAACACCAATGACTTCCAGTTCCTTTGTAGCCGTGGCGGTGCCACCGCTGATCAACTGCGCAACCATCGCAATGTTCTCGGTAGCCGTCAACGTGTTGTTGCGGACGGTTATGCCGCCAACGCCCAAGGTTCCGACTACGTTGGCATTCACATTCTCGACGACCTGGCTACCAAACAGGGTGGCTCCGTCGCCAGCGAACACGGTGTCGTTCACCAGACCATTGGCGATGATAAACGCATTGCCGTTGGCATTGAACGTGGCGCCGATGATGTCCTGCGCGGCATAGATGCCGATGTCACCATTCAGGGCGGTGAACTCGCCTCCGGCGATGCCGAAGATGTTCTGCATGAGACTGATGTTCTCGCCAGCCGTGAAGTTCACGTCGGACAGGGCCACACCGTCGCCCGTGCCCGCGACGGTGATGTCGTTGGTGGCGAAGGCGGTGGTGCCCGTGACGGTGGCGGCGGTCAGATCAACGTCGTTGGCGGCGATGTCGCCGTTGGCGATGAGTGCGGCGGTCAGGTCGGCGGTCTCGCCGGCGGTGACGGTGGTGTCCGTGATGTCAGACGCGGCGTTCACGATGACGTTGTTGCCGGAGAGGCTGCTGGCGGCCACGGTGGTGGCCTCCACATTCACGTCGTCGTAGGCGCGGGCGGTGACGCCCTCCACGCTATACATATTATTAATATTGATGCTGCCGCTGGCGCTGGTGACGAAGTTGGCCAGTTCGATGGTGGCCTCCTCCGCGTCCGTGCCGGTGACGGTGATGTCGCCGTTCTGGGCGATGTAGTTGCCCGTGCTGACGGTCGTGGCGGTCAGGGTCACGCCGTTGGCGGCGGAGGCGGTGCCGTCCTCGATGCGGGCCGCGTCGATGGAGGCGGCTCCGGCCAGGGCGACTGCCTTGGCGCCGATGGCGTTGACGGCCGCCGTGATGGTGGCGTCACCCGTGGCGGCGACGGCGGCGCTGTCGATAACGTTGCCGCCGGCGTTCAGAGTGGCGTCAGTGTAGGCGTCGGCGATGGTGTCGATGATGTCGAATCCGTCAGCGGTGGTGATGGTGACGCTCTGGGTCTTGGACTTGGCGTAGACGCCGCTGATGTCCTCGCCCGTGGCGGTCAGCTCGATCCTGCCCTGCTCGCTGATGTAGGCGCCGGAGGTGATGCCGTAGGCGGTCAGGATGATGTCTCCGAGGGAGGTGACAGTGTTGTCGTCCAGCTCGGCGTTGGCCGCGTTCAGGGTGACGGCGGAGCCGTCCTTCGCGACGGCGGTGACGCCGACGATGCCGTTCTCGATGGCGGTCAGCTCAACGGCGCCGACTTCGGCGACGTACTCGCCGCCGACGATCCAGGTGCCGGCCGTCGCCGACAGGCTGACGACGTCCTTCTCCTCGCCCTGGGCGCGAACGGTGAGGCCGTCCAGCTCGCCCGTGGCGGTGATGTCAACGGTCTTCGCGCCGATGGTGGAGCCGACGATGTCGGCCACATAGCTGTCGGTGCCCGCCGAGATGACGGCAGCGCCGCTTGCGGAGAAGGTGGTGGCGACGATGTCCTTGCCCGCGGTGACCGTCAGGTCGCCAGCCGCCGCACGGCTGCCTTCGGTGACGCTGGCATCTGCAGTGATCTGGCTGTTGCTGATGGAGCCGTCCGCAGTCACGGTCACGATGCCATGGCTGAAGATGCTGCTGTTGAAGATCTCTCCGGCGTCGACGGTGGCCTCGTTGTCCGCGGAGATGCGGTTGTTGGTGAAATCGACGGACGCGGTGACGTCAACGACCTTGGCCGTCAGGTCGGCGGTCATCAGACGGGAGGCGTTCTCGATGGTGATGTTCTCATAGGCACGAGCGGTGAGGCCCTCGATGCTGTAGAAGCCGTCGATGCTGATACTGTCGGTGCTGCTGGCGAAGTTGGCGGTCTCGATACTGGCGCGTTCGTCGTTGCCGATGACCGTCAATGCGCCGCCAGTCACGTAGCTGCCGCCGCTGATCCAGGCGGAAGTGAGTTCCGCGTCGCCAGTGGTGGTGACATTGTTGTTCACGAGGGCTTCGGCATTGGCCATCAGGTCGCCGATGACGTCGATGGTGCTGTTTTCGATGGTGTCGGTAGCGGTCAGTTCCGCATTCTCACCCGCGAAGATGGTGGCGTTCACGATGCCGGCGGCGGAGAGCGTGACGTTCGTGTTGGCGTTGAACTCGGCGCCAATGATGTCCTGGCTGGCGGCGATTTCGATGGCGCCGTCGAGAGTGGTGTAGGTACCGCCGACCACGCCGAAGATGTCCTCGGTGGCGGTGATGTTCTCTGCGGCGGTCATGGTGTTGTTGCTCAGCGTGACGCCGCCGTTGCCGCCGTAGACGGTGATGTCGCCGGTGTTGGCAAAGACCGTGTTGCCGGTGATGGCGCTGGAGACGATCAGTTCGACGTTGGCGCCCGCGATGGTGTTGTTGGCGATGGTGGCGGCCTGGAGCTGTGCCCCTTCGCCAGTCGTCACCGTCGTGTCGGTGATGTCAACGGCGTTGATACCGATGATGCCGCCCATCAGGTTGCTGCCGGAGACGCTGTTGACATTGGAAACGGTAATGCCGTCATACGCACGGGCGGTGACGCCTTCCATGCTGTAGAAGTAGTTGATGGACATATTGCCCTCGCTGCTGACGAAGGTGGCGGTCTCGATGGAGCCGTTCTCCCCGTCGCGGCCGGCGACATCCATGTCGCCAACGGCGACGTAGCTGCCGCCACGGATGGTGGCGACCGGCAGGTCCATGGTACCGGTGGCGGTGGCGGTATTGTTGTCCAGTACGGGAGCGGCGATGCTGAGGTTGCCGATGACATCAATGACAGTGTTCTCGACGGAATCGTCAGCGAACAGTTCGGCGCCTTCACCCGCGAAGATGGTGTCGTTCACGATGCCGGCGGCGGAGAGCGTGACGGCCTTGTTGGCATTGATGGTGGCGCCGATGACGTCCTGGATGGCGGCGATTTCGATGGCGCCGTCGAGAGTGGTGAAGGTGCCGCCTGCGATGCCGAAGATGTTCTCGGTGGCGGTGATGTTCTCGGCGGCGGTGAAGGCCACGTTGGACAGCGTCACGCCATTGCCCGTGCCGACGACGGTGATGTCGGCGGTGTTGGCGAAGGCGGTAGTGCCCGTGATGGTGTTGGCGGTCAGGGCTACGTTCGCGGCGGCGATTTCGCCGTTGGCGATGAGGGCGGCCGTCAGGTCGGCGGTCTCGCCGGCGGCGACGGTGGTGTCGGTGATGTCGATGGCAGCGTCAACGGTGACGTTGTTGCCGGTCAGGCTGCTGGTGGCAACGGTGGAGACGTCGGTGACGGTGATGTCGTCGTAGGCACGGACCGTGGCGCCCTCCACGCTGTAGAAGTTGTCGATGGAGACGTCGCCCTCGCTGCTGACGAAGACGCCGGTCTCGATGGTGCCGTTCTCGGCGTCGGTGCCCGTAACGGTCAGATTTTTGCCTGCGACGAAGCTGCCGCCATAGATGTCACTTGCTTCAATATTGATGGTGTAAAGGGCCGCGGCCGTCACATTTTTCAAATTCGGTCCGCCATCCGTTCCAGCGGTGATGTCAATGGAACCCACGTAGGCGGTGATGCCGGTGTTCTCAAAGTAGTTCGCATCCAGGCTCACATTGCCTATTAGAGACGTGATATTCCCGCCGATGATAGCACCGGCTTGAATGTCGATATCGTCGACAGCGGTCATCATATTGTCTAGCAACTCTAAACTACGCTCGCCTGTGATCTTAATGGAACCTTCGGCGTCCACAAGGTTGTTATTGACAGAACCAATGGTGGCGATGATTTCGAAATCGTCGGCCCTGATCGTGTTGCCCGAAACAAGATAACCAGTAGTCAGGCTGACATCTCCGACGGCGTCGATGGTGTTGTTTTCGATGGTTTCGGAGGCGGTCAGGTCGATTCCTTGGCCCGCGAAGATCGTGTTGTTGGCGATGCCAGTGGCCTCGAGAGCGACGTCCGTGTTGGCGATGAACTCAGCGCCGATGATGTCTTCGGAAGCGGTGACGGCGATGGCGCCGTCCAGCGTGGTGAAGGCGCCGCCGGCGATGCCGCGGATGCCCTCAACGGCGGTGATGTCTCCCGCCGCGGTCATGGTGTTGTTGCTCAGGGTGACTTCGCCGTTGGCGCCGATGACATTGATGTCCCCCGCGATGGCGAGGACCGTGTTGCCGGTGATGGCGCTGGAGGCGGCCAGATCGGCCTCAGCGGCGGAGACGACGCTGTTGGCGATGGTGGCGGCCTGGAGGGTGGCCTTCTCGCCGGCGGTGATGTCTGTATCCGTGATGTCGATGTCGGCGGTCACGTTCACATTGTTGCCGGCCAGGGTGGTGGCGGAGACACTGGACACGTCGGCGATGGCGATGTCGTCATAGGCGCGGGCGGTGACGCCCTCCACGCTGTAGAAGCTGTTGATATTGATGCTGCCGGCTTCGCTGGTGATGAAGTTGGCCAGTTCGATGGTGGCCTCCTCCGCGTCAGAGCCGGTGACGGTGATGTCGCCGTTCTGGGCGATGTAATTGCCTGTGCTGACGACGGTTGCGTTGATGGTGACGCCGTTGGCGGCAACCGCGGAGCTGTCCTGGACGCGGGCCGCGTCGAGGCTGGTGGTTCCGGCCATGGCGACGGCCTTGGCGCCGCTGATGATGTTGACGGCGGTGATGGAGGCGTCCCCGGTGGCGGCGACGGCGGCGCTGTCGATGACATTGCCGCCGGCGTTCAAGGTGGCGTCGGTGTAGGCGTCGGCAATGGTGTCGATGATGTTGAAGCCCTCAACTGTGGTGATGGTCACGCTCTGGGTCTTGGACTTGGCGATGACGCCGCTGATGTCCATGCCCGTGGCGGTCAATTCGATCTTGCCCTCTTCGCTGATGTAGGCGCCAGAGCTGAAGCCGTTGGCGGTGAGGATGATGTCACCGACGGTGGTGATGGTGTTGGCGTCCATTTCGGCGTTTTCGGCCGACAGGCTGACGTCCGAGCCGTCCTTCGCGAGGGCGGTGACGCCGATGATGCCGTTCTTGACGGCGGTCAGTTCAACGGCGCCGACTTCGGCGATGTACTCGCCGCCGACGATCCAGGTGCCGGCGGTGGCCGACAGGCTGACGGCGTCCTTCTCCTCACCCTTGGCGAGGACGGTGAGGCCGTCCAGTTCGCCGGAGGCGGTGATGTCAACGGTCTTGGCGCCGATGGTGCTGCCGACGATGTCGGCCAGGTAGTTGTCGGTGCCAGCCGTGATGTCGACGGCGCCAGTGGCGGCGAAGGTGGTGGCCACGATGTCCTTGCCCGCGGTGACCTCCAGGTTGCCGGCGGTGGCGCGGCTGCCTTCCGTGATGGAGGCGTCAGCGGTGATTTCGCTGTTGCTGATGGCGCCGGACGCGGTCACGGTCACGTCGCCATGGCTGAAGATGCTGCTGTTGAAGATCTCGCCGGCGGTGACGATGGCCTCGTTGTCGGCGGAGATGCGGTTGTTGGAGAAGTCGACGGACGCGGAAGCGTCAACGGACTGGGCCGTCAGGTCGGCGGTCATCAGGCGGGAGGTGTTCTCGATGATGATGTTCTCATAGGCGCGGGCGGTAAGGCCCTCGATGCTGTAGAAGCCGTCGATGTCGATGCTATCCGTGCCGCTGGCGAAAGTGGCGGTCTCGATAGAGGCCAGTCCGGAGGTGGCGGTAGCGGTGAGGGCGCCATCGGCCACGGCGGTGACGCCGCTGATGACGCCGGCGGTCATGGTGATGTCTCTGTCGGCGGTGATGGTGGCGTCGAAGAGCGCGTCGGTGGTGATGGTGGCGTCTCCGCCGGCGGTGATGGTGGCGCCGCTGATCTCGTCGGTGGCGGCGATGTCAGCATTGCCCGCGACGGCGGTGAGGCTGCCGCCCTGAATCATGGCGATGCCGCTGTTGACGTTCAGGTCATAGGTGGCGGTGAAGATGTTGTTGGTGAGGACGATGCCCTCGTCGGTGCCGATGACGATCAGACCGTCTTGGCCGGCGGCCCAGGCGGTGGTGCCGACGATGGCATCGGAGGCGAACAGCTGGACGCCATTGTAGCCGGTGACAGTAGCGCCGGTGATGGTGGTGGCATTCAGAGCCACATCGTCGGCGGTGACTTCCACGTTGTTGATGATGGTCGCATTGGCCTCAACGGAGCTGACACCGGTAAGAGTGCTGTTCAGCAGCTCGCCCTCGGCGTTGACGGTCACGACGTCGCCGCTGACGCGGGCATCCACGATGGCATAGGCCCCGTTGACGTCCACATTGTCATAGGCACGGGCTTCGACGCCCTCCAGGCTGGCAAAGTCGCTGATGGCGACGCTGCCGTCGGTGCTGACGAAGGCGGCGGTCGAGATGTAGGCGTTTTCCACATCCTTTCCGATGACGGTGATGTCATTTTCGGCGGTGTAGGTGCCGCCGGCGATGGCGGTAGCTGTGACTTCAATGTTGGAGGCGTCCACATTCACGTTCTTCAGGGCGGCGGCGGTGATGGTCGCCGTGCCGCTGGCGTTGCTGGTACCGTCAGCAGTGGGCAATGGATTGTCATCGACGGCGGACACGCTGTTGTCCACGGTGATGGCAGTGTTGCGGATGGCGTCCGCGGCGATGATGTCCACGGCGTTATGTGCGAAGATGTCGCTGTCCGCGATGGTGGCGGCGGAGAGGTTGACCTGTCCGTCAGCGCTGATGGCGGTGTTGACGAAGTCCAGATTGGCGGTAGCAGCGATATTCACGGCGGAAAGGCTGCTGTTCAGGATGCGGGTGGCGCCGGTGATGTCGATGTTCTCATAGGCGCGAGCGGTGAGGCCCTCGATGCTGTAGAAGCCGGAGATGTCCACGCTGTTGGAGCCACTGGCGAGGGTGGCGGTCTCGATAGTGGCGCGATCGCCCTGGCCAATGGCGGTCAAGGTGCCGTCAGCCACGGCGGTGACGCCGCTGATGACCGCAGCACTCAGGTCAATCTGGCCGTCAGCGGTGATGGTGGTGTCAAAGAGGGCATCCGTGTTGACAAAGGCGTTGCCGCCGGCGGTGATGGTGGCGCCGCTAATCTCGCTGGTGGCGCCGATGTCGGCGTTGCCCGCGATGGAGGTGTAGGTACCGCCTTGAATCATGCCGATTCCAGACCAGACAAGCAGGTCGTTGGTGGCAGTGAAGGTATTGTTGGTAAGGACGATAGGCTCATTGTTGCCCATGACATTCAAACCGGCTTGGCCAGCGGCCCAGGCGGTGGTGTCAATGATGGCATCGGTGGCGAACAGTTGGACGCCGTCGTAGCCGGTGACGGTGGCGCCGGTGATGGTGTCGGCATTCAAAGTCACATTGTCGGCGGTGACTTCCACGTTGTTGATGATGGAGGCTTCGGAATAGACGGAGCTGACGCCGGTGAGGGTGCTGTTCAGGAGCTCGCCCTCGGCGGAGACGGTCACGACGTCGCCGCTGACGCGGGCATCCACGATGGCGGAGGCGTTGTAGATGTCCACATTGTCATAGGCGCGGGCTTCGACGCCCTCCAGGCTGGCGAAGTCGCCAATGGTGACGCTGCCGTCGGTGCTGACGAAGGCGACGGACGAGATGTAGGCGGTTTCCGCATCCTGACCGGTCACGTTGATGTCGTTAACGGCGGTGTAGGTGCCACCGACGATGGTGTTGGCGGTCATGTTGATGTTGCCTGCATTGCCAGAACGAGACACTATCCACATGCCTTCTTCAGTTTCGGCACCAGCGGTGACGGTGGCGTTGCGGATGGTGGCGGCCCCCAGAGAGACATCGCCGTTGAGAGCGGTGATGTTGTCGCCGTTGATGGAGTCGATGTAGCTGTTGATGGCGACGCCCTTGGCGCCGACGATGGTATTGTCTGCCAGAACGGCGGAGCCATTTTCATCTCCGGAGATGGAGACGATGCCATTGCCGGCGGTGAAGGAGTTGTTGTAGACTTCGCCGCCCACGTTGTCGGCGGAGGTGGCCGTCACGCGGATGTCGCCGTCGGAGAAAGCGTCGGCTGTGACATTGGAGATGGAGTTGCTGACCAGATCTATCTCGCCTTCAAGGGAGGTGATCTGGCTGTCCACGATGGCATGGCTGGTCTCGACATAGACATCGCCGTAGCCGCTGATGGTTACGCCAGAGACGACACCGGTGTTGGTGGCGGCGATGGAGATGGCACCGCCATTGCCGCTGATGTCCTGAGCGGTGAAACTGCCGCCCTCGATGTACTGGACGTTCTCGCCGCCCAAGATGTTAATGTTTCCATCAGATGCCAATACATTATTGTTATAGAGCTTGACGGAGCCAGCCTCCGCCTCATTGTTATCCACCGCTTCAAGAGCCAATGCGGTAATTTCAACTCCGCTGATGCCGGTCAAGGTGGAGCCGGCGACGGTGTCGAAGACGCTCATGTTAATGACATCAGCGGCCACGTTGATGTTGGCGACCTGGCTGACATCTCCAATTTCCGCTATGTCATAGGCTCTGATGTCCGCATTCTCAATGGAATAGAAGCCGCTAATCAAGACATTGCCATTGTCGGCGGCAATGGTGGCGCCATGCATCCAAGACTCTCCATTTCCGTAGATGCTAATCCCTTCATCTCCACTTGCGGTATAGGCTCCATTCTGGATGCTCCCGACGGAAGAAATCGAAATGTAACCGGCCGTGACCGTATTGTTCAGCAAGTCTCCAACATTTGTCAATGTGATTGAGTCGGTGGCGGACATGCTGGCGTTCTCAATGCGGGACAACCCTTCAATGGAAACCTCTTTTCCATTGATTTCACCGCCGGCGATGGCGGCCTCCACGGGCACGCTTGTCTGCGGATTCAGAGAGGCGTAAATATCAACCCCAGTTCCCTCCGCAACAATTTCCGGATTGACCAGCTTCCCTTCAAATGTAACCGACACATAATTTCCTGCGGAGACATTGAGCTTGGTGCCATTCGTAGCAATCAAATTTCCAACCGTCACATTATCATCGGCAGAAAGGGTGATGCTCTGAGCCGTAACCTCGTTATTGAGGGAAATGGCGTTCCCCGCCAAAACGCTGATGTTCGTGGCGCTGACACTCCCGTCGGTGCTCGTCGTCACACCGCCGTCGGCCCGCAGGTTCAGGTCACCGGCGGAGTACACACTAACCAGGTAGATGCTGTTGCCAGCACCGATGTTCAGCTCGGCGCCGTCAAACTCGAGAACCGCTCCTTCGCTGGAATTCACGTCGTTGCCCGCCAGGAGGGACAGAGTCTTCGTGCCCTCGCCATTTGGCGCAATCGCCGTATTGAGGCTATCCAGAATGTTGACATCGTTGCTTGCCTCGAGGGTGATGTTGCTGACATCCGCGAACAAGGTGTTGAGATTCTGGGCTGCCGTGTCATCGAGATCAATGTCTTCGGGGTCGATGGTGAGGGACTCGGCCTTGATGGTGCCCAGCTTGCCTAAATCCACGACGGAGCCGGAGATTTCGACGTCGTTGGCGATGATGGTGCCGTCGGCGTTGTCCGCCTCGCCAGCGTCGGCGAAGAGGATGACGTCGCCGTCTTTGCCGGCGTTGATGACGCCGTCATTGGAGACGGTGGTGGCGGGTTTTTCCACCATGTCGGAGAAATTCAGGGTCAGCTTGCCGCCGGAGAGGTTGGCCAGCTCGACGGTGTTGGCGCCGACGAGGGCGACCTTGCCCGCATTGATGGCGCCCTCGTTCTTCACATTCTGGGCGATGAGGGCGACGGCGTCGGCATTGATCTGTGCCTTGTTGATGATGTCCGCCGTGGAGTCCCCTTCGAAGACCAGATTGCCCGTGATGAAGTTATTGTCCGTAATGTCCTGCGTGGAGGCGATTAGCGCGGCCACGTCCACAGTGGCGTCCTGTCCGAAGAGGATGCCGTGGGGATTGACCAGGTAGAAGTGCCCCGTCGCGGACAGCCGGCCGAGAATCTCGGAGGGATCGGTGCCCTTGACGCGGGACAGCATGGCGGAAGTCACGTCAGGCTGCACCACATCGACGGCGTAGCCGGAGCCGATGTTGAAGCTATCCCAATTGACGATGGCCTTGTCCGTAGTCTGGTTCAAGGTCATGGTGTTGCCCGTGGTGGAGATACCCACTTTGCCATGGACGACCTTGCCGCCAGTGGGCAGCGGGCCGGCCAGCAAACCGGAAGGCGAGAACAGGATCACTGCCGTCATCAGCAATGACAGGCAGCGCATAAACGGTTTCAAATGCGAGCGTAACTTTTTGGTTTTCATGCTGTTCCTCCCCTTACTCGTGTTCAGGGCTTCCGGATTCTTATATTCAATGTTATTTTGTGCAATATTCATATTCCCTCCTCCTTAGAACTGCAGCTGCAGGGAAATATGCAGACGGCCGGCATCGGGCGTGTCGTCAGACGCCTCGACCAGCGGCAGACCGTAGTCCGCGCTCATCTGAGAGAACTTGGTCAGACCAAGACGGAGGCCGACACCCACAGAGAACAGGCTCTGGTTGTTGACCTCGCCGGGGACCTTGGACTTGTTGGCCACATAGCCAGCGTCCGTGAAGGCAAGGAACTGGAGGCGGTGACGGCCCCAATACTTGGGATTGTCCGCCAGATACTCCTCGTCCTTCTCGAGGCCGGGGATGAAGTTCTCAAGCAGCGGGGTGCGCAGTTCGATGGTGCCCGTGACGGAGCTGTCGCCGCCGATTTCGGACTCCTCATAGCCACGGACGGAGTTGTAGCCGCCCACGTATTCGCGCATGGAGGGAGGCAGGTCGTCGGTGGCGATCTGCGCGTCGGTCTTCATGTAAAGGGTCCACTTGCCGGGATGGTCTTCGCCGTCGAAGAGGCGCTGGAAGCGGGCCAGCTGGAGTTTGGCCAGCAGGAAGTCGCCATCGGAGAAGGCGGCGCCTTCGGAATTGAAGTCGCTGCGGTCAGAGGCGCCGAAGGTGCCGGCCTTGCTGTGCTGCAAGGAGAGGCTTGCCACGTTGCGGCCGTGCCATCTGTCAAACACCTTGGACACATAGCCCAACGTCACGCTGGGCATGGAGAAGGTGATGGAGCGCTTGTCGAAGGTCTTGCCCGCGACATCCTGATGGTTCTCCCACACCTGATAGAGCCAGCCAAGAGTGATCTGCGTGCGATAGCGGGGGGTCTCGTCAAGAACGCGGGTCAGCTGCGTGCCGATGTACCAGCCGCGGCCCTGGACGCCGATTTCGGGAAGCACGTCATCGATGTCGGAGTTGTTCCAGCCGCCGTAGACGTTGAAGGACCACAAGTCGTTGATAGGCAGGAAGTAAGAAGCGGAGAGGGAATTGAGGTCCTCGCCGATTTCCTTCACTTCGGCGCCAGTGAGCCAATCGAAGGTCAGGATGTCTTCATGCTTGGTAAGGTTCATGTGCTGCAGAGTGGTGCGCATTCTCCAGTCGGAGGTGGACTTGGAGCCGTTGTTGGTGATTTCGATGGCGGCGTGGATGGGGAGCTTGTCGTCCACTTCGATGTCGGCGTTGATGACGCGGCGACCGCCTTGGGTGATGGGCTTCAATTCGGCGTTGATGGTGAGGTCAGGCCGTGCGTTCAAGTCGAAGAGGTCGTCGTGGATCTTCGCGTAGTTGAAGCGGTTCTCGTTGTTGCGGAGGGAGCGGATGATCTGCTCGCGGGAATAGTGCTTGTTGCCTGTGACGGTGATGTCACCCAAGGGGCCGCAGTCAACTTTGGCGAGGAAGATGCCATAGTCCCAAATCCGGGTCGGGAACTGGACGTTGGCGAAGACATAGCCTTCCTCTTGAAGGGCCTTCACGAGGAGGCCGTGGAATTCGTTGATGTCATCGGCGGTGACTGGATTGAAGGTGACGTATTCCGCCCAATCCTTCCACACCTGAAGTTTCTCCACGATGTCCTTATCGCCAGAGACCATGGGCAGATCGAACTGCATCTTGGTGCCTTCGGGGGCGATGGAAGCCTTGCGGGCTTCGGGAACGGTGAGGGGCTGGTCGCCTCTCAGCACGGGAAGCTGGCGGGCGGGTTTCGGAACCCAGCGGACGGGCTGGCCCTCTTCGGCCACTTTCTCATCTGCCTCTTCATCATCGACTTCCACAATCTTGCTGCTTCTGCGGGCCGGAGCTGGCTTCGCCGTCTCCGCCGTCTTTACTTCCTCGGCGGGGGCAGCCGCCACAACAGGGGCAGGAGCGGCCTCAACGGCCTTGGAGCCATCGCCCTTCAGCTTGGCCAGCTTCTTCTCCAGCTTCTGGCTCTCCTTCGCGGAGTCGTCCAGCTTGGACTGCAGCACATCCTTCTGCTTCTTCAGGTTCTTGAGGGTCTTCTCATTCACATCCAAAAGCGCCTCGGCGGCAGCCAGCTCCTGATTGCGCTGTGCCTTCTCTTCTTTGCTTTGGGCGGCCTTCACGGCGGCCTTCAACGCGGTCACATTTGCAGCAGCCTGATCTTTATCCTTGATGGCGGCAGCCAGTTCGACATCCAACGTCTTGATGGAGTCGTTGATCTGGGCAACGGCGGCCTTTTCGGCGTCAATCTTCTCGCTAAGGTCAATGATGGCAGCCAGTTCAGCAGCGGCGGCCTGCGCCTTTTCGGAAGCCTCTTTTTCTGCCTTTAATTCGGCCTGACGCCTTGCCTCTTCTTTTTTAGCGGCAGTTTTTTGGGCTTCCGCTTCGGCCTTCGCCTGCTTTTCAGCGGCCTTCTTAGCCTCGGCTTCCGCCTTGGCCTGCGCTTCCGCCTGTGCCTTCGCCTGTTTTTCGGCGGCCTTCTTGGCCTCGGCTTCCGCCTTGGCCTGCGCCTCCGCCTGTGCCTTCGCCTGCTTTTCAGCGGCCTTCTTAGCCTCGGCTTCCGCCTTGGCCTGTGCTTCCGCCTGCTTCTTGGCTTCGGCTTCCGCCTTGGCCTGCGCTTCGGCCTGAGCCTTCGCCTGCTTTTCGGCGGCCTTCTTGGCTTCGGCTTCCGCCTTGGCCTGTGCTTCAGCCTGAGCCTTCGCCTGCTTTTCGGCGGCCTTCTTGGCCTCCGCCTCAGCCTTCAGCTGCTTGGCTTTGGCTTCCGCCTCGGCTTTCGCCTGCTTCTCAGCGGCCTTCTTGGCCTCCGCTTCGGCTTTCGCCCTAGCCTCGGCTTCCGCCTTGGCGGCCTTTTCTTCGGCGGCACGCTTTTCCTTCAGTTCCTTTTCGCGAGCCTTCTCGACCTTCTGAATCAGAGCCTTCTGTTCATCTTCCAAACGGGTCTTGGCTTTCTGAAGCTCCTCATCCGCATCGGCAAAGGCAGCTTTCGCCTTCTTCTGCTTTTTGCGAGCGGCTTCCATCTTCAGACGGGCCGCGCGAACGGCGGCGGCGTCCGTCACAGGCGCCTCATTGAACAGACGCTCCGCTTCGGCCAGCTCCTGATTCGCGACGGCAAGTGCCGCATTGTACTCGGCATATACTTGAGCCGCCGCATCCACTTTCGCCTGCGCTTTCGCGACGGCGTCCGCCGCATGAAGCGCTCCCATACCGATGAACAGCATGGCAATGACCAGCATCACATGGAACTGCGAGGCTCGCAGCTGACCCGATGTCTTCTTCAGAACTGCATGTTTTTGAATTTTCAACATGTTCATTCTCTTTCTGCCCCCTTCGGAGGCGACCCTTGGAACTTTTATTATTATATATTGTTTAATACAATTGAACCGGCCACACCATGTCGACAAAGCGACACCGCATGGGCCCAAGAAGACCTAGACTTGCTCCAACTCGTTCGCATTCAGAAACTTATATCTCTAAATCGTTCGTTTTGAGGCTAAAATGGCATAATTACAAAACTAGACAGTTACACATAATGTACGTCATTTCAAATTATAGTCAAGCAACAATGATACATTTTTTCCCGTACGGAAAAATTTTTTCATGTCTCAGTGAAAGACATGACGAAGCCTAGGCGATAGCGGGACATGAAAAGAGAGGGAGAGAAGGTTTAATAATATTAATAATATATTGTACGCGCGCGCGAAGAGGGTTAAGACGAAGCCTGAGTCCACAGATTATTGGCAGAAATTTCACCTGTTATTACGCAGTTATGAACAGGTTTTCCGCAGACGGAGGAAAAAGGGAGAGGCGAGGGGAAAAGAGGAGAAAAAGAGGAGGATCACCACGCGACATGAAGAGTGAAGAGAGAAAAGAGAAGAGTGAAAAGTGGGACGCGGGACGTGAAGAGTGAAAAGTGAAGAGTGAAAAGCGGGACGCGGGACGAGAAGAGTGAAAAGTGAAAAGTGAAAAGTGGGACGCGGGACGTGAAGAGTGAAGAGTGAAAAGTGAAAAGCGGGACGTGGGACGAGAAAAGTGAAAAGTGAAGAGTGAAAAGCGGGACGCGGGACGAGAAGAGTGAAAAGTGAAAAGTGGGACGCGGGACGTGAGACGCGCAGGACGGAGTTAAACCAGCAGCCGTATGCCGCCGTAGAGCAAGAGGAGATTCATCATGGCAATGAGGCTGAGGGAAAACAGGACGCCATGGATGCGAAGATCCTCCTGCCCCATGCGGAGGGCGCGCCACGTCAGCGCGATGTGGTAGCCGTAGCTTAATCCGATGAGAATGGCCGCCAGCCAGCCAACCCATGGCGGCGGCTGGGGGACAAACCAATACAGCTGCCCCAACATCCCCAAAAAGAGCAAGGCGTAGAAGGGGACGAAATAGGGGGCCAGAATCACCCAGACGTTGGGGTGGTCGATTTCCACGCTGCCCTGGTTGCGGCGTAGACGGATTCTTCCTGTCCTCAGGCGGAACAGCTTTGCCGTGAACCAATGGATAAGTTCATGGCCAAATATATATAGTGGTATAAGGGGAAAGTGGTGGAAGAGCAAAATGCCCGCGAAACATGCCACGACGCCCACGGCGCCGTGCATGCCCAAATTTCCATCCCGCAGCCGCAGGGCGCCGCAGCGAATCAGCCATCCGCTGACGGCCAAAAAGGCGATGGTGGTCAATGCCTTTCCCACGGCCAAAAGACATCTTTTAAACCATGGAACGGCGGCTTTGGGCGACCCTTCCGACGCCTTTCGTCCTGCGGCGTTCCGTTTCCGCTCAGTCATGGTCGGGGCGTTTGACGATGCGGCGGCCAGACAGGGCCATGGCCATGGTGGCGGAGTCCGAGTAGCTCACATCGGAGCCGACAGGAACCCCGAAGGCGATTCGGCTGACAGTCACCGAATAGGGAGCCAGCTCCTGCACAAGGAAACTGGCGGTGGCCTCCCCTTCCACATCGGAGCTGGTGGCCAAAATGACCTCCGTGATGTTTCCGCCTTCGAGACGGGTTCGTAACATATTGAGGTTCAGGCTTTCAGGGCCACGTCCAGACAAGGGAGAGAGTTTGCCGCCCAGCACATGATACAGACCGCGAAAGCAACCCGTCCCCTCGATGACAGGAATCTGGGTTGCCTGCTCCACGATGCAGAGAGCGTCCCGTTGGCGGGTGTCATCGCGGCAAAAGGGGCATAATTCGCTTTCCGTGAGATTGCCGCATTGACGACAGGGGTGAATCCGTTTGGGCAGGTCGCGGAGCAGCTCGCCGAATTGGCGGCATTGCTCCTCCGGCCATTCCAAGACCGCCAGCGCCATGCGCTCCGCAGACCGACGGCCCACTCCCGGCAGACGGCTGAAATACTGCATGGCCTGCTTCAACGCTTCCGGATACATGTTCGCTGCTGGCATGGTCGATTTTCCTTTTTAGAGTCCATGGAACACATGGAAATCGTCGCATGGCGTTCCCACCATCAACGATCCTGTATCCGCGCGTCCACCAAATGGCTATTCAACACCTCGTTAAAATGCTTGACGAAAGGATGTTCCGCCATCCGCTCCCATTCATCGGTCGAAGCCAGCCGGTAGCCGGTCTTGTCGTGTTCTGTCGCCACTTCGGGACGTTGGCCGACAATCTCCAGAACCCCGCGGGGAACCGCCATGGCCATGGCTTCCTTCAGTGTCTGTTCGGAGGTGGGAGTCGTCAGAAGAACCACTTCCTGCTGCAGGATGGTGACCTCATTATAGGCCAAAATCAGCTTCCGGCCATCGAAGGAGAGGGGCGTCAATTTGCCGAATACCGTGATGAGATCCCGTTTGGCGGGACACCGCTCGTTCAGGATTTGGGAGAGACGACTGAAAGTCAGGAGAGGATCCAGCTGAGCCATGGGCTCCTGCTCCATCATCTCCATCTCCGCAGAGGCGAACTCCTGATTGATAAGGTCCTCGTCCTCCACAGGAGCCCCCTGCTCTTCCCCAACCGGCTCAGACGCAACGGGTTGCGGCGGCTCAGGCGTCGCAGGAGCAGATTCTGCGACTTGCGGCGTTTCCGCAACTTGCTCTAACGCAACGGGTTGCGGTGGCTCAGGCGTCGCAGGAGCAGATTCTGCGACTTGCGGCGTTTCCATAATCGGCTGAGGCGCAACGACTTGCTGCGTTTCCACAACTTGCTCAGACGCAACGGGTTGCGCCGACTCAGGCGTCGCAGGAGCAGATTCTGCGACTTGCGGCGTTTCCACAACTGGCTCTGGCGCAACGACTTGCTGCGTTTCCACAGCTTGCTCTAACGCAACGGGTTGCGGCGTTTCCATAATCGGCTGAGGCGCAACGGGTTGCGATGTGGTAGAACATCGAGACAGAACCGATTCGGCGACGACGGGCGGTGGAATGACCACCACGGGACGTTCCGGCATGGCTTCCATGGGTATGGTTCCACGAAGGACGTTCAGTTGGGCCGCGATGTCGTTGAGCTGAACACTGTGGGCCTCCAGCATGACTCTGGCCAGAACCGCCTCAAAATAAATCCGCTTGTTCAACGCAGAGCGGAAGGACCACTCCTGCGCCACCAGTCCTTGCAGAACTCGTTGCACCAGAAGGGGATCCAACGCCTTGCCAATGGCCAGCAAATCCGCCAGCTCCGTCTCGCTGACCTCCAGGAAACCCGGAGCGTCCTTGCAGACGGCGGCAACCATGACATTGCGCACATAGCCAATCAAGTCGCCAAAAAGCCGTTCCAGGTCGCGGCCGCCATCGGCCATGTCCTGCAGAACCTTCATGGAGCGATTGATGTCATTGGTGAAGAGACCTGCGGCCATCTCCCGCAATTCCATGCCGGAAGCCAGGCCGAAGACGTCAATCACATCCTGCTCCCGAATCAGCTCGCCCTCCGCCAAGCCGCCGCAGAAGGCAATCATCTGGTCGAAGATGGATTGTGCATCCCGCATGCCGCCGTCCGCCGCGCGGGCGATGGCGCCCAGGGCACCGTCCTCCACATGAACCTGTTCGCCGTCCGCAATCTGGCGGAGCCGCTGCACGATCAGCGGGACAGGAATGCGCTTCAGGTCGAAGCGCTGGCATCTGGACACGATGGTGGGAAGGACCTTGTGGGGCTCCGTGGTCGCGAAGAGGAACTTGACATGGGGCGGCGGCTCCTCCAAGGTCTTCAGCAACGCATTCCACGCCTGCGTCGTCAGCATATGGACTTCATCGATGATGTAGATTTTGTATTTGCCCATGGTGGGGGCGTACTGGACATTCTCCCGAATGTCGCGCACATCCTCCACCTTGTTATGGGAGGCGCCGTCGATTTCAATCACATCCAGGGAGGTTCCGGCGGCGATCTCACGGCAGCTCTGGCACTTGCAGCAGGGTTCGCCGTCCACGTTGTCCATGCAGTTCAGCGCCTTGGCGAAGATGCGGGCCGTGGTGGTCTTGCCGATTCCGCGGGAGCCCACGAAGAGGTAGGCATGTCCGATGCGGTTCTGTCGGATGGCGTTCTTCAGGGTACGGCTGATATGCTCCTGACCCACCACCTCCGCAAAGGTCTGCGGACGCCATTTTCTCGCCAGCACTTGATAGGACATGGTTGATTTCCAATGGGTTATGGATGTTAATGACAGCCCGCCGCAAGCGACTTCGCCCAGCGGGCGGAATACACAAAAAAGCCGTGGCGCCCATCCCGGATTATCCTGGCACCCAATTCAACTGCTTAGGGCTGCTTGGTTCCCCACCTGACCCGGTTCACAATATTCTCGTCGCACAGGTGCCGAAACGGACGACACGGCAGAAATTGAATATATATAGAGTTACGAAATTGTCAACTTGCCAGTTTGCAAATTCATCAACGAAGGGGAACTCCCATGACAAAGCGCTTGAAGCGGGCCAGGCCCATGACCCGGCCGGAGGCATCGCCCACATGGCAGAAGGGTTCCTTGCGGCCGTTGCCTGCGTAGATCTTGTCATAGAGCAGCAATTTGCCGTTGCACCAAATGGCGCCGACGCCCCGCCGCGTGTCGATGGCAATGCGGAACGTGTTCTCCTCCTTTGGGTTTATCACTCCCATGGGGATGTTGCCCAAGCTGCATTGAGCGGCGGAGACACCTTGAATGAACTCAATCTCCCAGTTTCCGTGATCGGTTGACCGCCGGGGGGAGACAGCCACCAGAAACGCCAGCTGTTTGCCGTCCGGCCCATCCTCCAGCGGCTGAACGGTCCACTCCGCCAAAACGATGTCCGGCGGTGTGATCATCAGGGGGGAGCGGGACAAGTCGAAATGGGGGTTTCGGTTGGTGTGGCGCAGTTTCAGGGCATCGAATCCGTCCGCCGTCATGTCCCGTTCCTCATAGCAATTGGTCACATTGGAGGAAAAGGCTGGACGGCCATTGGCGACAACCACCGAATCCGTTTCTCTGATGGTGCAGGTGGCCAGCCGCTGAATATCCGGCGGAGGCAGCCTCGTATAGCTGATTGCGACGGCAACATCCTCTATCTGAATGGCATAGGTCTCCAGGGCCACATGCCTCCAATAGGAGACGCCCGTGCCAGGCACACTGATGGAGCCGATGGTGAGGCCTTCCGTGTTCAGGCCGGCGATGTTCTCCGTGTAGCCCGTCATATGGTTCTTTGCGTCAAAGACGGAAGCAGGGGCGTCGGTCTCCAGCAACAGAGCGCCATCCGCATGGAGGGTGACATGGCCGTTTCGAATGGCCAGGACATAGGCATGGAAGCGGTCGTCGGTGCGGAAGGCCGCGCTTTTGCCGCTGAGAGAAAAGCGGACTGTCTCCGGCTCGAAGGTGACCGTCTCCACGAATTCGCCATTGGCCAGGCGGGCGACAATGGCCTCCGGGCGGGAGCTTTTCTCCACCTTCAGCTCGAAATAGGCTGTCATGTTCTGTCCGGGACTTTGGTGAATGGGATAGAAGAGAGCAGCGCCGATATGGTTGTCCGTGGAGCCGTCCTTCAGGCGGTAGGCGCCGTCCACGATGGACTCCCCGTCCGCATCTTGCTCGTAGAAGCGCCGCCAAGGTCCGCGAAGGTTGCCCACCAGCAGGGCATCTCCTTTCATAATTTCCTTTCGCTGAGGATCTTCAGTATTATCCGAGAGAATGGCGAAGGCATTTTCCCCGCAGCGGATGCCCTCCGTGGGAATAGTGAAGCTCCAGAGGCGTCCGTCTCGGGAGACGGGCTCCAGAACCTTGCCGTTGACCTGGAGTCTGAAACTGGCCTTGTCCGAGCTGCAGCGGAGCATGGCGGAGACGGTCGGCCTCTGGGCCTTGGCCTCCTCCGTGGAGAGGTCGTCGCCGATGACCAGAGGGAAGGCCAGTTCGCCGTGCTTGTCCAGCTGAGCAGGTTCCCCCGGCTCGATGATGGGCAGCCGACGGTAGGATTCGCCGCCTCGGAGGAAATAGCCGATGGGGTAGCCGCCGGAGCCCCGTTCGGTGACGTAGTAGATCTTGTCCATGAAGCGGAGCGTGTCGATTTCGCCATTGGAGTGGGTGGCCAAGCCACCGTATTCCACATTGAAGAGATAGACGCCGTCCATGCCCTCCATGCGGGCGGTGAGGGCGCGGGCGTTGTAGCACTGGCGGGCGTTGCGGTTGCCGTAGGGGAGGAAGCCGGAGACGCGGGACTCGTCCAGGGACGCATAGCATTTCAGGCCGTATTTGTGGCCCAAGTCGGCGGAGTATTTCCAGCGGTTCATCTGGAAGTAGCCCGTGGTGATGAGCATGTCGAAGAGGCGGGTGGCCATCCATTTCTCCAGATCGATGCCCACCGCCTTGCAGTATTCCACGGAATCCGGAACGCGGATGGCGATGAGAATGGGGCGGCCGCGGCGCTTGCCGATGGTCTCCGTGACGTCCCGCAGCTCCCCCATGAAGCGGGTGGCCTCGGCCAGCTCCTCCTCCGTGGCGACGCCGCCCATGGCGACGGTGCGGAACAGCTGGATATGGCGCATGAAATCGTACTCCACCCCGTCCACGTCAAAGCGTTCGCAGATTTCCTGCACCATGTCCCGCGTGCGCTTCTGCACGTCCTTGTTCATGAAGTCCATGGCGGCCCAGCCGCAGTAGGGGGGTCGATTCTTTTCGGAGCCGAACATAGCCTCCGGATGCTCCTGCTTGAACTTGCTGAAACAGTAGGAGGGGTGCTCCGTCGAGTGGCAGACGTCGTGGTTGTCGTTGAAGCGCAGGGAGGCGAAGAACTCCAGCCCGTTATCTTTGGCGTATTCCTCCGCGAGGGCCATGGGGCTGGTGCCCTGCCGAATCAGCTCCGCCGTGATGTTGTGGCATTGGCGGCTCGTGTCGTCCGGGTCGTTGGTGAAGACGTCCGCGACCTTCGTGTCGTAGAGCAAATGGCCATAGCCGCCGCAGGTGACGCAGTAGAACAGCGAGTTGACCTCCGTCCCCTTCGTGTAGGTCAGCCGCTCCTTCTTGAAGTCCTCTGGCGTGACGGGGCTGGATTTCGGATAGTAGACGGCGTCGCAGCCATCCGTGTTGTAGATGACCACGCGCTTGCGGTCCAGAGCCTGCTGGCGCTTCGCCTCCCACTCGTGGTCCGCGTCATTTAGTCCGACGCAGGCTCCGCACAGCAGCAGCCCCGCGAACGCCCCGCAAAGCTTCATCAACGATGTGGTTCTAATGAAGTCTGTTCTCATTTCCGTTTGCCATGATTGGTTGGTTGTATGGAAGTTATGCAAGGAAAGGCCAACCCTTTACCGCCTGTCCAGTTCGCAGACGGTCGCCAGAATCAGCTGTGTGGAGAGGGTCAGGTTGCGGATGGAGACGCGTTCGGGAATGTCCCCGCGCAGATGGTACTGCGAGTCGGCGTAGGGGCTTGAGCCGATGTTCATGACGGTGCGGCAGTAGCCCTCCTTGATGAAGGAGCCATCGTCATCGTTGACGATGCCTTTGTCCGCCACGGAGACACGCAAATCCAGCTTGCATTTGAGCGCGACATCCCGTATGAACTCCGCCAGCTCAAGCCCCTCCGGCGTGGAATGGACAGCGGCGTGGGTGCAGACGCCCGCCGCCATGTCCTCGTCGGATTTTCCGCAAAGGGAGTCCTGGTTCAGCACGGCGATGATGTTGTCCCCCCGTTCACGGGCGGCCTTCGCGTAGGTGCGGCTGTGCCACGGCGTGTGCTCCTCGTTGCAGAAGAGGAAGCGGATGGTGCGGCGGCGAGGCAGGGCGGAGACGACGCGCGCCAGCTCCAGGTTCGCCACAAGGCCCGTGGCGTTGTCCTGGGCTCCGGGGGAGTTGATCCAGCTCATGGAGTCCTTGTGGGACACCAGCTGGATGATCTCGTCCGCCTTGTCCGTTCCCTTAAAGACGACTTCGATGTTGTTGGCGTCGTACCATGGATCATCGTCATGGGGCCCGTCATACCAATGGTGCAGAGGCTTGGACGGATTGCAGCGGAAGGCCTGGACCTTGTTTGGAAACCTGGTCACGCTGTCGGCGAACTTTTTCATCTCCGCCTCGATGGCGTCATCGGTCTCGTCCAGGGAGTTCTTCTCGTGCCATGGGGCAGTGTACATGACGGTCCGGAAGGAGAAGGGGTCGCGGGAAAAGAAAAACAGGTCATGCCTCAGTCGTTCTGATGAAACGCGGTCAATGATGGAAGAATCCATGGCGACTCCTTCTGCTGTTCCTGCAAATTTGATGGCATGGCGCAAAAACCTGCCTCAAAATCCCTGTTCTCTCTCTCAAAAACGGCGGCGACGACGTGAAAACCGCCATTTATACATTACAATATACTATGTTTTTGGGAAAACGCATCCCAATTTCACTGGGAATGTGGCGCTCTCTTCGGCAACGCCATGCATTTTATTCAAAAACCGAATAAAAAGGAATGCATTTTATGAAAATTCGCAAATTGGGCACGGTAGACTGCGACATTGTGGAAACCAATCCCGTGGTGTGGCAGGGCCGTCTTCTCCGCTTCGAGTACATCCGCTGGAAGAGCGCCAACGAGCACTACTACGCCAACTACACGGGCAAGTCCTATTTCCGCTTCGTGGACCACCTGACGGGAGAAATCGTCACGCCTCCCTTCGGCGCGGGACTGCATCTAGGCAATGCCTTCGTCCATGGCGACACCATGGTGGTCACGGCGGCGGAGGACTGGGGGAAATCCCGCTTTTACCAATTGGAGTCCAAGGACTTAGTGCATTGGAGCGAGCCTCGGGTCATTCTGGAGGGAGCGGGATGGGAAGGCTACAACACCTCCGTCTGCCAGGCGGGAGACCGCTTCATCATGACCTTCGAGCTGGGGGCCCCCCGCGAGCTGGTCAACGTGGCCTTCACCATGCTCTTCGCCGAATCCACCGATTTAGTCCACTGGACCATGCTTCCCGACAAGTCCTTCTTCAAGGACATCTACACCGGCGGCCCCATGCTCCGCTGGTTCGACGGCGTCTTCTACTTCTTCTATCTGGCAGGAGACTATCAGCCTGGCTTCCAAGAGCTTGTGGCCCGCTCCACCGACCTGCTCCATTGGGAGAACAGCCCTCAAAATCCCGTCATGACCTTCGATGAGGACGACCGCAAGCTCTACGGCCCCTTCACTCCCTCCCTCCAAAAGCGCATCACCGAGGCCGTGGACATCAATGTCTCCGACATGGACATGTGCGACTATGACGGAAAGCTCCGCATCTCCTACAGCTGGGGCAATCAACGGGGCACCGAATTCCTCGCCATCGCCGAAGCGGACACCACCGAAAAGGAGTTCTGCCAAAGCTTCTTCGGAAGTCATTAACCCCAGAATACACGGAAATCCACAGAAGCGAACTCCCGCTTGCGCGGCAATTCGCGGTTTCTATATTTCATTTGTAAAAAGCTTCGTGTTCCATGGATAAAAAGCTGTTCCTTCCCCACCTTCGTGGTGAACAGAACATTGCCCCAAAAATCATGTTTTTCGGGCTTTGCTCCCCCCTTTTTCAGAGAGAAGAAGGCCAATAGGGCCATTTCCGTGGCCTCTGTGGCATTTTGGGTTCGTTTGCATATATTAATACATCTTCCATTCAAAGGGGCCTAAAAAGGCCACTTTTTGCGATGTCGTTTTTGGACCTTCGCGGACGGTGGCGCCGATGGACCGTTCTCCGAAGGGGATGTCGTCAGAAACTCAAACCCATCATTATGAATAAAACTGAATGCAAAGGAATTCATGAAATGAAACTCACCATCTTATCATTGTTGTCAGGGGCGTTGCTGATTGGACTGGCCGCCAGCGGGCGGGAGCTGATCGTCAGCTCCACCATCGACTTTCTGGACTGCGCCTTCTTCTGCCATGACGGCTCCAAAGGCTACTATCCTCTGGAGGAATATGAGAAGCATATCCGCAGCATGGCGGAGGGAGGCATCAAGAAGATCTATCTTCGGGTCAACATCTGCGGTCTGACCCATTACCCCACGTCGGTCTCGCGGGAATACGGGCACGAGAATGCGTACCATTGGTCGTATCACAAACAGGCCCAATGGCTTATAGAGACCTATCACCATTACAACCCCTGCATTGAGACCATCCGTCTCGGCCATAAATACGGCATGGAAGTCTGGGGGTGGGAAAGCCTCTACGACGACGCAGGCCTGAAATACAGCATCACGGGCGTGCGGAAAGAGGACATGGAGACCTTCTCGAACCTGGACGGATGGGCTCTTCTGGATCCGTGGTATGTGAACAACATGGACGCCTTTGCCGCCCACATCTCCAATATCGAGGAGGCCAAAAAGGACGTGGAGGCGATCAACCAAGAGGCGCGGAAGCGGCCCATCGGCAAAATCGTCTACGTCAATGCGGAGAATTGGGGGAATCTGGCCCCCAGCCATGCGACGCAGGCGAATCTGCATCTCTACGTCAGCAACGACAACCGCCGCTTCCGCCGCTACGAAAAGCCCTTCACCTTCACGACCACCACCAATCCAGCCAAACGCAACGAATTCATCCTCAGCGATTTGGAAATTTCGGAGCCCTATGTGAAACTGCTGTGCGACGACAATCAATACACGGAGGACGAGGACATCACGCTGGTGCTGAGCCAGCGGGAAGGGCAGGCTCGCATCTACGACGTGGACGGCAAAGAGGTGCCGTCCTGCTGGACCTTCTGCACAGGCAATCCGGAGGACAGTCCGTTGAACTTTGACAATGGGATGCCGGCCGGATGGGACTGCATGGGGCGGCATGTGGGCTTCGTTGTCGGCACGGCGGTCTGCGACCTGAACTACCGCTATGGCGTGGCGGAATTCACCGTGCCCAAGGCCATGGAACACAAAGTGGCCCGCTTCGAGGAAGTGGCCGCCTATCCCTTTGACGGATTCATGTTCAACACCCGCTGCCACAGCCCAATTGGCAACGGAAGGGAGTATGGCTACAATCCAGAAGTGCTGGCGGCATTCAAAAACCGTTGCGGCAGAGAGTTTTCCGGAAGCGACGAAGACATCGCGACCGTGTTCCAGATCCGCGCCGAGTCCATTGCGGAGTTCTTCCGCCGCTGCAAGGCGCTCTCCGGCAACCGCCCGATCTTCTTTTCCGGCCCCATGCCGCTGGAGATGCAGGACGACCCCTGCTACAATGACACCTTCGGCCCCATGCCATGGCCCTACACCAAAATGATCCGTGAAGGCTCCCTGGACGGCGTCATGATGATCGGAAGAAATTTCCGCAACGGAACCGACTTCTCCTCCTATTTCACGGATGCCATCACGGGAGGACGTCCCGTCAAGCTGGGCATTTTCCGCGAACTGGGGGATGACTGCCCCAAGGACTATGATCTGCAGCAGGAGCTCAAGGCATTCCGCAAAGCCGGAAATATCGATGAAATCGAGCTTTACGAAAGCCTCCGCTTCCATCTCAATCCGGAAATTCGGGACGTCATCCGCGACACCGCCCCCGACGGCACCAAAATCCAGTGGAAGCCCATGTAGCCGTTGATTGTGAGACAGTCCACAGAATACACGGAATAAACAGAAGTGTTCAGCCGTGAGTCACGGCTAAACACGACTTTTTTCAAATGAAATATAAGAGCCGCGAATGGCCGCGCAAGCGGCAGTTCGCTTCTGTGTATTTCTGTGTTTTCTGTGGATATTAACGAGAGCTGCAGATGAGCACGGGGCATTGGGCGTGATTGAGGAGCAGCTGACGGTCCACGGCGGTGTGGTCTTTTCGGAGCGCCGCGTCTTTGGACTCCTTGAGCACAATCAGGCCCACGTCCTCCCGTTCGGCAGTCTCAAGAATCTGCCGATAACGGGAGCCGCGCAGGCAGAAGCTGCGCACGGAAACCCCATGGAGCGCCGCCTCCTCCTCCAGCTGCGTCAGCACGGACTGGCCTCGAAAGGTCATCTCCAGCTCCTGACTCTCCCGCTCGGCGGCGGAAAAGTAGTTCAGCCGAACCAGATAGTCCATGGAGGGGATGTCCACCACATAGACGGCCAGCAGCTCGCAGTGCAAGGCGGCCGCCAGCTGGATGGCGTATGAGCCGGCGTCTCTGGCGCGGGCCGTGCTGTCCATGACAACCAGAATGCGCTTGCAGAAGGGCTCCTCCTTCGGGCGGGAAGCAGTGTCCTCCGACGGCGGCGTGGAGGGACTGTCGGTTGTCTTTTTTCTGCCGAACAACATGATGGGGCCTCCTTTCCTCTATGTGGATTCTGAAATCGTGTCATCTTCCTGCGGCGCACCATCTTCCGATGGCGGCGGGTTTGCCTTCTCGAGGCGCTGCTTGACCCGCTTCAAAGTGAAGAACGTGCTCAGCTCTCCACTTTCGAGAGAAGAGCCAATGTAATGCAAGGTGTCCCGATAGTCGGGAATGAAGAGATGCTCCAACGCGTTGACCCGCCGTTGGGTCTTCTTCAGCTCCCGCGCCAGCAGCCGCACATCGGCCTCCAGCTCCGCCTTCCGTCCCAAAATCTCCAGCAGAGAAAGGAAATCCAACATGGTCTGATCCACGAGGGAGTCCGTGCCCGCGAAGCCGTATTGAGACTGGAACTTGCCTTGGGTCAGGTTCAGAGAGGGCAGCCGAATACCCGCCACAATCCGCGTGGACGCCTGAAGCTGGTGAGCATAGCGGATGCCCTCCGCAATGATGTCCATTCGTTCGAAGCCATTGTGGGCCAAGGCCATACGTAAAGTGGCGTAGGCCTTTTGGCGGCGGCGTTCGGTCTCCGCCTCCACTTGGCGCACCTGCTCCAGCAGTCGCATGAGCTCCATGACGATGATTTCCCGCTTCTGCTCCAGCAGGGCATGGCCTTCGGTGGCCAGAGCCAAGTCCCGCTTCAGGGCCAGCAGATTGCTTTTGGTGGGAGGGACGTTCAGGCGGCTCATGGCGCGGCTCCCTTCTCCTCCGGTCCGGCCACATCGTAGTGCTGTCGCAGCTCCTCTTCGGAAAGCCGCAACAGCTCCACCCGCGGCAGGATGCGCAGGACCTTCCAGCCCAGCTCCAAGGTCTGCTCGATGCTGCGGTTCTCGAATTCGCCCTGCGCGATGACTTTCTGCTCAAACTCCCGCCCGAACTGCATGTAGAGCTTGTCCACAGGATTGAGCTCCTCCTCTCCGATGACCGCCGCCAGAGCGCGGATGTCCTTCACTTTCGAATAGGCGGAGAAGAGCTGAGAGGCCACGTGAGGATGGTCATCCCGCGTGTGGCCCTTTCCAATGCCATCCTTCATCAGCCGCGAAAGGGAGGGCAGACTGGCGACGGGCGGATAGACGCCCTGCTGATGCATATCCCGCTCCAGCACGATCTGCCCTTCCGTGATGTAGCCGGTCAGGTCGGGAATGGGGTGGGAGATGTCATCGTTGGGCATGGTCAGGATGGGCATTTGGGTGATGCTCCCCTCCTGCCCGCGGATGCGCCCCGCTCGCTCGTACATGGAGGCCAAATCGCTGTACAGGTAGCCTGGATAACCCTTGCGGCTGGGTATCTCGTCCCGCGCCGTGGCGATCTCCCGCAGCGCCTCGCAGTAGTTCGACATGTCCGTGATGATGACCAGAACGTGCATGCCCTCGTCAAAGGCCAGATGCTCCGCCAGCGTCAACGCGGAGCGGGGAGTGATCATTCGCTCCACGGACGGATCGTCCGCCAGACTGAGGAACATGGCCACCTTGTCCAAAACGCCGCTTTCCTCAAAGGAACGGAGGAAGAAGCGGGCCACATCGTGCTTGACGCCCATGGCGGCGAACACGATGGCGAACTCCACGTCCTCGTTGAGCAGCCGCGCCTGCCGCGCGATTTGGGCCGCCAGACGGTCGTGGGGAAGGCCGTTGCCGGAGAAGATGGGCAGTTTCTGTCCGCGGACCAATGTATTCATCAAATCTATGGCGGAGATACCCGTCTGGATGAAATCCCGCGGATACTCTCGTGAGAAGGGGTTGACGGGGGAGCCGTTCACGTCCCGCCGCCGGGCACCCAATGGCGGGGGCAGCCCGTCCTTCGGGCGGCCAATGCCATCGAACACACGGCCCAGCATGGACTTGCCCACAGGAATCTGCAGGGCATGGCCCAAAAAGCGAACCCGCGTTCCGGCGGGCTGAATGGACTCCGTGCCACCAAGGACCTGTACAACGGCGCTGGAGGTGGTCACGTCCAGAACCTGCCCCAGACGGCGTTCACCGTTGCCAAGGGTGATCTCCACCAGCTCGTCGTAGGCGGCGCCATGGATGCCGTCGATGAAGACCAATGGCCCGTCGATGTTCTTGACGCCGCGGTATTCCAGACCAGGCATTTTCATCGGCTCAGGCTCCTTTCCAGCCGCTCCAGACCGTCATTGACCTGCTGTTCCAAAGCGGCCATCCCCTGGCTGTCTCCGTTGGCGATTTCACTCTTCATGCGCATGAGGCGCTCCATGCCGTCCATCCGCTCAATGTCGCTGAGCACGCAGCCGTTGCGGATCAAAGCCATGGCGCGGCGGGCCAGTCCGGCCAGAAGCCGCAGCATCCAGACCTGTTTCTCTGGAGAGCAGTACATGTCCGTGGCGTCGAAGGAGTTCTGTTGCAGAAAGGCGTTTTTGATTATTTCGGCCACATGGAGGATAAGCTGCTGGGAGTCCGGCAGGGCGTCATTCCCCACCAGTTTGGCGATGCGCTGCAAGCTGCTCTCCTCCTGCAGGATGCCCATGAGCGTGCTGCGGTCATGAAGCCATTCCGCATCCCTCTGCGTCCACCAAGTCCCCATGTCGGGAAGATATTCGCTGTAGCTGCTCTTCCAGCTGATGGCGGGATAGTGGCGCGCGTTGGCCAAGTCCCTGTCCAGAGCCCAAAAGCAGCGGATGAAGCGGCTGGTGTGCTGGGTGACCGGTTCGGAGAAGTCGCCGCCGGGGGGAGACACCGCTCCGATGATGGAGACCGAACCCTGTCCGCCCCCAAGAGCCGTCACATGGCCTGCCCGCTCGTAGAATCCGGCCAAACGGGCGGGAAGATATGCTGGAAATCCTTCATCCACAGGCATTTCCTCCAATCGGCCCGAGAGTTCGCGAAGGGCCTCCGCCCAACGGGATGTGGAATCCGCCATGATGGCCACATCGTAGCCCATGTCGCGGTAGTATTCCGCCATGGTGATGCCCGTATAGATGCTGACCTCGCGGGCGGCCACGGGCATGTTGGACGTGTTGGCGATGAGTATGGTGCGTTCCATGAGGGAGCGGCCGTTGCGGGGGTCCGTCAGTTCGGGGAACTCCCGCAGCACCTCCGTCATCTCGTTGCCTCGCTCGCCGCAGCCGATGTAGACGATGATTTGGGCGTCGCTCCATTTGGCCAGCGCCTGCTGGGTCATGGTCTTGCCGGTTCCGAAGCCGCCGGGAATGGCGGCGGCGCCCCCTTTGGGCAGGGGAAAAAAGGTGTCAATAACCCGAAGTCCCGTCAGCAGAGGCTGTTCCAAAGGAAGTCGCGCACGGACCGGACGGGGACGGCGCACGGGCCAATAATGGTAGAAGCCCAACAGCTGGACGGCTCCCGCCGCCGTGGTCACATGGCCAAGGGCCGTGTCGCCGCCATAGTCGCCTTCGGGGAGCAAGTCGGTCAGCATCCCTTCGGTCATGTCCGGCGGAACCATGAGGCGGTGCGCCATGCTCACGGTTTCCTGCACGGTTCCGAAGACCTGGCCCGGCCCCAAAGGCTCCCCCACCGTGGCCGACGGGACAAAATGCCACGTCCGTCCCATGTCCACCGGAGGCACCTTGATGCCACGGGGGATGACGGCGGAGCCACTGGCTTGGGCAATCCGCTCCAAAGGCCGTTGGACGCCATCGTAGATGGTGCCCAGCAGTCCCGGCCCCAGACAGACCGAAAGGGGACGGCCCGTGCCGACGACTCCCTCCCCTGGCCGCATCTCGCTGGTGTTCTCGTAGACCTGGATGGTGGCCACGCCGTTCCGCAGGCGGATGATCTCTCCAATGAGCCGACGGTCGCCGACCTCCACCACATCGTGCATGCCCGCCATGCCCATGCCCTCCGCCTCCACAATCGGGCCGTTGACGCGGACAATTCGCCCTATGACGGTTTCAGATGCACTGTTCACTTCAGACATGATATCGCCTCCCGGGCCCTTGCTCAACCCACCGCCAGGTCCAGTAGCTGTTCCATAAGTCGTTCTAGCCGAGTAGGATACGTATTATCAAACTGGCGGATGCCGTCTTTGGAGGTCAAAATCAGCCCGCCGGCGACCGACGCGTCCTCCACAATCTTCAATTTGACGGAAGTGGCTGGGCCAAAGCATTCTCTGGCCAACGCCTCACCCCACGCCGCCGTGACCACGTCCCGATCCGCCGGCCGTATCGTCAGGACAGCGTCCTCCTCGCCCATGGCCATCATGGCCTCCATGGCCAGCAGCCGCAGAGAACGGGCTCGGTCAATGCCCTCGCCGGCGCAGGCCCGCTCCATCTGCTCCCGCAGAACGGCCTCCACGCACTGCTCCTGTCGGGACAGCCACTGCCGCCGCGCCTGCCATTGGGCTTCCTTCTGGACGTTGGCGCGCTGCCGCGCCGCCTTCTGCTCCGCCTCCTCCAGCCGCTGCTGACGAACGGTGTCCACATTCCGCTCCGCCTCCTGCAGGATGCGATCCGCCTCCGCCTTGGCTTTGGCGCGAATGGTCTCGATCCGCGCCTGCGCCTCTCCGAAGAGGGCGGCCCGCAGATTCTCCTCCTGCGCCGCTGCCACCGCCGTCGATGATGACGGCGCCGCTGATGGCACGGTTGGTGTTGATGGTGCTGACATGTCCATCCTCTCCTTGCAGAACCTCACGGGTTGTCCTTGTCCATGCGGATGCCCACCGCCTCCGAAATGAGCCCTTCCAGGCTCTGGCGGGGTTTTCCGCCGCCCCAAACGCCTTCCACCACAACCAGATAGGGGGCGGAACCCGTCAGGCGGTGCGCCGTAACCTCTTTGGGAATCATGTTTTCCACCGTCGCCGTGATCAGAAGGATGTCCGTCTTGTGGCCACGGATGGCGCGGCGGAATGCGTCGGCGGCCTCGGGGGCCGTCTCCACGACTTCGCCTGTGGCCCCCGCGAAACGGAAGCCCAAAACGGTGTCCGCGTCTCCAATGATATGGTAGGCCATGATTCGGGGTCTCCCGTCGGCGGCGTCAGATTTTGAAGACCAAGAACAGGCTGATGAGGAAACCGAAGAGGGCGATGCCTTCTCCTAGTCCCACGAACGCAATGGCTTTGCCCAACATCTCCGGCTTCTCGGCCGCCGCGCCCATGGCCGCGCTGCCGACTTTTCCCACCGCCAAGCTGGCGGCCAGGCTACCGCCGACCATGATGATGGCGATGGCGTAGTACAAGGCGGGATCAACGACTTTCGCCGCCACCGCCGTCTCCTCCGCCGCCTCCGGATCTCCGGCCAGGCAGGCCAGGCCCGCGCCCAAGAAGCCCACCAGAAACACTCCAATCATGGAGGAAACCGTCATTGTCTTGAAGGAACCCACTGTCATTGTCACGTCTCCTTTGATGCGTTTGCTTCGGCGGCCGGCGCTCCAGCCCGATAGGGGGCGTAGGGCACGCCGCCACCGGAGAAATATTTGCTGAACAATTCGTAATATTCCAATCGGATGCCCTGAATCAACGCCACCATGCCTTCAAAGGCGATGACCAAGGCGTTGCCCAGAACAACCACAATGCAGGACACGACGAACCCCACCGCCCCATGGCCCGCGAAAACCTGATGGATCAGCTGGACAATGGACCAGACGGCCAGGCAGAGCGCTCCATGGCTGATGGCGAAGGCCCCCACGCGGACGAAGGACACCGTGCCGCTTAGATACCCCGTCAGGGTCTCCATCAGCTCGATGCAGGATTCCAACAGGAGCGCAAACAGGCTGGGCTTCTCCTCCCCCGCGGCGGCATGGGAGGCGCCAACCAGCTCGTGGAGGGGGTGCGCCAAAAACAGCACCGCCAGCGGAAGCACGAGAAGCACAATCTGCCAAATGGCGTAACGCCCTGTCAACACGATTGTTACACCTATTCCGATGGCCAGCCAGTAGAAAAGCAGCCCCATAAGGCCGTTGCGGTTGAAAATACCCTCGAAATAGTCCTGTCTCATAATATGGTTGAAGATGTTGAACAGAATGGCCAGGCTGCTCAGCACAATGCCGACACCCACGGCCGTCAACAGCAGCCGAGGAATGTCCATTTGTTCTAATGGATTAAGCCACAATGGTTTAAGAATATGATGATTTTCATAGCCAAAGAAACTGCCGTAGGCGAAGCCAAAGAGCGTCGCCGCAAGGCCGCAGACAATCAGAATCGTGCCGCCGTCCCGCCACAGGGTGTCCGCCCCCTTTTGCGGTCGCCGTCGCAGCCACCATCCGGCCAACGCCAACACGGCGCCCTGCCCGATGTCACCGAACATGATGCCGAACAGCAGCGCGAAGGAGATGGCGACGAAAGCCGTGGGGTCCAGCTCTTGGTAGCTGGGCGTCCCATAGGAGGTCACCAGCATGCGGAAGGCCGCCAGCCAGCCGCCGTCGCCATAGGTGACCGGAACGGTGTCCTTGCCCGATAGAACAGCTGGATCTTCCTCTGCATGAAGGACTTCCACAACACAGGCGCCGCCAGTGCACAGCTCCACCGTCTGTTTCAGGTCCTCCAGCTTGTCCTTTGGAATCCAGCCGGACACGCAGCAAAGGCTGGCGGCCTGGCCGAATTGGCGGCATCCCTGCAGATAGGCTTCCTGAGCGTCCAGAGCCTCGGCCCATTTCCCCAACGCGGGGCCATGCTCCGCCGCCAGCTCAGCCTGACGGGCTGGAGACAGCCGTTGGCCGCCCTTCGGCAACGCAGCCTGAATTCCCTTCAGCCCCTCGCTGATTTTCTCAAGGGGAAGCAATTCTCCGGTGGACTCGGAGGAGGGGTCATGAGAAAGCCCCAACGTCTTGTGAAGCTGGACACACAGCGCCTGAAGGGCCTGCAGGTTGCGCTCCGCCTCCGGCTGTGCAAAGGTCCTCAGCAATGACTCTTGAGTCTGCCGAGTCGCGTCCACAAGATGCACATAGCCCTTCCGCCCCAGCTGGGACGCCAGCTCCGCCGCCTGCCGCTTAAGCAGCAGGACATTGACTTTGAGCATTGGCAGGGGTCTGAACATGTCTCACAGTCCTATCATCATGGTTTGGATGGCCTCCGGCTGCATGGCCAGACGAATCCCCTCGTAGACGCGGGCCAGATTGATGGTCTCCACGTGGAGAAGGAGGGGATAGGCGGCCAGCGCCCCCCAGGCCTTGCGGGAGGCCTTGAACATCTCGTGGGCCCGATGGTAAATTGCGTTCAACAGCGCATTTTCGCTCACATGGATTTCCTGGCTGTGCAGCGGCAGCAACAACTCTCGGTAAGGCCGTGGAAGGCGAGAGAGCATGGTGGTCGGGTCGTCCATGTCCGCTAGTCGGGAGAGGAGGTCGGCGGTCATGGAGCCGCCGTCCACCCACAGGTTCTCCAGTCGGGAGGTGGCGTAGTCGTAATGTCGTTCGTTTCGCAGGAGGATGGTCAGGTTGAAGGTATCGACCATTTGTCGCATCAGTCCCTCCAACGCCTTGCGGAAGGCGGAGCGGGCGCCGAAAACGGCCTCCTGAAGCAGGTCATAGTACAATTTGTCCATGGTGCATTCCGCCGCCATGATGTCCCCCGAGCTCTCCATGTCCTCCACGATGGGCTTCATCCGCGGAAGCAGTGATTTGGGCAATGCCGCCAGAAAGTCTTTGGTGGACGCGGCTTCCAGCAGGGCAGGCACATCCAGCTCCGGCAGAAAGCGGTGATGGACAACCAGCGGCTCCAGCCGACGGCTCCGCTCCGGAAAGAAGTGGCGATGGAGCAGCAGCTTGAGGTTTCGGAACTGGAGATGGGAGGCCACAACCCGATAGACCGCCGCCATGTCCTCCTCCAGAAAGCGACTGACCCGCTCCAGTCGTTCCAGCTCCCGAATCAGCAGGCCGCGGTGAAAGGTGTCGGCGACCGTCACCCCAAAGGGATGCAGCGCCTGCTCCAGACTCTCCACGCTCCCCAGTCCCGTCATGCTCCGAAGGGTCTCACCATGGACAGACACCGCCCACAGTCCATGCAACCGGGCATGGAGAAACTCGTCGCTGGTTTGGATGACTGGAAGAACCATCTTTATGGCACGGAGGGGTAGGCCAACGCCTCCAAAATATCGCGTTTTCGAGATTCCAATTTTGCCTTGAAATCCGTAAGTTGTTGATTCAATGTATGTTCCAAATCTTCTTCCGTGGCCTGCCTCGCCTGGCGGGCCGCATCATCGCGGGTTTTCAGCAGTTCCGCGCAAGCCGCCTCGATATCGCCCTCTCGGTTCGCCAAAAGGGACGCCGCCTGTCGGCGGGCTTCCAGAACCTGCGCGTCTGCTTCCTTTTGGGCAGCTCGAACCATCGTCGCGGCTTCCTTTTCCGCCGCCATCATTCGCTTGAGAATCTCCTCCATCATGGGAATGGCCTATTCCTCGCTGCGGATGATGTCCAGCACCTGCTCCGGCGTCTCCGCGGCCCGAATGCGGTTCAAAAAGCCATGAATGGAAAACAGGCGGGAGATCTCCACCAACGCCCCGATGTGGGCCTCCGGATTGCCGGCCTCCGAAAGAATCGCAATGACCACATAGACCGGCTCCCCGTCCAGCGAATCATAGTCGATGCCCTTGCGGGAGATTCCCAACGCCATGATCACGTCGTGGACTTCCTCCAGCTTGCCGTGGGGAAGCGCCAAATTCAGCGAAACGCCGGTGGACATCTGCCGCTCCCGCTCCAGAAGGACATCAACCGCCTTGTCTGCATCGCTGATAAGGTTCTCATCCACAAACAGTTGAACCATTTCTTCGAACAGCTCTGGCTTTTCCGTGGACTGAAGATCCACGGAAATCAGGCCTGGATTGAGTATTTCCGATAGTTTCATTGCCTCTGTCCGTTTCTGCGCGGCCACCGCCGCGCTTTTGTCGTTTACTATAATCCGTAAATGGCCATACTCAATCCTGCAACCTCATCAAATTCAAAAGAATGGAGCAAATGACGAAATCTCTCACGATGTCCATGCATCCTCCCATGACTCCACAGTCCAACGGCCAAATTACCATCATGGCAGCCGCATTCATTGGCCACAGATTCTGAATAGTTGCAGTTGGCAAATGAACACGATGAAAATATATTAATTTAATTGTTTGAAATATATCATGAGTCAACTTGGTTTACTCCACAATGTAGAAAGGATGGACAACATGAAGAAGTTATTGACTGGTATCGCGATATTGGCCACAGTCGTTCTGACGGGCTGCGCCACCCCCTATCCCCAGGGTCTTGCCTATCTTCAGCTGAAACTCCCCGTGGCCGTGTCTGGCGACAAAGCCGCCAATCTGAAGGTCGGCAAGGCGGAGTGCCGTTCGGTTCTGGGTTTGGTCGCCACGGGAGACGCTTCCATTGACGCCGCGGCGAAGAACGGCGGCATCACGGTCATCCACCACGTGGATTGGGAAGTGGAGAACGTCTTCGGCCTTCTGGGCACCTACCGCTGCGTGGTCTACGGCGAATAATCGCCGCCTCCCCGCCGCACCAATACCCATTGTCCCTTCAACATCTTGCTGTCATGCATGCCCCACGGCGTGCATGACGGTTTTCCTTTTTGCGTCTATACCATCTATACCATATTATATATAATGGAATCAGACGGTGCCATGACCAAATCTCAGACGCCCACGCCATACCTCAGAAGGGGACACAACATGTCAACGAACCACAATCTGCAGAAGAAGGCGGCGGTCATCAACGATTTCACCAGTTTTGGGCGCTGTTCGCTGACAGTCACCATTCCCATCCTCTCCGCCCTGCGGGTCCAATGCTGCCCCGTGCCCACGGCCATTTTCACAAACCACACCGATTACCCGAGTTATGCATGGACAGACTACACGGAGCATTTGGATGACTACATCTGCCAGTGGAGTCGGCTGGGGCTGCGCTTCGACGCCATCGCCACCGGCTTCCTTGGCTCCATTCCCCAAGTGGATTTTGTCAAGCGGTTTCTGCATGCGTTCCACGATGAAAGGACGCAGGTGGTCGTGGACCCGGTCATGGGCGACCATGGCCGCCTCTACGCCACCTACAACCAAGATCTGGCCAACGCCATGAGAAGCCTTCTGGATGTGGCGGACATCCTGACCCCCAACCTGACGGAGGCCTGCGCCCTGGCCGGATGGCCCTACAATTCAGAGATGACGGACGGAGAGCTGGCCGACCTATGCGGCGAACTTAGTGGACATCATAACGCAAGAATCGTCATATCAGGAATTTCCAGAGGAGACGACATCATCAATTTTGTTCATGAGCCCGGTCAGGCCACGGCGCTGTTGCCTCAGCGGCGGATTGGCACGGAGCGCTGCGGCACGGGGGACGTGTTCAGTTCGGTCATTGTGGCCGATGCGGTCAATGGCATCCCCTTCGTCGAATCCGTCCGTCGCGCCAGCGCCTTTGTGGCGAAGGCGGTGACCCGAACCATGGAGTTGGGGCTTCCGGAAGCGGACGGATTGGCCTTTGAGGACGTTTTGGAGGATTTGATTCTATGACCATCACTTATCAAGTTAAAAATGCCGTTTACGTCAATCTGACCAACCGCTGTCCCTGCGCCTGCACCTTCTGTCTGCGCAAGCACGGACCCGGCGTCTATGGCTCCCCATCCCTTTGGCTGGAGAGGGAACCGACGGTTGAGGAGATCGTGGCCTCCTTTGCCCAATGGGATTTGAGCCGCTATCCCGAGGTGGTCTTCTGCGGCTATGGAGAGCCCACGGAGCGGCTGGACGCCCTGCTGCAAGTGGCGAAATGGCTGAAGGAGAACGCGAACGGCATCCCTATCCGCGTCAATACCAATGGGTTAGCGGATTTGATCGCGGGCGGACCCACGGAGGCGCGCTTCAAGGGACTGGTGGACACGGTGTCCATCAGCCTGAACACGCCGGATCCGGAGGAGTATCTGACCCTCTGCCAACCGAAATTTGGCGCCGCCGCCTATCCGGCCATGCTCCATTTTGCGGAGGAAATCAAGAAGTTCGTGCCCGATGTGGTCATGACCATCGTGGGGGAGCCCGTCACCTCCCCTGAAAAGCAGGCCGCCTGCCGCGCCATCTGCGACCGACTAGGCGTCCGCCTGCGCATCCGTCCCTATGAACGCATTTGACTGCGGACCTTACTCGTTTTATTCATATCTCATTGATAATCAATATGTTATATAAATCGTTATAGATTCACTATGACCTCGGCGCCACATCCGCAACCCATTATTCTTTCAGGAGCACATCATGGAATCCTCCTTTGCGCAATTCCGTAAAATCGACGCCCATTCCCACATCGGCTTCTTCGGGCCGCCCTTCAATGTCAACTTCAACGGCGACATGCTGATGGCCCAGATGGCCGAATACAACATCGAGAAGACCATCCTCTGCCCCGCCGCCGCCCATCTGAACGCGGAACTGCTGGAAACCTTCCGAAAGCTGCCCCAGGCCGTCATTCCGCTGTTTTGGGTGAACGCCAACTTGGGCCAGCCCGCCTATGAGGAGCTGGAGCACTATCTGCGGGACTTCCATTTCGCGGGCGTCAAGATGCAACCCCTCTTCGACGCCTTCACCGCAGACTCCCCCATGGTGGATCCCATCATGGAAATCGCCCGCCAATACGCCAAACCCGTCTTCATCCACTGCGGCCATCCCCCCTTCTCCCTTCCATGGCAAATCGGCCTTCTGGCGGAGCGCCATCCGGATGTGCCCATCGTGATGATTCACATGGGACACGGCCACGGGGTCTACATCGACGCCAGCATCACCATGGCGCGGAAATTCGACAATCTGATGTTGGAAGTTTCAGGCATGCCCATGGGCTGCCAAATCAAAAACGCCTATGAGACCGTGGGCTCCGAACGGGTCATGTTCGGCATTGATTCGCCCTTCCACCATCCCTCCGTGGAAATCCAGCGGGTCATGTCCTGCGGCCTGAACGACAGCCAGCTGGAGGATGTCTTCTACAACAACGCCCGAAAATTCATGAAACTTTCGTGACGATTCCGCGGGAGTCCGCTGAACACGCCTGCCCCCACGCTTCGGCTGGGCGGGAATCCGTCGCGGATGTCAATCCTTCACGACTCACGGCCATTTTTTGCAAAGGGCATGGCTTGCTCTTTCACAAAAGTGCTGTATAGTAAGAGATGTCTTTTGACAAAGAAGTCGGGGCGTGGCTCAGTCTGGCTAGAGCGCTGCGTTCGGGACGCAGAGGTCGGAGGTTCAAATCCTCTCGCCCCGACCATTTCGTTTTCAACAGCCTTCAAGTCCTTTTGGTCTTGAAGGTTTTTTCTTTTTTGCTAACTATCCGTAAACAAGGCTCTTAAACGGCTTTCTCTGTTTCGTTTTCAGCCCTCCCAAGAGAAACCAAATTCGACTATTATTGAGATAATCTTCCTCCCGAAAGCCGCCACATTCTCTGAATGGTGGGCTAGCCCTACTCCCGAAATCCAACCCCGTTAAGGAGGGGGAAACGTGGAAAATTGCCATTTCTCAGAAGAACAGTTTTGGAAAACGAATCCATAGGCTTTTTTCATTATCGTGAGTAGAGAACCATAGACATTCATGCTACATTATGAATGTGTCTGGGGAAAGGAAATTCACCCCGCATGGCCACCCGACGTCACGAACAGGAGACACAGGGTTTCTGACAATGGAAAATAACAATTCACGACAAGACTTGAACACGGAAATTAGTGCCTCGGTAAAAGCATTGAAACTTGCAATACTTCAGGCGCAGTATGCCGCATCAGCCGACTCCAACCGCGTCATGCTGATGTTGTATCTTGGAATAGGTCGCTTCATCTCCCAGAAGACACGTAATGGAATTTGGGGAGACGGAGCCACCAATGCCATTGCCGAGCAACTACAACGTGAAATGCCAGGTCTGCGTGGATTCAGCGGCGTACAGTTAAGGAGAATGAGGCAGTTCTACGAAGAATGGCATCAGTCCTTAATTTGTTCGCCAGCGGCGAACAAATTGGTTGTTCCCATTCAGTTGAACACTTCAGAAAAGCAAACAGACACGCCAGATGCCTTATCGGCAGTTCTCCCCATTCTGGCGGAATGGTCAATTTGTTCGCCACTGGTGAACAAATTCAACATGGAGGAGTTCTTTGCCATCAGCTTTACCCACCACATGGAAATCATCGTCAAGGCCAAGACGATTGAGGAACGCCTTTTCTATATCCATGCGGCAGTGGCAAACCGCTGGAACAAGGATGTGCTTCGTTCCATGTTGAAAGCTGACATTTATCATCATTCAGGAACGATGCCCAATAACTTCGGCACGGCAATTACAGAGACAAAACTGGCAGTGAAGGCACTTGGAATGTTCCGCGACGAATATCTTCTGGATTTCATCAATACCGAGGAACTTGACATCACGAATCCAGAGGACATCGATGAGCCAGTCATCGAGCACGCCATTGTTACCCACATCCGCCAGTTCATCATGACATTCGGACGCGATTTCAGTTTCATATCCAACCAGTACCGCCTTGATGTGGCAGGGCACGAACTGTTCATAGACCTCCTGTTTTTCAATCGTGAGTTGAACTGCTTGGTGGCGGTGGAGTTGAAAAAAGGAGTCTTCAAGCCCGCATATCTTGGCCAGTTGAATCTGTATCTCCAGGCCTTGGATGATCAAGTCCGCAAGCCCCATGAGAATCCTTCCGTCGGCATCATCCTCTGCCGTTCCGCAGACAAGTCCTTTGTGGAGTATGCTGTCCGCGACTTCCAGAAACCTATGGGCGTCGCAACCTATCGGACATCGGACGAGATGCCTGAAAAACTCCGCAACGCTCTTCCCAACATTGAGGAACTCAAGCGCCAGTTGTCAGATGCAGGCGAGAATGCCGAATCATAATCCAATCTGCATTCCAGAAATCAAGCGATGGATTCAGTTGAATTGTCTTTTTGTTGCACCGTCCTGAAGATAGACGGCCTGGACCTTGTTTCCCTTCAGATTCTAGCGGCCTTTTTCAAGAAATACCATGAAGCTAAGAGGAAAAACTCCTTTTACAGGCTACATTAAAAAAGATAAGTCGGACAATGAATCAGGCGCAGGCGGCAATGAGGTATGGGCAGATGCAACATTAGGACAGACTGCATGGAAAAGGACTTGACCACCAGCGTATATACATTTGAGGATTTGATAAATGGCAATTTCCTCTATGTTGACAAGACGGAGTACATCTGGCAGCTGATACGGCCCGCCAAGGGAATGTATTTCCTGTCCCGTCCGCGCCGTTTCGGGAAGTCGCTTTTGCTCTCGACGCTGAAGGCCATCTTCTCGGGGAAAAAGGAGCTGTTCAAGGGACTTGCAATCCATGGCAAGGACTACAAATGGGAGACGCATCCCGTCATCCATCTTGACCTTGCGAATTGCGACAGCAGGACGCCGGAGGAACTCCATGCCTATCTTGAGCATCTTCTCAAGGCATCGGCGGACGACCTTGGAGTGGAACTGCGCGAAACCGGACTCTCCGTCCGCTTTGAGAACCTTATCAGGGATGCGGCCAAAGCCTCAGACACAAGGCAGGTCGTCATTCTGGTGGACGAATACGACAAGCCCATTCTGAGCAACATATCCGACCAGACGCGATGCAGGACGATTCTGCCGATATTGAAGGGGTTCTATTCTAGCATCAAAAAGTGCTCGACGAGCATCCGCCTTGCCATGGTTACCGGCGTCAGCAAGTTCTGCCATGTGTCGCTGTTCTCGGAACTGAACAACCTGACGGACATCACGCTGGATGACAATTATGCGAGCATGCTGGGCTTTACGGAAGAAGAGGTGAGAAGGTATTTCGCGGACAGAATCGTCGAGGCGGCGAAAGCCAACGGGGTGTCTGTCGACGAATTGATGCGGATGCTGCTTACCTGGTACGACGGGTACCGGTTTTCAAAGGCGGACATCCATGTCTGCAATCCCGTCTCCATCTCCAGTTTCTTCAGCAAGAAATACGAGTTCGACAACTACTGGGGCACTACAGGTGTGACCACGGTCCTGTTCGAACTAGCCAAGACAACGCGTTTCGACTTCGAGCAGGCACTTACCGTCCCTATCTCCTCTTTGGCCTTCGGCGCATACGAGGTGGACAACATCGACCCTCTTGGACTGCTCTGGCAGACAGGCTACCTCACCATCAAGGAGGTCCTGCCGGGGCCTCTGGGCTCAAGCATGTTCAGGCTGGGCTTCCCCGACCATGAAGTGGAAGACGCCTTCAACACCCAGTTGCTGGCCTACTACAGCGGCTACAAGGATTCCGCCATGTCCTCCATGGTCTTCAAACTGACGGACGCCATGCGGCGCGATGACTTGCAAACCTTCATGGGTACTCTGGAATCCTATTTCGCCAGCATTCCATACGACATCCGCGGAGGTGACGAACACTACTACCAGACCATCTTCTTCATCACCTTCCTGCTCCTTGGAAGCAGCGTCAAAACCGAATCCCGCACCAACGAAGGCCGCATCGACGCGTACATCCGCACGACGAAGGCGGTCTATATCTTCGAGTTCAAATTGAACAAGAGCGCGAAGAAGGCCATTGCCCAGATTGTAGACAAACATTACTACGAGAAATTCCTGTCCTGCGGGCTTCCCATCCGGATGATCGGCGTCAACTTCAACTCTGCGAAAGGTCGCATCGACGGGTGGAAGGAGATGGCATTGCCATGACCATCCCATTTTCAATAGCCTTCAAGTCCTTTTGGTCTTGGGGCTTTTGTTATGTGCTAACTACTTGTAAACAAGGTGTTTATACAGATTTCTCTGTTTCGTATTCCGCCCTCCCAAGAGAAGCCAAATTCGGTTTACTGTAGTTGAATGTAAAGTTTATCCAACACAAGGGGCCTCAGCGTCTCAATCGTTGAGGCATGGCCGTGGAGACGGATGAAAACCGCATTTTCTGTCAGACGCGCTGTTGCGAATTTGGACAAAGGGCAGATATTATATGTCCGTTGACTGAAAGGCCATGTCCCGCCCTGCGTTTGGCAGGACAAGCGGCCTTTCCAGCGAAGTCCGTTTCAAGACAACAACCCACAGGCATGCATATGCAGACGAAAAACTGGCAGATTTCCTTTGACCCCACCTCTTCACAACTGACGTTGGCCCATTCCGCGACAGGAGTCCAAATCTTTGGGAGACTGGCCCTTGAGATGGCGGAGCCCGGCTGGACTTTGGACATTTCAAAAGACGGGGTGCCGGACCGCTTCACCCTACGGAATCCCAAACGGGAGGTTCAGGGCTATTTCATCTTCGCGGAGGACGGAGACGCTGTGGAACTGCAGCTCGCCCATCGCACCGCCCAATCCTTCCCCGGCAGGCTTCTCTTCGATGGAACCATTCGGATGGCGGGGGCCTTTGCATGCCGCACCCGCGCGCCCAAATCAATCACCGTCATCCAAATGGCCTCCGGTCCGGCGGACAGTCCCTTCAACGACTCCCTCTTCGCCCCCGAAACCGACTGCTGCCTCCAACTGGACAGCCAAGCCCCCTTCCAGCTGACCACCATCGACGACGGCGCCTTCGCCCTGCAGTTCGCCTTGGACATTCGGCAGGCCAGCCAGGCAACCTTCGCCTTCCAGGTCAAGACCGACTACTACCGCAAGCGCTATGTCCCCTACTATTCTCCCATTGACCGCAAACGCTGTCCCTCCGCCCCCACGGGCTGGATGTCGTGGAACACCTATTTTGATCAAGCCGGCTCCAAGGAGAACTTGGATGAGGCCCGCATCGGCGCCGTCAGTCTGCGTCCCTATGGGCTGGAGTTCTGGTCCATCGAGTCGTGGCAGGACAACTCCGACCATCTGCCCGTCTCCAAATTCGACAATCTCAGCGGGAAGCCCTACGCCGTCCAGTTCCCCGAGGGCATGAAGGCCCTGGCGGACGAAATCCGCCGCATAGGCTTCCGGCCAGGCATCTGGGTGGCCCCCTTCGGAACTGGCTCAACCGAATTCTACGAGGCCCATAAAGACTGGTTCCTCCATGATCCGGAAGGGAAGCCAATTCCCTGCTGGAACGGAAGATACACCATCGACCCCACCAATGCAGAGGTTCGGGAGCATCTGCGGGAGCTCTTCCAGCGCATGTCGCGGGAATGGGGCTATGAGTTCTTCAAAATCGACGGCATGTCCGGCCGCGGCACCAGCTACTGCGCCCACCTCTACGAAATGGAGCCCGTGCGCGCGGCCTTCAAGGACCCTGCCTGCCCCAACCCCTTCGAGCTGTGCGCCAAAGCCTTCCGCGAGGGAATTGGCCCCGATCGGGTCTTTTTGGCCTGTCAGGGCCATGCCACCGGACCCGACGCCCTCGTGGCCGACGCCTCCCGCTCCGGAGCGGACATCGTGGCCCCCGACATGCCCTCCACATGGGAGAACATCCTCAGCCAGGCCAACGCCACGCTGAACCAGATGTTCGTCCACAACATCGTCTTCTATCTGGATCCGGACTGCCTGCTGGTGGGCACCTACCACAGTCTGGAGGAGGCACGGGTCACCGCCACCATCGTCTCCCTGCCCGGCCAGATGATGTTCGCCGGCGACAAGCTGGCCACCCTGCCGCCGGAGCGCATGCGGCTGCTGCAGCAGACCCTGCCGGTCTGCAGCGTCCGTCCGCTGGACCTCTATCCCGTCTTCGATTTGGTGCAGGTGTGGGACCTGAAAATCGTCCGTCCCTTCGGCAAATGGGATGTGGTCGCCCTCTTCAACTGGTCGGATGCCGAACAGGAGGTCACCTGCAACTTCGCCGAATTGGGTCTGGACACCTCCAGGTCCTACGCCGTCTATGAGTTCTGGACCCAAAGCTTCCAAGACATCTTTATGGAATCCTGCAGCATGGCCGTTCCGCCCCATGGCGTCCGCCTGCTGGCCATCCATGAGGAGAGCGGCGTGCCACAGTTCCTGTCCACCAACCGCCATGTGACCCAAGGCGGCGTGGAGCTGAAGGACATCCGATGGAATCCGGAGACCAAGGCCCTGGAAGGCATTGTCCATCTGGTCGCCGGCGATTTGGCCACCCTGCATTTTCTGATTCCGGATGGCTTCTCCATGAGCCATGCGGAGGTGCCCGGCGTCACCATGGGCGTCTGCTCCAATGACGACGGCATTCTCAGCCTTTCCATGCGGGCGGAGGCCTCCAAAGACGCAGGTTTCCGTATCTTATTCTAGTGCAATAACTTATGAATAATTCGTCATAAACGACTTTTCGGGGGGTCACGGCTGCCCCGAAAGCCATGACAAGGGGAGAATGATGCAACACATTGCAGTCAAGAATCATGAAGACAGCCTTCTGCCGGAGGGCAATTGGAACCTGGTCTGGAACGATGAATTCGACGGCACGGAGCTGGATCGCACCAAATGGGACTTCCGCCTGGCCATGATGGGAAAGCGCCATCCCGCCTGGTCAGACAAGGCGGTTCATCTGGACGGCAAGGGAAATGTGGTCTTCGAAATCCTGCTAGAGAACGGCCATCCGGTCAGCTCCCAACTG
>JAEEYQ010000019.1 GCA_016288215.1 Lentisphaeria bacterium | reverse complement strand
CGGAGAGGGTGACGGCGCCGTTGGTGGGGGCGGTCACGTCCGCCGTGACCGTCGGCTTGCCGGGGGCCACGCGGTCGATGTTGGAGACTTCGTAAGTTGCTATTTCAGAGAGAGTTCCGTCTCTTCCGACGCTGCGGAAATACAGCGTGCCGTTGGAGACGACGCTGACGGGCTTGGTGTAGGTCCTCCAGGTCTTGCCGTCCGTGGAGTACTGCCTCTTGGCGGACTCCGCGTCGAAGACGGCGGTGACGGTCACCTTGCCGTTGGTGGGCGCGGTCACGTCCGCCGAGACAGTCGGCGCGTCCGGCTGGGGAGGCACGAGAGACGCGACGGTGAAGAGCAGCTGGCCATTCGCGACGGCCAGCGAGTAGGCCGCGTGGTCGTCGACCGCGGCCTCGCCGTCGACGGTGACAGAGAGCGCCGCCGGCAATCCCTCGCAATTGACGGTTAATGTGCCCGTGAAATTCGCCGCGCCTTCCGCCAGCACATAGGTTCCCAATGTCTGCTGTTCGGAGACGGTGACGGTGTAGGTGGGCGTGCCCTTGATGAGCGACAGGTCGTTGACGATGGCCGCGTTGTTGGGGGCGAGGGATGAGATGTCGAAGTCGATGACGCCGCCCGATGAGACACGAACCTTCGCGCCGTCGGCGAGGGTCAGGGGGCCGGTCGCCACGCCGCCGCTGACGATGTTTAGGGAGCCGCCGCTGCTGACGGTGGTGGAGGTCACCCTGCCACCGCTGTAGACATCTATTTCGCCGTATGGGTTGACTGTGGTCTTGATTGCCGTGGTTCCGGAATGAACCGTCATGTAAGCATTCCTGTAACCATTTCCCACAGAGCAGCCGCTGATGGTGTTGGAGGCAAATACAGCGCTTGCTCCGTCTTCAACATACACAGATCCGCCATTCTCTATGATCTGCAAGGCCACGCCGCCGCTGTAGACGGTCATTCTGCCGCCGCTGTCGACAGTGGTGGAGTTCGCCACGCCGCCGCTGTAGATATGCATGCGGCCATTGCTGTTGAGGGTGGTCTCGACCGCCGTGGTTCCGGAATGGACCGTCATGTCACCTTCTTTCACAGAGCAGCCGCTGATGGTGTTGGAGGCAAATTCAACGCCTGCTTCGTCATAAATATTCACAGCTCCGCCATTCTCGACGATCTGCATGGCCACGGCACCTCTGTCGATGTTCATGCGGCCGCCGACGTTGACGGTGGTGGATGTCGCCACGCCGCCGTCAACGTACATGGTGCCATCGGTATTGATGGTGGTTGAGTTCGCCATGCCGCCGCAGCTGATGATGCCGCCGCTGGAGACGGTGGTCTGAGTGGCCGTGCCGCCGCTGTTGACATTGATGTAGCCGCCATTGCTAACGGTGGTCTGTGTCGCCGTGCCGCCGCTGGAGACGTACAGGTTGCCCTTGCTGTTGACGGTGGTGTTGGTGACGAGGACCCCGGAGCTCACGGTGTAATTCTTATTCGTCAGCACCATGCCGTCGATGACCTGGCCGACCGTAAGGGTGAGCGTCCCCGATGTGTTGGCGAGGGAATACGGACATTCGTTGATTGTGAGGCTGCCGCCGACGGTCACCGTGCCCAGGGCGGTCCCCTCGCAATTGACGGACACGGACCCTGCAAAGTCCGCCGCGCCTTCCGCGAGGACATAGGTTCCCGTGGCCTGGGTGTCGGAGACGGTGACGGTGTAGGTTGGCGTGCCCTTGATGAGCGACAGGTTGTTGACGATTGCCGCGTTGTTCGGGGCAAGGGCCGAGATGTCGAAGTCAATGACGCCGCCTTGGTAGACGATGACCGTTGCGCCGTCGGCGATGGTCAGGGGGCCGGTCAGCACGCCGCCATTGTCGACTGCCATTCCGCCGCCGCTGCTGACGGTGGTGGATTTCGCCACGCAACCTGGGAAGACAACCATTTCACCACCACTGTTGACGGTGGTGTCGGTCACCCTGCCGCCGCCGGAGACGCGCAAGTGGCCGGCGCTGTTGAGGGTAGTGGAGGTCGCCGTGCCGCCGCTGATGACGGTCAGGCTGCCGCCGTTGACGGTGGTCTGCGTCACCATGCCGTCCATGTGGACAGTCATGCTGCCGCGGCTGCTGACGGTGGTCTCGGTCGCCGTGCCGCTGCTGTAGACATCCATGCTGCCGCCGCTGGAGACGGTGGTCTCGGTCGCCGTGCCGCCGCTGTAGACATTCATGGTGCCATCGGTATTGATGGTGGTTGAGTTCGCCATGCCGCCGCCGGAGACGGTCATGTGACCTCTGCTGTTGACGGAGGTGGAGGTCGCCGTGCCGCCGCTGTGGACATACAAGTAGCCGCCGCTGTTGACAGTGGTGTTGGTGACGGTGACTCCGGAGCTTACGATGTGGGGTGAGCCGTTGGCCAGCACCATGCCGTCGATGACCTGCATGACCGCAAGGGAGAGCGTCCCCGAGGTGTTGGCGAGGGAATAGCGGTACTCGCCGCTCGCGAGTTCCGCGCCGCCGACGGTGAGGCTGAACGCCGCCGGCAGCCCATCGCAAGTGACGGTCACGGTGCCCGCAAAGTCCGCCGCGCCTTCCGCGAGGACATAGGTTCCCGTGGCCTGGGTGTCGGAGACGGTGACGGTGTAGGTGGGCGTGCCATCGATGCGCGACAGGTTGTTGACGATTGCCGCGTTGTTCGGGGCAAGGGCCGAGATGTCGAAGTCAATGACGCCGCCCGCCGAGACGGTGACCTCCGCGCCGTAGGCGAGGGTCAGCAGGCCGGTCGCCGTGCCGCCGCTGGTGACGGTCAGTCTGCCGCCGCTGTCGACGGTGGTGTCGATCGCCACGCCGCCTCGGAAGACGTTCAAGGTGCCGCGGTTGGAGACGGTGGTCTGAGTGGCCGTGCCGCTGCTGTTGACGATCATGTGACCTGTGCTGTTGACGGTGGTCTCGGTCGCCGTGCCGCCGCTGAAGACATTCATGTCGCCTTTGCTATCGACGATGGTATTGTTCGCCGTACCGCCGGAGACATGAATACAGCCATTTGAGTTGACGGTGGTGTCGATCGCCGTGCCGCCGCTGGAGACGAAAAGGAAGCTGCTGTTGTTGTTGACAGTGGTCGAGATTGCCACGCCGCCGCCGAGGACTTTCAGTGTGCCTCTGCTGTTGACGGTGGTGTTGGTGACGGTGACTCCGGAGCTTACGATGTGGTGTGAGCCGTTGGCCAGCACCATGCCGTCGATGGTCTCGCCGCGTGTCCGGGGGGTGCCGGCGAGGGAACGCCGCGCGCCGTCGCGGAATGCGTCCGCCTTGGAGTTGATGCTGATGCTCCAATCCTCCTGCGCCAGTGTTTCGTCGAACGCGTCCAAAGTCAATTCCATGGTCCCATCTCCTGCCTGTTTCAGGTGAAAAACGGCTTGCGGACAGCTGATGCAAATAAACAACTTAACATAGCCATCGGCAGACATTCTGCAAGCGGAAACCGCGCATTTTTTTGCAAAATTAGGAATTAGGAATTAGGAATTTTTCTAGGGCTTCTAGGGCTTCTAGAGCGGGAGGGGCGCGCTCCTGCACGGCCTTTCATGGCTGTTTTCTGCCGCCCTTTCAGGGCTTGAAAATCATTTGGGGGCCACGCCTACCCGGGGTTGCGCTTGCGCCTTCGGCGCGGCGCTTACTCCGGGCTGTGTTCCTCCGCCCCGTTGGGGCTGATATATGAACGGCAACGCGATTTTGTGAACTCGTGGCCTCTTTTGCAGGGGCTGATATCGTAATGCGCTGCCATTCATGGGGTTGCGCTTGCCGCTTCGCGGCTCTTAACTTCTAGAGCTTCTAGTGCTTCTAGTGTTTCTAGAGCTTCTAGTGCTTCTAGAGCCTCTAGATAAATTCCTAATTCCTAATTCCTAATTTCTAATTCCTAATTATCAACCCGTCCCGCGTTTCGGGCCGTTAGGGGAGGACCTGCTCCAGCAGGGCCAGCAGATTATCGTCGGAGATGATGAGGGAGCGGGGTCTTCCGGCGGCGGCATAGCAGCTCTTCATGGCGGTCTGCACATCCTGCGGGGCCTGGAAAAGAAGCAGCTTCTGCGGAGCCTGCAGCGCCAAGGCCCCTTTGATGCCGCCGAATTTGAAGGCCATGGGCTGGAAGGACAGGGTGTTGAGCCATGCCTGCGGCGTGTCATAGACGCCGCCCAGATTCAGCACCGCCGCCTTCACGGGGGCCGCCAGCGGCAGAGCGCAGGCGGCGGCGCGGGCGGCTTCGCCCATGGCGATGACCACAATGTCCTTGTGGCCCTCCTCCCGCAGCAGGGCGAGGCTGGTCAGGATGTCCTGCACGCGCATGGAGAAGAGGCTCGGGTTGAAGGCGAAGAAGTCGGGCAGGTTTTCGTCTCGCAGGGAATTGGCCTGCATGGCGGCGGTTTCGCCGCTGCCGAGAAGGTCGATGGCCAGGCAGGGGCAGCGGTGGCGGCAGAGAAGATCCAGCACGGGCGCGTAGGGGCTGTTGTTGAAGAAGGCATCCTTCCCCTTTGGCGCGAGCAGCAGAAAAGCGGGGGCGCCTGGAAGCACTTCGTCGGGAAGGACGCGGACGGCGGGAATCACATCGCCGACTTCGCGGCGGGAAAGGATTTGGCCGATGGCGCGGGCGCGGGGCAGACGCCATTGGGCGAAGATGCCGCTGCGGACCACGATGTCCTTCAGCTCCAAGTCGTTATTGAGGGTTTCGCTCAAAACGGGAAGCCGCTTTTTATGGAAATCGGCCAGCTCCTGACGGTTCTTGAAGGATGGCAGCGCGTCGGCGCAGTAGCGGGGGCAGATTTGCTCCAGCTGGCGGGCAGTGGTCTTGTGAGTGGGTTTGACGGGGGAGCCGGAGTGCAGCAGGATTTCGGCGGGGGGCGGTGAGATGGGGTCTTCGGGGATGGTCAGGCGGCCGCTGCTGTCGCCGTTGAGCCAACGCATGAACCACGCGTAGACATGCTCGCGGGTGTATTGATTGTAGTTGTGGGGGGCGTCCACATGAAAGTTGAAAAGGGCGTCCTCCTTCTGGAACAGCCGATAGACCTTGGCAAGGGCCTTGTATTCATAGCGTGGCGTCAGATTGGTCCAGTCTTGGGTGACGGAGGGCAGGATGAGGGGGCGGGGGGCGCAGGCGGCCAGAATGTCGAAGCTGGTGACGCCGTTGAGTCGGAGCAGCGGACCCTCCTCACAGCCGCAACCTCCTTGGTAGTGGGAAGATAGCATGCAGCAGGGGGCCAGGACCTTGACGCGGGAGTCCAAGACGGCCAACGTCCACGTTTGGGAAGCGCCGCCGGAGGCGCCGGTGCAGCCGATGCGGTCTGCGTCGACTTCGGGAAGGCCGCAGAGGAAATCCAGAGCCCGAAGGCTGTTCCACGTCTGGAGGCCGAAGGGGCTGACTCCATAGAGAGCCGCCTGCCGCGCCAGCGCCATGGGCCATTCGTGGACGATCTGATTGTTGTCGTTGTAGCCCAACATGTCATAGCAGAAGACCACGAAGCCCAGCCGTGCCAGCATGAGGCAGCGCATGGGCACGGAGCCCCGCTGGTCGTGGTGCAGACGGCCTTCCGGCCAATGGCCATGAGGACAGAGGACGCCGGCGGCCTTGTGGTCTAACTGATTGGGCACGAATAGGTTGCCTGTCAGTTTCAGGCCGGGCATGCTTTGGATTTCCACCCGCGAGATGACACAGCCCTCGTATTGGCAGGGGTTCCAGATTTTGGTCTCCAGCGGTGGCGTCTCCGGCCAGGGGGAGAGGCCGGCCGCCAAGGCGACTTGGGCGCGGGTGAACTCCGCCCGTTCCCGCCATTCGTTCATGGTGGAGGGCACATCAGCCCGCCATGCAAACTGATTGTGCTGCACGTCAATCAGGCGGCGGTCTGTCCAGCAGCTCTTCTGGGGTAGGATGGCGGGAGTCGGCACGGTGTTTTCCCTTCGTCAAGTCCGTTTGATGGCAATCCCCTAATGGTGATGGTGGCAGCAACCGCCGCAACAGGAGTGGCCGGAGGCGGCCGCGTGGGGGCAGGTGTCCTCATGGGCGCAGGCGGAGCCGCTGGTGGCGCTGAAGGTGGAGAGCAGCTTGCGGACGTCGCCGCTGCCGCAGTCCGGACAGGGCGGTTTGGGTTCGTTCAGCCGTTTATGCAGATGGGCGAAGGTTTTGCCGCAGCCCTCGCATTGATATTCGTAGATAGGCATAAGATCCGTTTCCTGAAGAGGTTAGCGTTTGAGAAGCGTGAAGAGGAAGCGCGGTTCGGGGCGTTTCAGGCCAATGCAGGCGCCTAGATAGACCATGCCGCCGACGCCGCCGCAGACCGCAAGGGAAAGGCCGTTTCGCAGCCATTCATGGTGGAGGATGTCAATGTTTGTAACTAATTGACACACAGGATCTTGCAAATAATAGGCGGCTAGCGCGGCGGGCGCCGTGGCCACCAGCAGCGCCATGGCGGCGCGAAGGGTGGTGTTCAGGGACCAGTTTGACAGATAGTGGCGGCGGGCCAGCCACAGCAGCAGGGTCACGTTCAGCCAGGAGCAGATGCTGGTGGAGAGGGCCAGTCCCGCCTGTCTCATGAAGCGGCTCAAGGTCAGGTTCAGAATCAGATTGAGGGCCAGGCAGACCAACGAAATGCGGACGGGAGTCTTCATGTCCTGGTTGGCATGGTGGGGTGTGGTGGCGATTTTGGCGCAGCAGAAGGCGGGCAGTCCGGCCAGATAGAACCAAAGGGCCCATGCGCATTCCTCCACCCCTTGCCATGTGAAGGCGCCTCGCATGAAGAGGAACGCGATGGCCGGTTTGGCGAGGACGGCCAGCAGCGCGGCGCAGGGCAGACAGAAGAAGAGGGTGATGCGGAGGGAGAAGTCCAAGGTGTCCGCCATCTCCTGTTTGTCCTGTCGGCTGCAGGCGGCGGACATGGCGGGCAGGCAAACGGTGCCCATGGCCGCACCGAAGAGTCCCGTGAACAGGAAAATCAGATGGTTGCTGTAGTTGAGGGCGCCGATGGCCACAGGCCCCAAGGCCAGTCCGATCATCTTGTCAATCCAGATGTTGACCTGATGGGCTCCGGTGCCGATGATGCCTGTCATGAAGCGGGAGGCCAGCTCGCGGACGTCTGGGTCGTGCCATGCGGGGGAGAAATGGAAGCGGAAACCCGCTTTGCGGCAGGCCCAGGCCAAATTGAGCATTTGGGCGGCCCCCGCCAACAGGGTGCATCCGCAGAAGATCAGCAGCGGTGGCAGTTCCGTCATCTTCCACCCCAAGCTGATGAGCAGAATGGAAATGACTTGGATGATGTTGAACAGCACAGGGTTAAGGGCGGGAAGGGCAAACTGCCTCAAGGTGTTGAGCACGGAGCCGAAGGCCCCCGCCAGACAGATGAAAAGCGCGTAGGGCATCAGCAGCGGCAGAATCAGAAAGGTCAGCCGCGTGTGTTCGCCGCAGGAGGCGGGCAGCAGCCAGTAGATGAGGGCTCCGGCCAGGCAGACCAACAGCACTAATGATCCTAAGACCATGCCCTGCAAGGAGATGGCCTTTTCCGCCAGCCGCCAGGCATCCTCTTTGGACTCCTTTTCGATCTTCGCCGTCAGCGCAGGCACGAAGACGCTGGTGAAGGCCCCTTCGCCAAAGAGGGCGCGGAAGGTGTTGGGGATGCTGAAGGCGGTGGTGAATGCCGCCTGCATGACTCCCGTGCTTCCCCAATACCATGCCATGATGACATCCCTCGCCAAGCCGGAGATCCTGCTGAGAAAGGTGCAGGAGCTGGTGGCGAGCATGGAGCGGCCAAGGGATTTGAAGGAAAGGGAGGGCATGGCGGTTGAGCGTGACAAAAACCAAATGTTGACAATCCATAAATGTACCACGAAACTGGCGTTTGAACAATCGCCCCGCTTGCATTTTAATGCAATATTGACGGAATTTTCATGATTGCTCTTCAATTCCATCGGAAAGCGCGGGAAGAACGCTGAAAATGGTGTCTGTTGGGTTGCGCATGGAAAAGGCGGCTATATTGTAAGGAATGGGACGGAGACAGGGAGACAGCGACAGGTGAAACACAAGGAGACAAAGGTATGGCGCATCCGGTTACGATGTTTACGGGGCAGTGGGCGGATCTTCCGCTGAAGGAATTGGCGAAGAAGGCGCAGGGGTTCGGCTATGACGGCCTGGAACTGGCCTGCTGGGGAGACCATTTCGATGTCTTCAAAGGCGCGGAAAGCGTGGAGTACTGCAACGGCCAGAAGGCGATTCTCGCGTCGGCCGGCCTGAAGTGCTGGGCCATCAGCAACCATCTGGCGGGTCAGCTGATCTGCGACCCGAATTTTGACAGCCGCTCCGACAATTTCGGCATGCTTCCCAAAGACTGCAACGGCGATGCGGAGAAGAAGCGGGCCTGGGCCGTGGCGTCCATGAAGGCGGCCGCCCATGCGGCGAAGAACATGGGCATCAAGGTGGTCAATGGCTTCACGGGCTCCCCCATCTGGCACATGCTGTACAGCTTCCCGCCAGTCAGCGACCAGACCATCGCCGATGGCTACAAATACTTCGCGGACATGTTCAATCCGATTTTGGATGAATTCGACGCCTGCGGCGTCCGTTTCGCGTTGGAAGTCCATCCCACGGAAATCGCCTTTGACTTGGTGACGGCGCGGCGGGCTTTGGAGGCGTTGAACTACCGCAAGGCCTTCGGCTTCAACTTCGACCCCAGCCATCTGCTGTGGCAGGGCGTTGATCCGGCGGCCTTCATCCGCGAGTTCCCTGACCGAATCTACCATGTCCACATCAAGGACGCCATTGTCACGTTGGACGGACGCAGCGGCATTCTGGCCTCCCATCTGAACTTCGGACAGCCCGGCCGCGGGTGGGATTTCCGCAGCCCCGGCCACGGCGGCGTCAATTTCGAGGAGATCATCCGCGAATTGAACCGCGCTGACTACAATGGTCCCCTCTCCGTGGAGTGGGAGGACAGCGGCATGGACCGTGAATACGGCGCCAAGGACGCCTGCCAGTTCGTCCGCCGCATAGACTTCTCGCCGTCGAACGTCGCCTTCGACGCGGCTTTTGAGCAATAACGAATCGCGACGGCCGCCGTGTCTCATGTCCTGCGGTTCTGCGGGACATGGGACGCGAAAATTGAAAAGTGGGACGGGAAAGAAACGATTTATCAGTGACTTACATGTCTCACGTCTCATGTCTAGCGTCCCATGAAAAGTGGGACGTGAAAGAAACGATTTATCAGTGATTTACACGTCTCTCGTCTCACGTCCCATGAAAAGTGGAAAGTGGGACGAGGGACGGGAGACGGGGGACGGGAGATGGGAGACGTTGGACACGAGACGTGTAATATATATAATATTGTATAGGGTTTTTGTTGGAAAAATTTGAGCTTTGAGAGGAGCAGACCATGCCGCAAATCACGGTGGAACGGATTCCAACCGGCTTCGATGAAAGCTGGAAATATTGCTATGTCCATGCCCGAACGGGAGTTGCCCCCGATGGCCGCATGGTGATGACCACTCAGAAGCTTCGCCTTTCGGGAAGCGACATCTTCAGCGGGCTGGAGATGCTCAGCCGTCCGTCCGCCAATTCGCCATGGTCTCCCATCCGTCCATGTCCCGGGCTGAGCCGCCGTCCATGGAAAGATGGTCAGGAGCTGGCGATGTGCGACGCGACGCCGTATTTTCACAAGGCGACGGGCCGTTTCATCCTCACGGGGCATGCGGCGCTGTACAAAGACGACGAGTTGGTGACGGGACTGAAGCGTCGCGATCCGCTGTGGAGCGTCTACGACGATGCGAAGGGTGAATGGCTGCCCTTCCAGCCGCTGGAACTGCCGAAGGAGTTTCTGGAGAGCGGTTTCGGCTGTTCGCAGCTTTTCGAGGAGCCGGACGGAACGCTGCTGATTCCGGCGGTCACCCAAACGAAGGCGGGCAAACCCGTCGCAGAATCCTCAACCGCAGGATGTTTTGTCACACGCTGCCGTTTCGACGGCTCGACGCTGTCGCTTTTGGACATGGGCAACATCATGGACCTGCCCACGGGACGCGGCCTTTGCGAACCCTCCATCGCCTTCTGCGGCGGCCGCTATTTCCTCTGCATGCGCAACGACGACACCTCCTACGTCTCCTTTTCGGAGGACGGACTTCATTTCACGATGCCGCAGGAATGGCTTTTCGACGACGGCAAGCCGCTGGGGAGCTACAACACGCAGCAGCATTGGCTGACTGGCTGGTGGACTCGGCTTTATCTCGTCTACACGCGCCGCGCGGGATACAACGACCATATCTTCCGTCACCGCGCCCCGCTTTTCATTGCGGAAGTCGATATGGAACATCTTCGCGTCAAACGCGATACGGAACAGGTCGCCGTGCCCATGCGAGGTGCGCGGCTGGGCAATTTCAGCTGTTGCCAAATCTCGCCGGACAGCGGCATCATCACCGCCGCCGAATGGATGCAGACCACCCTCCCCGATCCGTTCAACTACCGCCGCTGCATGGAGTTTGGCAGTGACAACAGCATCTTCGTGGCAACGGTCAATGGGATGTAAATAGAAATTAGGAATTAGGAATTAGGAATTAGGAATTTGTCGTGAGAAATTAGGAATTAGAAATAACGATTCAGAACTTATCCATAAAGCAGTATTCATGGTCATAATTCGGCCCCGTTGGGGCCGTAAAATCAGAGGAGGCACATTCACCCCCGGGTCTCGCCTTGCTTGACCCGGGGTTGCGTAAATTAGGACCTTTCAGGGTCTTACAGAATCCATGCATGGCAGGTGACTCTGCCATGGCATGGATTGGGAATCCCCTTACATGGTCGCAAGCATGCGCGTGATTTCGATGCGCACCTTGTCCATTTGGGAGCGGTCGCCATCCGTGTCCCACATGATGGAGCCGCCGTTTTTCGAGTTGGGCGGCACCGCCAGCGCGCGCTCCACGGCACCATTGAGCAGCCTTTCGGCGGCGGCGGTGTCCTTTCCCTCCGCCTTCGCCGCTGCGATCTTCTCTTTTAGCATGCAAAGGATTTCATAATCTTGCACTCCCTCTTGGACGCCGGCGGACTGCTTCGCGTCCATGGTGTCCGTGGGCGAGACGAAATAGGGGGAGTATTCGTTGCCGCGCTGTTTGTAGGCGTGCCATGAGTCTCCGATGCCGCCTCCGCAGCCGAAGGCCCAATAGCCGCAGAAGAAGGCGTCGAACTCAAAGGCGCGCCACATCTGCGCACGGTGGTATTTGACGGGATCCAACAGCCGCGCCGGTCCGCTGCAGGCGTAGAGCGCCAGTTTCTTGCCCTTCTCCTTGAGTTTCATGAAGAAGTCCTTGTAGGGCTTGCCTTTGTCCATGATGTAGACCATGTTCGGGCAGATGACATCCATGGACTCGTACAGTCCGGGAAGCGCGTCCGCCGGGTTGTCGTGAAGCGGATCAATGTAGAGATTCACCTGCGGGACGGTGAGTTTCATGGCCTTTGCCCATGTGACGATGATGTTGTCCGCCTCTTTGGAATAGGGTTCGTCGTAGATAAGGAAGAGGAATTGGGACTCGCGGATGCCCTGCGTCGCCGCGTGGTCGATGAAGGCCTTGTAGTATTCGCCCACCATGGTGTTGAAGCGGTCGGTTCCCATGAGTTCGCCATGGAAGTTGTCCTTGACGGCCATGAATACGCAGTACAGCCGCGCGCCTTTCCAAAGTGCCACCCACGCGTCCCACACGCCGTAGTCCAGTTCGTCCGCATTGACGAGATGGCCCGCCTCGTCGAATTTGGCGCCGGTGGGCTGGATGACGGGATTCGCCCACGGGCTGTCCACATAGATGTCTCGCATGATGGCGAGATTGGCGGCGAGGTTACCTGGCGCACGATAGTATTTGGCGCCATTCTCCACATAGTCCCAGCCGCCGAGATGCAGCCTCGGTTCCGCTGGAAAGTCCACATTGTCAATGATTAAGCGCAAATCCAGCGAAAGGGTCTCCTGCGAATTGTCCGTGGGCGTGAGCGTGGCCTTGCCCACATAGGTGCCCGCCTTCAGCGTCGGCCGCTTGAAGGAAAGCCAAATCTGGCGGCTCGTTCCCGCAGGGACTTCGACGCGAATGCGGTCGCCGTCTCCGGGGCGGAGGGCGCTGGAGACGCATTTGAGCTGCTTCGTGTCCGTGAACAGCACTTCGCGGATGTCCGTTCCCGCGCCATCGGGGAAGCCGGTGACCCGAATGTCATAGGTGATGGACAAATCAGTGGGATTCAAGATGTTAAAGCTTTCCGCGCGGACTTCGTTGCGCATCATTTCACAGACGAAGGACGGCGGTTCGGCGGAAGCGGGCGCGTCCATGGGCTGCAGGTTGTCCCAACGGCAGCTTCCCCACAGCATGGGTTTTCGGAACCCTTTGTCCCGCAATACTTTCGCGTTTAGCGCAAAGATTTCCCGCTGGAGGTCGCAAATTGGAATGATGGTGAGCATGTCGTCCATGTTGCCGAAGTCCATCATGTCCAGTTTCTTGCGTATGTCGGCGATGGCTTCCGCCAGCGTCTCGACGACGGGGGCCGCGCAGGTTTTCGCCGCCTTCTCCAGCGTCCTGATGTCCTGATTGAGTCGGGCGGCAAGCTGTTGGTTGCTGAAGTGGTTCATGGGGTCTCTGACGGGGCTGCCTAGGTCCTCCCGCGCCAGAAGCGTCTCGTCGCCGCGGTAGATTTCGATTTCGTCCATGAACGTATAGGCTCTTCCGCTGAAGAGCAGGGTGACATAGCGGCCTTTGGCCGGCATGTTGACCGTGCCGTAGCGGAAAGTATTGTATTCGTCATGAAGGGGTTCGCGATTCTCCTCCATGCTTTTGGCCACCAGGTCGCCGATTCGCCGCCAACTCACGTTGTCTTCGCTGGTGTAGATGTAGATGAGGTCGGGGAAGGTGACGCCCGCATAGCCGCCGGCCATGCTGACCATGAAGCCGCCGATGGGCTCGACGCGGCCTAAATCCACCGTGACGGAGATGACATTGATGTTGGTCCAGCCTACGGTGGTTTTCTGCGTCCAAAAATAGCCGTCGGTGAAGATGCCGTCGGTCAGCTGGATGGCGTCGTCCGGATCCGTGCAGTGGCCGTAGTTCGGTGCCGGCGTCATGGTGTAGGGTTTGTGAAGGGCCAGGTTCACCGTGCCTTCCGGCGGTGCGAAACTGACGGCCGCCTTGTCCGCCTCCGCCAATTCCCCCTCCGTCACGGAGACGTCATCCACGGCGGCCATCACGGCGCCGTCCTTTGCTATAACCTCAAGAGACAGAACAACTTCCAGTTCTCGGCAGTCGGCTTCCGTCGTGAATTCCTTGGCATGGCGTTTCCACTTCAGGGCATCGATATCGCGGGCTTTGAACTCTGTGAGGACTATTCCGTCCATGGTGCGGACCGACACTTTGGGCAATGCCCGCTCCCCCTTGAGCGCCGCGCTTAGCGTGTAAGTCGTATTTGGCTTGCAGGCAATGCGTTGCACCATGTCCGATGCCTTGTGGTGGGGGTCCATGATAATCCGCATGGAGCTTGCCTTGGAGACACCGTCGTCGTTGGCGAGCATCCATGACCGTCCGTTGGGATCCGCCGCGTTCCATCCCTCCATGTCCTCGAAACCGCCGTTGACCACAAGGTTCTGCGCCATGGCCGACGCCGCAAGGGCGAAGCCCGCCAGCAATCCCATGATTCTCTTCATGTTGAGACCTCCACTCGACTTTTTTCTGTCACGATCGCGAATCCGTCGTAAATATGCATTGGTGGTATCTGTTCAGAACCGAATTCCGCCATGTTTTACCACCACTTCAAGATGTCTTATGTCTCTGGTCTCCTGTCTCTTGTCTAAGAAGATACCAGAGACAGGAAGAGCCGCAATGCATCATCCCCCAACTCCACAACTCGGCTGAATTTCAGCCATGAATGCTGCTTTGCAGATAGGTTCTGAAAAGTCACTTTTTTTCATCATCATCTTCCATAGGCGGCAAATGACCATAACGCCATATTTGGTAAGGGAAAGACAGCACGTCAAAAACCAATGACACGGGATAGGACAATGTAAGAGAGCACACATTGAGATAGTACTCAAATTTAGGGGATATAAGATGTTTGTAACATGGATCCTTTGATTCTTCGTATGCAATGTCATAGCAAAGAGTATTGATGTGGAGGATGTTTCCGCACGGCCACGCGTTGGCTTCCCGTACATGTTGTGGGTCGTCATCCGTGGTTTGGGTCATTGTGTAAAGAACTGTTGGGGCCAAAACGCAACTGTTTCCCAACAGCGCCATCAGCACCATAAGAACCCATGGACATGCATGCTTTATTCTCACCATGGATAATGCCATGCAATTCCCCCAAAAGTCAGTTTGCGTTCTCTAAAATGTTGTCCCTTAGTGACTTGCTGCCCGCCACAAGGGCGGTTGCCGTCACGGTTTGGCGGCGAATTCCAGAAGATGATCCATCACTTCCGTGTAGCTGGTGACCACGGGCAGTTCAGGGAACGCCAGCCGCACCTTCTCCGGCGGACGGAAGAGCATGCCCAGCTCCGCTTCCTTCAGCATGGCGGTGTCGTTGTAGGAGTCCCCCATGGCGGCCACGCGGAAATTCAGCTGCTTGAAGGCAAGGACGGCGTGGCGTTTGCCGTCCAGCTGGCGCATGGTGTAGCCGGTGATTTCACCGTTTTCGGCGATTTGCAGGCTGTTGCAGAACAGCGTGGGCCAGCCGAGCTTCCGCATGAGCGGAGAGGCGAATTCGTAGAAGGTGTCCGACAGGATGACGTGCTGGAAGCGGGGGCGGAGCCATTCCATGTATTCGATGGCCCCTGGCAGGGGGTCCATGCGGGCAATCACGTCCTGGATGTCCTGAATTTTCAGTCCATGTTCCTTTAACACCTTGATGCGGTGCAACATAAGGGCATTGTAATCAGAAATGTCACGGGTTGTCAGTTTGAGTTCAGGGATGCCTGTGCGCTCCGCGACGGAGATCCAGACTTCGGGGACCAGGACCCCTTCCAGGTCCATGGACATGATCATCGGCCGATTAGACATAGTGCAGATAATTCTTTGTAAATGCTTGCCCGTCAATAAGTTATGATGGATTTTCGGAATTTGCCGTCCCGATTTGGAAGAAGTTTGTCTAACTTCTTGCTAATAAGGAACATAGACACCATATTCCGTGGCCATGTTTTGGATTTCCCGGTCCAGACGGGCCTTCCGGTCCGGGCTTTCCGTCGTCATCTTCTCCGACAGCATATGGAGGATTTTCTGCCCGGCCCATTCGCCGGCGAGCTGTGCGTCCGCCTGCTTGCAGCTGTCATAGCGGCGGCGGAAGACCAGGTCGCGGACCTTGCCGGTGGCGTCGCGGCCGTAGAGGGTCAGCACCAGCTCCTCGTCGTGGGGGCCGTAGACGCCGTAGAGCCTGAGGATGTCCCGCCGATAGAGGTGGGGCAGGGCCTTGGGGTAGAGCTCCCGCGCCACATTGCCTTCCGCCGTGTAGCGCATGTCCGCGATGATGAGGCTGGTGTGGGTGCTGATGTAGTTGACCAGATTCTGCTTGAAGTCCTTCAGGTCCTCCACATGGTAGTTGTAGCCGCGGTTCAGGTAGCCGAGGAAGTCCAGCAGCTGGCGGTTGGCGTCCTTGCCCGCGCTGAAGGGGAAGATGGACACGTTGCCTGGGTTCGCGCTGGCGATCTGCCGCAGAAAGACGTCCGACGCATGGATGTTGATGGTGGACTGTCCGTCAGTCAGCACGAAGACGTTGAGGGGCCGCAGGGCGTCGCTGTTGCTCTTGCGGACGAAGGGGGCCACGCCGTTGAACACGTCCGTCATGCCGCCACGGACCATGTTGCGGATGAACGCCTCCGCGGAGAGGCGGGTTTGGTCGGACATCTTCTGATAGTCTTGGAAGAGAGCGGTGTAGGAGCTGGTGAAGCCGACCACGTTGAAGCCGTCGTCGGGGTTCAGGTAATGGAGGGCCTCCGTGGTGGCGGCCTTGAATTGGCGGAGCTTGCCGGGGGAGATGCTGGTGGAGTGGTCGATGAGGAAGAGAGTGTCTTTGGGGATGTCCCGCATGGTTTCGCTTTCGGGGCGGGGTTTGATGGAGACAAGGAAGTAGCCGCCGGCGCCGCCGCGGCGGGGCAGCACTTGGACATCCACGTCCACAAAGGCGTCGAAGGCCACGCGGGCCTCGGGGTCCTTGTTGTCGTCTGGAGAGAGGATGGTGGGGTCAAGAAAGTCGTTGTTGGATTCGGGAGAGTCGTCGTTGGGGAGGCCAGGCGTGTCGTTGGCCAATTCGTCAAGCAGGTTCTTGGCGCGTTTGTCCGTGTTGTTGTCGTCGTCTCCCAAACCGTCCTCCAGACCGCCAGGGACGCCGAAGCGGGGTGTTCCCCCCAGTTTGATGCCCACGTCGTAGGTGGCGCCTTTGTCCGTGGTCAGGGGGCCGTGGGCGAGGAGGCTGGGCAGCTTCACGTCCGCCACATCCATGCGCTCCAGCTTGGGGGTGAGAGGACGGGGGATAACCCGTTGGGGCGCAGGAAGATTTGCCACGTCAATCTCGATGATTTGGGGGCGTGGGGCGGTGGCCTGCCGTTCGGGCTCCGTGTCAGGAAGGATGGGTTTTAGCACCGCCTTGTCCACGCCGGCGAAGCGTACGACAGGCTTGGGGGGCGTGGGGGCCAGATTCTCCTTTTGGAAGAGCTCCTGCATTTCCGTGACCTGCCGACTGAGCTCGGTCAGCTCCTTGCCGGCTCCGGCCCGCGCCGCCGCCAGCGTGGGATCCGGCTCCTGTTCCGGCGTCACTTCCGGCGGCTTGACGAGATCCTCCAGCCGGACCATGCGCACATGGGGCGGTCGATGGCTCTTGATCTGTTGCTCATCCCATTGATTCGGATGGGCTTGGACATTCAGGTCAGCCAAAGTGAACAGCAGGATGACATGCAGAAACAGCGACAAGACCATCGAGGCCAGAACATAGGTTGTCACTTTCATCTTTCTTCTCCAAAAGGTATGTCACCATGTAATTGAAAACGACGTCGCCAAAATGGACGCCCTTTAATGTAATTCCTCAACCGCCACTCTGCATCTTGCCGTGGCACATCTTCTTAACGAGCGGCGGGCGGCGAAAATTGACCGAAGGGGGGCCATCACAGATGGATTCGCCTCGCCGTGCCCAGGGAGCCGAAAAGGCAAAGCGGCACATGGGGCGTGGTGGGAACCAACCCCGCAAGCTCCCAAATGGTGATCTCCTGTTCGCCTTGCCGACCGAGAAAGACCGCCTCGTCCCCTGTGCTGACCGTTTCAGGAATGTCTGTCACGTCCAACATGATCATGGACATGCAGACGGTGCCCAAAATGGGAACCCGTCGGCCGTGGATCAAAGCGGTCCCCCGGTTGGAGAGCTCCCGCGGATAGCCGTCCGCATAGCCCAGCGGCGCGATGGCGACCTTCGAGGGGCGGCGCAGGGTGTGGATGCAATTATATGAGACATTGTGTCCTTCCGGAAGTTCCTTGACGGAGATCAATTTGGTTCGCAATGTCATGGCGCCCTGCAGCGGCGTGTCGCAGCCAGGCAGCTTGCAGGGGCAGTAGAGGCAGATGCCCGGCCGCGCGAAGGGCAGTTCGGGACAAAGTTGGTTCAGCAGGGCGCTGGAGGCGGCCAGATGGTTTTCGCGGCAGCAGGACGGCAGTTTGGGGAGCATGTCGCGGAAGGCGGCCACTTGGAGTTGGGTGACAGGATGCTCCGGCTGCCCTGCGATGGCGCAGTGGGTGAAGACGCCGTGCAGCTGAAGGCCCGGAAGCTGCATGATGGCGCGGGCCAGCTCAGGCGCCTGTTCGGGCAGCACGCCCAGTCGGCCCATGCCCGTGTCCACTTTCAGATGCAGATGAAACGTCCGCCCTGCGCGTTGGGCGGCGCGGGAAAGGGCCTGCGCAGCTTCGAGCGAGGGGCAGGCGAAGCGATGGTTGTCCCCCACGTCCGCCGCCATGTCCGCTTCGTCGGGAAGAGGTCCCAGAAGCAACCAGACCATGCCGTCGTAGCCAGCCTGACGGAGCTGAAGCGCCTCCTCCAGCCGGAAGACGGTGACCCGTTCGGCGCCGCCGCGGACAAAGGCTCGGGCGGTTTCAATCAGGCCGTGGCCGTATCCGTCGGATTTGATGACCGGAGCCAGGCTGCAGTTGGCATAATACTGTTTCAGAATGCGGAAATTTTGGGTGAGAATGTCATCGTGGATTAGAACTTCGGTGGGAAACATAACGCAGAACGAATAATGGGCTAGAAAGAGCGGTTGTTAATTGACGGAATTGTTATGATTGAATGCAAAAACGAATGAATGTGAATAAGAATGATAGCAGAATTTAAGACATGTCAACGGGAGAGCCAAGCGGAAGTCACCTGATCGAAGATTGCATCTATCTTGGGATCAGGCATTTGCCGTTCCGGTACCTGGCGGAACCAGGCGACGGACTCCCGAATCCCCTCGCGGAAGGGGATGCGGCATTGGAAATCCGGAACGAAGCGCTTGATTTTGGCGCAGTCGAAGACGGCGTTCCACGCCTTGTCGCCGGGCAGTTTGGCGACCAGGGAGGGGGCGCGCTCCAAAATGAAATCCATGGGGATGTGCAGCAGCTCCATGTGGTCCACGCCGCAGGCTAGACGGATCTCCTCATAGATTTGGTTCCACGTCAGCGGCGCGTCGGCGGTGATTTGGAAATCCTCTCCCACGGCGGCCGACAGACCGGCCAGGCCGGCGAAGCCCACGGCGAAGTCGCGGACATGGGTCAGCGTCCAGAGGGACTGTCCGTCATTGTGGATGAAGACGGGGCGGTGGTCCTCCAACCGTTTGGCGACCGTGTAGCCCGTGCTGCTGACGATGTTGGGAATCCATTGCTCCGAATAGGTGTGGGAGGGGCGGATGATGGTCACGGGAAAGCCGTCCCGCCGAAAGGCGTCCATGAAGACGGCTTCCGCCGCCTCCTTGTCCCGTCCGTATTGGGAGTAGAAGTTGCCTTTGGGGGCGGTTTCGGTGATGGGCAGACGGACGGGAGGGCGGGCATAGACCACGACGGTGCTGATGAAGAGGTACTGCCCGCAGCGGCCTTTGAACAGCCGAACCATCTCGGCGGCGTCCGCCGCGGTGTAGGTGGTGAAATCGCCGATGACATCGAAATGTCTGCCCTCCAGCAACTTCTGCATGGCCTGTTCGTCTTTGCGGTCTCCCAGAAGGCTCTCGTATTCACATGGGACGGGATGACGCCCCCGCGTCAGCACCGTGATCCGATGCCCCCGCTGATGCAGCAGCGCCGCGCAGGCGGTGGATATGTTCCCTGTGCCTCCCAATAATAGAATGTTCATGGACATCTCCTGAATTGCGCCGCCATGGCCGGCCGCCTCCGTTCCTATACCATATTATATATAGAATAATATAGCCGTATCTCCGCTTTTGTGAATTGCAATCGGCCAATTGTGTCAAAAAAGTGGATTTTGGAGGGAAAGGCGCGAGCCTTTTCACTTCTTGTTGGACGTGAGACACGAGACGTGGAATGTGGGACGAGAGACTGGAGACGGGGGACGGGAAGGTGAAAAGTGAAAGGTGAAAAGTGTCTCCCGTCTCACGTCTCACGTCCCCAGTCACATGAAAAGTGTCTCGCGTCTCCCGTCTCTCGTCCCTCGTCCCATTAAAAGTAACCTAACTTTCTGATTGTCAATGAGTTAAAAAAATAACGGCGGGTCAGAGTTTTTTCCTCTGGCCCGCCGATTTGGGTCTGTCTTGCTAATCTGTTGTCAGCAAGTTATTTGTAGTTTATGAGAACATCGCAGGCCTGCGGAATGAAGTACACGCTGGCTGTCTTGGTGATCACTTCCATCATCTTGGAAGACTTGAGTAGATCGCCGCCGTTGACGGAGGCCGCATGGCCGTCGATGAAGGCCTGGTTGCAGCGTTCGTTGTGGAACATGCAGAAATAGCTGTTGCTCATGCCGGCGGCGTTTTGGACTAACTGGGCGTTCACCCAGCTGGTTTGTTGGGGCGGATAGTAGCCGTCGGAGAACATGATGAAATAGGACGGGTTCTTGATTTGGTTGGTGGCCCAGTAGATGGTGCGGGGATTCTGTCCATTATCCTTGCAGACCGTGGCGGTCAAGTCACCCCAGGCAACACAGCTGTAGAGGCGGCAGCAGGCAAGGTCATCTTGGGTGATGTCCTTCCAGGAGATGACCGAAGGGCACTTGGTGATGGGAGAGCTTTCCTCGAGATAGCCGTTGGCCATCAGGTGGAGGCCCCAGGAGGCGTAGGAATAGACGGTGTTCATTACCTTGCCGTTAACGATGCGGGGGACGTTCATGTTGCGGATGGCGGCACCGTCGAAGTCGTCCATGTAAAGTATCATGGACTCCATGGAGCCTTTCAGATTGGATGTGCAGTTGACAGCCAGTGCCTTCTGCTTGGCCTTCGCCAGCGCGGGCAGCAGCATGCCCGCCAGAATGGCGATGATGGCGATGACGACGAGGAGCTCGATCAGAGTAAATCTCTTTTTCATTCTTCGACTTCCCTTCTTTTTTGGGGTAACAATTTGTTGACTATGTTTTTCCAACGCAGAAAAGCACCCTTCTAATTTACCCCCCATATTTTTTTTCAAGTCGTTTTTTGAAAAAAGTCACGATTTCTGCATTTTTTTGAAATTTTACCGCTGGATGCGGGACGTGGGATGCGGGACGTGGGACGCGAAAGTGAAAAGTGAAGGATGAAAAGTGAAGAGAACCGAGTAGCCTTTCACTTTCCTGTCCTGCGTCCCCCATGCCCATCGCCGCAGAGCCGCTTTTCATGGTCCTTTGTTTCGTTCGAATTCTGCAATATGATTTGCGATTTTCAATCGAAAAATGCGATGTATACCTGCAAAATTCCATCGAAAAATGCAGTGCTGTTGGAAAAGCTATTCTGGCGCACTATATTATGCATTCCATTGTTCATATCGTCCTCTTCCTGATTTGGAACAGCCATTTATGCAAATCGAACGCAATATTTTGACCGAACTTGTCGCATGGAAAACGTCTCCACGACGCAAGCCATTGCTGCTCAAAGGCGTCCGTCAATGCGGAAAATCGTGGGTATTGGAGCGATTCGGACATGCCTATTTCAACAATGTCGTCATCTTCAATTTTGAGAAGAACCCTGACCTGATGGCCTATTTTGAGGGCTCCTATGACCCTCGGCGGTTGCTGACGGACTTGTCCGCCTCCTGTGGACAGCGAATTCTTCCTCAAGAGACTTTGATTGTCTTTGACGAAATCCAGCTTTGCCCGCGGGCCCTCAATTCCTTGAAATATTTTTGCGAGGAGGCACCTCAGTATGCCATTGCCTCCGCCGGTTCCCTGCTTGGCGTTTCTCTGGCCGCCCAAGAGGGGGTTCCTGTTGGCAAGGTGGACATTCGGGAAATGCACCCCTGTTCGTTCGGGGAATATCTTCGGGCCATTGCGCCGATGATTGCGGCATACCTTGGGGAATTGCCCTTGACTCCTGTTCCAGCCCCCATTGCGGCAAAGCTCGAAACCCACTTTCGAGAATATCTCACGGTGGGTGGCATGCCAGAGGCCCTGAGCGCCTTCATGGAAACCCATGACATTTTGGAGGCAGATCGGGTTTTGGATTCCATCTTGGAGATGGTTGAGGTGGATTTCTCCAAACATGTTCCTCCAAAGGACCTTCCCAAAGTCCGACAGATTTGGAATTCCATTCCTGTGCAGTTCGCCAAGGAGAACCGCCGTTTCTTTTACGGAGAAGTGCGTTCCGGAGCCCGTGCCAAAGACTTGGAGGACGCCATGCAATGGCTGCAGGATGCCGCCTTGGTCTGCAAGGTTCAGCTGGCTGAAGTGCCGGAAATGCCGCTGGCCGCTTCGGTGGACCGCAAGGTCTTCAAGCTGTATCCGGCTGATGTAGGGGTACTTCGGAAACTGGCCAAACTTTCGCCGTCAACATTTTTGAACAGCGGAGATGTCTTTTCGGACTTTCGGGGGAGACTGGCGGAGAACTATGTTCTGCAACAGCTCAATGCCGTCGGCATTTCTCCTGTCTGCTATTGGTTCAGTCCCAAGGGGAAAGCGGAAGTGGACTTTCTGATCCAGGACCAAGATGGCATCATCCCTCTGGAGGTCAAGTCAGCCTTAAATCTTAAGGCCAAGTCACTTAAGGTCTATCGTGACCAATTCCGTCCTGCTCTCGCCATCCGCGTCAGCCAGAGCAACCTTCGGCTGGACGACGGCTTGCTAAATCTGCCCCTCTATCTCATGGGAGAATTGCCTCGCCTGATGAAATTGGCAAAACAGGCGGAAAACGGATGACCGTTTCCGCGGGATGAATCACTCTTCGCTTTTCGCTCTTCACGTTCTTGTCCCGCGTCAGAATTCGTCGAAGGGGCCGGGCAGGATGGCGAAGGGAAGCTCAAGGCGATTCTTGTCTAAATCATTGTGCATCAATAAGATACATAATTTATGGTCGCCAATGTCCAAGTGGGGCGGCGTTGCCTTGAAGAGAATGACACGGCCTTGCGGGGCGTCCGTTGTGTGGAAGGTCTTTCCATCGAGCTGCCAAACCAGGCGGATGCCATCGACGGCACGGTTCCCGACGGGAAGCGTCAGCTTTCCTGTGACGGACTTGATGGGATTGAGCCATTCCACCGCGTCCAGCTGTCCTTCCATTGGTCGTTGGGCGATGGACAGCCGCCGGTTCTCGCCGCCAACGGAGAGCTCAAGCGTCCCTTCGGGCCTCTCAAGGGCGTAGTCCAGTTGGACGGTGACGACGGCGTGGGGCGGCAGAGCGCAGTCCTTTTGCGCGATGGCGTCGCCGTTGAGCCGCAGCTCCAGTTTCGCGTCCTGCGGTGTGTCGGCGGGATTGAACAGCTCCGCGGTCAGGCGGTTGCCTCCCCACGATGGGCTGTCCCAGTTCACGGCTGTGATTTCGGGGCGGTGGCCGTCGCCGAAATAGAGGCGGCCGAAATGCTCTGGCTCATTGAAGCTCACGAGTGTTTCGCTCCACGAGCTGATTTCCTGAAATGGCTGCTCCTCACGGCAGAAGTTCGCCCGCCATGTGCTGCCCTGCGCAGGCTCCTGGACGCCCATGGAGGTGAAGGGAAGCCGCACCTCCACGGTCCAGCCGTCGGCATCTCTTTTGACGGCGTGGCTGAAGGATATTTCCCTTGGCGAGCTGTCCTTCCCGTGGCTCATGCTACTCATAGCTGAGTTGGCGGCGGAGATGATGAGATGCCAATAGGCGTCGCCGCCGAGGGAGTCGGGCTGCAGCATGATTTCCACGCAGTCGTCCTGCCAGATGAAGTTGGACAGGTCAGGCTCTTGCGCACGAAGTTCGTCCATGCGGTCCTCGCGACAGTCGAAGGCGACGTAGAGACTCTCATGGTCATAGCCCACGAAGGCACGGGTGGTCTGAGTGACGGGAATGCGAGACTGCTTCTCAATCTGCTGATTTGCAAAGGCTTGCAATTTCACGTTGCCGAGGCGGCGCAGCCAGACGAACCCGTTCAGCGTCGCGGCGGTCTTCCATTCGGCGTCATTGAGGGCGCCATCGATGACCGGCGCCTGCGGGAGAAATCCAGCCTGGACGGTGCGGATTTCCGTCGGTGACACGAAAGGCTTGGGGCGCGGATACGTGCATGTCACGGCCGCCATGGCCGTCACGGGCAGCAGAAAGGCGAAAATGGCGTGTCTAGCGGACATCGTTCAGCTCCTTGTCCAGTCGGAGGATTTGCGCGGCAAGCTTCCAGCGTTCCGTGAAGGCGCTTTCCACGGTCATCTTCAGGCGGTAGTCGTTGAATTCGGCGTTGGTCAGCGGCAGCTTCTCCTTCAGCTGCGCGAGAGACTGGCGGGCCTTTTCGGTCAAATCCTGCTTGCCAGCGGCATCAAGATTGGCGATGCGGTTGAGCAGGGTGTCCAGATAGGCAAGGTCATCGATGCCCTCGCGGGCGCGGATTCCCTCAAGAGTCGGCAGCGGCCCTTCGGGCGATGGCTGGAACACGCTCCATGCCGGATAGGACGATTGTTCCGCCACATACGGCGGCACATCCAGCCATTGGTCCGCCCACATGTGCATGCCGCCTGCGTCCAGTTTCCAGATGGGAAAGCCGAAAGCGGCGCGGTTCCAGCCGCGGTTGTAGTACCATAGGGGACGACCGTCTTCGCGGGCGGTGGCGACCAGCTCAGGCGTGATGAAATTGTATTGACGGATCTTGATCCATTCTTTGTACTTATGGCCGAGGTCGATGCCGAGATGGGGCGAGTTGTCGTAGAACAGCACGTTCGCCTCTGGAAACTCGTTCCATATGGGGCCGAATTGCTCCAGTCCCCACAGCTTCAGTCCGCCGTTGCCGGCCTCCTCCTCCACGGTGATGTAGATGTTCTTCCATCCATGCACCGCAATCAGATCCAGTACTTGACGGCAGAACTGGCGGTAGAGCTTCTTTGCGGTTTCAGAAAGACGGTAGTCCTTGTGCCATCGCGCCTTAAGATTCGGCTCCACTTGGTTCAACGATGGATAGACCGCCTCAAGCTCCTCGATGGTGTAGCGTTTCGGCTCCACGCTGTAGCGGTTCTCGAGGACGACGGAAAGCTCATCAATCCACCAGCCGGAGAAACGGATGTCAAAGGAGACAAGGCCGTCACCGCCTGCGTCGAGCCATGTTGCCATGATGGTCTCCAGCTCCGAAAAGTCGGCGGTGACGCGGCCGTCGGCATAGTGCATGCGCGGAGAGACTTCGCAGAACTGCGCGGAGTTGAACCCGTAGGCATGATGGGCCTGGAAGACCTTTTTGAGCATCGCCTCTGAGGCATAGGTGTAGCGCGAGCGGTAGGGGTCGGTCAGATAACGGCCAGGGAAATAGCTGCCGTAGCTGCGCACGCCGCGAATCAGCCGAAATGGCAGAACTCTCAGCAGCACAGGAAGTTCGATGGGCGCGGCGGATCCCGTCAGCTGGATGGAGGCCTTGTAGAGGCCAGGCGTCGCGTCCTCTGGAACCTTGATGTCAAGCGCAATGGCGACGGTCTCATCGGGCGGCAGCGGCAGCTCGTCGGCCAAATCCAGTCCCAGAGGCGTGATGATGTCGTGGCCGCTGACGTCCTTGTGCGTGTTCAGTGTCCTTTGGAAGCGCAGCTCAAAATGGTCCGCCCCGATGGAGTCGCCGTTGGTGGAGACCAAAGGCGTCATGTTCAGGCGCAACCGTGTGCCACGGTCTGCACGGACAGCAAAGACCATGCATTCATATTCTCCCAACGCCGCGAATGTCTTGAGGCTGACTTTCTCCTCTCCCGGCCTCGGTTCGGTGTCCGGCAGGATGGGCTGCAGCCAATTGGGCTGGAAAACCACCACATTCGCAGCGGAGTCCGCCTCAATCGGGCGGAGCGGAAGTGGTGTCTGCCGTCCAAACGGCGCAAAAGGAGAGTCCGCCATCCCTTGCAAGACGGCAAACACGGCGGCCATCAGGCCCCAATAATGCGATTTCATCATGAATGTTCCTAACTGCTAATTGCTAATCACCTTCCGCAAAGGGGGTGTCAAGGACCTGACAGTCAAATTGACGTGTAAGGGCCTTGCCGTCCGCCATCCTCACGGTCGCCACGATTTTATAGTCACCGACAGGCGGACAGACGCTGAACTCGCCGCCGTTTTCCGAAAGTGCCACGGTCTTGCTCAAAAACAGCTTGCCGTCTTTTCGCATCTCCACCGCCAAGGTCCCTCCTGATAGCGTTGGCCTCTTTGTTTCAACAAGTTGTGCCATAATGTGCTTGGACTCGCCGTCAAAGGTCATGGAAAGAGGCACCTCATGCACCAACAGGTTTCCCGCTTCTGGCTCCGCAATGGTAGCATTTATAGTAACATTTTGCCCTGCAATAACTTCCGAATTTTTAACGGCAATTTCGATGACCGACTGCAGGGTCTTGATTGGCAGAATCTCCATGTCATCCAATTGAAAACAGACTCCGTCCTGCGGTGCCATGTTCACCAGATAGACATCCAGCTTGCCGGTGTCCACCGCCAGCGGCTTCTGGAGGACAATGCGCCGCTCAATCCATTCGTTCTCCAAACCGCCTTGGATGCTCCAGACATGGTAGTTATCCAAATACTTGTTTGAGTCCGTGAAGCGGCGCATGCGGACGGTCATGCCGTCGCCATTTCCGCCGCCGGCGACCGTCCTGATGAAAACCCGCATGAGGGCGGGCAGATTTGCGGGGTCCTTCAGCTTGAGAAGCTCTTGGGGATAGCTCCATGCGTTGACGGGACCGCCGGTGTTCTTCTCGCGCAAATCAATCTGCAGTGCTTTGCCGCCATGGCGGCCATCCACATAACTTGTTACAGGATTGAAGTTTCCAAATCCCCATCCCTTGCCTTCAAAGTCGCCGCTGGGAAACAGGTTCTCTTTGGGAAGGGAGACAGCGGCGCTGCCGCAGCGGGCTTTAAAGCGGAAATGACGGAGACCTTTTCCAGCGGGCGGGGCGAACTGAAGCCGACGGCAGAAGACGATTTGCGGCAGAGCAAGAACCTGCTCCGACCATGTGCAGTCTTTGATGCGGCGCATCTCACGGCCCTTATTATCCACTTCCACCACGTCAATTTCCGCGACATCCTCCCATTCCTCTCCTGTGAACAGCAGGGTAACGGGGTGTGGAGTTGCGTCGTCATGATTATGTAAATCATTTAATATCAATGAGATAGAATTTGATTTGTCCACCTTGGAACATATCGCTGTGTCAAGGCCGTTGCAGGAGGCCGTCAAAAAGGCGACCGTTGCCGCCATGACAGCGTAGAAGAACATGCGGTGGAATTGATGAAAATGGTGTCTGAAGGGAGTCATGGGAATCGCGAAAACCGAGATGGATTCTATATATAATATGGTATAGGGAATGGAAAGCCTTGGGATGGATTGTTATCCGGCGGAGCGGCGACATGTGAATGTCGCGTCGATGGCGATGGGAAGGGCCTTGCCCTCCTCCCGTCCAATCTGCCGCAGGGCAAGATGAACCAGATTCACGCCAAATGCCTCCGGCTGGAGATTGACGCTGGCAAGCGGCGGAAAGGTCAGCTGACACAGCGGCAGGTCATCCCATCCGATGAGGGCAAGTCTGTCGGGACAGGCGACGCCTTGGGCCTGACAACTGCCCAGCATGGCCAGCGCATCGTTGTCGCTGTGACAGAACAGGGCATCAATGCCACGGGGAAGTATTTCCGCCGCAAGTAGTTGTTGACATTCTGCCATCAACTCCGCCTCCGGCTCGTCAGATTGGAACACATGGGTTTTCAGCACAATCTCCTCCAGCCCGAACTCTCTGCACAGCCTGCTCCAGGCGGCAAGACGCGATTGGATGGACGCATAGCCACTGTCCTCCATCAGAAGCGCTGGCCGTTTGCGCCCTCTAGACAGCAGATGCCGCAGCCCGTCGCGGTAGGCAGGCAGGGGGTTCACAGACAGATATGGGCCGCTTCCCGCCACCGGCGCCTCTAGAAAGACCAGGTTGTTTCGCCTTTCCAGCAGTTCCTTTTCGGTCGCCACCAGTTTCGGATAGCCATGGGCAAGGCAAATGACCGCCTCCACCTGAAACTGGTCAAACAGCTCGCAGGCCTTTCCCACGCTTTCCACCGCCTCATGGACAAGCACCGTCATCAGCCGATAGCCAAGGCGGTTTGTCTCCTCCTCAATGTGTTGGCGGATAAAAGTGGACTGCTCAGACGCACTGGTGTCGGAAATCATGCCGATGACGTTGCTATGGCCGCTGCAAAGGCTTCTGGCCAAAAGGTTTGGACGATAGTCAAGACGGCGGCATGCCTCCAGAATAGCCATGCGGCGCTCATGGGAGATTCGGATGTCCTGCCGCTGGTTCAACACGGCGGAGACCGCCATCTGGCTGCAGCCCACCTCCAACGCTATTTGCCGTAACGTAATCGCCATGTTCTTGTTCCCCGGTTATGATTTAACGCTAAATCAATATAGCACCGAAGACTCACTTGTCAAATTGATATCGGCAACGTCAGCGGGACGTGGGACGCGGGGGAAGAGTTAGCAGTTAGAAGCGGTTGGCAATTAGGAATTAGAAATTTTACTAGAGCTTGGCTAGAGCGTGATTTTTCAAAGTGGTGCGGCAGAGTGAAGAGTGAAGAGTGAAGAGTGAAGAGTGAAGAGAACCGATTAACCTTTCACTTTTTTGTCCCGCGTCCCACATTTCGCGTCTCGCGTCCCGCGTCCCACGTCCCGCGTCTAATGAAAAGTGAAGAGTGAAAAGTGAAGAGTGAAGAGTGAAGATTGAAGAGTGAAGATTGAAGAGTGAAAAGTGAATAGTGAAGAGTGAAAAGTGAAGAGTGAAAAGTGCGTCAGTCGTTGAAGAATCCGTGCAGGTTGATGTCGGTCTGGGCGTAATAGAGGATGGCGCCGGCCTTGGCGGTGCAACGGAAGCGCAGCTTGTCGGTGGACAGTTTTTCATCCGCGAATGCGATGGGATGTTGTTGGCCGGTGTCGGTGTCATTGTCCAATGCGGAGGCGATGGACCAGTCGCCGTCCTTCCAAATTTCGATGACGAAGTAGAAAGGCTCATTGCGGGAGAATCGCTCCACCGCCAAATGTATGTCGCTCAGCTGCAATGGTTTTGCGAATGAGAGCTCCATGCAGGAGTTGCCATTGTCGTCCATCATGCGCAGGCCTTTGCTGTCTTTTTCGGTGATGACAGTTCCTTTGCCGGAACGGACCTCCCATTTCGCATCGTCGATGTCGAGGGAGGTGAATTCGCCCTCTGCCGTGTTGTTGAGCACCATGCTGCCAGTCAGCTGGTAGGGCGGGCGTGGCGTGGGATCGTAAAGCCATGACAGCGGGACTTTTGTGAAGCGGTCGTTGTAGTTGTTGCATTCGCGGATGTAGCCTAAAAGCACATGGTCGTCCTCCACGAGGATGGCGATGTAGCAGAACCAGCCATTGGGATTGCCCTCCAGATTCTTGACGAACTGCCACGTCTTGCCTTCGTCCTTGGAGATGGCGGTGGTCAGCGGCGTGCGGTCCGCATGGAAGGTCTTGTGGTTTCGGCGGAAGGCCTTGACGGCCCATGTGGTGGGGGAACTGCGCTCCAGCCATGCCTGTGGAAGGCCCTCATGGTCGTTCCACACCATGAGGATGTCGCCATTCTTCAGCCGTTTCATGGAGGCGGGGGAGACCGGCCCCTGGATGGAGGAGGGCTCTGGCTGCGACCATGTCTCGCCGCCGTCGGTGGAATGGCAGGTGTACTGGCAGCCTCTGTTGGTGCGGATGTACATCAGGACGCTGCCGTCCTTCAGTTCGATGACGCCGGGTTCCTGCAGTGTGACGGAGTTGTTGTTTTCGTCAAGGGCGTTGCGCTCCTGTCCCGTGTGCCATGTCCTGCCGCCATCGTCAGACATGGCGCTCAAAACCTTTCCTTGGCCGATAGTGGAATCGCCGGGGCGCGAATGGAGAGCCAGCGGCAGCATGATGCGGCCGTTCTTCAGCTGAGTGGCGCGGTCATTGTTTAGGATGTAGTAGCCGATGTTGTCGTCGAGAATTTCCAGAGGGGCGCTCCAAGACTGGCCTTCGTCAGTGGATGTCCTCATGAGCGGGCGGCAGTCCTGCTCGCTGTTTGTCCGCAGGTAGAAGAGGGCGATCGTGTCCGGAGCGATGCGTAAAAGACTGGCGCTCATGACGTTCATGCGGCCTTCGTTGGGGACGATCATTGTCGGAGCGCTCCATGATTCACCGTCGTCGGATGAAAAGCGAACGCTGATGTTGGCCTGGCCGAAATCGCCTTCATCGGTTCCCGTGAAATGGGAATAGGCGTACATGATGCGTCCATCCTTCAGCTTGATGAAACTGCCTTCGCTGTTTCGCGGATTGTTCGGCCCGTTTTTGAGCTCGAAGACGCGGCGTGGCAGCGTTTCCGCCGCCAGCAGAGACAGGCAGGTCATGGAGAGAATCGCAAGGCAGGAATGGAACCGTCGACGTTGTTTCATGGAAACTCCTTTTATACAATATTATTATATAGGATACAATATGTCCGAAATTTGCCACGTCAAAATGAAAGAGGCTCATTTTCATCGCACCGCCGTAATTCCTGCTAACAAAAGCCGACGGCATAAGGGACGCGGGGCGCGGGGGAAGAGTTAGAAGAGGTTGGTAATTAGGAATTAGGAATTAGAAATTAGGAATTAGGAATTAGGAATTAGGAATTAGGAATTAGGAATTTTACTAAAGCTTGACTAGAGCGTTGTCTCGCGTCCCACATTTCGCGTCTCGCGTCTCGCGTCCCACATTTCGCGTCCCGCGTCCCACATTTCGCGTCTCGCGTACCATGTCCCACGTCCCACGTCTAACGATAAGTGAAAAGTGAAGAGTGAAAAGTGAAGAGTGAAGGGAACCGATTAACCTTTCACTTTCTTGTCCCGCGGGGACGCCGATTGCAGAATTTTGCACTTGTCGGCTTGCAAAGGAGTCGGCGCCGTATATATTAAACAGTTGAATGATAACTCATATATTAAACAATTCACGGCGGGGAATCATGACTTGCGAAAAAGAACCGAATAGCGAAATCGTCCACAAGGACATCGTGGAGGAGATTCGTCCTAAAATGTCCTCCAGGGAAGAATATGTGCAAATGGCGCTTCTTTTCAAGCTCTGCGGGGATGGCACGCGAGCGCAACTGCTTCATGCCCTGCATCTGCATGAAATGTGCGTCTGCGACTTGGCGGAACTGCTGGAGGTGACGAAATCGGCGGTCTCCCACCAGCTGAAGGCGCTGCGACTGGCGGGGTTGGTGAAATCCCGTCAAAAGGGACATAACGTGTATTATTCCCTGGCCGATGACCACGTCCGCGCCATTATCAGAACAGGAATCGAGCACATAAGGGAATGATTTGAGTAAGTCAGCCGACATTTGCGTTGGCTTTGCCGTGGCCAATTAGTTGAAAATTTGTTCAATAATTCATTGATGATCCGCATGCCGCCTCGGGCGGCCAAAACTCATCCGGAAGAGTTCCCGCAACTCTTTCAAAGACCAGAAAGGAACAGGATATGAACAGAAAATGCAGGGTGGACAAGCAGCACTCCAAATTTATGCTCTGTTGGGAAAACCACTTACAAAATAGTGGTCCGCCAGGGTGTCAGATAGCCATGAACAAATGTAGGGCACAGGGCCTTCAAGCGAATTTAAAACAACAGCTGGTTTTCCTCATGCACAGAAAAAGGAGTGGCAACGAAATGAAATATTCAGATGAAAACGACAACACCTTCACCAGAAACTACGGAAATGCTTTCCAGCCAGGCACAAGCGGCCGCCGTGCCTTCACGCTCATCGAGCTGCTGGTGGTCATCGCCATCATCGCCATACTCGCGGGCATGCTTCTGCCGTCTCTTGCCAAGGCCAAGAACAAGGCCAGGCAGATAGCCTGCATGAACAACATACGGCAGTTTGCCATAGGCAACATCATGTATTCCAACGACTTTCTATATCTGTGCCCCATTGCCGTCGGAGATGTGCAATTTTATGGCAAAAGACAGGGAACGATGGGAAACTACACCTACAATCTCATATCCGGCGGCTTCATCCATGACTACATCGGCGAAGTGGCCCTTGTATGTCCCAACTGGGACGGCAGCATATCGGGAAGCCTTGAGGCGGCCTCGGGGCCTGGAGGAATCGGCTACAACCGACTTGTCTTCAATTCCAAGATATCGGATGCGGACAAGAGCATCAGCAACGGGCGGACGGTGCCGGAAACCCTTCGCAATCCGTCCCAGCTGGTCATGTTCGGCGACAGTGCCATGGCGGTCGGCGCCTCCATCCGCGGAACCGCCATTCTTGCGCCAAACACTGTCGGCATGATGCCTCCGTATATCGGCACGACCCATTTCCGCCATGACGACAAGGCCAATTACGCATGGGTGGATGGCCATTGCTCCCCCGTGTTTTTCGGCGGCGGCAACGCCATGCTGATGATTGGATACGCTGACCCGACCATGAAATACTTCGATCCAGGCTACCGGGCGCAGTAGCCGCAGGACATAGGCCAACCAGATGCAGATTTTCGTCACCATCATCCTTGCATCGGCTTCCCTGCTGAGCATCGCCAGATTTTCATTGCTCCCACGCAAATTTGCGGCAATGCTGGCTATTGCCCTGGCGATGCTTCCGCCTCTGGCCCATTCCCGTCTCGCCGTGTCCAGCCTGACGACATCGACGAAGGCCTTTGAATCCATGGAATTCCTGCAGAACAGCTGTGTTCTCATCATCGTGCAGGAGATTCTTGTCGTCATCATCGGTTTCTCGCTGCTTGAAGACCATGTAGAGGAACAAACGCCAAGGAAATGGAAATTCGCGGTGTTTGTTCCGTCAATCCTTCTTCCACCTGCCCTTATGTATTTGCAGATGTGGTGCTTTAATCATTTCCTGAATGTCCCGTTCCATGTCATAACGACGGCTCTGACGTTGTTGATGCCGTGCGCCGTGTTGGGCATTGGCGAAATATTGCGACGATGCATCTCCAAGGAGGATTTGCTTTTGAAATTGCTTGCGTTGGAATGGTGCCTTTTGCTGCTTGGCATGTTCGTCCCTTTGACGGCCACCGCCTCTTTCGCGCCCTCCGGACAGGAGGCTCCGTTCCGTCTCATGCCGCTGTTGTGGCTGGCGGCGCCGGTTTTCGCAAGCGCTTTTGTCCACCTCATCATCAGAATGACAAGGAATCACTGTCATCATGTCGACCATTACTCAAATACTTAATTGGATATCCACAAGCCTGCTTCTGCCGGTAACGGTGCTTCTCCTTATCAGCCTCGCCTATTCCCTTGCCTCCCTTGGCCGATTTTTCTCGGACAGCTTCATCCTGCTGAAAGAAAGGCGGCAGCGCCGTCTCGTTCTGGAAGCGCTGCGCGAAGGAAAGGAGGAAGGCATTGAGGACATGCCTGGAACTTTCTGCGAGCGATTCAGACACCTTGGCGAGCTTGGCTGGGATGAACTGGAATGTGAAAAGGCAATCTCCGAATGGGCGGTTCTGTACGACCGCGTGCTTGAGCGCTCCCGTTTCATGGCAAAAATCGGTCCCATGCTGGGGCTCATGGGCACGTTGATTCCGATGGGGCCGGCACTTGCGGGTCTGGCTTCCGGCGATATCGCCTCCATGGCGAGAAACATGCAAATCGCATTTGCGACAACTGTCATCGGCTGCTGCATCGCCGGCATCAGCATCCTCATCCTCTCCGTACGCAAACACGATTATGCGGAGGAAATCTGCTGCCTGCGCTATGCGCTGGACCGTCATGCAAGAAAGGCCGACCGATGAAATTCAGAGAGCGTTATTCCCTATGGACAGAGCAGGAGGACGTGGATCCCATGGGAAGTCTGGTCAATCTGTTCGATGTGGCCATGGTGTTCGCCGTGGCCCTCATGGTCGCCTTCGCCATCCAGACGCGTTTGACCGAATTTCTCACGTCGGAGGACATCTCCTATGTCAAAAACGCAGGCAAGCCCGACATGGAGATCATTGTCAAGAAGGAAAACAAAATCACCCGCTACAAGGCTGGTGAAGAAAGCGGTGCCAAAGGAAAGGGCCGCCGTGTCGGAATCGCCTATGAACTGGAGAATGGCGAAGTCATCTATGTGCCGGAAGGAGGAGACAAATGAGAATTCCCCGTGAAATAAGAATCACAGCCATCCTGATGGCGCTGATGCTTGCCGTCGGCGTGTTTTACTATCGGTTAGTATCTCCCACACGCATCGCGTTCGTCAACTATCCGGAGTATATCCTGTCCCCCCTGATGGACCAGGAAATCAATCCTGCCGTGGAAGTCAGCATTCTGCCATGGAGCGACAAAAGCGGCCCCGAACTCAAAAAATACCATGCCGTCTTCTTCTTCGGGATGGGATTGAATTTCACAGGCGAACAGCAGATTTTCCTGACACGCATGAAAACTCCCGTCTATGTGACCGCCTCCACCAAGGCAGAAACAGACATCAGGACATTTCCTGAAAACCAGCAGGAAATGATACGCCAGTATCTCGAAGGCGGCAAGGAGAATTTCCGCAGGCTTCTGGACTATGTCCGATACGAAGTGGACGGAAAGCGATTCCGCGCCTCCCGCCCCGATGCTCCCATTCCCATGAAGAACAGACCTTTCTTCCATGTGAAGGAAGAAGACCGCTTTGAAACTTTCGACGAATACATGGCCTTCTATCGGAAACGCCCCGAGTACAATCCGGATTTCCCTGTGGTGCTTCTACTTAGCGTGAATGGAAGCGAAGGGCATTCCGAACTCATAGCGGCGCTGGAGAAGCGGAACATCAGTGTCATCGCCGTCGGCGGGGTAGGGAATCTGACCGGTCTTGTCCGGCAGGTCAGTCCGTCTTTGATCATCTACCAGCCACATGGACGGCTTGGGATGATGTCCGGAAACCCAGATGAAACATTGGATTTGCTCAAGGAGCTCAACATTCCGTTGGTCTGCCCCATCCGTGTCAACCAGAACTACAAGGAATATGTGGATGATCAGCGCGGAATGACAGGGGGAATGCTTTCACAGTCCATCACCATGCCTGAATTGGATGGCGGCGTTGTTCCCTTCACCCTTTCCGCGCTGTTTCCCGACAAACGCGGCCTGCTTGCCCACAAAATGATTCCCGAGCGTCGTGAACGTTTCGCCTCATTGATATCCAACTTCTTGCGGCTGAAGATATTGCCAAATTCCGAAAAGAGGATTGGCATTGTCTATTACAAAGGGCCCGGCAAGAATGCGCTGGAGGCTTCCGGCATGGAGGTTGTGCCGTCTCTGCTGGCCACTTTGCGCAGGCTCAAGGAGGAAGGCTACGACACGGGCGAACTTCCGCAGGATGAAAGTGCGCTGGCCCGCATGATACAGCAGAACGGCGCGGTCTTCGGCGACTATGCCAAAGGCGCCCAAAGTGAATTTTTGGCGGAGGCCTCCACGGCGAAAATCTCCCGCGAAGACTATCTGGGCTGGATTACGCAGGCCATGAAGCCTGGTCTGTACAGCGAAGTGACGCAGAGATACGGCGAATTTCCTGAATTGTTGCGACTTGGGCACTTACGCTTCGGCAACATTGTTCTCATACCCCAATCCGCGGCCGGCGAAGGGGAAAGCGAAGAGCAAGTCATCCATGGTGTGAAGATGGCACCACCTCATTCCTACATCGCCACATATCTATGGCTTCGCTTCGGATTCAAGGCTCACGCCATCATGCATTTCGGAACCCACGGCAGTCTGGAGTTCACTCCCTGGAAGCAAGTGGCGCTTTCCGACAGTGACTGGCCCGACCTGCTTATAGGGGACATGCCCCATTTCTACCTCTATATTATTGACAATGTGGGAGAGGCCGTCATCGCCAAACGGCGTTCCTACGCCACCATCGTGTCCCATCTCACCCCTCCCTTCATGCTGTCTGAACTCCACGGACCGCTTATGGAGCTGGAGGAAAAGCTGCACAACTACGAAAACGTGGAGGACGCCATGCTGAAGGCGGAATATGCATCGGCGATCATCGACATTGCTAAACGGGAGAAGTACGATGTGGATCTGTCTCTCTCGGAGGATTTTGCCAAAGGAAAGCTGGTGCAGGAGGATTTCCTTCGCATCCATTCCTATGTCCATGAAATCCACAACAGCAAAGTCAGCAGGGGCGTCTATGTCATTGGCCGTCCATACACGGACGAAGAGGCGAGGGAAACAGCCGGACTGATGATGGTGGACAGCGTGGCGGACCGTCTTTTCCAGCTGGATGTGAACGGCGGCAAGGTCAAGGAGGAACAACGCGACAATGTCCTCTTCTATGAGGAGAACTATCTGAATCCTGCCAGAGAGCACGTGGCCAAAGTCCTTGAGGATCCCTCCTCCACGCCGCCGCTGCCGCCTCTGCCGCCGCCACGGCAGGGCCATGCACAGGATACGGCATCCGGCTCTGCGCAACAGCCGCGGCCTCCGGCCGGCATGTCCGCTTCTCCGGAAGAGATGAAAAAGATGATGGAGACAGGAAAACTGCCTGACGGACGCGACATTCCACCCGCCATGATGGCCATGATGAAGGCCATGGCATCCGACGGCGGCAAGATGGGAGGGCCGATGGGCGGCGCCTCCGGAAGACCACGCAATCCGCCCAAACCGAAGCCGACGCTGGAAGAGGAAATCGTCCATGCAAAGGAAAACCTTCTTGCCTCGACCCAAATGGAGCTGGACGCCATGGTCAACGCCTTCAACGGAGGCTATCTCTATCCGACGTCAGGCGGCGATCCCATCGGCAATCCCTCCACGGTGCCGACAGGCAAGAACCTGTATGGCATTGATCCCGAAAGGACGCCGACGCGGGAAAGCTTCGCCGTCGGGCAGAAACTGGCGAAGGCTCTTGTGGAGGCCTGCCTGAAAAAGGATGGCAAATATCCGCGCAAGGTCGCATTCACCCTCTGGGGCGGCGAATTCATCCGCACCCAGGGCGTCAATATCGGCGAAATATTCTATCTCCTTGGCTGCGAGCCAGTATGGGATAGCCGCAACCGCGTTCAGGATGTCAGACTCATTCCGGCCGACAAGCTCAATCGGCCGCGCATCGATGTGGTCGTCCAGACATCCGGGCAGTTCCGTGGCATCGCATCCAGCCGTATCCGACTCATTGACAAGGCCGTGCAACTTGCCTCGGAGGCAGAGGAGGAGAGCAACTTCGTTCGCGAAGGCTCCCTTCTGGTCGCGAAGGCGCTGGTGGAGGCGGGCCTGTCCCCCGCGCAGGCAAAGGAATATCAGAATGCCAGAGTCTTCGGCGGCGTCAACGGCGGATATGGCACAGGCATCCAGGGGATGGTGCAGGACAGCGGCAGATGGGACGACACGTCTTCCATCGCAGAGACATATATCCAAAACATGAACACCATCTATTCGGAAGGCCATTGGAATGAGAACATCGATGGTCTTTTCAAGGCCGCCTTGAAAAACACGGACGCCGTCGTGCAGTCCCGCTCCTCCAACAGCTGGGGGCCGCTTTCGCTTGACCATGTCTATGAGTTCACCGGCGGCATCAATCTTGCCGTCAAGCAGGTCACAGGAAAGGATCCCAATGCCTATTTCAACGATTTGAGAACGCCTGGGCAGGCGAAAATCCAAGAGGTGGGCGAGGCCATCATGGTCGAGGCGCACTCTTCCGTGCTGAATCCAAAATACATTTCGGAAATGATGCAGGAGGGGCCATCCGCCCTGCAGAGCTTCGCGGCTGTCTTTGAGAATTCATTCGGCTGGGAGACCATGAAGCCGGATGCCGTCAAAGACCATTTGTGGGACAAGTACAAGGAAGTGTATGTGGATGATTCCCTTAATCTTGGAGTGACTGCCGCTTTCGAGGCGAAAAATCCCTATGCCATGCAGCAGATGACGGCTGTCATGCTGGAAGCCATCCGCAAAGGCATGTGGGAGGCCGGGGAGGAAACCGCAAGGCAACTCGCGGAGTATCATGCGAAACTGGTCGATGAGCATGGAGCCGGATGCAGCAATTTCGTCTGCGACAACCTGAAGCTCCGCGATATGATCGCCAAGCTCAATTCAAATCCGGAGGCGGCCAGACGCTATCTGGACAGCATCGACAAAATCCGCAGCAGGCAGAGTGATGAAAAGGCCGAAAACGTGGAGGGACAAGTGCTGAAGGAAGAAAAGCTGCTTGATGCGCCACAGGAACGGTCGGAAAGCGCAAAGAGACCGGCACTTCTCGGAGCGATTCTGGCCCTTGCCGCCGCATTGATATTGTTTGGTTCTAGAAAAAGAAGAACTTAAGCGAATCCGGGCAGACTTTGTCATGGGGCGGCGTCTGCCATGCGACCTTGAAGAAACAGCCTGTTCCGTTGCAATTCTGCGCGTCTTGCATGCTTCCGATGCGGACTGTCCTGCCAACCGATGACATTTCTCATTCTGTTTTCAACGGAAAACGGAAGATACATTTTTACATTTTTGCCCTGTGCATTTGCATTGTCATTGTCATCATGTATATTTATTGGTTGAACCATAATTCACATCTTCAATCTAAATCAATCACAAACCATGGCACGCGGAACAACACAGAACAGCGAAATCGTCCACAAGGACATTGTGGAGGAGGTGCGCTCCAAGATGTCTCCCAAGGAGGAGTACATCCAGATGGCGGTGCTCTTCAAGCTTTGCGGAGATGGCACGCGGGCGCAGATGCTCCATGCGCTGCTGTTCCGCGAGATGTGCGTCTGCGACTTGGCGGCGCTTCTGGGGGTGACGAAATCGGCGGTGTCCCACCAGCTGAAGGCGCTGCGGCTGGCGGGTTTGGTGAAATTCCGCCGTGACGGGCAGAATGTCCATTATTCGCTGGCGGACGACCATGTGCGGGCCATCATCAAAACGGGTTTCGAGCATATAAGGGACTAGGAATCATAGACATATAGAGGAAGTTGCAGGCAGGCGGGTTGAGCCCCGCCGCTTTCTTTTTGCCGAATAGTTGAGAATTTGTTCAACTGTGCATTTATAAGCCCGCCGAGTGGCGGGGGGATGCGCAGGGACATATCCAGGAGAGCCTGAGCGGGTTCTCTCAAAGACCAGAAAGGAACAGGAGTGATGAAAGTGAAACGGAAAGGAAAACACGGAGTGCGGGGGGCTGGAAGAGGCCCCTTGCCAAAGAGGATGCATGGAATCCAGGAGGGTCCGGGAAGATGATGCCATTGAATTTGGCTGTTGCCGGTGAGGAGCTGCTCATCCGCAAGGTGGGCGGTTCTCCTGAGATGCGTAAGCATTTGGAAGACATGGGTTTTGTGGCTGGCGGCTTTGCCACGGTCATCACGACGCTCAATGGCAATCTCATCGTCAAGATCAAGGAATCCCGTGTGGCGCTCAGCGAGGAGTTGGCGCGCAAGATTATGGTTTAACTGGAGAAATGCATCATGAGAACACTGAAGGAAGTACAAGTTGGCGAAACCGTCACGGTGGTCAAATTGACGGGGGAAGGCCCCATCAAACGCCGCATCATGGACATGGGAATCACGAAGGGGACGACCATCTTCGTCCGCAAGGTGGCGCCGTTGGGCGATCCCATCGAAGTGACCGTCCGTGGCTATGAATTGAGTCTGCGGCGTGGGGATGTGGAAATCATCCAAGTCAGCGACGCTGTGGAAGGGGGCGATGCGAAATGAAGGAGAATGGCACGATTCGCATTGCGCTGGCCGGCAATCCGAACTGCGGCAAGACCACGCTGTTCAATGCGCTGACTGGCTCCAACCAGTTTGTCGGCAACTGGCCGGGAGTCACCGTGGAGAAGAAGGAAGGGCGGCTCAAGAAGCATGACGACGTCATCATCACGGACCTGCCCGGCATCTACTCCCTGTCCCCCTATACCTTAGAGGAAGTGGTGGCGCGAAACTACCTTCTGGAGGAGAAGCCGGAGGCCATCCTGAACCTGATTGACGGCACCAATCTGGAGCGCAACCTCTACCTGACCACGCAGCTGGCGGAGCTGGGCATCCCCATGGTGGTGGCGGTGAACATGATAGACATTGTCCGCAAAAGCGGAGACGAAATCAACATCGGGGAGCTTTCCAGGTCGTTGGGCTGCAAGGTGATGGAAATTTCCGCCCTGACTGGGGAGGGCATCATGGCGGCGGCGGAGGCGGCGCTGGAGGCCGCTAGGCAGTCCCATCCCCTTCCCATGCATACCTTCTCCGGCCCCGTGGAGCATGCGGTGGCCCACATCGAGGAGGCCGTGCTCCACGACATGCCTTCGGAGCGGCAGCGCTGGTACGCCATCAAGATCTTCGAGCGGGACGAGAAGGTGCTGGCGAAGCTGCAGCTACCCGCCGACAAGCTGCAGCACATCGAGCAGGACATCGCCGCGGCGGAGAAGGAGCTGGACGATGATGCGGAGTCCATCATCACCGGCGAACGCTATGTGTATATCGCGGAGATGCTTAAGGGATGCTATCACAAGAAGCGCACGGGCGGCATGTCCACGTCTGACAAAATCGACCAGGTGGTCACCAACCGCTGGTTGGGCCTGCCGATTCTGGCGGTGGTGATGTTCCTTGTCTATTACATCTCCATGGTGACCGTCGGCCAGAAGGCGACGGACTGGGCCAACGACGGCCTGTTCGGAGACGGCTTCCATCTGTTCGGCATCGGTTCCGCCGCCTTCGAGGAGAAGAAGGACGAATATTCGGAGGCACGGCAGGCGGTGGACGCCTTTGTGACGGAGGAGACGGCGCCGGAATTGGCCGCCAAACTCGATTCGGAGTCGGAGGATTTTGACGCGGATGCCGCCGCAAAGGCTTTGGAGAGCTTCGCTTCCAGCGTTTCCAAAGACGCCAAGGCCACTCTGGAAGTGGAGGATGAAGAGAATCTGTCTGTCTCCGAAGAGGAGTTCAGCGGGGAGGATTTGGCCAACGCGCTTCCTGTCATGGAAAAATACGGCTTTGCGGAGCCTGATCCTGCGGAGGACGGCTGCTGGATACCGGGCGTGCCCGTCATCATCGGCAATCTGCTGGACAAGATGAACTGCGCCGAATGGCTGCGCGGCCTCATCATCGACGGCATCGTGGCCGGTGTGGGCGCTGTGTTGGGCTTTGTGCCGCAGATGTTTGTGCTGTTTCTGCTGTTGGCGTTTCTGGAAGCCTGCGGCTACATGGCGCGAATCGCGTTCGTGCTGGACAGGGTGTTCCGCAAATTCGGCCTGTCGGGCAAGAGTTTCATTCCGATTCTGATCGGAACAGGCTGCGGCGTGCCGGGCATCATGGCCTCCCGCACTATTGAGAACGAGCGGGACCGCCGCATGACCATCATCACCACCACCTTCATCCCCTGCGGCGCCAAGACACCCTTCATCGCGCTCATCGCCGGAGCCATCTTCGGTGGTTCGCCATGGGTCTCCACCAGCGCCTATTTCATGGGACTGGCCAGCATCATCGTCTCCGGCATCATCCTGAAGAAGACACGCATGTTCGCCGGCGATCCCGCCCCCTTCGTCATGGAGCTTCCCGCATACCACATGCCGACGCTTGTCAACCTGCTGCGCTCCATGTGGGAACGTGGCTGGAGCTTCATCAAGAAGGCGGGAACCATCATCCTGCTCTCCACCATTTTCGTGTGGTTCACTTCCTTCTTCGGCTTCGTGGACGGAAGCTTCCGCATGCTGGAGGAACAGGAGCTTGACCATTCCCTGCTGGCCGCCATCGGGGGCGGCATCGCGTGGATATTCGCGCCGTTGGGCTGGGGCAATTGGCAGGCCGCCGTCGCCTCCATCACGGGACTGGTCGCGAAGGAGAACATCGTGGGCACCATGGGCATCCTCTATCAAAACGGACTGACGGACAGCGTCTACGGCAACATGGCCCATGTCTTCACCAGGCTGGCTGGATTCTCCTTCCTCACCTTCAATCTGCTCTGCGCCCCCTGCTTCGCCGCCATGGGAGCCATCAAGCGGGAGATGAACAGCCCGCGCTGGACATGCTTCGCCATCGCCTATCAGTGCATCTTTGCCTACATCATCTCCTTCTGCATCTATCAGATTGGCAGCGCCTTGTCCGGCGATGCCCATGTCATCGGCGCCATCGTCGCCGTGGCTCTCGTGGCCACGATCCTGTACATGCTCTTTCGCCCCTACAAGGAGGCGCAGACCCTGACCACCATCAAATGACGGAAGGGAGGCGGACAACATGGAATGGCTGATGGCCAATTGGGGCAGCATGGCCGTGGGCGGCGTCCTCTTGGGCGTGGTGATTGCGATCATCGTCTGTCTGGTGAGAAAGAAACGCGCAGGAGAGAGCTGCTGTGGCTGCAGTTGCGGCTGCGGCGGCAAGGGGTGCCCCGGCTGCGGAAGCACCTTGGAGTCTCGGTGATGTTCAAATGAGCATTGCACAAAAAGAATGATAATGCATCTATTGATTCAATTAAGGAGTGAAAATGAAAAAGATTTTGACCATTGCGGTTGCGGTGTTGGGCATGGGGCTTTGCGCGCAGGAGGCACCCTCTCTGGAGACTGAGGCGGAGAAGGACTGGGGCGTGTCCCTGTCCCTTTCCTATGCCAGCCAATACTTTGACAAGGGCTCCTATGTGAATCCGGATCCCATCTTCCAAGGCGATTTCGAGTTCACGTGGAAGGAGCTGTTCGTCGGCGCCACCGGTTTCTTCGACTGCACGGACGCCAATGACCACCGGCAGACCTTCGAGGAGTATGACTTCACCTTCGGCTGGCAACCCTCTGTGGGCGGCGATTGGGATGGCTTCATCAAGGGGCTGGATTTCAAGTTCGCCTACATCAACTACGTCTATCCGCGGGTTCGGGAGGATGACTCCAACGAACTCAACGTGGCCGTGAACGCCCAATGCCTCCTGTCCCCCGGCGTCGACCTCTATTGGGATTTTGAGGACGATCTGTGGTATGGAAATCTCAATGTCTCCCATGACATTGAGCTGGCGGACAACGTGACGTGGAACCTCGGCGGCCAGCTGTGGTGGGGCAACAGCCACTTCCAGGAGCGGGACTACGAGCTGAACCGCACGTCCTTCATTTCCGCCGTGTTGGAGACCTCGGTTAAATTCGCCATCAATGACTATGTCACCGTCGGCCCCTTCGCCACATGCGGCTGGGCCTTGGGCAGCAAGATGCGGGACAACTGGCGGGAGGGCGATGACCAGTCCGCCTTCAACGCCACGTTTGGCATCAATGTCGGCGTTGAGTTCTGAACCCTGAATGAACTAAACTGAACCCCGGTGGGCGGGAGACGAGTTATTTCTTTCCTTTCTTCTTGTCTCCCGCCCCGTTTTTGGGATGTGAGGGAAGGGGCTCTTGCCATTTTCGTCTTTGCTGTCTTTGGAAGAGATTTTGCAATAAAATGAATAAAAATGCGAAGAGGGTCAAATGTGAAAAATGGCCATTTTAGGGCCTGCAGGACAGGGGAGGTATTAATATACAGGGTTGGACATCAAATGCGAGGAAGGGCATCGTGGGGCGCCGTAACGGCCATCGACCCCAAAAACAGGGGTGTTTTTTCACTCTTCCGGACGCGTTTTTTGTCAATTTTCCTTCTTCTTGCACAAAAGAAGATTATTCATTTTGTGTATTCATTTTATGAATTCAATCGCATGTATTTGAATACAAAATAAACCGATGAATGGGATAATGGCAAGGGCTGAATTAAGCCTATATCCATATAACCACAAAAGGCCGATTTTTGGGGTTATGAGAACCTATTCAGAACCGAATTGCAAAGGCAATCGTGATTCTAATTTCCTAATTCCTAATTTCTCATTTCTCATTTCTCATTCCTAATTCCCCTAATTCCCTCCGTAATAGGGCTCTAGATGAATCAAGGCGCCCGTGATCTTCAAAGGGCTTTTCAGCAAGGTGGCACGGACTTCTCCGCAGATGCGATGCCCTTCCGACACCGGCAGGTCGGGGGAGACCTGGACATGGAAATCCACGTCATAGCCGTTCAGGACGCTGCGGATGCGGATGCTGTGGATGTCACGGACGCCGTTGACGCTGCGGGCCAGGCGGACAATTTCGTCCTTCATGTTCACGGAATTCTCCGGCTCCACATGGGTCAGCACATCCAAGACCAAGGGCTTTTTGCGGCGGATTTCGTCGGCCACCTCTTCAGCGATCCGATGGCTGTTCTCCACGGTCATGTCCTTGTCCACCATGATGTGCATGTCCAGAAGGACGCTGCTTCCGAAGCGCCGCGTCCGCAGATTGTGGACGTTTTTCACGCCCGGCATGGCGGAGGCGATGCGCCGCATCTCCTCAAGTTCCTGCGGCCCAAGGCCTTGGTCAGACAACTCTTTGATGCAGGGCCAGGCAATCTGCCAGCAGGCCCGGAGCAGCAGACAAATCACGATGATGGCCGCGATGGAGTCCAAGTGGCTCAGCTCCGGCCAGATGCGGGCGGCCAGCGCCGCAAGGGCGACGGGAATGGAGGAAATGGCGTCGGAGCGGTGATGCCATGCGTTGGCGATGAGGGCGGCGGAGTGGCAGGCCTGTCCAGAGGCCACTGTCCATTGGTACAGGATTTCCTTAGTCAGAATGGAAAGCAGCGAGACGCCCAAGACTGGCCAGGAGGAAAGGGGGGTGGTTTCGGTCTCGCCGAGGCTGCCGATGGCCTTGCTGGCCATGCCGATGGCGGTGGCCCCCAAAAGGGCACCGATGAACAGGGTGATGAGCGACTCAATGCGCTGATGACCATGGGGATGGTCGCTGTCCGCCGGCGCGGACCAGAAGCGGACGCCGATGAGCACCGCCAGGTCGGAGCTGAGGTCGGAAAGGCTGTGGATGGCGTCCGCCACGCAGGCCTGACTGTGGGCGGCGAGACCCACGGCGAATTTGGCGGCGGCCAGCAGGAGGTTCATGACCATGCCCCAAAGGGTGATGCGGCGGACAAGAGAGGCGTCCACCTCCGATTTCTGTACGGAAAAGGACAATTCCGCTTCTGGGGCTTCGTTCAGCGGGTCGCTGATGTTCATCTGACACCTCCGGCGGTTTCGTCAGGGGTGAAGTCCATGGTTCCGATGAATCCGGCGGGGCCGCATTGGCGCATGTGGAACGCGGCGTCCGCTTCCAGCTGAAGGATGCCGCCGGGCATGCGCACCTCCACAGGGGAGTCGCACAGGCCCAGTCGGATGGCCGCCGCCGCACAGGCGCTGGCGCTGGAGCCGGAGGCCAACGTGTAGCCGGCGCCCCGTTCCCAAATCTCGATGTCGATGGCATGGCGGTTTACGGGCCGCAGGAATTGGACATTGGTGCGGGCTGGAAAGGCGGGATGGACTTCCAGTGCAGGGCCCATTTGAAGGGCCATGGCCTTGAGGTCTTCGCCGTTGGTGCAGAGGATGATGCAATGTGGATTGCCGATGGTTGCCGCCGTGAGGGTCAGGGTTTGGCCATTGACTGTCCAGCTCTCGCCAACCACCTCTCGCGCCGTCCCTGGCAGCGAAAGGTCCTGGCTGTTGAAGGACACCTTCCCCATGTCAACCTGAATGGCCTCCGGTGACTGGAACCGTGCTTTTACCTGTCCTCCTAACGTACTGAGTAAGAATGAGTTATGACCGACTAGCCCGCGGTCGTAGAGATAGCGCGTGAAGATGCGCAGGCCATTGCCGCTTTTCTCCGCCTCGCTGCCATCCGGGTTCAAAATCCGTAACGCGCAGAAACTCAAGGCGTTCTGTTCGGTTGAAAGGCCGGCGGCTTCGCCAATTTGTCGGAAGTCCTCCGTGAACGGCATGAAGGGGCCCGCCAGAATGCCGTCCGACCCCAAGCCGTAATGGCGGTCGCAGATTTGTCGTATCTGCAATGGCGACAAGGGGATACGGGGGTCATCCTGAACAAGGTAGTCGTTGCCGAGTCCCTGATATTTGTAAAAGCGCATGGTGTCCTCCGTTTTTATGAAATGTCTATTGGAGGTCTGGTGGCAAGGGCTCTCCGGCCAGACGGCGGGCCCGATTGGCCTCCACCAAATCGCTCTGGTCCAGATTGGAGAAGATCATGGCGGGATCTGCCCCTTCGTCCAACTGCTTCTGCAAAAACGCCTCCGCGTCCTTTTTGTATTCACATTTGAGTTCGCAGCAGTCTCCGGTTCGCAGGCTTTTCACGTTGTACACCACATAGATGCCGCATTTGGTCAGCAGGGGAATCTCCCAGCCGGGGCAATGGAGACAGTACTTTTCGCAAAGCCCCGCATCGTTGTCCGAGGCTTTGGTGAGACTGGGGCAGTTGGTCATGCTGGAGAAGCGGGCGATGTCCGTCGTCCAGTTGTCATTGGTGCAGTTTTCTTCCTTGTAGATGCGGTCGAAGTGCTCTTTGATGCCCTTCATCCCTTTCTCCCAGAATAACTTGGCGCTGGCGTGGGCTTGCTCGCGACTGACGGCCAGATAGAAGCCCTCCAGGCCATTCTTCTCATCCAAAAACTTGAATACCTCATTGTAAAAGCGGACAAAATGGTCACTGGGAATCATGGTCACGGCCTCCATGGCAAAAATCAAAAATTTGGAATTAGAAGTTAGAAGTGATTGATAATTAGGAATTAGGAATTAGGGATTAGGGATTAGGGATTAGGGATTAGGGATTAGGGATTAGGGATTAGGGATTTGAAGCGGTCTCCCGTCCCACGTCTCGCGTCTCGCGTCCCATGCTCCGCGTTGTTTGTATCGTAACCTATTGATTATTAATGAGTTGTGATATAAAGGAAATGACACCGCGCCGACAAATGGTCCACGCGGTGTCATGGCTGTTTACGCCAATTGAGGCAAACGTGTCTTATTTGTTGGTGTTGGCAATGCGCACGATGCTGCCGGCGGCGGCGATGCGCACTTCTTCGTTTTCATGGGAAAGCCATTTGGCGATTTCGGGGAAGTCGTCCTTGGTGGCTACATCGCCCAACGCCATCATGTAGAAGCGGACGGGGCCTTCCCAATTCTCCTTCTGGTCGTATTTCTTCGCTTTGGCGAAGAGCTCCGCGCAGTCCGCATGGGATCCAGCGACCTTGAGGAGGCATGCGCGGTCCACAAAGGACTGGAACTCGGCGGTGTTGCCCTCATGGTTCTTCGCCTTCAGCAGGGCGGCCTTCATCTCGGGGGAAATCTCCGTCTCGTTGAACCAGAAGCAATAGACGGTGATGCCGTCCAGGTTCTCAATGGCCTTGAGGACGCTCTTCTCCGCCTCTTTGTCGCCGTTGATGTACAGCAGATAGTTGGCCATGGCGCCTTTGCCGTCGTTGTCCCCCAGGGTGTAGCGGCGGAGGGAGGCCATCTCGGCGGGAGTCAGCTTGATGTTCAGCTTGCACATGGTCTCGATGGAATGGCCATCTCCAGGGCAGCCCATGTCCATGGCCATGGCGACCAGTTCATCCCGCAGACGTGGACGTTCCTCGGGGCAGCAGCGATACAGAACACGGCAGGCGCCGACGCGGGGCGGGGTCTTCGGGGTGGTCTTGTCGTAAATCGCGCGATAGGTGGAAATGAATTCGGGCCGAATAATGCCTGCAGCGATAAACTCTTCCACCGCATGGACTTTCTGCCAATCCAGAGACTTGTCCATCAGGGCCGTCAAATCCGAGTCAGCCTTTTTCACCATGCAGCAGGACTTGGGTTTCAAACAGCAGCATCCTGTCACAAAGAGCACGGACAACATTGCAGCGACCAGTTGTTTCATACGAAATTCCTTTTCTGTTACCATTGCGTTCTTCCTCTCTCAACCACTGTTAATATATAGAGTATTTTCCAGTATGCCAATTCTGAAGATGGATAAGACGTGGGACACGGGACGAGGGATGGGAGACGGAAAGAGTGAAAGAAACGATTTATCAGTGACTTACATGTCTCTTGTCTCATGTCTCACGTCCCATGAAAAGCGAAAAGTGAAAGGTGAAAAGCGAAGAGTGAAAAGTGGGACGGGGGACTGGAGACGGGAGACGAGAGACGCGAGACGAGGGACGGGAGACGGGAAAGTGGGACGCGAGACGCGAGACATGGGCGAGGGATTAAGGCGCCTCGTAAATCCATAACCCCTTGATTATCAATCACTTACCCAAATTCTCGCTCCAATAGGGGGCGGAGATGGGCCGTTTTCCCGATGGCAAAGTCGCCTTTGGCGAACTGCTCATGGGTCATGGCGACCGTGACGGGATGGCCGTCGGCGCGGAGTTCCAGCTGGACCATGGGCCCAGCCGTCCGAATGGCGGTGATGGTGGCAGGGCAGGTTTCGGGCAGGGGGGCGGATTCCAACGCGATTTCATGGGGGCGGAGATACAGGGTTTTCCCATGGAGGGGAAGCATGTTGACCAGACCCAAAAAGTCGCAGACAAAGGGGTTGACGGGATGGTTGTACAGGTCGTCGGGGGAGCCGGTCTGCTCGATTTTGCCGTCATGGATGAGCACGATGCGGTCAGAGACCTCCATGGCCTCCTCCTGGTCATGAGTGACGAAAATGGTGGTGACACCCAAATCCGCATGGCGTTCCCGCAGCCAATGGCGAAGTTCCTGTCGGACTTTGGCGTCCAGGGCACCGAATGGCTCGTCCAGCAGGAGGACGGAGGGATCCACGGCGAGCACTCTGGCCAACGCCACCCGTTGCCGCTGACCGCCGGAGAGCTCGGAGGGAAGGCGTTTTGCAATCCATTCCAGCTGAATGAGTTCCAAAAGTTTCTCCACTTTTTCGCGGATTTGCGCTTCGGAGGGGCGTTGGGCTCTGGGCTTGGCCCGCAGGCCGAAGGCGATGTTCTCGAACACGGACATGTGGCGGAAAAGGGCATAGTGCTGGAAGACAAAGCCGATTCGGCTTTCCTGCGGGGAGCTTCCCGCGGCGGGCAGTCCGTTGCAGAGGACCTCCCCCTCATCTGGCGGCTCCAGCCCTGCGATGATGCGCAGCAGGGTGGTTTTGCCGCAGCCGGAGGGCCCCAGCAGGGCAAGAAGTTCCCCTGTGTTGACGGTCAGGTTGATGCCTTTCAGCACATGGCTGCCCGAGTAGCTTTTGTGTACGTTGTTGATAATGATGGACATGGGAACGAACTAGGGGGTGGAGGAGGGGGCGGAGAGGCGAAGGGCCTCGGAGCGTTTTCGAAGTCGTGCCGCGATGCCCCGACTGACGAGACTGATGATTCCAAGAAGGGCCAGCAGGGAGGCGGCGGCGCTGGCGGCGGGCAGGTCGCCGTCCTGAAAGAGCGCCTCGATGTGCAGGGGGAGGGTGTTGGTGCGGCCACGGATGCTGCCGGAGACGACCGCCACGGCGCCGAATTCCCCCATGGCGCGGGCCGTGCAGAGGACGATGCCGTAGAGCAGGCCCCATTTGATGTTGGGGAAGGTGATCTTCCAGAAGATTCGCCACCACGAGCCGCCGAGCAGGCGGGCGGCTTCCTCTTCGTCGTGGTCGGCGTCGTCCATGAGGGGAATCAGCTCCTTGGCGACAAAGGGCATGGTGACGAAGAGGGTGACCAAAAGCAGGCCGGGGAAGGCGAAGATGACCTTGAGATGGTGGCTTCTGAGGAAGGGGCCCAGATAGCCGTTGTTGCCGAATATCAAGATGAAAAGGAGGCCGGCGACCACCGGGGAGATGGAGAAGGGGAGGTCCAGCAGGGTGAGCAGGAAGCGTCGGCCGGGGAAGCGGAGGTGAGTCAGTCCCCAGGCCAGAAGGAGGCCGAAGAGGCTGTTGACGGGCACGGCGATGGCGGCGATGGACAGGGTGAGGGCGATGGCGGAGCGGGTGTCACGGGTGGCCAGCAGCTGGCTGAAGGTGGAGAGACCGTGGCTGAAGGCCTGCCAGAGCACGCTGGCGAAGGGGAGGACGATGAGCAGGCCGATGTGCAGGCAGGCGAAGGCAATGAGCGCGCGGCGGACCCACGGCGGCTCCATGACCAATGGAGAGGATGAGGGGTTTCCGTTCATGAGGTCTGCCTTTTCTGCAGGAGGTTGATGAGCAGGAGGAGGAGGAAGGAGGCGACCATCATGGCGATGGCGAGCACGGTGGCGCCGGCGTAGTCATAGCATTCCAGCGCGTGGACGATGCGCAGGGGGAGGATTTCCGTCTCTCCAGGGATGTTGCCCGCGATGAAGATGATGGAGCCGTATTCGCCGATGTCACGGGCAAAGGCCATGGAGAAACCGGTCAATATGGAAGGCAGCAGTTCCGGCAGGATGACTCGCCGAAGGCAATACAGCCGGCTGGCTCCCAGGCAGGCGGCGGCCTCCTCTTGAGAGGGATCCAGATTCAGCAGAGCCGGCTGCACGGTGCGGATGACGAAGGGGATGCTGACAAAGGACATGGCGATGAAGACGCCCCAATGGGTGTAGGCGACCTTCAGCCCCAGTTTGGCGAGAGGGGCGCCCAAAAAGCCGTGGGGGCCGTACAGGGTGCACAGCGCAATGCCCGCCACGGCCGTGGGAAGGGCGAAGGGCAGGTCGATCCACACATCGAGAAGCCGCTTGCCGGGGAAGGCGTATCGGGCCAGCACCCATGCAACCGGAACGCCGGTGACGGTGTTGAACAGGGCGGCAAGGAACGCATGGCCGAAGCTCAGCCGGAAGGCGGCCATGGTCTCCGGCGCCTGAAGCACCCGAAGATACTCTCCTGGAGGCAGTTGGATTGAGCGCAGAAGAAGCCCCGCAATGGGCATGAGCACCAAAAGGCTCATGTAGGTCAGTCCCAAGCCCATGGCAAGCCGATGGGCGGATTGGGAGGAGGCATTGGAGTTGGCAAGGGAGCGGGACACCGGCGGCGTGCCTTTATGGATTGCGCTTGCGGGGAAGGTGGTCGTAGATGCCATCGGCGGCGAAATGCTTCGCGTGGGCCGCGCTCCAGCCACCGAAATCGTCGATGGAGACCATGGCCAGGGGACGGAAGCGGGCCATGTCCTCCGCTGCGGCGGCCTCGGGCCGGATGGGGCGATAGAATTGGGCGGCCCCGATGGCCTGCGCCGTGTCCGTATAGAGAAAATTCAGATATTTTTCCGCCAGTGAGCGGCTGCCGTGGGCATCCGCGTTCGCATCTACTAGAGCCACAGGAGGTTCTGCACGGATGGAGAGGCTGGGGTGGACGATTTCGCAGCCTTGGTCGGGATAGTCCCTGAGCACGAGCAGCGCCTCATTCTCCCATGCCAACAGCACATCCCCTTTCCCCTGCTGGATGAAGGTGTTGGTGGCGCCGCGGGCTCCGGTGTCCAGCACGGGCACGTGGGAGAACAGGGTGGCGAGAAAGTCCTGCGCGGCGGCCTCGCTGCCGTATTTCCGTTCCGCCCAGGCCCACGCGGCCAGATAGTTCCAGCGGGCGCCGCCGGAGGTTTTGGGGTTCGGGGTGATGACTTCCACGCCATCGTGAATCAAGTCGCCCCAGTCAGCGATGCCCTTGGGGTTGCCGCGGCGGACTAGAAAGACGATGGTGGAATAGAAGGGTGAGCTGTTGTGGGGGAGGCGGCTCTGCCAGTCTGCGGGAATCAGATGTCCCTGGCTGCAAAGCACATCGATGTCATAGCCCAGAGCCAACGTGACCACATCCGCCTCCAGCCCGTCCAAAACGGCGCGGGCTTGCTTGCCGGAGCCTCCATGGGACTGCTCCACGACGACGCCTGAGAGCCCCTCGTGGTCGCATTGTTCCACAAATGCCTTGTTCAGAGCCTGATACAGTTCCCGCGTGGGGTCGTAGGAGACATTGAGCAGCGAAAGGGCGCTGGGCTCTTCGCTGTCGGAGCAGCCGAAAAACGACAACAGGCCAGTCAGGCACAGCAGGATGCAGAAAAAGGCGGTTTGCAGTTTCATGGGAAGGCTGAAATGGTGATGACGGGAACAGTTCCCTGGGTTATCTATTATTTGTTTAAATAGTTTATATTCAATGATTTATGACTATATTCATTCTTTTGGAAGGGCATTCAGATAGGCGGGAATCCGATTCTCCACGATGTCCTTCATGACGCCGAGCTTCCATTGGAGATGCTCCGGATCGCACATGTATTCCATGCTGGGTTCCCATCCCAGCCGCGAATCCCGCTCCACGCAGGGGATGGTGGCGGTGGCGTTGGCCATCTCCGCTTGCGCAAGGGCGAGCAGTTTTTGGCAGATGTCCTTGCGCTCCTGGACGTTAAGATCCTTTTGGGAACGCAGGCGGTAGTTGAGCAGATACCATTTCTTGGTATGGATGGTCGTCTGGACGCAGTGTCCGATGAAGTCGCCCAAATTGATCAGCCGGTCCGCCTCCTCCCGCCGGCCGGCGGGGGAGGTCTCGCGGGCGCGCTGCAGTTTCTGCAACCCGCTGGCCATGAGGGACTTCATCTTTTCGAGAAGGCGGATTTCGCCGTCCACGGTGCCCAAATCATGGAAGCCGTAGATGGGGTTGCAGATACCCGCGCCGAAGTGGGCGTAGGGAACGTCCGGAATCTTGATGGTCTGGTCCAAGAAGAGCAGGGGATAGGCGGGTCCGATTCGGAAGGGGCCGTACTGGTCCTCGTTGGTGGGAGGATAGTTGCGGAAGGCCTCGCTCCAGTCCTGCCAGGCGGAGAGGGCGTTTTCTGCGCCGTCGTCGCCGAAGTCGCGGCAGGCGATGGCGCGGATGTGTTTGTCGAAGTCCATGCCGTTGGTCCAATAGCGCTCCTTGCTCAGTTCGGAGATGAAGGAGGGCCACCATCCATAGTGGTGGCATTCCATCAGGCCCACCAGGCCCCAGTCGCGGTTGGCGGCCAGCAGGGCGTCCCACCGCCGTTTCCACTGATAGGGGATGGGCTCGTAGGGGATGACGCCGATGTCCCATGAGAGGCCGCCTGTGTTGGACATGGCGTAGAGGGGCAACTTCCGTTTGGCGGCCTCCATGGCCTCCGTGCGGAAATAGATTCCAGGCCCCTCGAAGGAGGCGGTGTAGTCCACGCAGCGGGTCGGGACGCCGTCCTTCACGATGTCCTCGAACATCTCGAAGGTGACTTCCAGCGAGATGTCCTGCGGCAGATGGCGGATGAGGTCCAGCCGTGGCTCCACGGGAGCCCAGCCCCAATTGTAGGTCCAGAAGACGATGTCCAGATTCGGATTGTGTTTCCGCATGACCCGTTTGACCACGTCCAGCCATTGGGGATAGTCGCGGCAGGGCCACCAGCCGGGGCCGGGGCGGTTGTCGTTCTCATGGCCGGCGGGTACGGGATCCAGCCGAAGCCACGATTTGGCGTGCTCGTCTTTGGTGGGAAACTCGCAGGATTCTCCCACGAAGACAATGCCTTTGACTTTGGGGAAGTGGCGGATCAGTTCGCCGTAAATGCCGTCATAGTAGGCTTCTGCGCCAGGTTCGTCTGGATGCATGTGGTTTTGGAAATAGCTGTAGAAATAGACGTCCAGTCCATAGCTGGCCGCCCGCGCGATGAGGTCGTTGAAATCCAAAAAGGCGGTTCCGGATTTGTTGATTCCCGTGACGAAGACCAAAATGGCGTCAATGCCCGCGTGGGCGGCGGCATTCAGAATGGAATCTGGAAAGACGTCGCAGCCCCAGCCGGAGTGAATCATGCGGGGGGCGAAGATGGGCTCACGGACGGTGTCCATGCGGGGGATGAAGGGGGCCAGCCGGAGGTTCATGATGTCCTCCAGATAGTAGCCGCCTTGGGCGGTGCCCCGCTCATCGTGGCCGCAGATGCGGATTTGCCCTGCGTTCGCGGTCAGCCGATAGCCGCGAACCTTTTGGGGAAGAGGGCCTTCCATAGGGCCGAAATCCTGCAGGGTGCCCAACAGGATGACATGGGAGGCGTTGCCCATGTCGGAGAGTTTGGTGGGGCGGATGGGAAGGAACAGCCCCATGCTGACCGCCAGATAGTCCTGCAGATCTTGTGCGGAGCGAAGTTGGAAACTACTGTGCTCCAATGGGATATGAATTGTCCAGCTGTCGTCCAGCCCGATTTCGTCCGCCGTGGGCGTGGCGTCCATGAGGCGGATGTGGGGCTTGTGGATGCAGGTGAGGCGGGGGCGGAAGGCGTAGTTGCATTCCGCTTTCAACGTTGTGGCCGCCGGCTCGTTTGCGGCGGTGCCGCAGGAGGCCATGGAAAGGAGGAGGACGGTGGTGATGCCAAAGGAGGAGGTGGAATGCATGTCAGTTTTCCTGTTTTTCTTGTAAATCCTTGGGGCGAAAGATGTTATGATGTGCCGTTTCGCCATGAGGCCGGACATGGAACGTTGCCATGTCCGGCCTGTCTGTCCATTGCGGCGGCAAGGCCACTAATGGCCTCGCCGATTCGCCTGTGGCGTTGCGTCAGTCTCCAATCTCCAGACACCAGCTCTGGACGCGGTAGGTGCCGTCCGTGCAGTTCCAGAAGAACAGAACATAGTGGGTGTCATCAATTTGGGTCATGGAGGGCTGGCCGAATTTCAGCGCGGCGAACTGGGTCTCGATGTTCCCCTGCTTGTTGGCCAGGCCGGCTGCATCCCATGCATAGGCCTCGTCCAGAACAATGACGCCGTCGTCCTTCAGCTCCACGAGAGACAGGCAGATGCCCGGCTTCGGACCTTCGCGGCGGGCCTGCAGCACGCCCAGTTTCCCCTTGTACATGAAGAGGTTGGAGGCCTGGCCCCGCAGTCCTGTGTTGATGGGCTTGCTCCAGGTCTTCCCATCGTCGTCCGACCAGACCAGATGGTTGGGCAGATGGCACTGGTTCTTCAGGTCGTAGGCCCAAATCACGAGGACGATGCGGCCGCAGGGCAGCTGAATGGAGCGCACTTCCCACGGTGCCACATTCGGTGACGCGAAGAAGTCGCTGATTTCCTTCCATGTCTTGCCGCCGTCTTCGCTGCAGAAGGTCAGTCCCCGATGCTGCTCCGCCGACAGGACGAAGGGGGCCGCGAAGAACAGCAGCTTGCCGCTGGCGCTTTTCAGAACCGGGCCGGAGAGCTCCAGCCCGTCATATTTGTGTTTGATGAACTCGGGCATGGTCCAGCTCTTGCCGTTGTCATGGCTGAACAGCACCGCGTTCAGGTTCTTGGGGAAACGGCCGAATTTCTCCGCATAGTCGGAGAGGCCCATGTCTGGGCGGTCGCGCAGGAAGCCATAGCCGGCGGCGATCAGATTGCCGTTGCCCAGGTTGGTGGGTTTGGCGCAGTCCGTGAAGGGTTCCGCAAAGCCCAGTTTCGCATAGTCATACAGCATGCCCTCCACTGTCCAGCTCTTCCCTTGGTCCGTGCTGCGGGCCTTGTACAGGTGTTGGTCGGAGGACTCGAAATCGCTTCCCGCCACGAAAATCATGAAAAGCGAGCCGTCGTCAAGTTTGGTGACGCCCGGAAAGATGGCCTGAACGTCGTTGGGGGCTTTCACGGAGGTCTGGGAAGTCACGGTGATTTTCATACGTTTCTCCTAAATGCCTGATTATCAATGAGTTATAAAGATTGCATCCCCTCGTGCGGCAGTCGGCGATTCCGTGTGCCATACGCCTGCGGAGGAAACTTGCAAAACACCAACACTATTCTAATCCCCTCTTCCCGTATTGCAAACGCTCAACAGGACTTTTGTGACGTTTTTCCCGCGACGGAGCCAAAAAAGCCACTCATGGCCGATGGTGTCCTTATGTATTATATAGGTATAGGGCTGATGGGGCCTGCGGGGGGAGTGTGGAGTTGGTGGACAGAGCGGCCCCCGGATTTCGCTGATGCCCAACCCGAAGGTCTTTCCATTGAGTCGCCTTGCGGCTCCTCCTGGATTCTGATGACATGCGGGATTGCGCTGCAACGGACTTTGCAAGATGCTGAAATGAAATGGGTTGCGTGAATCCTGATGGTTCCGTCTGCGTTTGTGCTACGGTGGGACAAGGCGAAATGCAGGGGGATGCGTCGCCGCGGATTATACGGCCCCGACGGGCTGGATAAACCCACGGCGATCCCCCATGCCCCTTCATGATGCACGATCAGACGCGGAGTAGCCCTCTTCTGAGTCGTTGCATTTCAATTTGCCAATTAGTTCTCTTCGTCTTCGAGGCTGGCCATGCCATCGGTCAAAAACTCGGCGCGCTCGAATTCCATGGCGCCCTTGATGATGTCAGCGGGTTCCGTCGCATTTTCACAGGTCTTCACAAAGGCTTCGCTGCGAAGGAGTTTGGCCAGACAGCCCATCAGATGCAGATGAAGTTCGATGTTTTGGCTGCAGATGAGGAAGAAGAGATGGACAGGTTTGCCATCCACCGCATTGAAGTCGATGCCTGCCTTTGAGCGGCCAAAGACGACCACGCCAGGGGCCCGCAGGGTGGGAATGGGATCCCGCGGATGGGGCACGGCCATGCCGTTGCCCACGCCTGTGCTCAACAGGGCCTCCCGAGCCAGACACTTCTCGGTCACGTCATTGACGTCCAGCACCAGCGTGTTGAAGATTTGGGGGGAGGTGAGCTCCCGAATCGCCTCTTCGGAACTGGTCGCCTTCATGTCAAGGAACATGCGGCTCTCCGCCATCATGCGGCTGATGGGAATGCCCACCAGACTTTGGGTCAGGGCGCTCAAGGGCACTTCCTCTTCCCCATGGTCTTCGCTGTTGAAGAAAACCTTGTCGATCTGTCCGCCGTTGAACCGCCATTGGCCGCCGATTTTCACCCCTTGGATCTGGCCGGACTTCAGCATGCGCAGAATCGTGCGTTCGTTCACGCGGAGATACTCTGCAAATTCCTTCAACGTCAAAATCATCGCTTACCTCCTTCGTAATGGCAAGGATTCCCAAATTTTTTCTCCTTGCAGACATGACAAAACATGACAAGACTTGTGTTTTTTATGACGATTCTAGACAATAACCATTGTTTTGGCAATGTCAAGTGAGGACATGACAAATTTTCACGAATCCCGCAATTTTCATCTAAAGCTTCAGGAGAGTCTCCTGCTAAAATTCTCTAGCTAGCTCTAGAAGCCCTAGAAAAAATCCCTAATTCCTAATCACTAGTGTCAGGTTAAATCATAGAACCGCAAAGCAAAGTTCGTGGCTGTAATTTAGGCCCGTTGGTACTGCAGCTCTTCTTTACTCTAGAGCTTCTAGAACTAGCTAGAACCCTCTATTTCAGCACGTTAAGCTTTACGATGGCCTGGCCGACCTCGGTTCCGGCGGGCCGCAGCAGCTTGCGGATGGAGGAATCTCCCGCCGCTCCTTCCCTTGCCCGCGGGGCATGGCCGACGGTGAGTTTGCGATAGAGGTCGCTGGTGGTGCACAGGGGAATTGAAATCTCTTGTGTGGGAGTCAGCTCTTCGGGAAGCAAGTCCACCATGCCCTCCAGCAGGATGCGGGGCGTGGTGCTGTTGGCGGCGGTGACCAGCTTCTTCTTTCCATAGTCGAAGGGAATGGAGCCCATGTCTCCCACAAAGCCGCCCAGACGGCTCTCCACCACGTCGCCGCCCACGCCCAGGGCCGCGCCGATCAGATTCCGCATGAATCCCTCAATGGCCGTCTCCAAGGCGCCATTGGACACCTTGACGCCCAGTCCGAAACGGTATTCCACGCTCTCCTTGAGGAAGATGCGCTTGCACCATGGGGCGGCGGAGCAGTCTGACACGCCTTTTTCGAAGCGGCAGGGGCGGGAGAAGGCGCGGTTGGCCACCATGAGCCGGGGGAAGAGCAGCTCGATGGTCACGTTGTGCATGCCGCCTCGGACGGGGGCGTTGCCGGCCAGCTCAATGCGTTCCAGAAGAATTTCAATGTCCCGTTTGGTCGTCGTCGCCATGATGTGTCCTTTTGATTGGGTTGCTTTATGTGGAGGCCGCCATTCGACCGTGCCTCCAGCCAGCAAATATAATCGAAAAACGGAAAATAAAAATCGGGGGACTTGGATTTTGTGGTTCCTTTCTATATATTAGTGGTATAAAGGCGTTGATTTATATATTAGTGGTATAAAGCGCTGACCTACCGCCGATGGGGGCGACTGGCGGCGCGGCATCTCATAAAGAAAGGAATCCCACCATGAAACGGAAGCTCTGGAAGATCATTCTGCTGACGGTGGCAATCGCTGCAACTCCTTGCTTTGCAGGACGTAAGAAAGTCCTTGTCTACATGATGGACGGCATGCGGGCGGATATGATGGAGACATTGAACGCCCCCGTTTGGCAGGAGCTGAAGGCGGGAACCTGGGCGACGGGTTACCAGGCGGCGTGGAGCGTGGACGCCTCCAACGAGCCCTATCTGCCCACCAACAGCGCCCCCAACCACACCGCCATCGCCACCGGCCGCCTGTTCGAAGACCATAAAGTTGGCGACAACAACATTTTCTCCCACTATGACGGCCAGGCCGCTCCCACCTTCCTCAAGGTGCTTCATGACCGGCTGAAGGTCTCCACCGCTTTTGTCTTTTCGTGGGACTCAGACAAATACCTCATTCCCGATAGTCCTTCTCGCATTATGATTTACGACGATGAACGCAACAATGCGGAGCTGCTGCGGCTCATGGGCCGCGATGATGCGCCGGATGCCTTGCTCGTCTTTGACGACGCTCCCGACCACGGCGCCCACATGGAAGGCTTCTATCCCTACGGAAAGGCCTATTGCAAATGCGCCGCGGAGTCCGTCGCCCGCATTGGCAAGTTATTGGATGTCATTCGGATGCGTCCGAAATTCAAGAAGGAGGACTGGCTGATTGTGCTGTGCTCCGACCATGGCGGCTACGGCAAGAACCATGGCATGAGAGGCGGCCAGGCCTCCACCGTGCCGTTGCTCTTCTGCTCCAAACACATGCCCGCCGGCCGTCTGGCGGGGCGCCCCTGCAACCTGTCCATCACGCCGACGGTGCTGAGCCATTTCGGCTTGGAGGCCGAAGCGAGGAAACTGCCTGGCTACACGACATTTACCATCGCCGCCACGCCGCCCGCCGACCTGTCCAAAGGCCTGCGCTACGCCCTTGCCGTCCAAAATGGCTGTCTGGTCAACACGGTGGAGGATGGCGGCACATTCACCGTCCATGGCACGCTGCCGATGGCGGACGGTGCCTTCCAGCTGGGCGAGGGCTATGTCACGTTGGACAGCCTGAAGGGATTTGACGGCGGAAACTTCGCCTTTGCCATGACGGTGGAGCTGGACCCGGAGACCATCAAGGAGGATCCGCCCCTCTTCAGTAACAAAGACTGGGAGACGGGGCTGAACCCCGGCTTCTGCGCCTTCCTCAAGGGCAAAAACTTCTTGGTCAATGTCCACCGCGACGCGGAACGCCCCGCCGACTTCCTCGCCCCGAATCCGGCCCGTCTTGACGTGGGGCCTTTCGATTTCGTCGCGGGCCAAAAGACCCTGTTGGCCGTCAGCGTGGGCCGCAATGGCTTAGTCACGTTCTTCCAACGACATCCAGATGGCAACGTCTACTGGTTCTCCGTGGAAATGGACGGACTGGATTTCCGTTCCGAGCTGGATTGGAACATCGGACAGGACGGCACGGGCGCCTGTGGCCCCAAATCGGTGAGCAAAATCAGCGATTTCCGCTTCTGGAACCGTCCCCTCTCGTTGGAGGAACTGCGGTCGGTGGAGATTCGATAGCGGCGAAGGGGGCGGCCCCCTGTTCCCTCTTTTCTCTTTCCGCTTTTTCACTCTTCACTTTTCACTCTTCACTTTTCACTTTTCACTTTTCCATCTCGCGTCTCGCGTCTCGCGTCCACCGTCTCAAAAGACGCGAAAAATCACTTTTTCACAAAAAAATCATCTTGCCCTCTTGTTTTTTGTCGAAACTTTCATATAATTATAGATGATGGTTCACTGCATTGCCGACGAGTTGGCCCCGAAGGTTTCCCTGAATCAAAATTCAGAGGGGGGGTAAATCGTTGGGGTGCAATTACTTAGGAGAAGAATCATGAAGAAGGCGTTTACCCTCATCGAACTGCTTGTCGTCATCGCTATCATCGCCATCCTGGCCGGCATGCTGCTGCCCGCCCTTGCGAAGGCGAAACAGAAGGCCATCACCATCAACTGCACCTCCAACGTCCGTGGCTGCATGCAGGCCGGTCTGCTGTACATGGACGACTTCAAGGCGAGTCTGCCCTACAACTCATTCGGCCAGGTTCATAACGTGGGAGGCGCCGCCATTGACGGTGACGCCAGCTGGGCGGTCTTCCTGATGGACGACGGCTACATCGAAGTGGACTCCCCAATCGTCTCCTGCCCCAAGGCCGATGACTTCCGCAGCATCGCCACCACCCCGATGTACACCTATGGTGATTTGTGGATTGGCCAGTTCCACAAGTCCATCTTTGGCGAATTGGTGGTTGGCTCGATGAGAGTCCGCGCTTACAGGACGCCGTATGTCACCAGCCCCTCCAGCCACATCGTCTACGGTGACAGCTACATCCCGAGTTCGGCAACCCAGTATGGCGCCCTCTGGATCATTCAGCAGACGGCGGACAAGAACCTGTACCGCCTGAACCATGACGGCCGCTGCAACATCGCCTTCCTCGACGGCCATGTGGCCTCCTGCGGAGCTGGCGATGTCCTGAACGCGGCGAAGAAGATGGACTTCACCTCCCTCTCCACCGGCGTCTATCTGCATCCCGAGAAGGGCGAGCCCTTCAACATCCAGTAAGTTTTGGAGTTCGAATCCCCCGCCGTTTGGCCCATGGCTGGGGATTCATGGCCATCTTCCTATACCTTATATATATAATGGAATATATAGGGGATGGAAGAGGGGGCGTCTTCGGCCACGTGTTCTTTGAATGATTCGGCCTCCGAATTCGTTCGGAGGATAAAGTCAAATCGAAAAAGAAAGGCTCCAATCATGAAGAAAACGTTTACCCTCATCGAATTGTTGGTTGTGATTGCAATTATTGCAATTCTTGCAGGTATGCTGTTGCCGGCATTGGCCAAGGCGAAGCAGAAGGCCATCACCATCAACTGCACCTCCAATGTCCGTGGCGTCATGCAGGCCAGTCTGCTGTACATGGATGACTTCAAGGCGAACTTGGCCTACAACACCGTCAACCAGGTTCACAACATCGGCTCCTACACCGTGACCGGATTCGTGAACTGGCCGGCTGTTCTGATGGACGGCGGCTACATCGAAGTGGACTCCCAAATCGTCTCCTGCCCCAAGTCTGACAATTTCCGCAACATCGGCGACACGCCGAACTACACCTACGGCAATCTGTGGATCGGCCAGTTCCACAAGTCCATCTACGGCGAGATGACCAACTCCCTGGGTCACTTGGTTCGTGCGTACAAGACGCCGTATGTCACCAGCCCCTCCAGCCACTTTGTCTACGGCGATAGCTACATCCCGAGTACCGCAACGGAATACGCCGCCCTCTGGATCACCCAGACGACGGCGGACAAGAACCTGTACCGCCTGAACCATGACGGCCGCTGCAACATGGCTTTCCTTGACGGCCATGTGGCCTCCTGCGGTGCCGGCGACATCCTGAACAACGCCAACAAGATGGACTTCGTTAACTACACCACCGGCGTCCACCTGCATCCCGAGAAGGGCGAACCCTTCAACATCCAATAAAGCGTTTCACAAGACGACGCCCGTGTTTCTCCACGTGTCTGACAGTCGAAGGGAGAAGGCGGGCGTTTTTGCACAGCCAACCCAGAAAGGAAACATCGCCTCATCATGAAACTGCATCACATTCTGGCCTGCACGGCCGCCATGGGCACAGCCATCGCCGCCATGGGCGCCTATCCCATCCTCCTTTGGGACATGGAGCCCATCAGCGAGCTGACTGGCGGAGCCAAGCTGACTCTCCACCATCCGGATTTCAAGGAAGTCGTCATGGTTCATGACGAACCTTGGGAAGGCAACGTATGTTGTTATCACACCGTGATTTATGACGGAACCAAATACCGCATGTACTACCGCGGCCATGGCTACCAGCTGCCCGGCTACGAATCCCCTGGCGTGACCTGCTATGCGGAAAGCGACGACGGCATCCACTGGGTCAAGCCCAATCTGGGCATCTGCGAATACAACGGCTCGAAGGACAACAACATCATCCTGATGGATGACCCGAACAACAACAAGGGCTGGGGCCACAACTTCGCCCCCTGCTATGACCCGCGGCCCGAATGCCCCCCTGACCAGCGTTTCAAGGCCCTGGCCGGCGGCCCGCTCTGGGCCTTCTTCTCCGCCGACGGCATCCACTGGAACCTGGCCAAGGACGAGCCCGTCATCACGAAGGGCGCCTTCGACTCCCAGAACACCATCATCTATGATCCCGCGCGCCATTGCTACGCCGCCTATTCCCGCTATTTCAGCGAAAAGGAGGGGGCTCGCGCCATTCAGCGCAACAACTCGCAGGACGGCATCAACTGGGACGAGCCCGTGCCGCTGGACTACGGCGAAGGTGCTCCCATCATCGAGCTGTACACCAACGCCATCCATCCCTACGTCAACAACCCGAACGTGCTCATCGGCCTGCCGAAGCGCTTCTTCCGCGAACGCGCCAGCAAGTACGACCGCAGCGGCGCGGGCGGCCTGCCCGGCGTCTCCGACGGCGGTTTCATGAGTAGCCGCGACGGCGTCCATTTCAAGCGGTGGGACGAGGCGTTCGTCCGGCCAGGCATCCAGCATGAGCGGTGGATCAACCGCAACAACATGAGCGCCCAGGGCGTCGTGCTGACCAAGTCGGACTTGGACGGGACGCCTCCCGTGCTGACCATCTACTCCACGGAAGCCTACTACGACAACCAGCCGAACCGCCTGCGCCGCCTCACGCTGCGGCAGGACGGTTTCGTCTCCGTGCAGGCTCCCTACACCGGCGGCAGCGTCACCCTGAAGCCCATGGAAATCGTCGTGGACGGCGCGGCGGGCACCGAGCCGAAGCTTGAGGAAGGCGCGATCCGCATCGTCGAGAAGGACGGCAAGCGGGTTCTGGAAGTCAACAAGCCCTGCGCCTACACACTGCCTGTTCCCGCCAACTTGGGTGGCAAGGTCAGCTTTGCCATCACCTTCGAGAACATGCCGAAGGGCCAGATGCGCCGTCTCTTCTCCTCCTACGCCGGCGGCCCCAACGCCGCAGGACAGCACAAGTTCATTCTGGACATGCAGCCCGGAAGCAAAACGGAGGATGCCGCTCTGCTGCGCATGTGGTATGACGGCATGGAAATTGGCCTCCTGCCGGAGAACTGCCCCGACTGGGAGACGATCAGCCTCGGCAAGGTGGCCATTGTTGCCACCTATGACAATGGCGTCATGAAGCTGTACATGAACGGCAAGAAGGTGGCGGAAGGCGGCGAAGCCGGTCATGGCGATCTGGAGACCACCATCGGCCCAGTCCGCTTCGGCGAAGACTATCCGCCGGCTGCGACCACCAACGAGCCCTTCCTCGGCGACGTCCTTGAAATGGCGGTTGTCCAGCGCGTCCTCTCCGATGAGGACATCGCGAAGGCGGCGACGGATGGCCTGGCGGCCGTGCTGGCCGAAAAGGAGCAGGGGTTCCACTACGACATGGCGGGGACGAGTGCCTACAAGCTGGTCAACCGCCTCGATGCGGAGCAGGGCACCCTCTTCCTCACATCCGACTCATGGGGTGAGGTCATGCTGCTGCTGAACGCCTCCACCTCCGCCTTGGGCGAAATCCGCTGCGAAATTCGCGACGAGCAGAACAACCCCATCCCCGGCTACACGTTGGCGGACTCCCGCTCCATCTTCGGCGACGAGCTGGATCTTCCCGTGGCATGGAAGAACGGCGCGGAAATCAAGCAGCTGGTCGGCCGCAAGGTCATCCTGCACTTCGAGCTGAAGGACGCGGACATCTATTCCATCCGCTTTGGCCAAGTCAGAAGTTATTGATAATTAGCAACTAGCAATTATCAATTGGCAACAGAAGAGCCTGTGATCTTCATGGAAAGGTCGCAGGCTCTCTTCTTTTATCCTAAAAAACGCAGTTGGATTTTTCTTCCATGCAAATCATGATGATGAATCCATCTGTCCTCCTGCCCCATCAGAATGTTCGTAAATGGCAGCGGCGGCAGAGGGCAGAGCAGGTCAAAGGATGAGCCGCTCTGGCGGCGGCTTGATAATAGCCGTGGGTAAGCGCAGCTCCGCAGGAGCAAGCGCAACCCACGGTGCACGAAAAAGTTGGAGATATATAACCGCGCAGCGGTGACAGGATCCTGAAGTGGGTGATGCGAAGCAAAACCCACGAACAGATTTCCTGCCACCACTACGTGGTTCTGATTGTGCATGTTCCCGCCTGTCCGTGGGTTTCGCTTCGCTCCACCCACGGCTATTATCCTGTCGCCGCAAAGCGGCTCTTTCAGAGTGCAACGACATATGTGCATGAGCGGCAATGTGCTTTGCAAAGCATTGCAAGGGAATAACTTGCGTAGCCACGAGATGCTCGAGAAGCGCTAAATCTTCACTCTTTCGGCGCAAGGACGACCCGGAAGCCGATGGTGTCGTTGGCCAGATCAGCGGCGTAGGCAGTGCGGGCGGCTGCCCTGCATTTCCACGGCTGGGAGCGCCATGAGCCCCCACGGGCCACTCGCTTCTCGCCTTCCGTGGCGCCTTTGGGATTCTCCTGTGCGGTGGCGATGTTGGCGGCATAGGGGGCGTAGTAGTCCTGACACCATTCCTCCACGTTGCCGTGCATGTCGTAGAGGCCCCAGGCGTTTGGCTTTTTCTTGGCGCAGGGAGCGAGGTCGTTTTTGGCGTTAAGATCATACCAGCCAATGTCTTCCAGGGCCTGGGAGACCCCGCGGGCGGCATCCAGATCCTGTCCGTTGTTCAGGGCGCTGACCTGGCCTGCGCGGCATGCATATTCCCATTGAGCCTCCGTGGGAAGCTGATAGACGTAGCCTTCGGGAAGCCGTTTCGCCTTCCGTTCCAGCTCGGTCAGCCGCTCGCAGAAGCGTTTGGCGTTGCCCCACGAGACGTTCTCCACGGGAAGCGTGTTCTCCGGCTTCTGCTTGTCGCCGAGGTGCTTAGAGGGGTTTTCCCCCATGATGGCGCGATATTGGGCCTGCGTGACTTCCGTCTGTCCCATCCAGAAGGGGCGTGAGAAGCGGACGGGATGCATGATCTCCTCCTTGTCCCGTCCGATTTCCGTGAGGGGACTTCCCATGAAGAAGTCGCCGGCGGGAATCGGCGTCAGCTGCAGGGAGAGCTTGGCGTTCAGCGGCAGCGCCCACGGCCTCCCGTCCCGTGGTCCCTCGAAGCGGTGGAGAGGCACTTCCACGCTCTTTTTGCCCTCCCAGTCCACTGTTGTCTCCAATGTGCCTTCGTAATGGCCGCCGTAACTGGGGTCATAATTGACCTTTAGGAAAATCGGACTGCCCGTGGGAAGGGAAAGGGAGTCCTTGCCGGTTCGATAGGTCTTCCCGTGGAAGGCGAATTCGCCATTGACGGTGCGCGTGTCCATTTTGGCGATGACCAATAACTTCGGCCAAGTGGCCATCTCCTTGTCCAATTCCTCTTTCGCCTCCGCGGCCAGCTCCGTGGCTTTGGGATGGTCCGGAACCGCCTTGAGAATTTCGTTGCAGATCTGCAGGACCTCATTCCAGTCCTTTTTGGCCTTGGCGTCTAACGCCATGCGGAGCAGGGGGGCCTCCTTGTCGCCGGCGATGGCGGGATCCTCCTCCTCCAACGTGACTCCTGCCTTGTCCGCCAGACTCTTGAGTCGACTGCTCTCCGGAACCAGTTTTTTTGCCTCCAGAAGTTTGGCGCGGGCCAGCTCCTGATTGCCGCCGTCCCATGCGGCCTCCGCCTCGTCCAGCAACTCCGCGCCGTGGGTTTCAGCCAGTTTTTTGTGGGCCATGCTGAGCAGGGTCTTGGCCTCCTCGTGGTTTTTGTCGATGTCCAGAATCTCTTCTGCCTTGGCGCTTGCGCTGGTCCAATGGCCCTTTTCCGCCGCCTGTCTGGCCGCCGCCAGAATGAAGGGGATGGAGCTCGTGCGCCACGTTTCATGCAGTTTTTCCACTTTGGGCGTCACGGCGGTGAACAATTCGGCGGCCTGCTTGAAATTGCCGTCCTCCAGCGCCTGCAGCGCGGCGTCCGCCTCTTCTTTGATTTGCGTTGCGTCTTCCGGGGCGGCCTGCGGGGGATAGCTTGCCATTTTTGTAAACGTCTGCTCCAGCCACTGCTGAGCTTCGACGGATTTGGCGCGTGGCTCCATGTTTTCCTCCAGCCAGCCTTTGGCCTTGGCCATGGCCTCCATGGACCGCTGGATAGTGTCTATGTCTATATCTTGGCTCTCGGCGGCCTTTTTGCCGCGAACCAGCGCGTTGGAAAGGGCATCCAAACGGCTTCCAAATCCATAATCCCTTGATATGTAATGATTTAAAAATTCTTCTGCTTCGGCGCTCGCTTTTGCCCATGACTCCATAAGTTCTTGATTTGGAGCAACTTCTGGTGTCACGACGGTGGCTTCGGACTCGTTCGCGTTGCCTTTCCCCTTCTGGAAGAAGATGACGCCCGCCACCACGAGAGCGATGACCACCAACGCCGCCACGATGCCGCCCACGGGGACATGCCGTCTGTTGGCCTTCGGCGGTGCGGCGGGAGCCGCGACGCGACGGGCCACCACTGGAGTGGGCGTGGCGGCGGCGGCTTTCGCCTCCGTCGGCACCTTCCCCAGCTGGTCGATGAGGCGGATGAGGTCCACAGCGGACTGGGGGCGGTTGGCCGGATCCTTCTCCATCATCTTCTTCACCAACGCCTCCGTGCCGGCGGACACCTTGCGGTTCAGCTCATGGATGGGCTGGGGTTCCGTCTCGCGGACGCTGATGATGATGTTGATGGCGCTTGCCCCTTCAAAGGGCCGCTTGCCGGTCAGCATGTGGTACATGGTGGCGCCGAGGCTGAAGATGTCCGACCGCGCATCCACGTCTTTGGCTGAGACGCCCTGCTCGGGGGAGGCGTAGGCGGGGGTCCCCAAAAGGGAATTGGCCATGGTCAGAGTCTCGTTGCCGCCGTCTGCATCCTGCATCTTCGCGATGCCCAGATCCGCCAGCTTGACTTTGCCGTCCTTCGTCAGCATGATGTTGGCCGGCTTGATGTCCCGATGGATGATCTTCTCTTTGGCGGCGGCGGCCAGCCCGCTGGCGACTTCGCGGACGATCTTCAGCGTCTGCTCCTCTGAAAGGGGGCCTTTCTTCAGCAGATGGTCGAGGGAGTCGCCGTCCACATATTCCATAACTATATAGGACATGTCGTCGTCCTGATAGGCGTCGGTGACGGCGATGATGCAGGGGTGGTGAATGCGGCCGGCCAGCTGGGCCTCCTTCAGCAGTCGCTTGGAGAAGACGGGATTCTGGCGAGCCACGTCCGGCTTGAGGAACTTGATGGCGTGAAGGCTGCCAAGTAACTTGTGTTTCGCAAGATATACCTCGCCCATGCCGCCGATGCCCAGGCAGCGTATGATCTCATACTGCCCAAGGACTTCCCCTGGAGCCAAGGTGCTGCTCTTGGAAGCGCCGTCGGTGGCGGCGTGGTGACGCGCCGTCTTGGCCAGATCGTCCTTTGACATGACGAGAGTCGCCTCCAGCTTCTTCGACGTCGCTCCCGTGCGGCGGATGCCCAAAGATGTGCCTTCCGCGCTCTCCGACGGGCGTGAATGAACTGGCAGCTGGATGCTTTTGCCGCAGGCGGGACATTCGGCGGTCTGGCCGCCCATCCAGTCCTCCATCTCAAAGGAGGCGTTGCAGTGCGGACAGAATTCCTCAAATGTGACATTCTTTCCGGTTTCCGTGTGGCCACAAGATGGGCAGGAGCACGGCTGCCCTGCCTGCTCGTCAGAAACACGATAGAGATGTCCGCATTTGCTACAAAACATTGGTAATCAGTATGTTATGGAAAATTTCAAACATGATTTTTAATAACTAGATTGAAAATAAACTTAATCTACACCTGAATTTGGCAGATTCAACTTGAGGAGCCGCAACTTTCTGAAGGAGTTCTGCCATAAGGGGCGGCGCCATGAGCCTTTGTCAGAGGTTTCAGATGGGCCAATCCACCTGTGATTGGCGGTACCAAAACGCAGCGTCTTGCGGAATGGTACGAACTTTTCCGCAAGTTCCTGCGTTTTGGTACTTGATTTTCGTCGTTATGGCATTATCAAAAGTTATGTTACTATTCAGAACTCTGATGGTCCAAAAAAGCTGTTGTCATGGCTGAATTATGACCCAAAATATAAATTTTAAGTAACTATTCCTCAGTAATTTACATGTTTTTTTGTGCCCCCCGTCTCCCGTCTCTCGTCCCTCGTCCCCCGTCTTGTCACATGAGTGAAAAGTGAAGAGTGAAAAGTGAAGAGTGAAAAGTGAAGAGTGAAAAGTGAAGAGTGAAAAGTGAAGAGTGAAAAGTGAAGAGTGAAAAGTGAAGAGTGAAAAGTGAAGAGTGACACGACATATTCATTGCGGAAGTATTACCAAATCGCGTCAAGGGAGCGCTTCCGCTAATTTCACTTCATGAATTTGGGAGTATATTAACCGTTGTCATAGATATGCTTCCCCATGAGACGGCGATGATGAGTCCATGGGATGGTAGGCTTCGAATTGGTTTTTGGGGTCATGCAGGACAGGAAGACGGATGGCTGAAGGAAACAATCAACGAATGACGGCGGAGGAGGCCGCACAGCTGCGGATTCGGCACAGCGGGCTTTTCGGGCTATGCGCCATCGCCCGTCACCATGGTCTGGATCTGGAGCTGCATGAACTGATGCACGAACACGCCGTGGCGGTGGACGAGCCGCCGTTGGCGGAGTTGGGCCGCATCGCTCGCAAACATCAGTTCAAGGCGACGAGCCGTCGGCTGGCGTGGAAGGCGCTGGCCGGCTACATGAGGGTCTTTCCCGCCTTGGCGGAGAAGACGGACGGCCATTTCGCCATCCTCTGCGGCCTGCGGGAGGAGAATCCGGCGGCGGCGATGGTGGATCCGCCATGGGCGGCGGAGCATCCGAGGGAGCCGTTCCGCTTTGTGACGGAAGAGGAATGGACCGCCGAATTCACCGGCAAGGTGCTGCTGCTGAAGCGCGTCTATGCGTTGTCCGATGAACAGCAACCCTTTGGGCTGCGGTGGTTTCTGCCTTTCTTCCTGCGGCTGAAGGGACTCTTCGCGCAGATTGCGTTGGGCGTGCTGCTGCTGTCCCTGCTGTCGCTGGCCACGCCGCTCTTCTTCCAGAACGTGGTGGACAAGGTGCTGGTCAATCAGAGCTTCTCGACTCTTAACGTGTTGGGGGCAGGGGTGTTAGGAGCCATTCTCTTTCATGCGCTCGTGGAATATCTGCGAGGCAATTTGCTGCTTTTCGCCACCAACAAGATTGACATCGCCACGGCGACCCGCACCTTCTCCCATCTGGTGCATCTGCCGGTGGGCTTCTTCGAGCAGGTGCCCTCCGGCGTCATTCTGAAGCACATTCAGCAGACGGAGAAGATTCGCGGCTTCCTCTCCGGCAACCTCTTCTTCACCCTTTTGGATTTGGCCAGTCTGGCCTTCTTCCTTCCATTCCTCTTATTATATAGCGTGCCGCTCACGTTGGTGGTGCTGGCCTTTTCCGCCGCCATGGCGTTGGTGGTCGCCGCGTTGGTGAAGCCCTTTCAGCGTCGGCTGGACGCGCTGTATGCGGCGGAGGGGCGGCGTCAGAGCCGCTTGGTGGAAGCCATCCACGGCATCCGCACCGTGAAGAGCCTGGCCTTGGAGCCGATGGAGGAGCGCACATGGGGACGGCGCAGCGCCGCCGCCGTGGACGCGCATTACTCCGTGGGGAAAATCTCCCTTGCCGCCCGCACTTTGAGCCAATGTCTGGAGGCCGCCATGAACATCGCGGTCATCTGGCTGGGGGCGTGGATGGTGTTCCGTGGCGCCATGACGGTGGGGGCGCTGATCGCCTTCCAGATGTTGGCGGGCCGCGTGACATCGCCATTGGTGCGATTGGTGGCGTTGATCCATGAATATCAGCAGGCGGCCCTTTCTGTGCGGATGCTTGGAGTGGTGATGAACACGCCTCTGGAGCCCAATGCGGGGCGGCTGCGCGCGCCGCTGCGGGGGGCCATCGCCTTCGAGGACGTGACGTTCCGCTATCGGCCCAGCCTGCCTCCCGCTCTCGAACGCCTGAGCTTTTCCATTCCCGCCGGCGGCGTGTTGGGCATCGTGGGCCGTTCCGGCTCCGGCAAGACCACGCTGACCAAACTGCTGCAGGGGCTTCACAGCCCGTCTTCCGGCCTCATCAAGATCGATGGAGTGGACCTGCGGGAGCTGGAAAAGTCCCACTTGCGCTCCTCCATCGGCGTGGTGCTGCAGGAGAACTATTTCTTCAACGGGACGGTGCGGGAGAACATCTGCCTGGCCCGTCCGTCGGCCACTTCCGCCGAAATGCTGCGGGCTTCCGCATTGGCTGGCGCCCATGAGTTTGTGCAGAAGCTGCCGCAGGGCTATGACACGGTTTTGGAGGAGAACGCCTCCAATCTGTCCGGCGGCCAACGGCAGCGGCTGGCCATCGCCCGCGCCCTGCTCAACAACCCGCCGCTGCTGATTTTCGACGAGGCTACCAGTGCCTTGGACCCCGAAAGCGAGGCCGCCGTGCTGAAGAATCTGTCCGCCATCGCCAAAGGCCGCACGGTGCTGATCGTCTCCCACCGCCTCAGCATGGTGGCCGGCGCCGACAAGATTCTGGTGCTGGAGGAGGGGCGGCTGGTGGATTCGGGCAGCCATCGGGAGCTGGTGGAGCGAGAGGGAATCTACCGCCAGTTCTGGCAGCAGCAGATGAAAGTGTAGAGGAGCGGCGTCATGTCAGACAAAAAGACAGCCAAGCCCGCGCCAGGCGCGGTGGAGTTCCTTGCGGACGCGGAGGAAATTGCGGAACGCCGTCTGCCATGGTTTCAGCGCATCGGTTTGCCGTTGGTGGCCGTCATGGCCGCCGCGCTGCTGGTGTGGGCATGCATTGGCAAGACGGACATCATCGTCCGCGCCACGGGGCGTTTCGTGGCGGGGGACGGCTCTATTGTGATGAAACCCTACACATCCGCCGTCATCAGCCGCGTGGCCGTGCGGGCTGGAGACGTGGTGGAGGAAGGGCAGGAGTTGGTGGAATTCGATCCCGCGCCCTCTCAGGCCGAGCTGTCCCGTCTGCGGGCGGAAGTGGCGGTGTTGGAGGCGGAGGAGGAGCGCTATTTGGCGGAATTCCATGGAGATGAGAGCTTTACGCCAAAATCTAGCCCCCATGCGGAACGGCAGCAGGAGATTTGGAATCAGCGCCGTGGTTACTACATGGGCAAGATGCGCTATTATGAAAGCATGCGGGAGCGGGTCAGCTCCACGCGGGAGTCCGCCATGCGCAGTCGTGGAAAGTATGAGGATATCCTCCAGAATGTCAACAAGATAGAGGAAATCTACCAAGATCTGTACAAGAAGCAGGCCACCCCCTACAAGGACCTGCTGGAGATTGTGGTCCAACGCATGCGCAGCGAGTCGGAGGTGCTGCAGCTGCAGGGGCAGATTGATGAATACGCCCATCAGGAGGCCGCCATTGCCGCCGAACGGGACGCCTTCCAGGAGGAATGGCGCAACGCCATCGCCGAGAAGCTGGTTGGCGTGGGACGGGAGCTGGATGGCGTCCGTCGGCAGCTGGAGCGGGCGGAGGCGCTGGCCGGCTATGAGTCCATGCGGGCCCCCTGCCGCGCCGTGGTGCTGGATGTGGCGGGCTTCCCCGTGGGCGGCGCCGTGGGGGAGGCCGAAGCCCTGCTGACTCTCGTCCCGCTGGATGGCACCACTGAGCTGGAGGCGGAAATCCGTCCTATGGACATCGCGCGGATTCAAGTGGGCGCCCATGCGCGGGTCAAGCTGGAAGCCCTTCCGTTTCAACGACATGGAACTTTGGACGGCGTCCTGCGGGCCATTTCTCCGGACGCCTTCCAGCGGAACACCGCTGGCATGCAGGAAACCTATTTCCGCGGCCGGCTGGAGGTCTCCGGCCAGCTCCGCAGCGCACCGCCGGATTTCGCGCTCATGCCTGGCATGAAGGCCGAAATCGAAATCAAATGTGGCCGCCGTCGGCTCATCACCTATCTCATCTACCCGCTCATCAAGGGCCTGGACGAATCGTTCCATGAGCCGTAGTCGTTCCCCCGGATACAGCCATTCCATGAGTGGATGTAACAATCCATGGTCGGTCTGAATCGTTTCTTCAAGGGAAAACTGCTGATTCCTAAATTTTGCAATTGAATTTGAAGTCAAAAGACCAGTTAACTCTGAATTCACTAATGAAGTGGAATTTGAGATAATTAATAAAACCGAAATTTCTCCCACTAATACTGTATTTCCAGATAAATATAAAAAATGGAAATGAGTAAAATGATTACCAAAATTATTAGAATTCATAGCCTAAATTTTTATTTCTT
>JAEEYQ010000018.1 GCA_016288215.1 Lentisphaeria bacterium | reverse complement strand
TCGGCAAAAACTGATGATCTTCAGGAAGGTGCTTTTGCCAGTGCTCTGTTCCCCAATCACCAACATGATGTGGGTCAACGTGACAACGCCCGTGTCCTTTAGCGGTCCAATGTTTTTGATCCGTATTGTCGCCATGGCTTTAGCTTTTTCTGTGACAATTCAGAAGGAAGATGCCCGTTTCAGCAATTCTGTTCTTTCGTTGTGCCCATGCGGCTATCCGTCCCGTCCCCTCCGTCTCCAATGGTTGGCGGCGCCGTGATTAGGCCAATGATTTTCATATCTCATTGGTTTTACGGAAGATAGCCTGATGGCGAAGGCCGACGGTCAATTTCTTCGGCTCCAACGCGATTTGGAGGCTCCGCTTGAGTTTGCCGATGTCGCTGTGCTCCGGCAGCACCACGACGAACATCATGGTGTAGTTGCCTATCGTGTCCACTTTGGTGGTCATGTCCACGATGTTGATGTCCTTTTCGCGGAGGCATTCGGAGACGGCGGCCACCAGTCCGGGGTTGTCCGGTCCAGAGGCGGTCAGCACATAGATGCGCTCGTCGGAGGGCGTCGTCGGCGGATTGGCGTCATCGCCGACGAACTCCTGGATGCCGATATGGAAGTTGGAAAGGCCCTTAACTTGAAGCAGGGCGTTGTGCAGGCTTTCCGCGCTGGTTCCGTCGGGGAAACGGGCCAGCAGGATCATGGTGAAATAGCCGCGCATGACGGTCTGGCTCATGTCCTCCAGGTTGCCGTGGAGCTTTTTGATGGCGTGGGTGACGTCCGCGATGATGCCCACGCGGTCTTGGGACATGACGGAGATGACATAGGGAATGGACATAATGGCACCAGTTTGTCAGGGCTATGAACGACTGCCCGCCCGCCGTTTCCACGCGGTGGACGGGAAGTCATAAGTATCTACAATAGAACAGGTTAGCGCTTTTTAATGACCTCGCGGTCGTAGGCGATCATCTCGTCGATCCACGCGGCGCCTTCCGGCACGTTGTTCTTGAGGCAGAACATGTCCCACACCGCGCCGACGGGGTAGGTCTTAAGTTCTTCCAGCAGAGCGAGTTTCATGGCGCCGTCGCCGTTGTTCTCAAAGTCCATGAGCATTTGGGTGGGTTCCAGTAGGGCGTTGAGGATGCCCTTCTTGGTGGCGCGGGTTCCGATGACCCAGGCGCCAATGCGGTTGATGCTGCCATCGAAGAAGTCCAAAGCGATGTTGGTCTTGGACAGGAAGCCGCCGCGGACCAGCTGCAGGAACAGGTTGCGGATGTCGTCATTGAGAATGACCACGTGGTCGCTGTCCCAGCGGACGCCGCGGCTGACGTGCAGCAGCAGCTCGTCCTTGAAGCAGAAGATGGAGGACAGCTTGTCATGGATGGTCTCCGTGGGATGGAAATGGCCCATGTCCAGGCAGAGCATCTGCTTGTGGGTCATGGCGTAGCCCATGTAGAACTCGTGGGAGCCCACCACATAGTCCTCGCTGCCGATGCCGAAGAGCTTGGATTCCACGGCGTCTTTGCAGAAGGCGGGGTCAATCGGCTCCGCGAAGATGTCCTCCAGGGCGGCGACGAGGCGGCGGCGGGGGCTGAGGCGGTCGACGGGCTGGTCCTTCGCGCCGTCGGGAATCCAGTGGTTGACGATGCAGGGATTGCCTTGGTTGCGGCCCATGGCCTCCGCGATGCGGCGGCAGCATTTGTCATGGTTGATCCAGAAGCGGCGGATGTCGTCGTCTGCATGGGAAAGGGTGTAGCCGTCATTGGCCTTGGGGTGGGCGAAGAAGGTGGGGTTGAAGTCCAGAGAAACACCCCGTTTCTTGGACCAGTCCATCCATTTGGCGAAATGCTGCGGCGCCAGCTGGTCGCGGCCGACCACCTGTCCGTCCGTCTCCGCATAGATGGCATGGAGGTTGAAGCGAAGCTTGCCGGGGATGAGGGACATGGCCTTCTCCGCGTCCTGCCGCAGCATGGGGGCGTCCGTGGCCGGGCCCGAATAGTTGCCCGTGGCCATGATGCCGCCGCCCGAGACGGTGGTGTCGTGGACTTCAAAGCCGCGGACATCGTCTCCCTGCCAGCAATGGAGGGACACGGGAACCTGCTCCAGTTTGTCCAGGGCGGCATCGGTGTCCACGCCAAGGGCCTTGAACTGGGCTTTGGCACAGTCGTAGCGCTTCTCAATCTGCTCTTTGGTCAATTTTTGAAACATCGTCGCATTTCCTTTCTATATATATGGTATGGAGAAAAACGGTTTCGGCTATTTCCACTGTTGGGCGGCGGCGGAGTCCTTCAGATAGGCGAAGGCCTTTTCGCAGCCCATGTCCTCCAGCTTGCCGCGAATGGCCGCCGACGGCGCGGGCAGGGCGCCCACGGAGGCGAAGAAGGCGTTGCGGCAGGTGGGGCAGGCGAATTCCTGCTTGGCGGCGGCGTCCGTGAAGGAGACGTCCGCATAGCGGAGCAGGCGGGTATGGCCGACCATGACTTGGGCTCCGGCGAGGAAGTCAGCGGCGAAGGGCTTCAGCGCGTCGCATTCGAAATCGTCCACGAGCCGCTGGCCGGGCTTGTTGCCTTCGGTGCCCACGTTGACCGGCAGGTTCAGCTTGCGGGCGGCGGCCATGTAGTCGTTGAGGGCGGCCACCTTTTTGCCCTTCACCTCCGGGTCCTTGAAATTCCAGTTGCGGTCAGGGATGATGTTGACGGCGGCGACGCCTTTGGCCATCAGGCATTCCAGCTGCGCCATGGGGTCCTTTTCGCCGTCTGAGGCGCCGTCCAGCCAGGCGGACATGGGAATGGCGCGGCAGGCGAGAATCATGTCGATGACCTGTTCCAGCGGCGGGAAGGTCTCGTTGGTGGGCTGGATGTAGCCGATGCCGCCGCGCTTGATGAGTTTGCTGCGCAGGAATTCGTTGAAGCCGTTGGTGTTGGATATCTTCTGGCGGATTTCGTCCACCGGCGCGCCAAAGGTGGTGGCCCAGAAGGCCGCCGCGCCGTCCATGCCGCCGAACTGCTTCAGCGCCTTTTCGTTATAGGCGGAGATGATGTGGCGCTCCGTGGCGTTCTTTTCGGGGGTGAGGGGCAGGACATCGGCATCATAGTCCAACGCGAAGCCGTTCAGTTTCGCGTTGATGCGGGCGATGACGGCCCGATTCCGCTCATGGGAGCGGGTCAGCATGGCGGCCAGCGTGTCGGCGGCGGCGGTGCCCGGCTGAGGGGCCTTCACAAAGCCCATGCCCATGAAATAGAAGACGCCAGGCTCGCCGGGGGAGTTGATCTCCTGGCTGGCGTATTCATTGAAGAAGACGCGGCTCTCGAAGCCGGCGGCACCGCGAAGGCCGATCTGGTCCGCCGCCGCCAAAAACTCCGGCGCCGCCTGCAGGACGTCAAAGTCGCAGACCGCCGCCGCATAAAGGCCGAGTTTCTTCATCTCATAGGCGATGCGGGTGGGGGACCATCCTTCACCGTTGTAGGAGAAGAAGGTGTGCAGATGCATGTTCACCCATGGCTTTTCCGCCGGAAATGGCGTGGTGGCAATGAGTTCCGCAAATGCCTTTGCGCGTTCTTTGGGGCAGAACGACGAAAGCTGTTCAATCAAGTCAGTCATAATGGCGTTTCCTTCCTGCTATGGAAATGTGGATGATGCAAATGTCATCCCTTAACTTTATTCGTTCATTCTGTTTTTTCAATATTCCACGTGGCAACTTGTTTTCAGAAGCGGAAAAGCTACATTAATTGTATGCCATCGGTGCCCAAGTGGCGGAATCGGCAGACGCAACAGACTTAAAATCTGTCGGTGGCAACACCTTACGGGTTCAAGTCCCGTCTTGGGTACCATGGTTTAGCCTGTTCGAATGAGTGGACGGGAAAATTCTATAAATTTGTAAGTTGTTTATATACAATGACTTACATCGTCTCTTATGGCCTGGCCCCAGGAACAGGGACATGCCTTTTCATGGGAGTGGCGTTTTTTCTCCCCCTCGCTTCAACATGCGGATGGAATCCCATGCAATGCATGTTGCATTTACTGCAAGTTTGTGGGCCGCCGCCGCCCCTGAAATGGCCATGTTGCGGCAATGATGAACAGGGACGCAAAAGACCGTCGTTGACACCTTTTTCAGAGGAAGAATGGCCGCTAGGCCCCTGTAGTGGCCCTCTGTTGCATCGGACATGTGTTTAGGTATATTAAATACCTGAAATGACAAGCGGCCTTCCTGAGGCCTCTGGGGCGAATTCCCGTTATTCTGTGCGTGGCGTGGCATGGGGCCTGGTCAGGGCTTTGGAAGTTGCAAAAAATGCAAGTTGACGCATGATGTGGTAGCTTCAAAAGAAGATGCCATGAGCGGACTTCAGCCTTCAGGTTGCCTTGCTTGAGCCCCATTACGTCTCAGGGTTTGCGGGAGTTTTTCGCCTTTCGGCTTTCAAATGCCGTAAAATGGGATAGATTAAAGGCGTGTCCGTGTGGACAGCTATATATAGAGGATATAAAGGCAATGTTTTTGCAGAATCTGATAGAAAATCCGGGGTACTACATCTCCTGGGTGCTTGTCGTCATGTTCTCCATCTGCATGCACGAGCTATGCCATGCGTTGGCGGCGCGGCAGCAGGGGGACATGACGGGAAGCCTGACGGGGTATGTGACGCTGGATCCCACGAAGACCATGGGGTACCAGTCCATCATCATGCTGCTGCTCTTTGGCATTGCGTGGGGGGCGGTGCCGGTGGATCCACGGCAGTTTCGGCACCGCTGGAGCGAGGCGTGGGTGGCGCTGGCGGGACCGCTGTCCAATTTGGTGCTGGCTGTTCTCTTTGCCGCCGCCTGGATCGTGTTGGTGTGGTTTCACGGAAAGGAGCTGACGGAAGGATACGGCAAGGGGCTTTCGGAGTTCTACACGCTGGGCGTGCGGGCCAACAGCCTGCTGACGGTGTTCAACCTGCTGCCGCTTCCCATGTTGGACGGCTGGCGGATTTGCGAGCTGGTGGCGCCGCCGCTGCGGCGGCTGACCGTCCAACAGCGGAATCTGTACAGTTTCATCGCCTTCATGGCAATCATGTTTTCGCCGCTGCGGCATGTGTTCTATCATGCGGTGACGGTTTTGGGCAATGGGTTGCTCTATGGCGGCTTATGGGTTCTCACAAAGCTGGTAGGTCCAGAATAAGTTATTGGAGGATAAGATGTTAAGGCGTTTTTTGCTGGCGGCGCTGCCGTTGGTGATCATCATCGGGCTTCCCCTGCTGTTTCGGAAGCCGGCGGAGGCCATTGACGTGACCGCCGACCAGCTGGTCATTGTGTCGCCGCACAATGAGGCCATCCGATACGAATTCGAGCAGGCCTTTCGGGAGCATTACCAGCGGCTGACGGGCCGGAAGGTCTGCATCGACTGGCGGGCCACGGGGGGCACCAGCGAGATCGCCCGCTATGTGTCCAGTGCCTTCACCGCCAACTTCAGGCACTATTGGATCCATGAGTTGAAGCGGGAATGGAACGAAGAGGTGGAGCAGGCCTTCATGAACAAGCGGCTGAAGCCCGAAGACCCCGGCTATGAGGCCAGAAAGGCCTTTTTGGAGTCGGAGGTGGGCATTGACATCGATCTGTTCTTCGGCGGCGGGCAGTACGATCTCTCCAATCAGGCGGCCATGGGCACGCTGGTGCCCTGCGGCGTGCGGGAGCGCCATCCAGAGTGGTTCAGCGGCGAAAACCCCGTGCTGATTCAGGCGAAGGGCGGAGAGACATGGTATGACAAGGGGGACTGCTACTACGGCGCCTGCTTCTCCTCCTTCGGCATCTGCCAGAATCTGGACCGACTGGCGGCCCTCGGCTATGACATGCCCGCGGAGGGCGGCGGCCCCCTGCGCTCATGGACGGATTTGGCGGACGGACGACTCTACGGGCAGCTGGGCCTGGCCGACCCCTCCAAGAGCGGCTCCATCACCAAATGCTTCGAGTTGCTCATCCAGAAGCAGATGCATGACAGCATGGAGCGGATGGCG
>JAEEYQ010000017.1 GCA_016288215.1 Lentisphaeria bacterium | reverse complement strand
TGCTGGAGCTGGGTCTTGATTTCAAGGCGGGACGTTTGCGCGTCGGCGGTTGATGTGCTACATTTAAGCATGTGACGTTTTCTCCTATGTTGTTTGTTTTTGGTTTACAGTAACATAGTGCGGAAAACGTCACTTTTCCACTCCCACTCGGGAGTGGAGGACAGATGCCCTAATCGTAATACCTAAAATGCATAATGGCCCTTCTAGGGGCCTTCTGGCGCGCTTCTGCAATTTTCGCATTGGGTAGAAAAGCGGCCTTTGGGGCCTTTCACATATTGCAAAGAATGCAACATCTGGTTTCCGGGCCTCTAGGAGAAGCTGAGTGCCGTCGCCAAAAGGAAACTGCTGGCGGAGGCGACGGCGAGCTTCTTCTCGCGCAGGAGATTTGATCATCGTCCTTCCATCTTCCCAAGATGCAAGGGCAACTATGCCCCCAACATGCGGCACCACTTCCGTGCAGAAATGTCTAAACCCCTGCCTGTCATAAAGTTATAGAGGGCGGTCTCCAACACCTTGCCAATGCGGTCCCAATCGGGGGCCCCTTCTTCCACATACCGCAGTTCATTGAGGGCGAAGCGGGGATGGCAGGGCGGTTCCGTGACTGTGATGCCAAATTGGGCCGGATTTTTGGCGATGACACTATGGGCCGTCAATGCGAAGCGGTGCCAGAAGGCGGACTGAACCAACCCTTTGGCGAAACAGCCGCGGACGAAGTCCAAGGCGTCCAGAGCCTCGTTTTTTGTTTCTGTCGGAAAAGCATACATTAGATAGGTATGCACAAGAATGCCCGCGTCGGCAAACGCCTGAAAGACCCGCAGTGAACTGGATAGCGTGATGCCTTTGTTCATCAGCTTGAGAAGACGGTCGTTGGCGCATTCCAACCCGCCACTGACGGCGATGCAGCCGGCGTCTGCCATCAGTTGGGCGATTTCCGCCGTAAACGCCGTCTCGAATCGGATGTTCCCCCACCACGAGACGGCCAGTCCACGGCGGAGAATCTCCTTTGACACGGCGGCCAGAAGGGAGGGTGCGAGGGCTTCGTCTGTGAAGTGGAAGCCAGTCTGTCCGGTTTGCCGAACCAGCCGCTCCATGGCGTCCACAATGTCCGACGGCGTTCCGGGGCAGTAGCGGCAAATGTAGTCCAAAGCCACATCGCAGAAGGCGCAGCGGTGCCAATAGCAGCCTTGGGCCAGCTGCATCTTCAGCCACGTGCCATCGGTCCAGATGCGGTGCAGAGGATTGGGCATTTCCACGACAGACAAATAGTCTGAAATCATAAGACCTTCATAATCAGGAACTAATGGCATTTCAGCCTGGCCGTTCCCCGGCGGCAGCAGAGTGCCGTCTCGCGTTAGCAAATGACCTGGAACATCTCGGTCTCTCTCCTCGGCGGGGCGGAGCTGGCCTTTCATCAGCGCCGTCAAGGGGATGCACCCTTCATCATAGGAAAGGACATGGACATAGTCAAAGATGCGCATGTCCTCAATGTCCCGCAGCTCCGAATTGACATAGCCGCCCCCAAGGACAATTTTGATTTGCGGCGCTGTCCTGCGGATTCGTTTTGCGATGCGGAGGGCGCCATAGAGGGTGCCGGGGAAAGGCACGGTGATGCCAAGGACTTCCGGCGGCTCGCCTTCGGTCAGCAGACTGTCCGCCAGCTGATCAATGAGCTGGTCCACATAGGTGGGTTTTGGACGGTTCAGCCGATTGTGCAAAGGGGTGAAGGAGGGAAGAGAGACGGCAAGCCGCTCTCCATAACGGCCAAAGGCGAAATCGGGATCCAGGGCCTGGGAGAGGAACGATGACACATCGTCAAGATAAAGGGTGGCGAAATAACGCGCCTTGTCCGTGATGCCCATGGAGCCGAAGCTGGCGGCCATGGCGCCGCCGTTTCCATCGCCGCCAGTTTGGGCGTCCTCTTCATCCATGGCGGCGAAGAACGGTCCCTCCGGAAGGAAGGTTCGGGCAGCCAGCCGCCATGCCAACGCGGAATTTTTCCCCTGAAGGAAACGGATGACCGGAAGAATGGTCCGCTTGTAGTCCTCAATGCTGTCCAAAAAGAAGGCCAAAGGGTCATCATCGCCGCCCCCGCGATGCGCCGCGGCGGCCTGGGCAGCCGTATCCAACGTCTCTGGCGTGAACATTTTCAACGCCAGCTCCAAGGACAGATCCCGCTGCCGTGCATCAATGCCCTGCCGTTTCAAATAGCCGGTCAGCACCGGCGTGGCCGGATAGGGAGTGTTAGGCTGAAGCAGTGGAGGGGTGACCAGCAGGATATTCATGGGGTGCCAGAGGCGGCCAGCCGCTCGCGCATGGGAATCAGCAGGGAGTCCGGCACATGGTAGTGGCCGCCGTATCCATATCCGATGCTGATGTTGGGCATGTTTCGTCCATGGAAATCCGTGCCGCCGCTGACCAGCAGACCGAACTCCTTGGCCAGATTGAGCACATGGCCAGTCCGCACTTGCGTATGCTCCGGATAATACGCCTCAATGCCGTCCAGTCCATAGGGCATCATCTCCTCAATGCGCCGATGGCATTTGGACAGCGTCATGCTGTTGGCGGTCATGGGATGGGCCCAAATGGCCAATCCGCCGGCGTCGTGTATGGCCTGGATGCAACGGGACACGGGAGGAAGCTGCCGGCCCACATAAGCCGTCTTGCCCCTGCCAATGTAGCGCTCAAAGGCGTATTTGGCGGTGTAGCAATACTTATGCGCCACCATGGCGTTGGCGATGTGGGGTCGGCCAATGACGGTCCCCGGCGGCACCATGGCGATGACCTCCTCCAATGTCAGGGGCTTCCCCAATTTGGTCAATTTCTCCAGAATCTTCTCATTGCGTTCCTTTCGTGCAAGTTCCTGCTCCTTCGCAAGTTCCAGCAGCGCGGAACCCTTACGGTCCACAAAGAGCCCCACAATGTGCAGGTGTTCACCGCATTCCACAACGCCGGCCAGCTCAATGCCCGGAATGCATTCCAGCTGGGGAAACTCCTTGGCGGCCTCCTGGAACAGCTCCAGTCCCGCAACCGTGTCATGGTCCGTCAAGGCGATGGCATGGATTCCCATGGTCGAGGCCAGCCGTGGAAGATCGCAAGGGCTGACCGTTCCATCTGAAGCTGTGCTATGACAGTGTAAATCAATCATTTGCAAATCCTGTAGCGAAAAAGTCCGCTATGCGGCGGCTCCTGCCTTCGCGGCGGCGGCCTTTTTCATGAAAAGGACAATCAGGGCGACCGCCACGGCCAGCAGCAGCACGCCAAGCACGGGACGATAGGCAATCCATGCCACAGCGATGGTCACCACCGCGCAGACTCCCGCCACAACACCCGCCACCAGAGACGTGCCGATGTTGCCGATCTTGCCAAGGAAGGGCACCACATCCGCAAGAACCACCAGCGGGGCAAAGAACATCTTGACGCCAATGAACATCAGCAGGAACCCAAGCAGACGCAACAGCCACGTGATGAGGGTGTTAGCTCTTTTGGCGGAGGCAAACATCTCCTGGGCGCTGCGAAGGCCGTCCTGCACAAGAAGCAGCGTGTTGCCGTTCTTGGCCACATATGGCACAAAGGAATCCCCCTTCTGGACGGCGACCAAACTGATCTCGTGGGGCAGAATCATTGACACTGTCACCCGCAGGTCTCCAATCTGCGGAGCGGCGGAAGAGCCGGCCGCTCCTCCTTCCGTCGCCGCTCCATAGGGAATGTAGACAGTGCTTCCATCGACGGTCGCCCCTTTGCCCAACTCCGCCGGAAGGACGGTGTCTGCGGAAAACGCATAGGGCTTCTGTTCGCCTATCCTCTTGATGATGTCCGATGTGAGCCGAAAGGCGCCGAAACGGACATTGTCCGCGAAGACCGCCTTGTCTCTCAGACTTTCGCTGATGGCACCCACGTTCTTGTTGGCGGTACGGGCTTCAGGATCCTCGAAGGAGTTGGAGTCAACCGGCTGCCGAACCCATTCCTTTTCATAGGTATAGGTGGTTTCCTCTTCCTCCGAGCCGCCCAGTTTCTTCTTGGTTTTGGAGCTGCTGTGCTCCACCCATTGGTAGATTTCCGTCTCGGCAAACAGCGCAATGGCGTTGGCACGAATGCCCAACACGGGAAGAACCAGCTCATCCGCCGTCTCAGCCTGCGCGCTGGCATGGATAAGCGTCCCCTCGTTGGCCGCCTCCACGGTGTCCGCGCTGACGGACACCACATTGCTCTCCCCTTCCTTCAACGCGCGGGTTTGGCGCACCGCCCGCCCCTCGTTCATCCACAGCACCGGAAAACCCGCCACAAACAGTATGATTCCAATGAAAATCCCCTTGACGGCATTTCCCAAACGGCTTCCCCACGAATGGGTGGTTGTGGTTTTGTAATTTGCCATTGCAGAACTCCTTAGTCTATCCCGTGTTGCCTTGGTCAATTGACGGATGGCCGTGGCGCTTCCCCCAATGATTCCACGCGACGGCCATGAATCCATTTCATCATGTCCAAGGACTTAATATGATGGACATTTTCTCCTTGTCAACGAAAAAGCCGCTCCTTTCCAGCTCATTTCCTCCACCAGCGGCTCCATCAATCCGATTGGCGTCGTCACAGCTCCTTCAGGCGGATGCCCTTGCGATAGGCGGCCTCCCGGACGACCGCCAGCAGGAAGCGCTGGCGGAAATAGGGAAGCGTTGGCAGGGCGATGGTGGTGCGGAGGTCCACCTCGTCGTCGCCGGCGCCGGCGTCGTTCTCGTCCCTCGTCGCCTTGTTCCGAAGACATCTGACGGACTTCAGCTCGCTCCAGGCCCATTGTCCGTTTCGGCTGGTGTTCTGAAGTCCAATGCCGGTGGAACGCGCCGCATCCATGGAGACAGGGCGGAACCATGTGCTGCGCAGGATGATGCCGTTTTCATGGATGCGCAGCATGACCGTGCCAAAGAGACTATGGAGGACGGCGCCTAACATAAGGGCCGTTCCTGCAAGAAAGGGGATTCCGAACAGGGACTGTCCAAGACTGAATTCCCCTTTGTAGATCTGCGTGCCATAGAGCCCCCCGAGGGAAAGTCCGCTCCAAAAGCACATGAAGGGGATGAGAAAGAGGCAGGTGGCCCGGGACTGGTGGGCGATGACGATGATTTCCCGCCCATCTTGCTTGAGGGTCACCCCTTTGGGCGGCCCCTTGCGAAGCAACTCCGCATCCTCCTGATGGTCCTCCTCATTGTTCACCGCCTCCATGAGGGGCGTCAGGGAAAACATCTCCTTGCAGACCGGACAGTACCCTGTGTCCTTCGCCAAGTTCACGTCTTCCGGCTTGAGTTCCCGATCGCACAATGGACAGAATAGCCTCATGTCTCTATCCTTTTATGTAAATCATTTTGGAGGAAGAAGTTGACGATATTTAGCAGAAGGGAGTCAGTCTTGCATGACGCCGACGATGTCGCGGATGTCGGCAATGCCGTGGTTATCCAGCCATGCGTTGACGCCGTCAGCGATCTCCACGGGGCCCATGGGGTTGCTGAATGTGTAAGTTCCTACAGCGCAAGCATTTGCGCCAGCCATCATGAATTCGATGACATCTTCTGCGCTTTGAATGCCGCCCATGCCGATGATGGGGACGCTGACGGCCCTCCGCGCCTCGTAGACCATGCGGACGGCGATTGGCTTCAGGGCGGGGCCGCTGAAGCCGCCCGTGCGGTTCGCGATGCGGAAACGGCGGGCTTCGATGTCAATGGACATGCCGGCGAGCGTATTGATGAGGGAGACCATGTCGCTGCCGGCGTCCACAACGGCTTTTGCAAAATCGCCGATGTTGGCGACGCCGGGGCTGAGCTTGGTGATGAGGGGCAGGGTCGTGGCCTTGCGGACGGCGCTCACCACTTGGGCGGCCAAGTTCCTGTCCGTCCCGAACATGATGCCGCCCTCCTTCACGTTGGGGCAGGAGATGTTGATCTCCAATGCGGCGATGCCCTTCTTCTCCTGCTCCAGACGAGCTGCGACCTCCGCATACTGCTCCATGCTGCGGCCCCAGATGTTGACGATGACGGCACAAGGCAGAGTCCGCAGATAGGGGAGGTAGTGCGCATCGGCGATGAATCGGTCGATGCCCGGGTTCTGAAGACCGATGGCATTGAGCATGCCGCCGTAGACCTCCACGGCCCGTGGCATGGGATTGCCGTGGGACGGGAAGGGAGAGACGCCCTTCACCGTCACGCCGCCAATCTTCTCCAAGGGGATGATGTCCGCATATTCACTTGCGTAACCAAATGTCCCCGAGGCGGTTATGATGGGATTCCGCAGGCGGAACCCGGCCAGCTGCACTTCTGTCTTTGCCATAATCTCTAGAAGGGCTGAAAGCCCCAGAGGCTTTTGATAAATCCTATTTTTAATTTCTAATTACTGATTGACAATGATTTGCACATTTCAGCCGACAGTGGCGCCAGGGGCGATGTCTCCATCCACGGTCAGCAACCGCAGCTCCTTCTTCTGCTTCGCGGCCAGCAGCATGCCACAGGAGGTGACGCCGCAGAGCTCCGCCGGCTTCAGATTGGCGACAATGATGATGGAGCGGCCAATGAGCTGCTCCGGCGTGTAGAATTTGGCGATGCCGGCCACAATTTGCCGCTTGCCATCGCATTCCACCTGAAGCTTCAGCAGCTTGTCCGTTCCCGGAACTGGCTCGGCCTCAAGGACTTTCGCCACTTTCAGCTGCAGTTTCGCAAAATCGTCGATGCCGATGAGCGCCACATTCGCCGGCGCCTTCTCGGCAGGCTTCTTCTCCGCTGGTGCCTTTTCGGCGGCAGGAGCGGCGGTCTTTTGCTCAATGCGGGCCCAGCTGTCCTTTAGGCCGACGGTGCGGTTGAACACGGGAGACGCGGCGCTGTGCTCCACGCGGTCCGTGCAGAAATAGCCGACCCGCTCGAATTGGACTCGGGTCTCCGGCGGCAGTCCCCCCAGAGCCGGCTCGCATTTGCAGTGCTTCAGCACATGGAGGGAGTCGGGATTGAGATTGACGATAAAGTCCTCTCCTTCAGGAACATCCTCTGGGGCCTCCTTGTTGAAAAGGCGGTCGTAGAGGCGGACTTCCGCGTCCACCGCGTTGCTGGCCTCCACCCAATGGATGGTGCCTTTGACCTTATGGCCGTCGGAGGGATTGCCGCCGCGGCTGCCTTCGTCGTAGGTGCAACGGATTTCGGCGATGGAGCCGTCCGGGTTCCGCACCACGTCCGTGCAGGTGATGATATAGGCCCAACGCAGCCGCACTTCCTTTCCAGGGGCCAGACGGAAGTATTTTGGCGGCGGCTCTTCGCGGAAATCGTCCTGATCAATGAAAATCTCGCGGCTGAAGGGGATTTTGCGGGAGCCGGCGGCGGGGTCTTCCGGATTGTTCACGGCGTCCAGCCACTCCACCACGCCATCCGGATAGTTGGTGATGACCAGCTTGACGGGATTGAGCACCGCCATGTAGCGGGGGGCGGTCTGGTTCAGCTCATCGCGCAAACTGCTCTCCAGCAACGCGATATCCGTAATGCCGTTGTATTTGGTGACGCCCGCCTTCTTGAGGAACGCGTGGATGGCCGTGGGCGTGTAGCCGCGGCGGCGCAGGCCGCGCAGCGTGGGCATGCGGGGGTCATCCCATCCGCTGACATAGTTCTCCTGCACAAGACGGCGCAGAAGCCGCTTGCTCATGACTGTGTAGTTCAGGTTCAGACGCGAGAATTCAATCTGCTGCGGGCGATGCACGGGCAGCGGGACCAAAAACCAGTCGTACAGGGGGCGATGGTTCTCAAACTCCAGAGAGCAGAGGGAGTGAGTGACGCCTTCAATGGAGTCCTCCAGCCCATGGGCCCAATCGTACATGGGATAGATGCACCATTTGTTTCCCGTACGGTGATGAGGGACGTGGGCGATGCGGTACATGACCGGATCACGGAAATTCAGGTTGGGTGATGCCATATCTATCTTAGCCCGAAGAACTTTCGATCCGTCAGGAAACTCCCCTGCCCGCATCCGCTTGAACAGATCCAGATTCTCCTCCACGCTGCGGTTCCGCCACGGGCTTTCCTTCCCCGGCTCCGTCAAGGTGCCACGGGTCTCGCGAATCTGCTCTGCACTTTGCTCATCAACATACGCAAGTCCTTTGTTGATAAGTATTAACGCATATTCATACATCTTCTCGAAATAGTCGGAGGCATAGCGGATATCCCCCTCCCATTCAAAACCGAGCCAGTGGACATCCTCCATGATGGCGTCCACATATTCGGTGTCCTCCTTGACGGGGTTGGTGTCGTCCATGCGAAGGGTGCATTTGCCGCCGTATTCGCGGGCGATGCTGAAATCGATGCTGAGGGCCTTGGCATGTCCGATGTGGAGATAGCCGTTGGGCTCAGGGGGAAAGCGGGTCCGGATGTCCCCCAATTTGTATTTGCCGGAACGGATGTCATGGTTGACGATTTCGCGGATAAAGTCCGTCGCCTCCGGCAGTTCCGGAACGGAATTGGCTTCTGTGACCATAGATGGCTGTCCCTTGGTTGATGGCTGGCCGGGCCCCTTGAATCCATGGCCCGTCTCGTGCCTTCCTGCTCCTGCAGTTGACACAACCTCTTACTATAATGGCACAAATGCACTTGGCAATTTCCCCTGCCGCGGAACATGGCGGAATCCACCAAAGGGAGATGCAAGGGAAATCCCTTTATCCTTTATTATATATAGGGGTCATGGAGCGGCTTCGCCAAGGGCAATGGACTTCAGCACCGCATTGAATTTGGGGTTGGCGGTGAATTCAAGGGCCTCGTACAGTTCGACTTCGGACAGACGGGAGTCCTCATGGCAGGCCTGCAGGTCCTTTTGGATGTCATAGGTGCCCCGCTGGCTGTTGACCCGCATGTGGGCGCCTTCGCGACAGAGGCCGAGGCGGATGAGGCGTCCCCCCGTGATGGCGTCGGTGAAGTGCTCCGCGAAGTTGCCGCCGTGCATCATGATGCCGTCCACGGACTTGTCCACGGCGATGTAGCGGTGATAGAGCCAAGGCAGCATGTTGACTTTGACGCAGGAGTTGTATTCGTCGAACACAGGGCGCTGGCCGAGGGGTGCGGGCGGCAGGCCGTTGACGAAGAGGGGACGGCTGCCGAGACAGGCCTTGCAGGCGGCGAAGAAGTCGGCGATGGCATTGGCGCGGATCATGAGCAGTTTGCCCACGTCGGCCTCCTCCTTCCAGATGTCCACGCCATATTTTTGCAGATAGAGCTGTCGGATGGGTTCGTTGTAACCCAATTGCTCCTGCGGCTCCTCACGGCAGTGGGTGCCGAAATTCAGGTAGAATCCATCGAAGGGATAGGCCGCCAGTTCGGCGAAGCGGGCGGTCTGGTGGGCCAGAGTCTCCGGCACCGCATATTCATACATTCCGACCATAACCCATTGCCCCAGAGTGGCTTCCACGCCGCGCATGAAGCCAGTCTCAGAATTCGGGTAGTCCATGGCGCAGTCTCCAAAGGCCTGCATGGCCAGACTTCCCTCCGTCCCTGTTTTGCCGCTGTTGTTGTAGCGCCATGTGGCGGCGATGGGCTCTCCGCGGACGTTGAAGACGCGCGCGTTGGGACCGCCGCTGTACAGCACCATGGAATAGCCGTTGCCCGAAAACGGCGCCGCCGCCCCGATTTTCACATACTTTGCGTCTATGTTTAAGTCACTTAGGGTGAAGCCGTTGTAGCCTTCTTCCGTCGGCGTGGCGGCAAAGGTCATCGGGCCGTCGTAGGGACGATAGGCCACATTGTCGTCGCTGATGAAGAGCCGGATATTGTCTTTGTTGAAACGCATGGGCTCCCGTTTGACCTTCTCGTGGCACACAATCCGGCCGATGGGGTGGGCAAAGGCCTGCCGATTGGCCTCCTCCACTTTGTCTGGCCAAAAGGCCTTTTTGGGATCCTTCATGGTAAAGTATTCTGGATGAGCAATATAGAACGGATCGCACAGGGGCAGGTTCTTTGTGGCCAGCGAGGCTTCCCGATTCGCTTCCGTGGGGGTGAACTCAATGCCACCATCGAAGGGGGAATCCCATGCCCACGCCTCCATGCCGTATTTGTGGGCCAGACGGATGGTCTCCTGACAGACATCGTAGGTGCGCACGGTCTTCGTCAGCCGCTTCACGCCGTCGGGGTAGGACCAATGGTGGGCATGGCCTTCTCCATAGAGGAGGGAAACCGTTGTGGGATAGAGAGTTAGGCCTAAGACGTTGACGCGCAGATAGATCTTTTTGACCCCATAGCTGGCGATTTCCTGCATGCGCCGCTCATAGACGTCCACAGGATAGATGTCCGTCGGCCCTTCCTTGTCGAAGAAGACATAGTCCAAAAAGTCAATGGTCATGGAAAAAATGGGATGGGCGGCCTCCTCCGCAAGTGCAGAAGGAAGGCTGCACGCCATCATCAGGGCGATGGAAAAATGAAAGGCTCTTGTCATGAGAACTCCAATAAATAATTGGGAATTAGTGATTAACCTAAAATCAGCAGTTGAACATGGTGGTCATTCAGCTCCATTGGAAGCGCATTGAACCAAGACCGTCGCCGCACCCTCTTATGCGCCTGTCTGCGTCCCATGGGCAGACGGATTTTGTTGAATCACTCCAGAAAATTGTATTTGAAGATGAACCAAAGGGCGGCCAGGCCGTCCTTCCAGCCGATTTTCTTGCCTTCGTCGAAGGCCCTTGCGGAATAGGCAATGGGGACCTCATAGATGCGGACCTTCCCCTTGGCCAGTTTGGCGGTGATCTCCGGCTCGAAGCCGAAGCGGTTGCATTCCAGCGTCATGTCCTTGAAGATGTCCGCCCGAATCATCTTATAGCAGGTTTCCATGTCGGTCAGATGGAGATTGGAGCAGATGTTGGAGAAGGTGGTGAGCATTTTGTTTCCCATGTAGTGCCAAAAGGAGTCCACGAGAATCTCGCGGCCGGAGTAGCGGCTGCCGAAGACGGCGTCGGCCAGATTCTCTTCGATGGGGCGGAGCATGGCGACAAATTCCCGCGGAGAGTACTCCAAGTCTGCGTCTTGGATGATGACCACATCGCCTGTCACATGGGACTGGGCGGTGCGGATGCCGGCTCCCTTGCCCTTGTTGACGGGATGATGGAAGATTTTCAAGTCGGCGGAGGGGGGCAGGCGGTCCAGCACCTCTCCAGTTCCGTCGGTGGAATGGTCGTTCACCACGATGATCTCCAGGTCAGGGACGCCGCAGTGGCGAACGGCATCAATGACTTGGACTATCGTGGACGCTTCATTGTACACGGGAATGATGACGCTAAGTTTCATAGGACTCTCAATTTGAGCCGCTGTCGGCGGCGCGGGGTTTTCCATTTTACATTATGCAGATATATTAACTGTCTTTGCTTCAAAGGCGCTTCGGCGGGAACCCCCTCGCTAATGAGGGGTCATAGGAAAGGGAATCGGAGCCGGGCGTCAAAAAACGGAAAGTTGCACTATGGATAATATACTGTTTTTTTTGAATATGTTGTGGAAAATCGTGTTCATTGCCTTCTTTTTTGGCTTTTGCGTGTTTATCCACGAGTTTGGCCACATGCTGGCGGCACTGTGGCAGGGGCTGTACGTCCATAAATTCTCCATCGGTTTCGGCAAGCGGATTTGGGGCTTCACGCGGCATGGCGTGGAATTCGTGGTCAGTCTGCTGCCCTTCGGCGGCTATGTGATGATCCCCCAATTGGATCCGACGGACGCACCCGAGACGTTGGACAAGAAGAAGCTGCCCCCTGGCAAGCCGGGTCCGAGGGCCATCACCGCCTTTGCCGGCCCCTTCTTCAACGTGCTGTTCGGCTTTGCGCTGGCGACGGTCATGTGGGCCGTGGGCGTCTGGGAGCCCGCGCCGTCGGACTCCTGCATCGTGCTGAGCGTGCCCCAGTCCCTTCCCGTCTACAGCCGAGACGGCATCCGGCTGGAGGACACCATCGTGGCCCTCAATGGAGAATCTGTCTCCGGAAGTTGGGAGGACATCTGCGGACAGATTCCGGCGAACGGGCCGGAGCAGGTGGTGACCGTGCTTCGCGGAGAGGAGCGAAAGGACGTCCGCATCACACCGCAGCCAAATCCGGAGTGGGAGGCGGGGCTGCGGCCCGGCGACCGCATTGTGGCCATCAACGGGAAGCGCTTCACCCGGGGCATGGACGAGATGTCGAAGGAATATGTCTACAATGAGCAGCCGGAGATTGCGGTGGATGTGCGCCGTGGGGAGGAGACATTGTCCCTCCACTACATTCCCGCGAAGAACGGCCGAATGGAGAACCTGGGCATGCCTTTCTTTGAGGTCCGCAACCCCGTGCGGATCGGCAAGGTGCTGCCCGACTCCCCCGCCGAACGGGCCGGCCTGAAGCAGGACGACCAGCTGCTGCAGCTGGAGGGGGAGAGCGTCGTCGGAGCGCGGGAGTTTCTGACGGCCCTGCGGAGCCATGCGGGGGGAACGGTCCGCGTTCTGGTGAGCCGCATGGGACAGGAGGTCACCGTCAATGACATGCAAGTTCCTGATACTCAAGGAGATATAAGCATGCAGGACATTGGCATGGTCTTCACCGTGCTGGTGGAAGGGGTTCTGAAGGACTCCCCCGCCTGGAAGGCCGGAATCCGACAGGGGGACTTGATCAAGAAAGTAGATGGCATGGACATCACGGACGCCGTCATGTTCACCACCCACATCCGCCAGTCCGACGGACGCCCCATGACCATTGTCATCGAACGAGACGGACGGGAACGGGCTCTGGAAGGAGTCCGCGCCGTGGCTAACACGGTGGGCGGCCAGACGCTGTATCAGGTGGGTCTCTATCTGGCGGACAGCGTGCCGAAGATCATCGGCCACCCCTCCCCCTGGGCCCAATTCACAGATGTGGTGAAGACCACGGGACGGACATTGGGGCTGCTGTTCATGCCCCTGCGGGCCCGCATCTCCGGCAAGAAGATGCCCTCTGGCCGCGCGAACATCGGCGTGGAGCACATGAGCGGGCCGCTGGGCATCCTCACCATGCTGTGGTACAAGCTGAAGCTGGAGGGACTTCGGGGCGGCCTGTCCTTCATCATTCTCATCAGCTTCAGCCTGGCCCTCTTCAACCTGCTGCCGTTCCCTGTCCTTGACGGCGGCCATATCCTCTTCGCCGCCATCGAGGTCATCATCCGCCGGCGGCTGCCCGTCAAGCTCATCGGCACCATTCAATACATCTTCGCGGCGCTGCTGATCACCTTGATGCTATACATTACATTCTTTGATGGAAGCCGCCTCTATCGGCACCTGCGGCAGTTGTTCGGCCATGGAAATCAGACGGAGGCGGTGGCCGCGCCGAAGACGGCTTCGGAGACCGCGCCGCCAGCGGCAGAGGCGGAAGGAGAGACGGAAAAATGAACGGAATTCAGATTGCGATTGACGGACCGGCCGCCTCTGGAAAGAGCACGGCGGCCAGGCTCCTTGCCCAACGGCTGGGCGGCCTCTATGTGAACACAGGGGACATGTATCGGACCTTGAGCCGTGGCATTTTGGACGCCGGCGTGGACCCCGTGGCTCAGCCGGAGAAGGTGGCCCCCCTTCTCGAGACGTGGGACCTGCGCTACCGCCGCATGGACGACGGCAGTCTCCAGCTGTTCTTCAACGGCAAAGCCGTGCGACAAGAGGACATCCGCGCCCCAGAAGTGGCCGACGTGGTCAGCCATGTGGCGAAGCTGCCGGAGGTCCGCCAATGGATGCTGGAGCGCCAGCGGGAATGCAAGTCCTTGGGCACCATTGTGATGGAGGGACGAGACATTGGCACGGTCATCCTGCCGGACGCCACATTCAAGTTCTTTCTCACCGCCTCTCCGGAGGAGCGGGCCCGCCGTCGCTTCCTCCAGAAGGGGGAAATCCCCAGTCAGGCCAACCTCGCCACCGTGGCCGCCCAAATCGCGGAGCGGGACCGCATCGACTCCTCCCGCGCCGTCGCCCCTCTCAAACCCGCTCCGGACGCCCGCGTCATCTCCACGGACGGCATGAATCAGGAGCAGGTTCTGGACTGCCTGCTGGCCATCATTCAGGAGGCAAACTAGATGCAGTCCCCTGTGCAAGGCCGTCTCCTCTATCGGGTTCCCTACGCGGACACGGACCAGATGAAATTCGTGTACTACGCGAACTATCTGGTCTATTTTGAGCGGGCCCGCAACGAGCTCATGCGCAGTCTGGGCCTCCCCTATCGGGAGCTGGAGGCCCGCGGCTACGGGCTGCCCGTCATCACCGCCCACGTGGACTACAAGGCGCCGGCGGCCTATGACGATGAATTGGAGCTGCGGGCAAGCGTCGGCTGGCTTCGGGGCGTCCGAATGCAAGTGGACTGCCAAATCCTCTGCGACGGCCGCCTGCTGGCCAGCGGCTACACCATCCACGCCGTCATGAACATGGCCACCCACCACGCCACCCGGCTTCCCGACGATTTGGCGGCCATCTTCACCAACGGAATCACCGCCGAGGAGGCATGCCCATGAATTGGACCACCCTTTGCTTGCTGGCCTGGCTGGCCACCTTCCTGCTTGCCGCTCTCTGCACGTGGGCATGTCGCTATCTTGCTCTGCGATGGGGATTTGTGGATGAACCAAAACACGAGGCCCACAAAAACCACGCGCGGCGCACGCCGGTCATGGGGGGATTGGGCATGCTGACGGCCTGGTTGGGCGTCATCGGCGCGGGCCTCTTCGCCTCGCGACTCAACCATCCGCTGCTGACAGCCCGCATCAGCGAATACATCCCCGGCATCTCCACGGTCCTGCGGCAACTGCTCACCGTCATCGCGGGAGCCGTTGCCCTTACCGCATGGGGAATGTGGGACGACCGAAAGGCCATGCACGCCCTGCCCAAATTCGGCGGCCAGTTCGTCGTCGCCGCCGTCACCGCCTGGCTGGGCATGCGGACCAGTTGCTTCTGGGCCGTCCCTGGCATGAACTGGCTTGTGACCACCCTCTGGATCATGACCGTCATCAACGCCCTCAACTTCTTCGACAACATGGACGGACTGGCCGGCGGCACCGCCGCCATCGCCGCCTTCTTCCTGCTGGTCATCGCCCTCTGCCGTGGACAGTACTTCGTCTCCATGCTCTCCGCCGTCACCTGCGGCGCCGCCTGCGGCTTCCTGTGGCACAATGTTCCCCCCGCCAAAATCTTCATGGGAGACGGCGGGAGCCACTTCCTGGGCTATGTTATTTCTGTAACTTGCGTATTGACAACATTTTACGTGCCTTCTGAGGCCCCCACCCCCACCCCCGTCCTCATCCCCTTCCTCATCCTGCTCGTGCCACTTTTCGACGCGGTCACCGTCGTCATTCTGCGCCTGCGGGAAGGCAAACCCTTCTACGTGGGGGACAACCGCCACATCTCCCACCGCTTCACCCAAATCGGCCTGAGCCGCCCCTACGCCGTCCTGTTGGTCTGCCTGCTCTGCTTCATCTGCGGCGGAGCCGCCGTGCTGCTGCTGTGGCTGCCGCCTGTCGGCGCAGGGCTGGTTTTCGCGCAGCTGGCGGCGGCTCTGGCCATCATCTCCATCATCCAATTCAAGGCGCCGAATCGAACGACGCCCCCCGCCCAAACCCCAAAAGGAAACTCCAATGCCGCTCAATGAAAGCTATTTACGAAATCTTTGCCGCATGGCCCTGGCAGAGGATGTGGGCAGCGGCGACGCCACCACACTCGCCGTCGTGCCGGAAAACCTGGAGACGGAGGCGAATTTCGTTGCGCGGCAGGACTGCGTCTGCGCCGGCCTGCCCGTGGTCCGCTGTCTGTTTCAGGAGTTGGACAACGATCTGGTCCTGACGGAATATGTGAAGGATGGTGACTTCTGCCCCAAAGGCACCTGCATGGCCACCGTGGCGGGAAAGGCCCGCTCCATTCTGACCGGCGAACGCACTGCCCTGAATTTCCTCCAGCACGTCAGCGGGATCGCCACCCTGACCCACCGCTATGTGGAGGCCCTTAACGATCCTCATACCAAGCTGTTGGACACACGGAAGACCATTCCAGGCCTGCGCTTGCTGGAGAAATACGCCGTCACCATGGGCGGTGGTCAAAACCACCGCATCGGACTCTATGACCGCATCATGATCAAGGACAACCACCGCGAAATGGCCAAATTCGCCGGCCCGGACTCCATCGCAAGGGCCGTCCGCGCCTGCCGTCAAGCCTATCCGCGGCTGGAAATCGAAGTGGAGGCGGACACGCTGGAGGATGTGGCCGCCGCCGCCGCCGCCAACGTGGAATATATTCTGCTGGATAACATGAGCGACGATGAGATGCGGGAAGCCATCCGCATCGTCAATGGCCGCGCCCGCACGGAGGCCAGCGGCAACATCACGCTGGAGCGGCTGCCTCGCCTTCGGGGCATGGGGCTGGATTTCATCAGCTGCGGCGCCCTGACCCACAGCGCCCCCGCCGTGGACATCGGACTGGACATTTTGAACTGAGGAGACGACCATGCTGAAATCCATCCGCAGCCTCCGTCCGTTGCCGTTTGTCCTTCTCGCCGCCGTCCTCGCCATGGCGATGATGAATGGATGCAAAACGCTGAAATCCGCCACATATGATGAGACAAGTTCCACGTATCAAGCGGCTTATGAATCCATGAAGGCGGGAGTCACCGCCTATGAGGACGTGGTGGAGCGCTTCGGAAAGCCCATGGACCGTGTCCAGCTGAAGGATGGCGGCTTCGCCTGCCGCTGGCAGGAACGCAGTCAGGTGCGCCGTTCCGCAACCAACAGCAGTCGGCTGACGTTGGATCCAGATGTCCATGGCTATAGCTACACCATGACCGTGGTCACCACATTGGAAGTCTTCTTCGACGACGACGGACTCATGCGGGATCTCCGCATCACCCGCGACATGCCATGACCGCCACCCGCATTTTCATCCTATCCTTCTGTCGGCTTGGAGACAGCGTGGTCATGCTTCCTGCGCTCCATGCACTGAAGCGTCGGTTTCCCAAAAGCGTCGTGGAATGCGTCAGCCAGCAGGAGCCAACCGCCATTGGCGCGAAGGAGGTTCTTGAAGGCAGGGGACTTGTGGACGCCTTCCACGCCTTTCCTCTCGGCGGCAATCCCCTTGCCCGACTAGTGGGCCGTTGGCGGCTTTTTCGGCGACTGAGGCGGCGGCATGCAGACTATGGCATCCTTCTCATGCCTCCGGCGGCGCCGCTGGAGCCCGCGTTTTTGGCGAAGCTCCACCATTGGCTCCTTCAGATGGGATGTTCACAAGTCATTGCACCAGAAGATCTTATAGAATCTGTGCGAAAAGAAGACGGTCAACTGGCGCCTCTGCCCAAGGCGGCGGACACATTGTTGTCACTGCTGAAGCCTCTGGGCCTGGAGCCTCCTAAACCCGACGGCGGCGACGGCTCCCTTCCCCCTCATTCAGATGACCGTTGGCGGCGGCAGGCGGCAGAAATCTGCAAAGGCTTTCCAACCGGCCGCCTTCCCGTGGCGGTGGCCATCGGAAGCAACATGCCGTCCAAACGATGGCCCGTCGCCAATTATCGCCGCACGTTGGAGGCATTGCCGCAACTTCATCCGGTTTACGTCGGCTCCGCCGCCGAAGCGCAGGACATCCATGATCTGGCCGCCCAGGTCCCCGGCTCGATTCTGACCGGCCGCCCGCTGCCGTTGGTGGCCGAGGTGCTGCGAAACTGCCGTGCCTATCTTGGCAATGACACGGGACTAATGCATTTGGCGGCCGCCTGTGGCGTACCCTGCGTTGCCATTTTCTCCGCCAGAGGACTTCCCGGCCTTTGGGAACCCTATGGCATCGGCCATCGGATTCTGACTCGCCATCCCGCCTGCGAAGGCTGCCAAGCCACGGTCTGTCCCATCGAAGGACATCCTTGCCTGACCCAAATCCAGCCGGAAGAGGCCGTGCAGGCGCTGAAGGAAGTCATTGGGTATTAGGAAGTAGCTATACAGAATGTAGCTATTCCGTCGAGGTGTCCTAAAACAAAAAACTCTCCGCAAAAAGCGAAGAGTTTCGAAAAAATGGCGCCAGCAGCAGGGATCGAACCTGCGACAGGGTGGTTAACAGCCACCTACTCTACCGCTGAGCTATGCTGGCGCAACAATATGATTGTTCCATGGCGCCAGCAGCAGGGATCGAACCTGCGACAGGGTGGTTAACAGCCACCTACTCTACCGCTGAGCTATGCTGGCGCTGAATACAGAACATTAAAATACTTCGCCTTTTCAAAAATGCAAATGAAGACCACGTGAGAAGTTGTCAGAAATTGTCAAATAAACGACGTGGCATCTTGAAAGATACCATAGGGCATATATATTAATTGGCAATACGTTCCCGAAGTCGGGAGTGCGTCATATTCACAATCAGAGGAGATGTTCAAGATGGCAATCAAAGTTGGTATCAACGGGTTTGGCCGCATTGGCCGCATGGTTTTCCGCGCTGCTTTTGAGAATTTTGCTGACAGCATTGAGATCGTCGGCATCAACGACCTTCTGGATCCCGAATACTTGGCCTATATGCTGAAGTATGACTCCGTCCATGGCAAGTTCGCTGGCGACGTGAAAGTCGAAGGCAACAAAATGATCGTGAACGGCAAGGCCATCCGCCTGACCGCTGAGAAAGAGCCCGCGAACCTGAAGTGGAACGAAGTGGGCGCGGAAGTCGTCGTGGAGTCCACGGGCTTCTTCCTGACCGACGAGCTGGCTCGGGCTCACATCACCGCCGGCGCCAAGAAGGTCATCATGTCCGCTCCGTCCAAAGACGACACGCCGATGTTTGTCTATGGTGTGAACCATGACACCTACGCTGGCCAGGACATCATCTCCAACGCGTCCTGCACCACGAACTGCCTGGCCCCCATCGCCAAGGTTCTGCACGAGAGCTTCGGCATCAAGCGCGGCCTGATGACGACGGTTCACGCCGCCACCGCCACCCAGAAGACCGTTGACGGCCCCTCCAAGAAGGATTGGCGCGGTGGCCGCGGCATTCTGGAGAACATCATCCCGTCCAGCACGGGCGCCGCGAAGGCGGTTGGCAAAGTCCTGCCCGCTCTGAACAAGAAGCTGACCGGCATGTCCATGCGCGTTCCGACCTCCGACGTCTCCGTCGTGGATCTGACCGTCGAGCTGGAGAAGGCCGCCACCTATGATGAAATCTGCGCCGCCATGAAGGCCGCCGCCGAGAAGTGCGTCTGCGCCGGCGGACTGAAGGGCATTCTGGGTTACACGGATGAAGCCGTCGTCTCCACCGATTTCCGTGGCGACGCCCGCACCTCCATCTTCGACGCCAAGGCCGGCATCGCCCTGGATCCCACCTTCGTGAAGGTCGTGTCCTGGTACGACAATGAGTGGGGTTACTCCAACAAGGTTCTGGAGATGGCCCGCGTCATCGCCAAATAAGCGACAGCCATAGTCGTTTCTAAACAGCATGAGGCCGATGGAGCAATCGTTCCAACGGCCTTTTTAGCTCTCGTTCCACAAAGAACAGCTTTTTATCCACAGAATAAACAGATGCGAACTGCCGCTCAAGAGCGTCAGTTCGCGGTTCTTTTATGTCATTTGAAAAAACAAACCCGCGTTTAGCCGTGGAACGCGGCTGAACGCTTCTGTTTATTCCGTGTATTCTGTGGATAATAAAAGGGTTACTTCCCAATGCAGAATTTGGAGAAGATTAGATCCAGCAGATCAGGGGAGGCCGTCTTGCCAATGACCTGCCCCAAGGCGTGGACGGTTCCATGCAGCTCAGCGGCGGCCAGCTCCCATTCATTGGCCAACAGCAGCCCGATGGCTTGATGACACGCCTCCTCAGCCTGCCGCATCAAATCCGACTGGCGGACATTCACTGCCACCGCAGACTCCCGCCATCCCTCCCCAAGGGCGGCGGCCTCCTCAATGGCGTCGTAAAGCGCCTCCAGTCCCAGCTCCTCCTTGACGGAAATCGTGATCGCATGGGGCACATCCAACACGGCCCCAGGCAGATCCGCCTTGTTGGCCACCAAAAGCAGTTTCCCGCCGATGTCCCAATCTGGCGGCGGCATTTGGGGAGGGACGGGCTGTGAGCAGTCGATGAGCCACAGCACAATGTCGGCCGACGCCACATAGTCTTTGGAGCGGCCGATGCCCAGCCGCTCAATGACGTCTTGAGCCTGACGGACGCCAGCGGTGTCCACCAGACGGACGGGTATGCCCCGCACCTCCGCCATGACTTCGATGGCATCTCTCGTGGTGCCAGGGATTTCCGTCACAATGGCGCGCTCCTGTCCGGCCATGCGGTTCAGCAGACTGGATTTGCCTGCGTTTGGGGGGCCGGCGATGATGAGCCGGATGCCATCGTGGAGGACTTCGCCTGTCCGTTGGGTGGAAAGCAGGTCGGCCAGCTGGCGTTCCGTCTCCGCCAATCGGTCGGCCAGAGCGGCGGGATCCTGCCAATCCAGCTGTTCCTCTGGAAAGTCCAACCGGGACTCTGTTTCCGCAAGTATCTCTACCACAACATGATAGAGATTTTCGACCACCTTGCCCAACCGCCCTTGGAGATGAGCGGCGGCCAGCCGTTGGGCGGAGCGGCTCGTTGCGGAGACCAAATCCGCCACGGCTTCCGCCTGCGTCAAATCTAGTCTGCCGTTGAGGAAGGCGCGTTTGGTGAATTCGCCTGGCTGTGCCATGCGGGCGCCATTGGCCAGCAGCGCCTCCATGGCCAATTTGGCGGTGAGAGGGCCTCCATGGCACTGCAATTCAACCACATCCTCCCCCGTGTAACTATGGGGGCCAGGCATGACCACCGCCAGACATTCCGGATCGATGACCGCTCCTGTGGCGGGATTCTGAAGCTCCCCAAGCATGAGCCGACGGGGGGCGCACGCCGCCAGCGGAGTCTTCCCCCGCCAGACGGTCGCCGCCGCCGCCACCGCGTTCGCTCCAGACAGACGGATGATGCTGATGGACGCCCCCGCCAGCGCGGCGATAGGCTTCTCCGCCCCATGTTTCTCCTGTTCAGACACGGAACAGCGCCCCCAGCCGCTTGCCCAACAGCGCAGACGCCGTCAGAAGAGACGTGCCCAAAAACACCATGGTCCACAGCCCCAATGCAGAGGCCAGCGCCTGCCCCTGCCCCAAAAGGGAGGACAGCTCATAGATGGCCTTGGTGATGGGGAAATAGGCGGCTTTTTGCGCAAGTATCAGGGAATCAGATACTTCTAACATTGAGAAGCTGAAGGACAAAATGCCGCCCGCAATGAGATTGGCGGCGATGAGCGGCATGGTGATGCGGCGAAAGCAGACCAGAGGCTTTGCGCCCAGACTGGCCGCCGCCTCCTCATAGCTGACGGATGTCTGCTGCAACCCCGCCACGGCGGAGCGGACCACGTAGGGAAGCCGGCGCACGGCGTAGGCGATGACGAGCAGGACAGTGGGGTTCTCCACAGGGTCAAAGCAATGGAAGAGGCATCCTTTCTGCGCCAAAGCCAGATACCCAAACGCGAGCACAAGACCCGGCACCGCCATGGGAAGCATGACGATGCCGTCCAGCAGCCAGGCGCATTTTCCCTTGCCGCGGACGATGCTGACGGCGGCGAAGATGCCCAGCACCATGGCCAGCAGGACGGCCAGCAGGGCGTAGCGCATGCTGTTGATGATGCTCGGCACCGTCAAATTGTGCTCCAACGCGGCCTGCACATGCTCCAGCGTGGCCTGCACGGGCAGCAGCGCATGGTACCATCCCTTTCCAAAGGCCAGGCCGCAGACCCCCAGATGGGGCAGGATGCTGAAAAGCCCCAACGCCGCGAACACGGCCACCACCGCCGCCGCCGAAAGCCCCTTCAGCCGAATCTGACCAGAGGCCCGCCCCGCTTTGTTCACCATGGCGTAGTCGCCGCCGCCAAAGCACACTTTGGCCAAAACGTACATGACAACGGAAAGGGTCATCATCACGACGACTAGCGCGTAGGGCATGGGGTTGTAGCCCACTTCGTTGATGCCGCCGAAAATCTGCACCGCCGTGCAACGGCCGTAGTTGAACATCAACGGCGTCCCCAGTTCCGTGAAGGCCCAGATGAAGACCAACGAGCCGCCTGCGAAAACCCCTGGCATGATCAACGGCAGGATGATTTTGCGGAAGCGCCGAAAGCCCGTGCAGCCATAGTCGGCCGAGGCCTCCAACAGCATGGGATCCACATTTGCAAATGCCGCCACCACATTGAGATACAATATGGGATAAAGATGGAGGGCCTCCAAAATGACGACGCCCCAGAAGCCTCCCGCAAACCAGTCCGGCCCCGCTCCGGCGGCGCAGAGGCCCAGCTTCTCCAACAGCACGTTCAGCGCACCGTAGCGGCCGAAAATGCACTGCATGCCCAAGGCTCCCACAAACGGCGCCAAAATCAGCGGCAGCAGCAGCGCCCCGCTGAGAAAGCGCTTCGCGGGGAAGTCATAGCGGTCGGATAGCCACGCCAGCGGAACCGCCAGCAGCAGGGACAGCAGGGTGGTGCAGATGGCGATCCGAAAGGAGTTGACCAAGCCGTCGCGATAGAGGGGATTGCGGATGACCTCCAGCAGATAGAAGGCCGTCAGCTTGCCGGTTCCATCTGTAACTCCCCCTTTGACAACCTGATACACTGGAAGAAAGAAGAAGAACAGAAAAAAGACCAAGATGCCCAGCAGCAGAAGAAGGGAGCGAGTTTTCCGTTGCATAATGACCTGACGCTTTCATTGGGCGGATGAAGACCGCCCGCCTGACGACATGAAGGGTAGCTCGGCGGCAAAAATCACCGCATTTGTTTCTCCATGTCTCTATATTTTCCTTGTGTTTCGATTGGTGAATCGGGTTTTACGAACTATTTTATGGGAACGACATATCCATGCCGTGCACATCTGCATGACATGGTTCATTAATATAGGTTCGTGACAGGAAATTGCGATGACGAAGATTGCATTTATCAGCGATATTCACGGCAATCTGCAAGCTCTTCAGACCGTGTTGCAGAGAATCGACCAACATGACTTTGACATGATTCTCTGTCTTGGGGACATTGTGGGCTACGGCGCCAACCCCAAGGAGTGCATCCAGCTGATGCGGGAGCGGGAGATTCCCTGCGTCTTGGGCAACCATGACGAATACGTGACCATCTACGGCATGCCCGGCAGCCAGGTGGAGCGGCTCCGCGCGGAAGTGCAGCAGGTGGTGGCATGGACCCAAGGCGTCCTCTCCATGTCCGAATTGAGATGGCTGGCCAAGCTTCCCCGCTTTCTGGAGGCGGAGGAATTCACCATCTGCCACAGCTCCTTCGTCCCAAAGGCCTGGACCTACTGCATGACCGAAGACACCTTTGCCCTGAATTTCCATTATCAGGACGTGGGGCTGGCCTTCTGCGGCCACAGCCACTCCCCCATGATCGGATTCGATCAGGGCGACGAAGCGCAGCCATATGTGGATTACATTCAGCCGCAGGAACTTCCAGAAGTGATTGACCGCAAGATCATGGTGAACGTGGGCTCCGTGGGGCAGCCTCGGGACATGGATCCGCGGGCCTGCTTCGTCAGCTACGAGCTGGAGACCCGCCATCTGGAGCTGGTTCGGGTGGAATATGACATTGAAGGCGCCCAGGCGGCCATTCGGGAGGCCGGCCTGCCCGAACGCTTCGCCGCCCGCCTCGGCTTGGGGAAATAGAGCCCATCGGCGGTTTCGCCACACCGTTTTATTTCGCGTAATGGGAGCTGACCTTGGCAAAGGCCTCCATAAGCTGGTCGGCCTCTCTGTCTCCATAGCTTTCATAGATGCTGAAGAGGAAATCCGTCGCCATGCATTTGTCGCAGTTTGGCGTGGCATATTCTGCATGGACATCGCTTCTGCAGAGAGGATTGTTCCACGGATGGCAATGGGCACGGTTCGCGAACCACTCCATTTTTGCAGGAAGGGCAGCATAGTAGTTGGGGGTGACCAAGGCGCCTTCCGCCGCCAGGGCGGCGCAGAACTCATCACGGGTGCATGTCATGGCCGATGCGTCAAAGCGCAGCCTCCACCACCAATAGCAGGGCTCGAAATCTGGCGCAAGGTCCTTTTGGGGCACATAGATTCCAGGCAGCTTGTCCAATCCGCGCTCTAACATCTTCTCCACAAAGGCTTTACGCCTTGAAATGATACTGGGTAGCTTTTTCAGCTGGACACGTCCTATCGCCGCATGAAACTCATCCATGTTGCAGTTGATGGCATATCTGACATTGCTGTGTCCAGGCAGATTGAAGGGCTTTCCGCGATCCGCGGCGCGGCGGACTTTCCAATACAGCTCTTCGCTCTTTGTGAAGATCGCCCCGCCCTGCCCGCCAGCGCACATGTGCTTTCCAAACATCATGGAGAACGCCCCCATGGCGCCGAAACTTCCCGCCTTCTGACCATGGATAAATGCCATGTGCGTCTGAGCGCAATCCTCCACGACCGGAAGATTGTGCTTTTTGGCTACCGCCATGATGCCAGGCATGTCCGCCGGCTCACCTCCAATGTGGGCAACGACGATGGCACTGGTGCGTTCGGTGATTCGGGCCTCAATCTGCTCCGGCCCTGTGTTGAAGCTCCCTGGAGCCGTGTCGGCGGGAACTGGAATGCAGTTCAGTTCGGCAATTGGCATCATGCCGCCTGGATCCGTCACGCAGCCGACGACGACTTCCGAAAAGGGAGGCAGCTCAAGGGCCTTCAATGACACATAAACCGTATTCGTCCCTGAATTCACGCCATCGGCAAAGCCGCCGCCCATGTATTCGGCAAACTCCTTGCCAAAAGCCTCTTCCTCAGGACCATTGTAGCCGGAGGCGTTGCCAGTTCGGATGCATTCGTCAAAGAGGGCGTCAATGGCCTCCTTCTCCTCCTTGCCAAAGTGAAAACGCGCCGGCAGTTCCGTAACCGCCTTGCTTCCACCCTTTATCGCCAATTGTGCATGAGTCATTGCCTTCCCCTTTTATCCATTATTGATGAAGTCAGAAGGAACCGCCAAACCGCTTCTCCACAGTCCATGGATGTCGCCCCTGAGTTCGTCATCGCTTCGGACCGACTGTTTCATCCACTTCTTCACAAACCGTGTAAGTTCCTATATTCAAGCATGTTATTCAATGACCACATCATGTCCCATCGTAATATAGTGGCGCTTGCAGCCGATTTCCTGAAACCAGCATTTGGTGTAATTGGTCTTGTAGATGAAATTCCCCAGATGCTTGCCGTCGGTGGAGTTCTCCCAAAGCCAATAGGGGGTCGGCCACAACGCCATTTCAGGATTGACCTTTTCATAGAAACGCTTCGGGGCGCCGTTTTGGCCATGATGCGAAACCTGGACGATGTCGCATTTCAGAGCATCTCCATATTCCTCTATGAGACGGTCGGAGGTGATTTCATGGACATCCCCCGTCACCATGAAGGTCTTCCCCCCAAGCTCCACCTTGAAAACGATGCTGACATCGTTGATCGAGCGTTTGGGCTCGGAAATGAACTGGTTGAGGGCGGTCACGGTCACACCATCGTAAGTCCATTTCATTCCTTTGGTTATCCGCACCTGCCGAATGCCGCTCTTGTCCAGAATCGGCTGGATTTCCAGAAGCTCTTTGTCACTGGAGCCTTCGCACCATTCCATGGGCGGAAAATCGTGGGCGACGAACGGAATCTCCAAAGCGTCAGGCTTTTCTGTCAGAATCTTCTGCAGCACGCCATAGTGGTCATTGTGGGGATGAGTGAGGAACCATGCCGAAACCTTGCCGCCGTTGATGAGTCGGACCCAGTCAATCAGATTGTCGGTGTCCACAAGATTGCCACCGTCAAAGATGATGACTTGGTCATGGGGAGTCTTGACGATGATGCCCGTCATCTGAGTCATGGAGCATTCCTTGAGCATGATGATTCGGGAACCGTCGTTGAACATCGGCTCGTAGTGGTTGGTTCCTGTCAGCATCTTCTCCCGATCCACCTCATTGGGATTGAAAGCCGACGCCGTCAACGCCGCGATAGCCACAGAGCAAACTGTCATTTTCATAATTTTCTCAAACATGATTTTTCCTATTTAGCCGAATGAAGAAACCTGTTCAGCTCCTCGCCCCATGTGAAGTTCTAGATTGTCATTTAGAATAATGGCTCAATGCTTTTTTGCCACTCGCCATCCATGTAAATTTGCGGAAATCACCCTAAAGCAAGGGTGCCTTGGAACAGTTTTTAACCATCACAGGAATAAGGCGGTGCGGGAAAACCGTCATCCTGCAACAAGTCCGCGATGAGCTCATTTCGCGCCTAGCAGGACATGAAAAAGGGCCGGTCTCCGCAAGGGAAACCGGCCCGATGATTTCAGGCCCGCAGGGGGTCAGCAGAATTCGCCATGATTAGAACGGAATCGTGATGGCTGTGTTGTCCTGAGTGAAGACACTGATCGTGGTAAAGTTGGAGAGCATCTGGCGCTTCTTGGCGCACTCTTGGAAGTCGCTGACGCTCAGGCCGGCCACATGGCCATCCACGAACACCATATTGCAGCGCTCATTGTGGGCAAGCTTGAAGCGATAGCCCCATGCCTGCAGGGAGCCGCTATAGAAGATGGGAAGGGTGGAACTACTGTCCTTGTAGGCGGTGTCGCCAATGTAGAAGAAGGCGCTGGGGTTCTTGATCTGGTTGGTCAGCAGCATGCGGTTGACCTGCCCGTAGGAGTTGATGTTCTCGTAGAGGTTGGTCTGGATCTCTTCCCAACGGCTGGTGCCGTAGACCTTCTGCAGATAGCGGTAGTTGCCGGAAACGAGAATCTCCAGCTTGGTGGAGACAGTGGGGCAGGTGGCGATGGGGCACATGTCCTCGATGTAGCCCAGGGCCATGAGGCGGGAGGCCCAGTCGGCGCCTCTCCCGATGGTCCCTTCCAGGCTGGTGTGGCTTTCCACGTACAGGTTGAAGCGGCCGCCGAAGTCGTCCATGTAGAGGATGGCCGCTTCGCCGTTGCCGCGCAGGTTGGACTGGCAGTTGACCGCGAGGGCCTTCTGCTTTGCCTTGGCCAGAGCCGGCAGCAACATGCCTGCAAGGATTGCAATAATTGCAATCACAACCAACAGTTCGATGAGGGTAAACGCTTTTTTCATCTTCTTCTTTTCCTTTTTTGATTTTTCCACGGTCTTGAAATACCCCCCCATTTTTTATGGGGCGACAAGAGATATTCCACTAAACCATGTCGTCCATAATTATACTAAACTTTTGGGCAAATTGCAATACCCCACACAAATTTTATTGTAAAAAATTTCAGAACCAATCCGCAAAGCAGGTTCCGTGACTATAATTCAGCCATGATCACGGACATGCGCCGTCTTCCAGACGGATAGTCATGGGAGGCCATTTACACCCCGACTGAAGTCGGGGTTACCCAACGGCCATCTTTCAGACGGAGAATTGGCAAAACTTTCTGAACAGTTATATTTCTAATTCCTAATTTCTAATTTCTAATTCCTAATTTCTAATTCCTAATTTCTAATTCCTAATTTCTAATTCCTAATTTCTAATTCCTAATTTCTAATTCCCTTATAGCCAGGTCTTTACCAATTCCGCCTGATAAGCCACCTCGGGCAGGAACTCCCAGATGAAGCGTTTGGCGAGCGGCAGACGGGCGGAATCCTTCAAGGTGTCCCGCAGCAGCAGATAGGAGACGAAGACCAAGGTTTCCATGCGGACAAGATGGCTGCCGATGAAGTCCAGTCGGCCTTCTGAGGCGTTGTTGGCCAGTTCCGCGGCGATGGTCTCGTCGCTGCACTGGCGGGCCTTCGCCACGCGGCGGGCCAGTTCGGCGGCCTCTCCCGTGAACGGCAGGGCCTCCAATTCGTCCAGAAGGGGCTTGAGGACCCGTTTGACGATGCCGCCCTTCGCGGCCACGAACTGCATCTGGGTCGTGCCTTCATAGATGTTCATGATGCGGGCGTCGCGGTAGTAGCGCTCCGCGTTGTGCTCCCGCATGTAGCCTTTGCCGCCGTGGCACTGAATGCCGTCATAGGCGACCTTGTTGGCCATTTCCGTGTTGAAGGCCTTGGTCATGGGCGTGAGCAGGTCCGTCAGATGGCCGAGTTCCTTTGCCTCCTCCCGCAGCGTGTCGTCGCCGTTCTCCACAGCGGCGTTGCAGGCATCCCGCAAATCCACATATTTGCAGGCTTCATAGAGCAGGGTCCGGCCGGCCACGGTCAGGGCGTCCATTCGCGTCAGCATCTCGTTGACGGCCGGAATCTCGCAGAGGGGCTTTCCGAACTGGATCCGTTTGGAGGTGTACTCCCATGCGGTGCGGCGGGCGGCCTCCGCCAGACCGACAGCCTGCGAACTGATGGCCATGCGGGCGCCGTTCATCAAAGACATGACATAGCGGGTGAGCCCGCGGCGGCGCTGGCCGACCAGCTGGGCGGGGGCGTCCTCGAAATGCAGCTCGCAGGTGGGGGAGCCGTGGATGCCCATCTTGTTCTCAATGCGATGGATACGAATTTGGGGACAGCGCTCCGCAATGAACATGGACAGACCGCGGCCGTCCTTCGACCCCTCCTCCGAACGGGCCAGCACCAAAATGACCTTGGAACAGCCGTTGGTGATGAAATGTTTGATGCCGTTCAACAGCCAGACGCCGCGGGCTTCGTCATAACGGGCCGACAGCTGGGCGGACTGCAGATCGCTGCCCGCGTCAGGCTCCGTCAACGCCATGGCGCCATCGTTCTCTCCCGTGGCGAAGCCAGGCAGAAAGCGAGCCTTCTGCTCCTCCGAGCCAAAATTGCAGATGGTCTGCGCAATGGACTGGAGGCCAAAGAGATTCTGCAGACTGGCGTCGGCGCGGGAGACCATTTCCGTCATCATGCTGTAGACGGTGACAGGGAAATTCAGGCCGCCATATTCTCTGGGGAGGGTGACGCCGCACAGGCCAAGCTTGCGGATGTCCTCCAGATTCTCCACCGTGCCAGGGGCGAGAATCACCTTGCCGTCCTTGAATTGGGCGCCCACCTGATCCACTTCGACGGCCCGCTCCGTGATGGGGCCGCCGCAAAGGGCGCCCAGAGCCCGCAGCTTCTCTTCATAGGCCCCCATGGCCGCCGCAAAATCCGACGGAGCATTGGGGCAAGTCGCCGCCTGGGCGTAGTTCCTCTCCCGAAGGGCGACCGCCTTCTCCAGACCCAAATTTGTCAGATGGAAACGCAGTTCCGAATTGTCGTCATAGTAGTTGGCCATGGTTCTCGCCTTTCCCTGTTGAGATATGTATTTTCATATGTGATTGTTGTTCAATATGTTGAATATGAAACGCAAGATGCTTCCGCATTCCTGTCTCTAGTCTCGTGCATTTAGTCCTTCAAAGCCAGTTTGTCCACGTGAAGGAGTCCTCCGCTGGTGGGCTCTTATACCATATATAATATATATTGTATAGCGCATTCAGACAGGAAGCCGATAGGAACCCTGCGGATAGAGGATGGCGCTCTTGCCGATGCCTTCGATGTCCGCCAGCAGGGACCCAACGATGTTTTGGTCGTAGAGGTTGCTGTTGAGCATGGCGGAGGACAGCAGATAGGAGAGCAGCGAGCAAATGACCTCGCGGTGGGTGCAGACATGGTACATCTCCTGCCCTTTGTCGGTCTCCACTTTCCACTCCTCCATAATGTCGATTCGGTTGTGGTCGGGGTCCAGCAGGCAGAAATGGCCATTGTGCATGCAGATTTGGGACATCCAGCCCAGTTTGAAGCCCAAATGCTGCGCGAAGATGGCCAACACGATGGTGGCCGCGAGCTGCTGTTCCAACGCCTCTCCAATCATGAAATGCTCCGCGATGAAATCTTCGTCGCCCACGGCGTTGAGGCCCGTGTAGCGCATCAGCTCGATGATGTCGCTGGTCTGACTGGGTGTGGGCGGCGCCTCTTCGGGAAGGCTCATCCGAACCTGCTCCTCCAGAGAGTGCATGGAACGGCGGGTGTCCATCAGCACATGAATGGCCAGAAGGGCGTTCCACGGCAGCAGGGTGTTCCGTCGATACTCCTTCAGAAAAATGCGGCGGATGCGACGATGCTCCAAAATGACGGCAAGCTGGTGGATATGCCGCCGCAACTCCGGCCCGTCCGCATCCTGATTCAATGCGACAACATCGTCAAGTCCTTCATATTTAAGGAGTTCCAATAAGGCAGACGAGGCGATTCTCTCGTCTTTGTCCTCCAAAAGCGTCACCAGCGAGGCCATGGCGGCATCCGCCGGCTTCAGGGCCTTCGCGGCGAAATCACTGTCGTTTCCATACCAGAAGGCATGGAAATCCACATCGGGCTCCTCCGGCAGAGGGGGCAGCGAATTCTCCGGCCCCTTTCCAAAGTTCTCCGGCAGAAATGAATTCAATTCTTTCATATTTTGAAATGTTTTGATATCAGTTTTTCAGCAGCCACTCATCGGACTGGGCGGTTTCAGCCATGAGCTTCTCGAAATGGACTTTTTGCTCAAGAACTTGCGTGACATAGCTTTGGACGGATTCCGGCAGCATGTCCAAAGTGACGGGCTTTGTCGGATCCTTCGGAATCCATTTTTTCACATGTCCATATCCTGCATTGTATTCCGCCAGCTGGAGGATTTCGGGGCAGGAGCGCTTTTTCCAATGGGCGCCGCACCACGCCAGATACCAACAGCCGATTTTCACATTGTCCTCCGGCTCCCGCAAGGTTCTGCTGTCAACCTTTTGCCCTGGATGGACCCGCCGCCATTCCTCCGCCGCGATGGGCATCACCTGCATTAGGCCGAGTTCGCCGGCCTTGCCCACGCAGTTGGACTTCATGCGGCTCTCCTTCCAAATCACCGCCATGACCAAAGCGGGAGACAGGCCGTTCTGCCTGGCGGCGGCCTCCACAACGGGCCGGATGTCCATGCCCGCATGGTTCTTGCATTCCGGCAGGCGTCCCAAAGTCCACAGGCCCCAAAGGGCGGCGCCGAGCAGAGCCACCACGCCAATCCAGACAAATTTTCGCTTTGTCATCCGAAGTTCCTTTGTTTCAACGCAATAGATTGAGTCAACGGCCACCGCCGCCGCGCGTTTTGCAAAAGCCGCGACGGTGGCAGCCAGCGGCGAGTCAGCCGCCATTGAGATGGCAAGCCACCCCATGGCCCTTTGTCTCCCGCCACGGCGGCGCCTCACGGGCGCACTCCGGCCGCGCCATGGGGCAGCGCGGATGGAAGGGGCAGCCGGAGGGCGGAGCCGTCGGCGAAGGCAAGTCCCCTGACAGCAGCTCCCGCTTGCCGCTTGTGCGGCCCGGCCTCGGGACGGCGGAAAGCAGGGCACGGGTGTAGGGGTGTTTGGGAGCCTCCATGACCTCCGCGCAGCCGCCGCACTCCACCAGCCGCCCGAGATACATGACCGCCACCCGCTCCGCGATATGCCGAACCACGCCTAAGTCGTGGGAAATGAACAAGTAAGAAAGGCGATGCCGTTCCCGCAGCTCAATGAGGAGATTGATCACCTGCGCCTGCACGGACACGTCCAATGCGCTGACCGGCTCGTCGCACACGATGAACTCCGGCTTCAGCGACAATGCCCTCGCGATGCTGATGCGCTGCCGCTGGCCGCCGGAGAACTCGTGGGGATAGCGCAGACGGCTTTCCGCGTCCAGCCCCACTTCTCCCATCAGCTCGATGGCCGCCTCCTCGCGGCTGACTCCTTTGAGAAGTCCATGCTGCGCAAGCCCTTCGGAGACCAGCTCCATGGCCGTCATCCGCGGATTCAAAGACGCGAAGGGATCCTGAAAGATCATCTGGCAGCGGCGCCGCCACTGCAGCTTCTCCGCGCCTTTGAACGTGGCCAGATCCCGTCCATTGTAGCGAACCGTGCCCGAATGGATCTTCTCCAGACCCAGCACGGCCCGCCCCAACGTGGTCTTCCCGCAGCCAGACTCCCCCACGAGCCCCACCGTCTCGCCGGCGGCGATGTCCATTGACACGCCGTCCACGGCGCGGACATAGCCACGGACCCGGTTCAGGATTCCGTGGCGCAGGGGAAACCACACCTGCAGGGAGTCGATGGACAAGAGCGGCTCAGTCATGAATCAGACACCTGAATAGGCGGCGAAGCCGCCGTCAATGGGAATGACGGTGCCGGTGATGAAGCCGGCGGCCTTGTCGTCGGTCAGCCAAAGCAGGGTGCCCAGCAGGTCGGAGGGTTCGCCGAAACGTCCCATAGGTGTGTGGCTGAGGATCTTATGAGAACGGGGCGTCAGTCCGCCGTCGGGCGTCGTCAGCAGACTGCGGTTCTGGTCGGTCAGGAAAAAGCCAGGGGCGATGGCATTGACGCGGATGCCCATGGGCGCCATGTGGACCGCCAGCCACTGCGTGAAGTTGCTGACGGCGGCCTTCGCGGCGCTGTAGGCGGGAATCTTGGTCAGCGGACGGAAGGCGTTCATGGAGGAGATGTTGATGATGACGCCGTGGCCGCCCTCCGCCATCCGGCGGGAGAAGACCTGGGTCGGCAGCAAGGTGCCCAGGAAATTCAGGCTGAAGACGAACTCCACCCCTTTGGGGTCCAAATCGAAGAAGGTCTTCACGGCGGGGTCCTGGTTGGCCAGGTCGGCCTTGGACATGGTCTCGTTGGAGGTGGTGCCTTTGGGATTGTTGCCGCCAGCGCCGTTGATGAGAATGTCGCAGGGGCCGAACGCGGCCACGACCTGCTTCTCCGCCGCCTCCAGGCTCTCCCGCTCCAACACGTTGCAGGACAAGCCCATAGCGGTTCCGCCATCCGCCACGATGCGGGCGGCGACGGCCTCCGCGGCCTCTTTCCGCAAATCCAGAATGGCGACTTTGGCGCCGCAGGCGGCCAATGCCTCCGACATGACGCTGCACAGGATGCCGCCACCGCCAGTCACCACGGCGGTCTTTCCCTTCAAATCAATGTTCAATGGAATCTGCATAGAACACCCTTTTTCGTTTGTAAGTTATTGTATCGCAATGAGTTAGAATTAAAACGCCTATTCGAGGACCGCCTTGATGCGGCGGACGCCACGGCTGGAGCTCTCCTCCTTGACGATGCGGAAATGGCCCAACGCGCCCGTGTGGGTCGCATGGGGGCCACCGCAGATTTCCATGGAGAAGTCGCCGATGGTGTACAATTTCACCTTCTCGCCATATTTGGACTCGAAGAGGCCGATGGCGCCCCGCCGTTTGGCCTCCTCTAGGGACACCTCTTCGCAGACCACGGGTAAATCCCGCTTAATTTGTTCATTGACAAGGGCTTCCACCTGCGCGATCTGCTCCGGCGTCATCTTCTGGTCGTAGGTGAAGTCGAAGCGCAGGCGCTCCGCCGTGATGTTGGAGCCGGACTGGGCGGCATCATAGTTGAGCACCACCCGCAGCGCCTTGTGGAGAAGGTGGGTCGCCGTGTGGAGGGCGGCCGTCTTCTCGGAATGGTCCGCCAGACCGCCTTTGAACTTCTGCATGGCACCTGCGCGGGACTGCTCCTGATGCTTTGCATACTCCTCCTGGAAGCCCTTTTCGTCCACTTTGAAGCCGCGCTCCGCCGCCATCTCCTGCGTCAGCTCCAGCGGGAAGCCGTAGGTCTCATAGAGGCTGAAGGCCTTCCGTCCGCTGATGACCTTGTTCTCCAGCTGGGGCGGGAACTTCTCGATGAGCTTGGCGAATTCGCGGGTTCCATTCTCCAGCGTCTTCGCGAACTGATCCTCCTCGCGGCAAAGCTCCTCGCGGATGACGTCCGCGTTGGCGGCCAGCTCTGGATAGAACTCGCGGTATTCGGCAATGACCACATCCGCGATCTTGGCCGTGAACATGTCCGTGATGCCCAGCTTGCGGGCCTCGCGGACGGCGCGGCGGATGAGACGGCGCAGCACATAGCCCTGATCCACGTTGCTCGGCTTGACGCCGTCCGCGATGAGGAAGGTGGCCGCGCGCATGTGCTCCGCCACGATGCGGGCGCTGCGGTTGCCGCTGTTCGCCTCCGGATTGTTGGCCAGCTCCTGGATTTTCGCGAAGATGCCGCGGAACAGCTCCGTCTCATAGGCGCTGCTGACGCCCTGCATGAAGGCGGTGACCCGCTCCACGCCCATGCCCGTGTCCACATTCGGCTTCTCCAGCGGGATGAATTTGCCCTCCGCCGTCTTGTTGTACTGCATGAAGACGTTGTTCCAGATCTCGACCCACTTTCCGCAACCGCAGCTGGGGCCGCAGTTGGGGCCGCAGTCGGGGCGGTCCAGCGGCACGAACATCTCCGTGTCGGGGCCGCAGGGGCCAGTCTCGCCGGCGGGACCCCACCAGTTGTCCTCCTTGCCCAAAAAGCAGATGTTCTTTTCGGGAATGCCGTGGCGCATCCAGATTTCCGCCGCCTGCGTGTCCCGCGGGGCGTTCTCGTCCCCCTCGAAGCAGGTCACCTTGATCTGCTCCGGCTTGAAGCCCAGTTCTTTCGTGAGGAACTCATAGCTCATGGCGATGGCCTCCTCTTTGAAATAGTCGCCCAGAGACCAGTTGCCCAACATCTCGAAGAAGGTGAGATGGAAGGGGTCGCCCACTTCATCGATGTCTCCCGTGCGCAGGCACTTCTGCACATCGGTCAGCCGTTTGCCCGCCGGGTGCTTCTCGCCGAGCAGATAGGGCACCAGCGGATGCATGCCCGCCGTGGTGAACAGACAGGTGGGGTCGTTCTCCGGAACCAGAGGGGCGCTCTTGATCTCCGCATGGCCATACCGCTTGAAGAATTCGATGTATTTCCGGCGCAGTTCGGAAGCCAGCATAATGGGTCCTTTCTTCTAAACTTTCATATATCATTGACTATCAATGAGTTATAAATCTCGTTGACAGCCGTCGCAACCTGCCGCCCTCCCTCTAGGCTCCCGAAACGGCCTCCTGTGGAGGGCCGTCAAACCCATGGCGGACAGCATTGTCACAACCTTATAATATATGTCCGCTTACGGCATTCTGCAATGCCGCCGCCCATTATCGCAGGGTGAATTCTCGTGAGGGCGTGCTGCTGTCCCCTCCATAATAGGTGGCCTTGACCCCTTCATTGCTGACGTCAATGGTGAAAAAGCCCGCTCCCGACGCGAAGGTGTATTCCCGCAGCGCCCCGCGGACGGCGTCCTGAAACGCGATGCCCGCAGGGACCTTGTAGGTGTCCCGCATCCGCTTTCCGTAGTCCTCCGGCTTGTCGCCAATTATAGCTAACTCCTTCTGGTTAGGGTTGTTCCAGACACTGTTGCAGACCAGTTCGGTCACCCGCCCCTCGTCCGTGGCGAAATCCATCATGGCCAATTTGTGGATGTGCCCGCTGAAGACCATGGCCTCGTTCTTCATGAAGAGGGGAATCATCTCCTTGTAGCTCTCCGGTTTGGAGAACAGCCGCCAGGCGTAGTTCTTCACGTCGGCGGACATCAGGCAGCCATGGGAGAAGACGAATTTGTAGCGGGCGTCTCCGTGGGTGGCGAAGGCCTCCCGAACCATGGCCTTGTCAAGGTTGTTGAAATCGATGAAGATATATAAGTCATTGTCCTTCATGAAGTAAAAGTTTGTCGAGGAAATCTGCTGCTTCAATTCCGCGCTGTGCCATGCGGTGATCACGCGGCGGTACGCCGCCGCGGCGCCCTCGCCCCGAATGTCATGGTTGCCGGTGGTGGTGAGGAACGGAACAGTCCCGAAGGTCTTTTTCATGACGGCGAGGGCGTCACGCACCATGGTTTCATGCACGGCCTCCGAACCGCAGTCTCCCTGAACCAGGTCGCCGGCCTGAATGACAAAGGCCGTCTCCGGCGTGAGGGTTCCCGCCGCCGCCTTTAGCAGCCGAGGCAGCCGATCCTTCCACATCTCCATGTTGCGCTTGAACTCCTTCTTGCGGGTGGCCATCTGCTTCTCATCGGCTATCTTGAAATTGGCGTGATAGACTTCCGGAGGGGCGTCAAAATGCACATCCCCCAAGAAGATGAACCGATAGGCGGGCCCCTGCCTTTTCACCTCCGTCGGAAGCGGCGTCGTTCTGGCCGTCAGCCGAATGCCTGGATCCGGAAGCTTCTTTGGCTCCGCCGCCTCTTGTCCAATCAATGTCAGATGGCATGCCACCCACAATCCCAAAATCCACGCTCGCCCAATTCTCTTTGCCATTGTTATCTCCTATCTTGTTGGAATATAATGAGTTATGAAATACGCCTCTTCAGAATGTGTCCACAGAACATAGAGAAGGACACTGAAGGGCTTGAGTGATTTTATTTGTCTTTTCTGTTTATTCCGTGTATGTTGTGACTTTAATGGGGTTCTGAATAGATACCTCTTCAAAGCCTCTCGAATTTGGCATCCATGAGCTGCCGCGTCTGCCGATCGAAGTTCAAGCCGATGGCCCAGACGGGGCGGTCCGCCGCACGGTAGGGGGCATCGTAGCCCTTTTGCTTCACCTGCGCAAGGGCGGCCTCCGCGCTTTCGTCCACCTTGAGCTCGAAGATGTAGACGCCGCAGGGATGGGTGGCGACCACGTCCGCCTGCCCGCTGGCCTGCCGGTCCTCCGCGGTGCATTGCACCCCCTGGGCGCGCAGAAAAGTCATCAGCACACGCTCAAAAGAACATTCATGGACGGCGGCCTCCGTGGAGCCGTAGGGCAGCCCCGCATACAGCGACTTGAGCCCCGTGAGGAACTTGTCCCATTCGCCGCCCAGCAGCAGTCCGCCCAAAGTGGCGACCCATCCAACGTCCTGCTGCGCCATGACGGAGGCCGTCAGGGAGGCGAGATCCTCCCGCACCTCCTCATCTGGCACGCGCAGGGTGAACAGTCGGCTCGCAGAATCAAAATCGCCGATGGTCAGATAGCCGGTCTGGAAGAGCATGGGAATGGTGCGCAGCTCGTGGATATTCGTCACGTCGAAGGCCTGCTCCAGCACTTTCATCTCCGTGTCCAAGTCATGGGAGAGGAATTCGCCCCGCTTGAGGAAATTCATCAGCATGGAGGCCTTGCCGGTGTCGGCCCAGCAGGGCTGGAAGAAGTTCTCCGGAGACTCAAGATTGTTGCCGATGGAGACCGGATTGTAGACGGTGGCGGGGTTCTGCCTCCCGAAGCGATAGCCGTTGAACCACCGCTTGAGCTCCGCGCGGTAGGTGCCGTCGTCCAGCCCCATCTTCTCCGCATGGGCTCTCATGTGCTCGCCGAAGTAGGCGTCCAGCTCCTCTTCCGTGTAGCCCAACATGGTGGCGACATCGTCGCGGAAGGAGAGGTCAACGAGGTTGGAGAGGGCGGAGAAGACCGACATTTTGGTGAACTTGGAGACGCCAGTGATCATCAGAAAGCGGATTTTGTCCGTGCGGCCTTTCATCTGGCCATAGAAGGAGGCCAGCTTCTCGCGGACTTTCTCCGCCTCGTCGGGCTTGTGCAGCAGCCGCGCCACGGGGTCGTCGTATTCGTCAATGAGAATGACGACGCCTTTGTCGCTGTCTGCCTCGTCTGTTTTGTCAGCCCTGTCCTTGTGCGCCATGGACAGCTCGTCGATGGTCCGTCCGAAATTGGCCTCTGGCGTGTCATCAGATTTGTAAGTTCCTCCAGTCTCGACAATTGCAGACTTGATGGTATGGGGGAAATTATGAGCAAATTCCTCTGCTGACGTGGCGGAGGACGCAAAGCTGAAGTCAAAGTGCAATACAGGATATTTCTCCCATGTCCAATCCGTCTTGTCGATGGCCAAACCCTGAAAGAGCTCCCGTTTCCCTTGAAAAATAGCCTTCAACGTGGAGAGCATCAGGGACTTGCCGAAACGCCGCGGCCGCGCCAGAAAGAAGCAGGAGTTGGCCGCGGAGATCAGCCGATGGAGATAGGCGGTCTTGTCCACATAGACGCAGCCTTTCTTCCGAAACTTCGAGAAAGACGCTGAATCGATTAAGATGGGTTGTGTCATGACGCGATCTCCTTGCTCCATGATGCCAAATGCTTATCCTTAACATAATGCAATGTCGGCAACTTGCGAGAATGCATGCTTCAGAACATTGAAGAGTCTAGCTCTAGAGGCTCTAGAGGCTCTAGAAAAACTCCTAATAATCAACCACTTATAACTTCTAATCGCTAACTATTTCTAATTTCATTCAGGGGTTGTGATAATGGCCGCCGTTGAGGATGTTCACCGCGCGGAAAAGCTGTTCCATGAGCAGAAGCCGCGCCAGCTCATGGGTGAACGTGAGCCGCGAAAGGGACCATAGCAGATCCGCCTTCTGCTTGACGGCGGGAGACAGACCCAGCGGCCCGCCAATGACGAAGACCAGCTTTCGGTCAGTTCTCCCCACCATATCGGCGAAGCCGACGCTGGAGAACTCCTTTCCCTCTTCGGAAAGCACGACCACGCAAGCATTTCGGTCCTTTTCCAGCTCTTTGAGGATGGCGGCGCCCTCCTTTTCCACATCGCTGTCCGGCAGTTCCCGCAGCTCGATTTTGCCATAGCCTCCAATCCATTTCGCGTATTCGGCGCAACGAGCCTGGAGGGCACGGTCCTTGAGCTTTCCCACGGTGATGACCTTTAGCAGCATTATTTATATAAGTTATTTATAATAAATGAGTTATAAATCATGAAGAAGCTGGTCGCAATTCAGCACCTTCTCCAGCAAGTCGTTTTCCACATAATAATAGTGGTTACTGGCCTCATAGCCCAAACGGGAGTCCTTTCGCAACAGCTTCAAAAGGCAAAGGGCCTCCTCCCGCTCCTTGGCGATGACGGCCGCCTCAATCCGCCCCTGCTCTCGGGCAAGGACAAAATCGATTTGGTTGGCGGCGCTTTGGAAGTGGCAGCGGCATGCGTCGGCGATGGTGATCAGCTCCTCCAGATTGGCCTGCTCCCGCGCACCGTCGGGCCGTGGCATGCCGCGGAGGAGCTCCACACCCTGCCGCCACTGGTCGCCAAGCCGCGTGAAGCAGGCCTGCATGATGTCCTTTGGAACGCCGCCGCGCCATCCGTCCAAATCGTCGAAGGGGAAGCCGATCATGGTGGCGTGGCGTCCCGTGGGCTGCGGATACAAGAGGGACATGGGGCCAAAATTCTGCGGCGCACAATAGAGGGTGCTCGTGTAGTGGATGGGGAAGTCCTTCTCGAAGGAGTCGGAGAAGATGGTCCATGCCTTAAGTACCGTTGGCGCACAGGCTTCCCCAAAGAGGAAGCGGGCCAGCGTTGCTCTGGAGCAGTTGAGCAGCGGCAGATTGCCGCCGGGGGCGCCGCCATGGGTCCAGCCAAGCATCAGCCCGTCCACGCCGCACTCCCGCAGCCGGTTCAGATGGCGTTCCACCAAATCGGGCACGGGAATGTACGGGATGGGAGAAAGCTCCCAGCTGACATTGGTCTGAATTTTGGCCACGCAGGGATGATGATGGGCACGGGCCAGCTCCCACACGTGGCGGCTGTCGTCGCTGGGGCCGACTTTGGAGATGGTGTAGTCCGCAACATAGCTGCAATAGCCGTGGACATTGGTGGGAAGGCGGTTTTCGCTGACGGCCATGACCGCCACGCCGTCCCCCAGATTGGCGATGATTTCCTCCTGCCATAGCGCGTCCCATGCCCAGCTGTACGCGATGAGGGCCGTGCCTGTTCCCGCTCGCCGCAGCCCCTCATGGAAGGCGCGGTTGACGCCGATGATGAGCTCCGCCGCCGTATGGCTTTCACAGCGTGGACAGCAGTTCCCCCGCGAACGGCAGTGAGTGAGGTTCTCGCTTTGGGTGATGTTGAAAATGCCGCCCAAATTCGGCACTTCCCGCGCCAGCCGCTCAATGCCGTTGGAAAGGGCCTCCAGAACTCCGGGGGCACTGGTGCAGACGGCAAAGTCGTTCTCCGGACCAGCCACCCCTTTCCAGTCCGGATGGGTCTCGAAGAACCATGGCGGCATGGAGCGGGGTTCATTCAAATAGAGGTACAGCTTGATGTGGTATTTGCCCGCCCGTTCGGAAAGCTTCTTCAGGTTGCGGAGCCGCTTCTGCCATCCGTCGGAAAGGGGCAGATCCTCCCCCAGCCAAGGCACCAGCTTGTAGAGAATGCCCTGCAGCCAGACGCCACCCACACCGCTGGCCTCATAGTCTTTGAAGAGGCTCTCGGGGTAGGAGGCCAACTCATCGTCCATGAGGGCGTCGCCGTAGAGCGCACTATAAGAGTAGATAAAGGTAAAGGAGAAATCGCCAGCGCGACCGTCTTTGGGGAAGGCCTCCATGTGGCCATAGTTTTCCAAAAACTGGAAGGGCAGCTCCTTTGGGGGTGTCAGGCCGGACAGAATGCCCTCCACGGTCTCGCGAATACGACGGGTTTGGTCCACCTCCTGCGGCGTGAGCTCCCGATAGGCCACATGGGGGCATGACGGCTTGTGGAGACCCAATTTATGGTAGAGGAAATCATCCTCTTTAAGCGTAAAGGCCAGCTGTTCGGGCGTCCAGTCCAGTAGCTGCAGCAGCTGTTCATAGTCGAGCAGCTCCCAATTGCGGCGGATGATGGTCTGGAAGCCGCGCTCCATCCACCGTTTCAGACAACGGTCGTCCTGTTTCAGCCCCATGGCGGCGCCGCAGGAAAGGATGTTCTGCGGGGTCGTGCCCAAAACAAGGGCCAGCCGTTCGGGAGACACCAGATTCCAGTTCCGCCAGACGACGGCCTGATGGAGAGTGGGGAAGTGGGGCAGCGCCAATGCTTTAGGAGCGTCGCCGACAGGAAGGATGGAAAGGTCTTGCATGGTTGGCCTTCAGTTGGTAACCGATGAATGGATACGGAATGAAACACACGTTCTAAATATAGCCATGTTGACTGAAAATGAAAAGCATTCCCTTGCCAATTGATATGGTTTCCTTTTCTCTTTTCCCCTTTCACTTTTCGCGTTCTGCGTCCCCATGAGACCGGAAGAGCCACCAAGATGAGCCGTCTTCATGAGACAAACGACAATATGGCAATATATTCTTGTAAAGACAACATCACGGCTCCGCGGCGTCAAAGCCTTCAGAAGAGCAAGTGCCACAACGTCCACCGAAAACGCAGGAGACTTTTTCATGAGTCGATTCCAAATCTTTCAGTTTGCATTCAATAGTTGCATTTCCTGCCTGTGCATGGCCGCCACAGCCTACTTCGAGGGGGATGTGGTCACCAGTCTGGAGCAGCTGGAGAGCTACCGCGGCATGGCGGCGGTCGCCCACATTGTCGGCGACCTGCGCAAAAAGGCATATGTCTGCAACCATGAGCAACTTGGGGTAAACTACGGAGACAACGTGGAGTTCCAGCTCCGGCGAGAGCAGGTCATCCTGACCCCCCAGACGCAGGCGTTCCTCTACGGAAAGGAATGCGTCCCCGCGCCCCGCTATGCGAAGGGCAGCCACCCCCGTCTGGAGGGGATTGTGGCGGAGCTGACGGCGGGAAAGGACTCCGAGCAGGAGAAGGCCCTCGCCATCATGCGCTTCTGCCGCGACCTGAAGAAGAAACACCTCCCCGGCCCCGGCCACAGGGACTGGTTCTACGGCGGCACGGAGGAAATGCTCATCGACAAGGGGGAGGACCTCTGCGAGACCCTTGGCCGCCTCTTCACCGCCCTCTGCGAGGTGGCCGGAATCCCCGCCCGAATCGTCATGCACGACATCGGCGGACACATCACGGCGGAGGCCTTCACGGACGGCCACTGGGGCTACTGCGACCCCCGCTTCGGAATCTATTTCCTTAAGGAGGATGGCCGCATGGCCTCCCTCTGGGAGCTGATGCAGAACCCCGCCCTGACCTTGAATCAGCCGGAGACCGTCAAGGCGGACATTGGCGGCATCTACACGTGGGAGGTGCGGGCCCAGCGCTGCCGCGAGAAGTTCTTCGCGCCGCAGGAAATCAACGGCTTCGAATACTATTCACTGGCGGACGCGGCCCGCTACCGCTACGGCACGGTGTCCGAGGCGCTGAGCGTGTCCGCCGGCCTGTATGTGGTCAACGCCGTCTACGGCGCCCTAATCACGGAAATCTTCGGGCTGGGGGAGAGCCATCTGGAGGACTATTTCTGGAAACCATTGCCATTGAACAAGTTAGAGCTTGCTTGGAGAACCGACGGCTTCTCACCATGGTATGAAATGCCCGCCAACGTGTCTTCGGAGGAAATCGAGAGACGGCATATCAGCCCCTTCGACGGCGGTGCCATGGACTATGTGATTTGGGGCACGGGCCCCGGAAGCACCTTTACCCATCGAACCCAAGCGGGAGAGCTGTTTGGCTACGCTGTCACCGAAGAAGAATGGAAAGAGAAGTTCCGGCCAGGGGATTGGAATATTCATAAAACCATGCACCATTACATCAGCCAAGGCATTGACCCCATGGCCATGATGGCGGAACTGGCTCATAAACATGGACTTAAACTCTTCAGTCGCTTGGAGATGAACCATGAATACGGGCCAGTGGACTCCGATTCGTGGATGTGGGTCGGCTTCGTGGGCGAGCTGAACAAGCGGCATCCGGAGTATCGCATCAAAGGCAACGCCAACCTGGACTTCTCCTTCAAAGAGGTTCGTGATTTCAAACTGGCCATCCTGCGGGAACTGGCCGCTTCCGGCGTGGACGGCGTGGACGTGGATTTGGCCGTCTATCCGCCTTTCTTCACGAAACCGGATCCGGAGATCATGAACGGCTTCATACGAGATGTCCGCAAAATGCTTGATGAAGAAGGTGAAAAGCAGGGCAAACGCATTGCGTTGCAAGTGGCTATCCCATCGCAACATCTGGACAAGTACGGACTGGATTGGCAGACTTGGTTGGACGAGGGGCTCGTGGACGTGCTCGTGCCCACCGCCGTCCCCATCAATGAGAACCGCTACGAGTTTGACGTGCGGGTAGAGCCCTTCCTGCGGAAACGCAAAAAGGGCGGCTGCAAAATCTACGGCGGCTTGGACCAAAGCCTCCGCATCTTCAATCGTGATCCCCATCCCGATGGTATCAAACGCTTTGCGAGAGGCAAATCCATAGAGGAATTCTATGCGCAGCTCTTGATGTTCATGCGCTCCGGAGCGGACGGCGCGGTCTTCAATTTTGCGAGCTCCTCCTTTTATGCCTCCCGTGCGAAACTCATCAACGGACTGAAGGACCCCGCCAATGTGGAGTTCGCTCCGAAGAACTATTTTGCGGGCCCCTTCCTCCCCTTGACCGCCATCGAGCCGAAGCGCTCCGCAGACTCCCGCCTCTTCACGGAAACCCAGCTGACCCGGATGCGGGTGGCGGACGACATCGCCGCCGCCAGACGCAAGTCCCTGGAGCCCAAAGTGTCTCTGATATTGAACTTCCGTGCCCTCACCTCTCATGAGAAGCTGGAGGTGTATCTGAACGGCCATCTTCTGGGCACCCATGTGGGCGACGCCGAAGGCGGAGACGCGGCGTCTTCCTTCGGGCTCCCCAAACGGGAGGCGGATCTGACGGTGCCTGACTGGTGGAAAAAGGGCATGCACACGCTGGCGGTGCCGCCGGACGTGCTGTGGCTGGGGGAGAACGTCATCCGCATGGTCTATTCCACAGACGCCCCCGCCGAACAGGAGCCTCTCCAAATCCTTTGGCCTGAAATCCAAATCCGCTATTGACGCGGCCTTCGGCCCACGTTTTGGCAAACTATTACTTAACATATTCTATATCAAGGATTTACAACAATTCAAAAGAAACAAAAGGATATTGACATCGACATTGCGGCCGCCCTTTCGCCACGCTTCCTGCCTTGCGTCTTGCATCCACTTGTGATTGAAAACTATCCTTGTGGAGAGCAGAGCCTTCTGGAAAAATGGCGTTGATGGGCTACATTTTGTGTTGGTAACTGCAGACGGACGGCCGCTCCGTGCAAACGGGGAGGAAAGTCCGGACACCGCAGGGCAGGAAGTCCAGCTGAAAGGCCGGATGCCGCGGACCATATTCCACGGTAAGGAAAGTGCCACAGAAAACAAACCGCCCGGCTTCGGCCAGGTAAGGGTGAAAAGGTGGGGCAAGAGCCCACCGCCATGGCAAGAGATTGCGTGGGCAAGGCAAACCCCTTCAGGTGCAAGACCAAATAGAGGACGAGGCGCGGCCCGTGCCGTTCGCGAAAGCGAGTTGAGTCCTGGGTATCGGTCGCTTAGATGAATGGTCGTCGTTCCGTGGTGACACGGTTCACAGAATCCGGCTTACAGTCTACAGTTGCCACTTCCCTTTAGGGGAAAATGGTTTGGGTTCAGGTTCAGAAGGGAGCAGCCATGGTAACAGCCTTTGTATTGATCAGCGTCGAGGACCGCAAGGTCCATGAAACCGTCAAGGCCCTGCTTCAGCAGCAAGGAGTCACGGAAATCCACGTTGTGGCCGGCGAATATGACATGGTGGCCATCATCCGCGTGCCGGACAACGAGTCCCTCGGCAACCTCATCACGAATCAGATTGTCAACGCGCCAGGCGTGGAGCGGACCAAGACCCTGTTCGCGTTGGAAAGCCATTCCCGCTTTGACCTTGACGCCATCTATTCACGGCAATGAATCCTCCGAAGGAAACGCCGTCGGCATGACCGCCCATGGAATACCCCTTTGACAAAACAGCGATTCCGCGAAGCGGAAAAACGGGCTACGTCGCCCTGCTGGGCCGTCCGAACACCGGCAAGTCCACCTTTCTCAACACGGTGCTTGACCGCCATCTGGCCGCCGTCTCCAGCAAGCCCCAGACCACCCGCAAGTACCTCCTCGGCATCTACACCGACGATGACTCCCAAATCCTGTTTTTGGATGCGCCGGGCGTCCATTGCGCCAAAATCGCCATCGACGAGGCCATGAACAAATCCATCGAGCGGGTTCTGGACGACGCCGACCTCCTTGTGTGCATGTTAGACCCCACCCGCGAGCCAGGGGAGGAGGACGCCATGACCGCACGCCGCGCCCAAGCCTGCGGCAAGCCGCTGGTTCTGGCCGTCAACAAGGTGGACATCGCCACGGAGGAGGCCATTAGCCGCCATGTGGCTTTCTACCATCAGTACCTGCCAGATGCACCTGTTGTACAACTCGTTGCGTTGCAACAGGATAGGATAAAAGAGCTCATGGACTGGCTCAAGGCCAATCTTCCCCATGGCGTCTTCCTCTACGATCCAGACGAGCTGACGGACGTGTATGAGCGGGACATCGCCGCGGAGATGATCCGCGAGGTCCTTCTGACCGAACTCAAGCAGGAAGTCCCCCACTGCATCGCCGTCACCGTGGACACATGGAAGGAGCAGGGAAACCGGATTCAGGTGGGAGCCACGCTGTACATTGAGCGGGAGAACCACAAGGGCATCATCATCGGTCAGGGCGGCCGCATGATCAAGCGCATCCGCCTGGAGTCAGAGCGGAAAATCGGCGGCTTCTGCGGCTGCCGCGTCAATCTGCAGCTTTTCGTGAAAGTCGCCCCTGACTGGCGACAGCGCAAGCAGTTTCTCAAAGACATCAAACTCATGGAGTAGAACAACATGAACATGAAATGCGGCTTTTTCAGACAGATTGTGGCGGCGACGGCGCTGCTGACGGGACTGTGCTGCATGGCGCAGGTCAAGCCAGGGGATAACCTGTTGGTAAATGGCCAGTTAGAGGCGGACCAGGCGAACATGCCCCCCTTCTGGAACCCAACCAGCGGCGCAGAGCATATCCGCTACATCGCGAACAGCGGGCTGCCCGGACTGGGCTGCCTCACCTTGTCCAGCGACGACGGCGCGAAGGAGGCGGTCATCCGCCAAGCGGGGTTGCAGCTGGTGGCGGGGGAGCGCTACCGCCTTTCCGCGATGGTGAGGACAAAGGACTTCGAGAGCGGCCACTACGGCGTCATCGTCTGCAACCAAGGCTGGTTTTCGTCGCAGGGCATCTTGGCCGTGGAGAGGACGCAGGATTGGACGGCCATGTCCGTCGAGTTCGACGCCGCCGAATCCAGCAGCGGGACCTATGCGTTCATTGTATTCGCGATCAAATTCAAGGGCGAGCTGTCCGTGGCGGATTTGCGTCTGGAGGCACTGACCAAAGCCGGACAGGACGGCTCCAAACGCTCCTTGCAGGCGGAAAACGCGCTGCAGCCGCGGCTGGTGCCCGTCGAGCCCCTGCTCCACCGCATTCCCACGGACCGGCCGGAGGTGACCTTCCGCTTCTTTGGAAGGCTATTGCCAAATCTGGAGGCGGCGGACAACAAGCCGGAGGACTACGACATCGTGTGGAAATGCGGCGATGAGCCGGAAGTCGTCCAGCCGCTGAAGAAACCGCTCAACGTACTCACGCTGCCGAAAAACCGCCCATGGCGCGGCAAGCTGGAGACCGCCATCCGCAGCCACGCCACCGGCGAAATCGTTCTGAGGCAGGTTCACGACGTGGAGACCATCGATGTCCGCGAGCTGAACCCCGCCGGCCATCGCCGCCTGAACAACCTCGTGACGGAAATCCTGCACGCCGACCTGCAGGCGACGGCGGAGGAGCAGCGCTTCGAGTTCGTCAATGTCCGCAACGGCTGGCTGTATCTGGCCGTGCGCGACGCGGGAGCGGCCCCCGTGGAGCTGCATCTGGGCGACGATGTGGTCATCCGTCCCGACGCCGCTTGGAAGGAGACCTTCCGCGAACGCCCCGAAGGCAGCTATGTCGTTGCCGTCAAAGGCGCTGCGAATGGCGGACAGCTCATTGTGCGTCAAATCGCGGACATCTTTAACTACTGCCCCGGATCCAAGAGCTTTGTGGGGGAAAACGGAGACTACGACTGGCCAATTATGTCCAAATACATGCTCCGCGCGGTGACCACGCTCAACGGCGGCTCCATTCCCGAAGGGCATCTGGACGAGGTCCGCGACAGCGGCTACCATTGGCTCGCCAACATCAACACAACACCCGACTTTCTGAAGGACGAAGCGAACCTGCATAACCGCCTCCTAACCCATAACGGATTCACGATGCCCTGTTATGACGGCGTGACCTGCGACGAGCTCTTCTTCTGGGACGCCTCCCAAATCATCAAATTCACGAACGGCATCAAGAGCTTCGAGAACCCGCAGGACCGTCTGATCTACACATGGGTCGTGGGGAAGCCGTCCACCAATGCCATCGACTACGAATTCATCTCCACATGCATCAACGCCTCCCGCAGCCGCGGCCATCTTCTGTACGAAATCTACTGCCGCACAAAGGAGACGGAGGAGCAGGCGCAGGCGTACATCCGCAACTACGCCCAAAAGTCGGCGGAGGCCATGAAGCAGCTCTATCCCAACGTCATGGGCAACCTGGGCATCATCTTCGGCAACTTCAACCAGATTCCGATCATCACGTTGATCCACCATCCCTCTGTTGATTATAAGTACTTCCTGGACATGCAGTTGAACCTTGTCGCCAACGACCCCGCCTTCGAGGGGCTTGGCACGGTCGGCTACTGGGGAAGCTACTACGCGGACCGCGAGCTCTACCGCTGGTCCTCCATGCTGCTGCGGCATTACTGCGTGGAGGGACGCACGGACATGCTTTCCAACCAATACGGCTTCCGCTACATCTCCGGCCACATCCAGAACGGTGACTTCGCCGGCACACTGGCGCCGTGGACCGCCAACGGCAACGTGACCACGGATTCCTTTGACGGCTTCGCCGCCGCCAGCCAGAACCGCTGGGGCGGCAACGACGGTCTCGGCGACACCTTCGCCGTCTTCACCAAGGAGGGCGACGAGACAAGCACCCTTTCGCAGCAGGTCACGGGACTGGTCCCCGGTCGCCTGTACTGCCTTCAGTTCTGCACGGGCGACGCCGACGACATCAAGGCTAAACGCCTGAACCCCAGGAAGTTCGGAATCAGCGCCAATTTGGGAGACGGCGCGGAGGTGGATCCCGCCTGCTCATGGATCCATGTGGATATGCGGAAGGACGGACGCTACGCCTATAACAACAACGTGGCGCGCGTCAATCTCCACCACATCGTCTTCAAGGCCACCGCCTCCGAAACCACATTGACGTTCAGCAATGCAGAAGCTATTGCAGGAGAACATCTTGCATTGAACTTCGTCATGCTCCATCCCTTCCTGGACGGCGACGAAAAATAGCCATCGCCAACGCTATTCGGCTGGCTCCTCCAGCGGCTGGAGCAACGGTGCGTCCTCCACCGGCTGGAGCACAGGCGCGTCCGCAGACTGCGGCGTGATAGCGTCCTTCGGCTGGGGCGCTGGCGCGTCCGTGGGCTGCGGCAAAGCGGAATACAGTGCCCTGCAATGGTTTCGAACCGCCTGCATGTTCTCCATGCCCAAGCGGAGCAGCAGTTTCTGCGCGTCGTTCAAATCCTCCAGCGTCGTGTCCTCCCATTGATAGATGGGCTTCTCCAGGCCCTCAATCAACAGCAGCGTCGGCTCCTCGTCGGGAATGGGAAGCTCCATCAGCACCTGATAGGCCTTGTCGATCATGTGCCGGATGTTCATGTCCCGATAGCCAAGCTTCTCCAAAAGCCGTTGGAGAACCGGCTCCATCTTTCGATACATGGACGCAAACCCTTCGGGCTGAATGGAACAGAACACCTTGACTGTGGTCTCATAGCGCTTTTTGCTGGCTTCAGTCTGAACCCATTTGCCATCTTCCCGCCGCTCCGCCTCAAAGGGAAGCTCCAGCCGAAGCAGAGAGGCAAGAGCCATGGGGCGTTCGCCGTTGGCCACTTCGTCCAAAGCCTTGACGGCATGTTCCACCAGCGCGGGCGTCTTCATCCATTTCTTCCACAGCTCGTTGTCGCTTAAGGCCCCGCCAATCTCCTCTTGTTGCCCTTCCACCTCCTCCATGGTGAAGGTTTTCACAACCTCTTTGGCATCAGCATGTTCGGACTTTTGCGAAGCCACCTCCGCGTCTTCATAGTCCTCCGGATCCGGCTCATCGGGAAAGGGAAGCTCCGCTTCCGACAGCTCATGGGACGACGTCGGCTCCGACGGGACGGCCTCCTGGGCCTCCTGTTGGCGGCGCTGATAGAGAAACAGCAGCCCCACAAGAGTCAAGATGATGATGGGGGGCAGTCCATAGCAGATGATTTTGCGCCATTTGTCGTTCATCACAGAAAACCTCCTTGGACCCAATAGATATTCTATAACTTATTGATAATCAATATGTTATGGAAATTTGCGAAATGCTGCAGACCTCCTGCGGGCAGATGCCACATCGATCAATGGGCATGCCGCAAGCCCGTTTGTGGAAGTTAAGAGAAGTGCAGTTGAAAAACGATTGGCCTGTGATTATATTTGCATGATCATGGTGACGGAGAGATTGGCGCGTTCTATACAATATATATATAATAGGATATAAAGGCGGACACATGACATGGCATTTGGGAACTTGGGGTTGGATTGCGCTGCTGGCCATGGGATGCATGGGGCAGGAAAGGCCGGCGGCGGAAGCGACGGCGGCCAGACATCCGGTTCTGGCCTGCACCATGGACTTTTTGGATTTCGTCTTCTATGACATGGAGGGCTCCCCAGACGTCTATGAGCTGCCGGTTTTGGAGAAGCGCATTCGGACCTTGGCGGCCATGGGCTTCAAAAAGCTCAACCTTCGCGTCAACTGCCTAGGCCTAACGCTTTATCCAACAACAGTTTCCGTCATGTATGGCGAAGGCGGCCGCGGTCATTGGGACCATCCTGCCCAATCAAAGCGAATTGCCAAGACGGTGCGGACCTACGACATGTGCCGCGAAGTCATCCGGCTGGGGCATCAATATGGAATGGAAGTGTGGGCGTGGGAAAGCCTTGCGGATGGCGGCGGCACCTACGGCATGTTTCCCGCCCTCGAAAAGTACGGCGAATTGGGTCGGCGACTCCACTATGCGCCCTTTTTGGACCCCTTTTATTCCGCCCGCCCCGACTATTTCTGCATGCGGGACCCGCGCCGTCACCCCTCTTCGGAGAAGATCACCCAAATCAACGCGGAGATTCGCCGCCATCCCGTGGGCCGCATCGTCTGCCGCGGAACCGAAAAGCGGATGCCTCTGCGCATCACGAAAGACAACCTGGCCATCTACACCAGCGAGGACAATTTGCATTACACCCTCTACGACCAGCCCTTCGACTTCACAAGCGGCCTGACGCCAGAGGGATACAATATGTTCACGGTCTCTGGGCTGAACCTTGACTCCATGTTCGTGAAGCTGAGCCATGTCCGTCCATTCGACAAGGGGCCGGATTTCTCCTTCGCCTTCCGCCCCGACAAGAGCCACATGGAGGTCTTCGACACCGACGGCAACGCAAAGGCCGTCGCTTGGCGGGTCAACGCCAGTAATGTGGACGGTCCGAACGGCTCCCTTTGCCTTCATGCCCTCTTTGATGTCGCGTTGGACCACGACCGCTATGAGATTGGCTTCGTCACCGGCGTGTTGGACCGGCTGGTGGACCGTTATTTCGTCGGAGTGCCGGAGTTCTGCATCCCCGCCGTCATGGAGCATCAGGTGGCCCGCTTCCGCGAACTGGCCGCCTATCCTTTCGACGGATTCATGATGAACTACCGAACCCATAGCGTCATTCTGAACCCCGAAGAATACGGCTTCAACCCTGAAGTGAGGGACCTCTATCGCCAACGGCATGGGGTGGACATCTGGACGGAGCCCTTCGACGAAGACAAGCTCCTGACCCTTCGGGCAGACGCCATCGGCGACTATCTCCTCCAATGCAAGAAGATCGCCGGCGGGAGACCCCTGTACATCACGGGCCTGAAACCCGCCCCGCCAGGCCAGCGCTCCGTCCAAAACGCCTTCCGCGGCATGGGCGTAGACATGTTCAGCCGACTGCCATGGCAGTATGAGCGCTATTTCAGAGAAGGCTCCGTGGACGGCGTCATGATGACCGGTGGCTATTTCCCCGAATTTTTCACAACAGCGGTGACGGGAGGCCGCCCCGTCAAAATCGGCATCTTCCGCGAGCGGCCAAAGGACAAAGGCGGCTATCCCAAAAACTATGACTTCGCCGCGGACATGGAACGGCTCTACAACGATCCGAATCTGGACGAAATCGAACTATATGAGGCCCTCCACTACATCGTGGACCCCGCCATCCATTATTCGGATGACCCGGAGCGCATGCAAGTTCTGTTCCGACTCACCGGCCACCAAGTGGAAAAATAAAGGTGGCAGATTTTCTCCAATCGACAATTTTTGCACATTCATGAAAATTTTCACTAGAAAAAGAATGAAAAATATTGACAGTTTGTATTTTGTGTACTAAAGTGTAGGGATGAATATTTTTTTGCGCGGGGCATCGGCCCTGTGCCATGCCGCCGTCGAGTCGGCACACTGCGGTTTCGGGCGGGATGTCGTAAACGTAAAGAATAGAAATATTGTTAGCATATAGGTTGGTCATCTAACGCAAAACGGGTGATGCTGTGATTGAGACAGATGATTTTGTAGTGGACTATCTTGTCAATCAAGGTTTGGTCACAAACGAGCAGGTTGAGCAGGCGAAGCAGAAGGCCGAGGCGGGCGATGTGGACTCGACTCTTCAGGGCCTGTATCAAATCAAAGCCATCACGGAGCCGGAAGTCATTCAGTTTCTGGCTGCCGAGTATGGAATGGACACCTATGACTTCTACAGCACAACGGAGCGCATCTCCCCTGAAGTCATTGAACTCATTCCGGCGGAAGTCGTTCGCCGGTACAAGATTATGCCAGTTGGCCTGAACGGCCAGATTCTGCGAATCGCCGTCTCCGACCCCACGGACGTGGATTCGGTCGACGCCGTGCGCTATCTGCTGAAGATGGAAGTGGAAAGCGTGCTGGCCAGCAAGACCCAGATCGAACAGGCCATCAACTACTACTACGGCTCCGGCGACATGGGCGTGGACACGGTGCTTCAGGACTTGACTGAAACCACGACGGAACTGACGGTCGGCAGCACTATGGATGCCACCATCGACTCCAATGCCAACGAAGACGAGTCGGCGCCGCTGATCCGACTGGTGTCCCTCATCATTCTGGAGGCCTTCCGAACCCGCAGTTCCGATATTCACATCGAGCCGCTGGAGAAGCGCTTCCGCATCCGCTACCGCATCGACGGCGTGCTCAACGAGGTGGAAAGTCCGCCCAAATATCTGCAGAATCAGATTTTGTCTCGTCTGAAGCTGATGGCGGGCATGGACTTGTCCGAACATCGTATCCCTCAGGATGGACGAATTCGCTTCAACGCCATGGGCCGCGAACTGGACCTTCGTGTGTCCGACCTGCCCACCACCCACGGCGAATCCATCGTCATGCGTATCTTGGATAAGAGCGGCGTCATGTTGGGCATCTCCGAGCTGGGCTTCATGGAAGATGACCAAAACATGATCAACAAGATCATCAATTTCCCTGACGGCATCTTCCTCGTCACGGGACCTACCGGTTCCGGCAAAACCACATCCCTCTATTCCTTCCTCCACGCGCTGAATCAGCCGACCCGCAAGATCATCACCGCGGAAGACCCTGTGGAATACGAACTTTCGGGTATCAACCAGGTTCAGGTGAACACGGAAATCAACATGACCTTCGCCGCCGTCCTGCGAGCCATGCTGCGTCAGGCGCCGAACATTATCATGGTTGGTGAAATTCGTGACCAGGAGACCGGCGAAATCGCCATCAACGCGGCGCTGACCGGCCACTTGGTCTTCAGCACGCTGCACACCAACGACGCGCCGTCCGCCATCACACGACTTCTGGATATGGGCATCAAACCCTTCCTGGTCGCCTCCTCCGTCCGCGCCATCATGGCTCAGCGACTGGTTCGCCGCCTTTGCAAGACCTGCCGTCATCCCCACGAGATCACGGACGACGAAATCGACCGCCTGAAGGCCAAACGCGAGGACTTCGAGGGCATGGAGTTCATGGAAGGCAGCGGCTGCTCCGAATGCAAGAAGGGCTATAAAGGCCGCATGGGCATCTATGAAATCTTCATCTTGGACGACAGCATCCACAACCTGATCTACGAGCTGGCAGACGCCGGTGTCATCCGCCGCCGCGCCATGCAGTTGGGAATGCGCACGTTGCGTGAAGACGGCATCCGCAAGGCCGCCGCAGGCATCACCACCATTCAGGAAGTGATCCGCCTGACGGTGAACGACGAGGCATAGGCCGATTTGGGCGAATTCAATCCACCTTCTTCTTATAATATAAGGAATACAACATGCCAACACTTGAAATGGATGCGGAAGTCAGCGTAGTCTGGCATTTGCTGCTGGATGCAGGCGTTGCAAAGGAAAGCGAGCTGGAGGAGGCCTTGGAGGAAAGCCGGAACATGAACCGGCCCTTCCTCAGCATGATCTACAGCTACGGCATCATCACGGAGCAGGGATATCTTCAGCTGGTGGCGGACAACATTGGCTCGGAAGTCTGCTCCCTCCGCGGCAAGGAGCTGGAGCCCACGATCTTGGACATGGTTCCCAATGACACGGCCCGCTTCTACAGCATCATCCCTGTGAAATTCGAGGACGGCGTCCTCCACGTGGTCGCCAGAGACCCCCTGAACTCTCAGCTCATCGACGAACTGCCCTTCATTTTGGGCATGGAGGTCAAGATTTTAGTGGGCTTCCCGAAGGAGGTCGAGGAGCTGGTGGAGACCTATTATCCCGAAAAGAACAGCAGCGTGAAGGACATCTTGGACGAATTGTCCAAAGGCCGTCTGGAAGTGGATGTGGACGTGGACGATGTCCATTCCCTTGAGATGGCCGCCAACGAAGCCCCCATTGTCCGCTTCGTGAACATCGTGCTGCAGCAGGCGATCAAAGACAAGGCCAGTGACATTCACTTCGAACCGTTCGCCGACGAATTCCGCATTCGCTATCGTATTGACGGTGCGTTGTTTGAAATGTCGCCGCCGCCGAAGCACCTGGCCATTCCGGTCATCAGCCGACTGAAGGTTATGAGCGGATTGAACATCGCGGAGCGCCGTCTGCCGCAAGACGGTCGTATTGAGCTGCGCGTCAACCGCAAGCCCATCGACCTTCGTGTGTCCACCCTGCCAACCCGCTACGGCGAAAGTGTGGTGCTCCGTGTGCTTGACCGCACAGTCGTCAGCTTGGATTTGGACAACCTGGGCATGCAGGAGTCCGTGGTGCACGACCTGCGCCAGATGATCGCGCGCCCCAACGGCATCGTCATCGTCACGGGACCGACCGGTTCCGGCAAAACCACCACGCTGTACTCCGGCCTGAAGGAGATCAATGTCATCGAAGACAAGTTGCTGACGGCGGAAGACCCTGTGGAATACGACATTGAGGGCATCATGCAGGTGCCCGTGAAAGAGTCGGTGGGCATGACCTTCGCCGCCGCGCTCCGCTCCTTCCTGCGTCAGGATCCCGACCGCATCATGGTCGGTGAAATTCGTGACGTGGAGACCGCCAGCATGGCCGTTCAGGCGTCTCTGACCGGACACTTGGTCATGAGCACGCTGCACACCAACGACGCCGCCGGCGCAGTGACCCGTCTGATCGATATGGGCGTCGAGCCCTTCCTTATCAGCTCCACCATGATCGGCGTTCTGGCCCAGCGACTTATCCGCCGCGTCTGCCTCCAGTGCAAGGAGGAATATGATCCCGATGACATGGAGCTCAAGCTCCTTGGCCTCACCCGCGAGCAAATTGGCGACCACAAGTTCTGCCGTGGCCGCGGTTGCGACCGCTGCAACAACACCGGCTATCGCGGCCGAGTCGGCATCTTTGAGCTGCTGCCCATCTCATCGGCGGTTCAGGCGCTGATCAACGAACGGAAACCGACCCAGTTCATCAAGGACAAGGCCGTGGAGGAAGGCATGATCACCATGCGTCAGGACGGCATCCGTCAGGTGCTGGCCGGCATCACCACCGCCGCCGAAGTCATTCAGTACACCGTCTAGTTTCATCGAAAGGATAGGCTGCCGAACTTGTTTCGGACATCCTGTTGAGGAGAATGTTCAATGGCTCGTTATGAAATGGCCGATCTTCTGGACCTCGTGCTGGAAGAGGGCGCCAGTGACTTGCATATTCCGTGCTATTCATCCCCCGTGCTGCGTATCCACGGCGAAATGACGCCTTTGGACGCGGAGCCCATGGGACCGGAGGACACGGAATATCTGATGAAATCCATCACGTCGGAAGCCAATCAGCAGAAACTGCAGCAAGATGGTACCGTCGACTATGGCTTCGCCTTTGGCGACAAGGCCCGCTTCCGTGTCAGTGTCTTCAAGGCGAAGGGCACCATCGGCATGGTGTTGCGTACCATCCCGAATACGCTGATGACCTTTGAGCAGCTGGGCCTTCCCAATTCCGTGAAGGACCTGCTGTTCCGCCCCCGCGGACTGGCTTTGGTCACCGGCCCGACCGGTTCCGGCAAGTCCACCACGCTGGCCACCATGATCGACATCATCAACCGGGAGCGTACGGACCATATCATCACCATTGAGGACCCCATCGAGTTCTATCACTCCCACAAACGCTGCGTCGTCACCCAACGCGAAGTCCACATCGACGTGACGTCCTTCCCGGAGGCCATTCGACGGGCTCTGCGACAGGATCCCGATGTGATTCTCGTCGGTGAAATGCGTGACTTGGAGACCATCGGAACGGCCATCACCGCCGCCGAAACCGGCCACTTGGTCTTCGGAACCCTGCACACCACCGGCGCCGCCGAAACCATCGACCGTATCGTGGACTCCTTCCCCACGAACCAACAGCAGCAGATCCGCGCCCAGCTGGGCATCTGTCTCATCGCCGTGATCTCTCAGGTGCTGCTGAAGCGCATCGACAAGCGTGGCCGTATCGCCGCCTTCGAAATCATGATTGTGACCCCCTCCATCGCCGCCCTCATCCGTGACGGAAAAACCTTCCGTATCGCGTCCGACATCCAGACCGGCGCAAAATACGGCATGAACACCTTGGACGCTCATCTGCTCCAGCTCTACAACGACGGCAAAATCTCCTATGGCGACATGATCACCAAGGCAAAGGACGCCGAAGGACTCATCCAACGCATCCAGCAGGAACTGAAGGAAAAACAAAAATAAAAGGCGTTGCTCTGAATGACGTCCACTGCACGGCCCCGTCGGAAAGACGACATGGAGTACGCCCGCTTCATCATAGCAAAATCAATGACATTCATATATATAGCACGAAAGGAGACATGCGATGCCTAGATTCCAATACACGGCCATGGACAGCAATGGCAAGGAAAGCAAAGGCTTTGTCGATGCGGACAACGAGCAGGAGGCGACAGCGAGGTTGAAGCAGCAGGGGCTGTTTCCCACCAGCATGGCCGTCAGCAAGGTGTCCTCCGGCAAAGGCGGCAAAGGAGCCAAGGCCGGCGGCGGCGCCTTTTTCGGCGGTCCCAAAATCCCCCGCAAGGATTTGACGACGACAACCCGTCAGCTGGCGACGCTGCTTCAGGCTGGTCTGCCGTTGGTGAGAGCGCTTCACACGCTGGAGCGGCAGGCAAAAGGCCAGCGGCCGGCTTTGTACAAGGTGCTGGGCAGCCTCGCGGCGCAGGTCGAAGGCGGCTCCACGTTTTCGGAAGCCTTGGCAAGCCATCCCAAATCCTTCAACAAGCTGTATGTCAGCATGGTGCGCGCAGGTGAGGCCTCCGGCGCGTTGGAAGTCGTTCTGACCCGTCTCTCCGAATTCATGGAAAAGGCTCAGCGAATCGCCGGTAAGGTCAAGTCCGCCATGGTCTATCCTATCGCCGTTCTGATCATCGCCTTGGGCATTGCCGCCGGCTTGATGATCTTCATCGTTCCTAAATTCGCCGCCATGTTCGAGGAAATGCTTCCCGGAGACAGCATGCCGGCCATTACCCAGTTCGTCATCAATGCCAGTAAAGTGCTGGCGGAGAACGCAGTGGCTGTCGGTATCGGCTTGGTGATCTTCATCATTGTCTTCAAATTGCTGCTCAAGACAAAACCTGGAGCCTATGTCTTCGACACGATGGCGCTACGAATGCCACCTTTCAATTCGCTGGTCGTGCGTAATGCGTCGGCTCGATTCTGTCGAACCTTGGGCACGCTGATGTCCTCTGGCGTCGCGGTGCTGCAAGCACTGCAGATCGTGAAGGACACAGCGGGCAACGAACTGGTGGCAGGAGCCATTCAGCAGGTTCACGACGCGGTGAAGGAAGGCGATGGCATGACCAAGCCCCTGACCAACTCCCATGTGTTCCCGCTGATGCTCTGCTCCATGGTGGAAGTCGGTGAGGAAACCGGTGCGCTGCCAGACATGCTGAATCGAGTCGCAGACGTCTATGAGGAAGAAGTCGACCGTGCGGTCGAAGGCATCACCTCGCTGATTGAACCGGTTATGATCTGCTTCCTGGCTGTCATCGTCGGTACCATCGTCGTCGCCATGTTCGCGCCGCTGGTCAAGCTGATTGACCGCTTGGGCGGCTGATTTCAATCCAACGGAGGGCGGAAGGGAAACGGACTGGGGTCTGTTTCCCCGCCTTTTGTCATATAATCGTAACGATTCAGAAAGAGTCCACAGGACATACGAAAAGACACGGACGCCGGTCTCCCTTTTCACAAAAATCTGCGATAAGGGGCATGAGCCATCTGACTTGTCATTTCTGTTTATTCAGTGTATGTTGTGGATTTTAATGTGGTTCTGAATAAGGACGTGTAATCTTCGAAAACAACATTATATTATAGTGGTATGCGTTTCAAGGGGAGCTTGTGCGACAGGCTGAGAGGAAGCTGAAAGCTTCGACCCGAAAAACCTGATGTGGGTAATGCCAACGTAGGGAAAATGTGCGGATTTCAGGCGGAAGCATCCCGTTGGGCATTCCGCCTGTTTTCTTTTTTGAGGTTAACATGCTGACAATCAACGGACAAACGGCAGATGACGCAATGGGGAAGACTCTTGCGGACTATCTGACAGCCCATGGTTTCGAGCCAACGCGGGTGGCGGTGGAGCGCAATGGCGACATCGTCCCCAAGGCGCAGTACGGCCAGACCATCCTGCAGGATGGCGACACGGTGGAAATCGTGCGTTTCGTCGGCGGAGGCTGAACCATATGGACGGAAGCATTCCCACCAGGGAACAACTGGAGACGGCACTGGCGGCCCGTCATGGCAAGGAGTGCCAGAGACGGCTTTCAGAGGCCTGCGTCGCGGTCTGCGGCTTGGGCGGCTTGGGCTCCAACGTGGCCATCGCTTTGGCCAGAGCCGGAGTCGGCTCGCTCCATCTCATTGATTTCGACCGCGTGGACATCAGCAACCTGAACCGCCAGCAGTACGCCATCCATCAGTTGGGTCAGCTCAAATGCGATGCCATGCGGCAAAATCTGGAGCAGATCGCGCCATATTGCAACGTGACCACGGCCCCCGTTCGGCTGACGGAAGACAATCTGACGCATCTTCTGGCGGAGGATCCCATCGTCTGCGAGGCCTTCGACAGCCCAGAGGCAAAGGCGCTTCTGGTCAACGGCGTCCTTGAGCACTTTCCCAATACATGGCTGGTGGCCGCAAACGGCATGGCCGGCATGGACAGCGCCAACACCATCCAAACCCGACGCATCCTGCCCCGCTTCTTCCTTTGCGGCGATGGCGTCAGCGACGTGCAGGAGCAGGGCTCCCTTTTTTCGGCAAGAGTCATGGCCTGCGCCGCCCATCAGGCCATGACCATTTTACGCATCATCAACGGCGAAACAGAGCCATGACAGGCTCTGGACGCCCTCCAACATCTTCTTCTGGAGAAAGATTTATGGAAAACAATGACACCTTCACCTTGGCTGGACATTCCTTCCACTCCCGTTTCATTTTGGGCTCCGGCAAATACTCCCTCAAGCTGATTGAGGCCGCCGTCACGGACGCAGGGGCGGAAATCATCACGCTGGCCGTCCGCCGCGCCAACACGGCGGAGCACGAAAGCATTCTGGACTACATTCCCAAAGGCGTCACCTTGCTCCCCAACACCTCCGGCGCCCGAAACGCACAGGAGGCTGTCCGCATCGCCCGCCTGGCCAGGGAAATCGGCTGCGGCGATTTCGTCAAAATCGAGATCATGCGGGACTCGAAATATCTGCTTCCGGACAACCAGGAGACCGTGAAAGCTACGGAACTCCTTGCAAATGAGGGATTTATCGTTCTTCCCTATATGTATCCCGACCTTTATGCCGCCCGCGATCTCGTTCAGGCCGGCGCCGCCGCCATCATGCCGTTAGGCGCCCCCATCGGCTCCAATCGGGGGCTGGACACCAAGGCGTTCATCCAGATTCTCATCGATGAAATCGACCTGCCCGTCATCGTGGACGCCGGCATCGGATGCCCCTCCCAAGCCTGCGAGGCCATGGAGATGGGCGCCGCCGCCATCATGGCCAACACGGCGTTGGCCACGGCGGGAGACATCCCGCGCATGGCCCGCGCCTTCCGTCTGGCCATCGAGGCCGGCCGGGCCGCCTATCTGGCCGGCCTTGGACGGGTGCTGGAACGGGGTGCCTCCGCCTCCGACCCCCTGACGGGTTTCCTCCACGATTGACGGAAGGGAGCGGTGGCCATGGACAACCAATACTTCGTCGATTCGGAGTTTCTCTCGCCGGCGGCGCTGAAGAAAAAGCATGAACTGGAGACCAATCCGGCGGCCCGCAAGGACATCATGGAATATCTTCCGGGCATGGAGGTGATTCAGTCGAACGTCCGCGGCCAAGTCATGGAACGGGTGGCGACCTACGACCCCAACGCCTTCACGCCACAGGATGTTCGGCGCGCCCTGGACCATGACTCCTGTTCCATCGAGGACCTTCAGGCCCTGCTCTCTCCGGCGGCGGAGCCTTTTTTGGAGCAGATGGCCCAACGGGCTCGTCGGGAAACCAGCCGGCACTTTGGCAACACTGTCTATCTCTTTACACCGCTGTATATTGCGAATTATTGTGAAAATTACTGCGTCTATTGTGGGTTCAATTGCTATAACCACATCCGCCGCATGAAGTTAGAACAGGAACAAATCGAACAGGAAATGAAAGTCATCGCCGCCTCCGGCATGGAGGAGATTCTGATTCTGACCGGCGAGAGCCGCGCCAAAAGCGACGTGGCCTACATCGGCGAGGCTTGTCGCCTGGCTCGCAAATACTTCCGCATGGTCGGCATTGAGGTCTATCCCCTGAACGTGGACGAATACCGCTTCCTCCATGAATGCGGAGTGGACTACGTGACCGTCTTTCAGGAGACCTATGACACCAAACGCTACGAGGAACTCCATCTCCTTGGTCATAAACGGGTTTGGCCCTATCGCTTCGATGCACAGGAGCGGGCCCTCATGGGTGGAATGCGAGGCGTGGCCTTCTCCGCCCTGCTGGGCTTGGCGGACTTCCGGAAGGACGCGCTGGCGACCGCCCTTCATGCGCATTTCCTTCAGAGGAAATATCCCCATGCGGAAATGTCCCTCTCCTGCCCGCGGCTTCGTCCCATCGTGAACAACGCCAAAATCAATCCGCTGGACGTGCATGAGCGCCAGCTCTGCCAAATCCTCTGCGCCTACCGCATCTTCCTGCCCTTTGCGGGAATCACGGTCTCCTCGCGGGAAAGCGCCGCCTTCCGGAACGGCATCGTCAAAATCGCCGCCACAAAGATTTCCGCCGGCGTATCCACAGGCATTGGAGACCATGAGAGCAAATACACCGGCAAGGAAAGCGAACAGGTTGGAGATGAACAGTTTGAGATTGCGGATGGACGCAGTCTGAAGCGCATGTATGCCGACATGGCTGCCGCCGAACTTCAGCCCGTTCTCAACGACTACCTTTTTGTGTGATATTCACGATTCGGATTTGACGATGAAAGAATTCAGGGGCGTGCCGTATTTGAGTTACAGCACGCCCCTTATTCAAGCTTCTATTAACGCAACTCCTTTATAAACAGAAATTTACGTTAATAGAAGAACAGTTTTGCCATTCGGCGACCGCTTACCGGAACTGCATGGAATAGACATCGGCGTCCATCATGCGGAATTCGAGGTAGACGGGCTTTCCGGCGAGCTTGGAGACGGCCTCGGGGTCGTCAAAGAGCACCTTGCGGTCGATGGCATTGCCGAAGGTCTCGCAGGAGGGATAGCGGTTGCCGTCCGCATCAATCAGCGTCACATAGACATAGCCTCTGGCGGAGGTGGCGAAGTTGATGTGCATCTCACTGCCCGTGAAAGTGAAGGGCTTGGTCACCACCATGGCCTCCTTGGCGCCCGCGTGAACGGAGGCGAAGCCATCGATGCGAATGGTATAGCGGAGGAGCTGGACAGGCTCCACCATCCAGCAGTAGCCGGGCAGGTAGAGGGACAGCTCGTCGGGGGCGCCGGGAACCTTGCTTGGGGTGAGTGCGAAGCCGCGGGCGGGATAGCAGTCACCGTAGAGCCAATTCAGGTCGTTCTCGGGTTCGGGGCGCATGAAGGCCTCGCCAAAGCGGTGGAAGATCTTGCCGTCGCGGGAGACGATGAAGACGCAGTCCGTGACCACGGTGCCGTAGCGGGGACTCATCTCCATGCGCAGCTTGCGGTGCTCCTTGCCGCCCAGCTCCTCGAAGCTGTTGCTCCATTTGAAGCGGTTGTTGTAGCGGGTGGGGCTTCCGATGTACAGCTGCGGGGCGCGGTAGTAGGGCATGACGTTGTTGGTGTAGAGGGGGATGTCCTCGCCATCATCGAAGATGAGCAGCTGCGGGTCGGTCCAGGTCTTGAAATCCTTGGACTCGATGGTGGCGATGTTGCGCACAGGCTCACCCATGGGATTGGGCATGGAGGCGGGATGGAAGCCACGGATATAGCCGCGGTAGAGCTTGGTCCGTTCATCCCAGAAGACCACGTTGAGGGAGTCAAAGGCGCCTTTGTTGGTGATGACATCCCCTTCGGTGAAGTGGATGCCGTCGGGGCTGGGGTAGCAGCGCAAGGCGCCTTGGCATGAGCCAACGCCCTTGTAGCGGGCTTCCGGAGGGCATTCGGGGTTGTCATCGCGGAAAACCATCAAATTGTCGATGCCGCCGGTATGGTTGGCACCCGTCTGCAGGACGATGTTGTTCTCCTTGCTGCCTTCGAACTCGAAGAGGCCCAAGTTGGGGCGGACCCACTTGATGCCGTCGGGACTTTCCATATAGCAGGCGACGATGCCCTTTGAGGGCTTGGCGTTGGGCTCTTTGGAGGGCATCTGCCAGCCGAGGTAGTACATGCGGTACGTGCCCTTCTCGTAGCTGCCGTCGACGCCATGGTACTGGTCGTCAAAGAAGAGGTTGTAGTAGTCGCAGCCATCGCCTTCCCACGGCTTGTCATGAATCATGACCGTGTCCTGGAGGACCGGCTGATGGACTTTCAGCTCCGCCGTGGTTTTGGCGGTGTTGAGAAGATAGTCGTCGAAGAAGCACTCGCGGTCACTGCCGATGGGAATGGGTCCCTTCTGCTGCGAGGTGTTGATCACAATCGCCGCATGAAGCGCGGTCACAGTCACCAAAAATACCGTCATCCAGATACGTTGCATGATTCTCTCCTTATTATGGTCGTTTCGCTCCAGCGGCCACCCTCTTGGTCCATGAGGTTGATTAGGCTCGTCAGACAAAGACAACTATACCATCTCTCCTCTCCTTTGCAAGGTGCTCTCTGCCCTTTCCACGGCATATCCTGCAACTTTTTCATGACCGGTATTATCCCAAGGCGGAAATTCGCTTCTGGTTATTCCATGGGTTCTATGGACTTCTTCGTCAGAATTCGTCGAAGGAGCAAGGGGCAGGATGGCTAAAGGCAGAACCTAGTCTAGCTAGAGATGTTAGAAAAAGCTGCGCGGCAGAAGGTTATATTTATTGTGGTTTGCGCCCAACGGCGGGACGTCGTCACCACATCCTTTTTTTCGACGGCGAGACGCCTGCATAGGAATTCGGAATAAGGAACAATAGGCTAACAGAAATTCGGCATTTTCAATAGGCAAATTTCGGCTTCGCTGCTTGAAAAACGCTGTTTGAACATCATAGTTTGAATGTGACGAAAAGACAAGCCATTAATTTGTAATCCATATGCAACACGGGAGTTTTCAATGGCGAAGGATAAACTGGAAAATGCCGCTATTACAAACCTCTACAAACGGATTGCGGAGATCATAGAGGCCGCACGACATCAGGGTTGCCCAGACGGCGAACCTGACGATGGTCTACAGCAACTATGAGATTGGCAGGATGATTGTGGAAGAAGAACAGCAAGGAAACATGCGGGCCGAATATGGCCAGAGAATCCTTCAAAAACTTTCCGACAAGTTGACGGAACGCTATGGGAAAGGATTCTCGTACAGAAATCTCAAGCTCTTTCGGCAATTTTATATCGAGTATTGTCCGAATAGGGTGATTGGGCAAACAAGTTCTGCCCAATCAAGGAAAACAAGAAAACAGACAATTGGGCAGACGCTGTCTGCCCAATTAGAGACTCTGACTGCAAATGACGGAAGTTCACATGGCAAAACAGTTGATTCACATCCTGCTTTCCCTCAATTTACCTTGGGGTGGTCGCTTTACACGCTTTTGCTTCGTGTCGAAAATCTGGAGGCCCGGCGATTCTATGAGATAGAAGCCGCCAAGGAGCATTGGGATGTGCGCTGGCTGGGGCGGCAGATACACTCCTCCTTGTATGAACGCCTTGCCTTGAGCAGGGACAAGGATTCCGTCATGCAACTTGCCACCAAGGGGCAGACGCTGGAGAAGCCATCGGATGTCCTGAAGAGTCCGATTGTCCTGGAGTTCCTTGGCATGGAAGAAAAGGCATCCTACACCGAGACGACGCTGGAAAGCGCCATTCTTGACAAGATGCAGAAATTCCTGCTCGAAATGGGCAAGGGGTTTCTATTCGAGGCCAGGCAGCGCCGTTTCACATACAATGAGAAGAGCTTCTTCGTGGATCTCGTGCTTTACAACCGTCTGCTGCAATGTTATGTGCTGATAGACCTGAAGACGGGCGAGCTTACCCATCAGGACATCGGACAGATGCAGATGTATGTCCACTACTATGATCGCTGTGTCAAGCTGGACTATGAGAAACCGACCATCGGCATTCTCCTGTGCGACAAAAAGGAAGATGCCATTGTGGAGATGACTTTGCCGGACAATGAGAACATTTACGCAGCCGAATACAAGCTCTACCTGCCGGATGCGCAACTACTCCAGCAGAAACTCCGCGAATGGATTGCCGAAGAAACTTGCACAGAGCAGACAAAGCCATAGGAGCAGTGTATCAAGGCGGCTATTCTGACCAAATTGTCAGCAGACTAACTATTTAGCAATTAGCAAATAAGAATAACCTCTGCGGAAAACCAATCATGGACAAACCATCGACAATTCACGTTCATGGCATGCGAGATGTCGCGAGAGCATTGGCGGGAATCCGATGCGGATTGCTGGCTATCCTGCTGCTGGTCGTCTCAGGATGCATCAACGGCCCCATGCGCGGTCATCTCAATGGCCGGTTCAATTATCTGACAGTGGAAACCGCCCGTTGCGCACCTTGGTACACCTACCCGTTAAGCCTTCCCGCTGCGGCAGTCGGTGACACAGGCATCTTGCTGGTGGACACTTTGGCTGTCCCATCATCCACGTTGGGAAGCATATTGAAAGAAACTGGACCTTTCTTTTTCCTCTTTGCGCTTCCCTTCTATCCAATCGGATGCTATAGCATGATGGTTTCTTCAGGCGACTCATCTGTTGGCTCTGGTATCCTCTACGAAAAGCTTTTCGGACATCGTTACATGGATACCATTATTGGAAGACTCAAAATCGCTTCCGCAGTGGATTCGTCTGGCATGCCGAAGACAACAATTGAACTGGACGGCAGAACCATAGGCGATTTCTCTGGGGATTTGAAAATCACGGCATTGGCGACGGAGAAGGACAACTTGGCCATCGGTCTAAACGATGGCACGATTCGCTGGTGGCGTTCCGCTGATGGTGACTGGTCGCTGAAAGCCGGCCATTTCGTTCCCGATCGACAGGAGGTGCTGACGGCCATCAACGCTAACCTGAAAGAGGCGAACCTGCCGTTATCAACTGAACAATATGAAAACCTTGTGGAAATGAAACAACAACTTGAAGCGGGGCAACCCCTGACATTCTCCTGCATGAACTTGACGTTTATACATGGCGGCATGGGGGACAAAGAAGAGCCGCGGGTTCAGATAACGTATTCGCTGTCAGTCACTTGTCAATCCCATTGGTTCATCGGCAACGGTCAAACGGACGGAATAACGCTTCACTTCTGGGTTGATTACGTCTCGTCGGAGTAGAAGGTTGTTCCGAATACAACGAAGCGCCGCCACGCATTGCCACCCCCTCACTGCTCACCACTAACCTATTTTTGGCATTTTGGGCAATAGCATGACGAACGGCCTCCGAGTTTGACCGTGCGCAAAATCGCTCCACAATGAGGACACGGCTCGCCGACCTTGCCATAGATGAGCAGTTCGCGGTTGAAATTGCCCTCCGATCCGTCCACGCCACGGAAATCAGAGATGGTGGTGCCGCCTGCCGCAATCGCCCTGGTCAGGATTTCCTTGACCGCATCAACCAGTCGTCCACACTCCATACGACTAAGACGGTCACTGCGGTGGATTGGACGGATCCCTGCCATGAAGAGGCTTTCGGTGGCATAGATATTCCCCACGCCGGTCACCACCGTGTTGTCCATCAGCAGTTCCTTCACCGCGATATGTCGTCGGTGTGCCATCTGATAAAAGTATTCTGTGCAAAAGTCTTCCGTCAACGGCTCTGGTCCCAAGAAATCCAACACGGTGGGCAAGCCGTCTGTTTTGAGGGGATGGCACTCCAGCAAGCCAAAACGCCGCGGGTCTTCAAAACGGAAAGAGTCGCCATTGTCCAACTTCAGAATCACATGCTCGTGATGACGTGGCGACTCAATGGCGGGCACCACGCTCACCGCGCCGGTCATTCCCAAATGGAGCAAAAGCCCACGCTGGTCATCCATTGTGAGGATGATGTACCGCCCACGTCGATGGACTGCCGTAAAGACGTGTCCCGCCAAATCTGCATCGGCAAGTGGCTGGAGACTTGTGCGCAATTTGGGCACACGCACCATAACGCCAGTGATTTTGCGACCAGGCAACACACGCTCCAAGGCTCGTGTGACAGTCTCTGCTTCAGGCAATTCTGGCATAATATTAGTTATTCTGTATGAACCAGTTAAATGAATATACCATGGAAAAAGCTTGATTCCATGTGAAACGACCACCCATGACTTGAAAACCTCAGTAAAACCGATTAGGTTAGTTCCGGAGGCGGTTTAGTAGGCCCCACCTTATTTTAATGACACGGATAGCTTCTGACTGGTTACTCCTATTATAGGATTCTATCATGGTGGGACTCAGACGAAATCCATGCCAAGATTGTGGGACTCGCTGGCGGAAGAGTCATCGGTTTCAGGCAACGCCATGGCCATGTCGGCAACCATCTTCTGCCATGCCTCCAGCACATCCGCGAAACGGTCGAGGGTGTCAAGCAGCTGATCGGCATCTAAGCGATTCATCCAGTTGTATTTATGCAGATGGAGTTTGCCATCATTCGGATTGCGGGCAATCGTCGCGCCGCCAGTGCCCTGATAGAGATAGTTGGCGTCCAGAGCGGCGCGATACAGCCGTTCCGCCTTGTCTGGCGGCACATCGCCGATTTCGCCTCGAATCAACAACAAGTCGTTGGCATCCTGCAGGATGACCAACTTGCCGTCAATCTCCAGCCCGACCGCGCCATCTGTTCCATCCAACTCCAGCCCGAGCCTTTCGCCCAGAATCTTGATGATGTCGCTGTATTCCATGATCGTATCCTTACACCCCGATGTCAACCTGATAGGATTTGTCTCCGCCCATCTTATTTGAATCCTCAATGATGGCTTGGACTACTTTGTCCGCAGAGAACGACTCCCAATATCCGAGTTTCAATTCATTGTAGGCGATGTTCGAGGCGTTACTCCCAAGAGTCAGCTGGTCTCCAACGGAGAAATTCTGCTTGACCGTGTTGAAGTTCTCGAAGAGAATGCTCGTGATGGCGTTCGCAAAAAGCTTTGGCCTATCAAGTTTCGTTTCTCTGCCAATAGATAAGGAAATGCTTGTCGCGGAAAGCACCGTCTGTACGGAGGAAGTGTACTCATTTGCAAAGTCTTTGAATGCATTCTGCTTGTCTTCGTCCGTTTTGGCCTTCGCATATTCCGTCTTCAGCTGCTCCAGAGCATCCGTGAGTCTTTTGTTGTTGTCCTTGTCCCCGACGCTGCATTCCAGATCCAAATGCCCTTTCAAGGTTTCCACAAGTTTGGTGGCGGCGGCAATGGGATCCTCTGCGGCCGTCAGTCTGGAAACCACCTTGCCCATATAGATTCCATCTTTTTTGAACATTTTCGACGTGGGCTTGCTCACTCCGCCATATTCCTGACTATTCAGTATTTTCGCATAACGTGGAATCTTCTTGCCTTTGGGTGCGTTGTCGGACGCGGGAACAAGTTCCTTGCCCTCATCGGACAGGAAGACATCGAAGATCTTGCCAATTAAGTCCAACTCGTCGCGCTGTTCCCCTGGCTTGCGGAGCTGATTCGTCGCCTCCAGCAGAGCCTTGGACTGATTCATGATTGTGTTCATCTCCGCCAACGTGTTGGAGAGACGTACCATGGACTGAATGAAGCAGTTGATCTGCGGCGGCAATTCCAGGCCTAGTTTCTGCAATTCGATGATTGCCGCCTGCAAACGATAGACAATGTTGAAGGAAAAGGCGCCGCGGGTCGGCGATAAGATGGAATCCAGAATCGCCTCCGCCTTCTCGCGGTTCTTGGCAAGCGCCTTTTTGCCTTCGGCCGACATCAGGTTCTCAAAGCCCTGCAGGAAGAAATTCTTGTTGCGGAACGCCGCTCCCATGATGACATAGAGCAGCTCCTTCTTCTCGTTCACGCCATTGGGGTGTTCCGTCAATTTGAAGAGGTTGCCGAAGTCAATGAACGTGATATTGTTTGCCGAGACGATCAGATTGCCTGCATGGGTGTCGCCATGGAATTTGCCCGAACCAAGCAACGCATTGTAGAACCACGCTTTCGCGGCTTGATGGATATAGTCCGATCTCAATTTCAGGTTATCATAGTGCGATGCCAACCACAACTGCAGGTTGGCGATGGCCGAATTTGGCACATGTTGTTTGAACACAGGCACTTTCTTCGGCATGTTGGTGGCTTCGTCAATGGGGCCGTCCACCCATTTGATGCGTTTGGTCACGGGATCGCGCTCAAACACGGAGGAGACGGCGTTGCGAATCTCGTTTGTCGTAGTCTTGAAGTAAGAGTCCACGGTGTAACCCAGGGCAAGCTCGGCGACCATGACGTCCTTCTTCGGCGGAACGATGTCCGAGATCTTCATCGACGAGACATTCGGAGCGATGGCATTCAGGTTATGGTCTGGATTTTTCGCAATTCCGTAGAGCTCCAGTCCCTCCTCCACGTTGGCGACCTCCGTGCAGAAATCGAACTCCTTCATGTACTGCGCAAGCTGACCTTCCCAAGTCACCTTCATGCCTGGAATCTTCTCGGCAGCTTCAGAGAAAATCTTGGACTCCGCCTTGACCCGCTTCTCCGCATCGTGCCGCATGATTTTGACGACGAACTCGCGAGACACCACGACATCTTCCATGACGGGAGTGTTATTCTCATCCAGAACAGGCCTATCCTCTTCCCTTCCCGTCTCAGGATTGACCACTGTCTCCATCTTCGGCTGCTTCTCCATGACGTTGAATTGGCAATGGAACGCCTCGCCAACGGAAGCCGCGCCCAATGATTCGACCAGTTTGATGGAGACGATCTTGCCATTGGATTCCGCAATCATCCTGTTGAAGTGGGCCTGGACGATCTTGCGCGGGATGGGTGCCAGATTTACCTTCATGTCGGCCAGCGCATCAGCATACTCTCCCATGACTTCCTTCGGGAGACCCTGCATCATCTTCTGGAGCAATGGGCTCGTGCCTTTGAGAATCGCGCCTGTAAACTTGTTGATCGCAAGCTTTTTCGCGCTCTTGGCCTCATCTTCATTCAACCCCGAGAAGTCAAAAGTGCTCGCATAGCGCAACGCCGACGCGAAGCACGAGCGTTTCTCCCCCTTCTCCAGGGAGGTGAAATAGTTGGAAAGAATCTGCTTGAAGAAGCCGACCTGGCCAGGTGCGTCGGAGGTTGAGGCATTGTCCAAAATCTTGTTGAGGGTCTTTTTGTCAAGCTCCTCCTTGATCTTCTCAGGAGTCATGTCCTTGTAGGGGTCACTGGTCAAAATGCCCTCTTCGTTGGCGTTGGCAAGGTTAATCTTGAAGATGTTGTTGATGAACGTCTGAATCTTGTCGCAGCCATTCTGCGCCATGGACTGGATGATATTGTCGAACTTCGCCAATTCCGCGCCTGGAAGCTTGTCGGAGTCCTTGATGAACAGCGAGAAGCGGGAGGTGAAATTGCGATTGGTCATGGCTTCGGCGAGGGTTTCGCCGTCGTTCGCGTTCTGAAACGCCTTGTCCAGCACTTCATACAGCTTTTTGAAACCGTCCTTGACCACTCCCGACAGCTCCGGCGCCAAGGCGACATCCAGAACTTCCTTGTTTTTAATGATTTCGACGAAGGCGAGAAGCTTTTTGTCGTCAGAGAGGATGTTGCGCATCTTCTCACCCGGCCGGTTCACCTGCACATCCGCCACCATGGTCTCGTCAGAGAAGACCAGATCGGCGATGAAGTCCTTGATTCCGTCCATGCCGATTTCACGCGGCACAACCGGAACATGACTCGGCGGTTCCGGAATCTTTGCCACCACTTCATTGATGTCGCCGACCATGGGGGCCTGGACAATGAACTCGCCATTGTCCACTTCCATCAGCGGCATGTGAGCGACTGGCTCGAGAAGATCCTTGATCTCCTGCGGAAGGTCGGCCATGTCCTGCTCAAGTTGTTTATAATAGTTGTCAAGCTGCTCTTTGGTCGTGATCGCCTGCCCCGTGAATGACCGCTGCGCGATTTCCACAAGCAGATCTGTCTTGTAGTTGCCGTTCACAATCGAATCCATGGCGAGAGCGTCGCCGGAATTCTTCGCGATGACCAGCGCGGCGAAGCAGCGGGTCCGGCTGGTGCGGTCGGAAATGGTCAGTCCGCTTTTGAGGTCCTCGTCATAGAGCTTGTCCAAAAGCCCTTTCATCGTCTCGCCGCCGAGCGTCTCCGCGTCCATGACAGCGCGGCCAATGAGTCGCTGCATGAACGTCTCCGCATTGACGCCCAATTTGACCGTCGTCGCCAAATCGCCTTTGCCGATAATGGCCATAAGCAACCCGTTGTCATCCTTTTTGAGCTTCACGGTCTCGCCCATGAGCCGAAACGCCCCACATTCGCGGACATCGCCATCCAACAGCCCCTGCACTCTCTGGAATAACATGGTGAAGTTCTGCCGAAGCTCCCTTGTCATCGCCTCTTTCATCGTGTCGGCATCCGGCCCCTGAATTTTGCCGTGGCGGGATTGATTGATGGACTTCAGCGACTTGCTGAGGGTGAGGGTGGAAAGGCACTGGATGAATTTCACGTCGTAATTGGTCTGATATTTCGCCAGCGCCTCCGTGTTGGTGTCATCCCGCTTGGCCGCATCCTGCTGCGACATCCGCTGGGTCTTCATGGTGTTCTCCATCTCGTCATACGACATCGCGACCTGCTTGGGGCCAACGCCGCGGCCACTGTGCGCATATTGGTCGAGAATGTCACGGACTTTGGCCCGCGAAAGCGGTTCATAGCGTTTCTGCATCGCCTCTTTCTGCTCTTGAACGGTTCCGACCCGCGCCTCCGTCTCCACGGGAATGCCAAGCTTCTCGCGGATTTCCGCGATGTCCTTCTCGGAAACGCCGCCACGCCGCAGCGCATCGATGAACATGGCCTTCACCTCAAGTATCCGCTGCGGGGAAAGAATGATGTCGTTCTTGCCTCTCTTGTGGACGTGATTGTTCACCTTGACAAGCTCGTCAATGCCATTCTTGTCTTTCTTGATGTCGATGAATCCCGCATTGTAGCTACCCGAAGCGATACGATTGAAATCCCTGATGCTGAATTCCAAAGCCATTATCTTGTCTCCTACGGATTATATGGAATTTCGGCAAGTCCTTGACGAAAAGGATGCATGCAAAAAATGCAATGTTTGAATTCACGAAAAGCAACGATACATTCCTTCGTCTCGTCACGAAAAAACTTTAATATAATTGACAATTGACTAATGGCAATTGATATTATGACTTGACTATCCGTATAATCCATGATACATTGCATGTCAATGGAAAATGAATGATTTTAAGGTGAAGAAAAAGGAGAAAAAGGAGTCATATGAAACGAACGGCGTCAATCTTGGTCGGATTGGGCTGCGCCATTTTGGAAGGCATGGCCCAGCCACTTCCGCCGGAGCAAGTGCTGAACCACATGGAGGCTGTCGCCAAAGAACAGCAGGGCTGTGTCTACGACATATGCCTTATCAAGAACGGCGTCAGCCATTTACGACATGTGACCCCCTCCTCCAACTGCCACAACACCTACTCAGTCGCCAAAGTGTTCGTGGTCACCGCCATCGGCATACTGCAGGACCGCCATATGCTCTCCGTGGACGACAAAATCCATCCGCTCTTCAAGGAGCAGTTTCCGCCGGACGCGGACCCAAGATGGAAGGAGGTCACTATCCGCCATCTTCTGACCCATCGGACCGGCTTTGCGTCAAAGGACAATCTCGACATCGATGCACAGCGCATGACGGACTATCCGGAAGACCATCTCAAACATGCCTTTTCCCTCAAACTCACGTATGAACCAGGCACGAAAAGCGTCTATACGGACTTGAGTTTCTACCTCCTCTCACGTGTCGTGACCGCCGTCAGCGGAGAGAAAATGGATGCGTTCCTGCGGCGTGAGCTGTTCCGCCCCATGGCATTTCGGGAATATGCGCTTTCCACCTGCCCTCTCGGTTATCCCATCGGCGCCACCGGATTCTACATCACGACGGAGGACATGGCGAAACTCGGTCAGCTCTATTTGCAGAAAGGCATGTTCAATGGCCAGCGGATTCTTAGTGAAGCCTTTGTCAATCAAGCACTTGGGACATTTGAACTCCACCAGACGATGGGCGGCTACGGCAAAGGCGGGATGTGGGGGCAGTTCCTCTATTTCAACATCGACAAGAACGTCGTCATCGCCATCCATGGCTTTGACATCAGTCCCGTTGACCTCATCCGTCATGTGCTGGACGAATTGTAGTCCACAGAACCCACAAAATAATGATTGTATTAATTCAACCCTAATAAATCTACAAGATACTCAGAATAAACAGGAAAGGGAAGCCGAGATCCTCTCCATCACTCTTCATTTTTAACTTTTCAAATCTCGCGTGCCGCCGGTACAGCCAATGAACTGAAGATCCACGGGACGCCCCGCCGCGATGTTGCCAAAACGTTCTTTCGGCTGGGGAATGGCCACCCCGCAGAAGACATAATCTGCCACAGGATATTCGTTAGCCAGATGGTCCTGAAAGACCGACGCATCGACGATGATGCCCTTCAGAACGGAATTGGACACACGGACATGGCGGACAGGATGGCTGCCGCCGAACACAAAGGGGATGTCGCATTCCACATGGATGCCGTCGAACACCAAATCCTCCATCACAGGCAGCGGAAGGCCTTTGGGAACGCTGTTGCACCATAGTCCTCCGTCCAAGGCAAAGCCGAAGCCATACCGCGGTTTATGCAAGTATATGTCCCGGAATGTGATACGCTTGCAGCTGGCATCATAGCGACCGTCATGACGTTTGACGAAACGCCATGGAATGCCGCCCCACTCAACGATGCCCAACTCATGAGTGGGCGGCACCGTGGAGAGCAACGGCGTCTCCCGCTCCTCCGGCGGCAGCGGCAAGCAGACACTGTAGAGATTGCCGCCATAGACCGCAAGCGTGCTGTTTTGGACTTCCATGCCCTCATGCCAATCCGTCCACGTCCCGCCCAACATCCGGCAGAAATAGCCCACGGGGTTGCCTCGGTTGAGATCATGGCAGTTTTCGATGAGGCCGTCTTCAATCCAACCATAAATGGCGGTGGAAAGTCCGTAATCATAGGCATTTAGCGCAATCGCATCATCACTGGTTCCGAAGCGGGAATCCCGAATTGTGAATCGGCGGCCGTCACTGAGGTGGACCCCATCCTTGTCGCCAGTCAGCAATAGCTGTTCCAGCAGGATGTCCTCAAAGCTGCAGATGTGGATGCCATAGCCAAGTCGGGCCAAATCCTCGCATTGGAAATCCCGAATGACCAGATTCCGCACCCCCAAAAAGGAAAGCTGGCCGCGCAGGCCCGGATAAATGGAGTAATGATCCAAATCCACCTGATTGACAATCAGGCGGAGTCCCTCAATGCGGATATTATGGTTCCATTCATGGTCGAAAAGCCCCCGATTGACAAACAATGGACACGGCCTCTCTTTGGGTGGCATCCGGCGGATAAAGACTCCTGCGCCAAATTCCAACGCCGTGTCATTGCCAATGAAAAGGGGCCCGGTCAAGTCGTAGACGCCTGGCTTCTCCAGCCGGATGGTGCCTCCGGCGTCCAAATAGGACTGAAATCGCTCCGTGTTTCGTTCCGCGCCTTCAGCGGAATCCAGATTGACGATCATGGTGGCAGGCTCCTTCAGACAAGAGGAAAATGTGTTGGCGGCATTCAGCGGACTGTTGGTAGCCACTCATCGCATTATATATTATAAATAGTTGAATATTAATGTGTTATAAAAGTTGTTTCCCGCTCATCCTGTCAGCCATGAACAAAAGCGGTTTTGCCATCATCGTCAGGACGACGATGAAAAAGCATAACATATATTCAGTATTGCAAATTGTCAACGGCAGCAAGATAATTCAGGCTCCAACCAAAATCGGGGCTGGTCTTGAAATCTCTTTATGCGGCGCAGTTCGCACAACTGCCGCACATAAGCCTTTTTCTCAAACTCCAAATGTCTTATGTTGCATTTTATGCAATATCCAAAAGTCTCAAAAGCCTGTTTTCCTCCAAATTTGAAAAACGCAGAAACGCGTCCAGAGGCCCCTAGAAGAGCCATTATATATTTTAGGTATTAATATACCTAAAAGGGGTCACCATGCCATAGAGGCCTCGCAAAGGGCCGTAATGGCCATCTTCCCCTGAAAATAAGGTCAAAATAGGCCGCCGGCAGCGAATTTTCGTCATGGCCGCAAAACAGCCGTTCCAAAGACACAGAGCCCTTACAATGTTGCAATAAATGCAATGTCAATGCATCGCCGTCTCTCGGCTGTTTGGGGGTGTTGGAAGGAGAGTGAAGAAAAGCCAGATGCACTCAGTGCAGGAGCACTTGCCCTTTGATCATTATGATATATATTAAGCAACTGTTTAATTGATTAACATTTCAATAAAAGGAACGGATAAATGAAAAACGGCCAAGAGGAAAAGGTCAAGAGCACGATGGCGCAACTGGAGAAGGACTACCAGTTGGCGCTGATGGCGGAGTTCTTCCAAAGCTTCTCCGACCAAACCCGGCTGAAGATCATCAACGCACTGATGATTTCGGAACTGTGCGTGCGCGACCTGGCCGAGGTCGCTGGCATGAGCCTTCCCGCTGTCTGCCATCACATGAGGCATCTCAGGCAGTTGCGCCTTGTCCAACACCGACGCGAAGGGAAAAATGTCATCTACTCGCTGAACGACGAGCACATCGCCACGCTTTTCGACATCTGCCGAATCCACCTCGCCGAAAAGGAGGAGAAACGGTAATGAACAGCGAACATCATCATGGACATGACGGCCACCTTCATCACCATGACGCGGACGCGTTCCGCCTGTCACTTGCCATTCTCGTCAATGTGGCGTTCGTGGCGGCGGAATTTGCGGCCGGTCTCCATTGGAAGTCATCGGGCCTCACGGCTGACGCGGGGCACAATCTCAGCGACGTCGGCGGCCTTGGGGTGTCCCTGCTGGCTGTTCTGATGACGCATCTTCCGCCGACGAAGCGCTTCTCATATGGTTTCCACAAGGGCACGGTGCTGGCCTCTTTGCTGAACGCGGCATTGCTTCTGACCGCCGTGGCGTTCATCGTCACGGAATGCGTGGAAAGACTGCTGCATCCTGTGACGCCGCCTGGCCTCCCCATCATCATCGTGGCCGCCGTCGGCATATTCGTCAACGGGGGAACGGCTCTTCTGCTTGAGCATGGCCACAGCCACGATCTGAACATGAAAGGCGCGTACCTGCACATGCTTGCGGACACATTGGTGTCGGTCGGCGTTGTCGTCTCAGGGGCGCTCATCCTTCTGACCCGCTGGCAATGGCTTGACCCGCTCATCGGTCTGGTCATCGCGACCATCATTCTCTGCTCATCCATGGGACTGCTGAAAGAAAGCGTCATTTTGGCGCTGGACGGCGTTCCTGCTAAATTTGACCTTGCGAAAGTGAGTAGCCAACTGACTGGCATTGAGGGAGTTGAGAACATCCATCATCTTCATGTCTGGCCTCTTGGCACAACAAGGGTGGCCTTGACGGCACACGTCGTCATCTCTGATGAATCCAGACGCACCATCATTCTTAAATCGGTAAACGCATGCCTACACGAGCTCGGCATCCTTCACTCCACGCTCGAATTCGAAACCAGCGGAACACCATGCCGTTGCGCGGCTCAGAGGGAATGCCTTGAATAGAACACGGACTGTCTTTTCGCAGACAGCGCTCTTCAATCAAAACAGAAGACAATGCATTTTGACTCCCATGGTCTTGGCATCATCGAAAAGACAATGGCCGAAGATGCTTCTGCCTCGCAAACCAACGAATTTTGTTGCCACTATTTATTGGAGCTCAATGGATGTGATTGTGAGCCATGTACGCAAAAACACAGAAAATTGACCATAACCAACACCATATTGGATAAAGAATCAACCATGCAAATAGAAGAACAATCCGCCAAACTCTTTTGAACGACAATTTCCATATGACTTTGGAACTGCCATAAATGAGAACAAATAGACAAAAAATACCATAGACAAAAAACACAGTCATTGCCAAGAAATCCACAACGGAATCAGGCACTCCACCATATCTTGAAGCCTCAACTACCCCACAAAAGACTAAGATAGACCCTATTTCATGAATGAAAATCAATGGCAAACAGAGAATAGCCGCAATCAGCATAAGCATCCCTGTCATCCAGACATTCTTTTTTAGCGCTTCTTTCATATGTCAAATCCATGATAAGAAGGAATTTTGGCGATAGTCATTTTTCCATTTCAAATCGGTACGGCAGGTACCTATATGGACCACGTATCTCTGGATTTTGAAGTTGCTCCAGCATCGTTGGAGGAAACTCTGGTAGTGCAAGTGCTCTTTGCAGAGTTTCCAAGTCAAAACGGATGCCATTGGCACTGTAGCCCATAGCCGCAGAAGAAGAAGCAAATGCCCCAAACAAACAGATAACGGAAAATATCATCAGACAACGAAAATACCAATTTGCTGGCGCATGAAACAGATGCAATGCCATCCACACCGCAAGAAAAGCACACCAAATTAGGAATCCAGTCAGCAGAATAACGCCTGTATTTTTCTTCATTTTTGCGGATTCAATGAGCATCGCCTCACGAAAACTCTTGGACATATCACACGCTTGCCATGAAAGGGCTCCCCAAGCGTTGAATTTAAAAGCCTCCGATTCAAGAAGGTTATTGATTATATGTGACAATTCATCTTTTTTTCCGTCTTGAATCATTGCTCCACATTGCCTGAGAGCAACTTCCATATTGTGATAGTGCTCTCGCCATGAAACATCGCATCTTGCCCAGAGGACAAAAGCAAGCAGCAGGAGTATAGAAAACACCGCAAACAATGTGGCCTCTCTGATTTTGCTATGCTGTTTGAAGATGTTTTTCATCTATGTCCCCCTGCATTCTCAACTGTCCCCAAAACTCATCCTAAAGCGACTTTATGCCGTTCACATTTTCGCATCTCTCCTAATCTATCCCATCCATCAAACATTTCAACTGTGTGGCACGGAATTGACGAGGTGTGGGATAGTTCTTTTTGTCGGACAGGCCGTTGAGCAGCAATGCCCAGCGGCTCTTTTTTTGTCAGAAAGACAAATATGTAAAAAGTTGTCGGTTGTATCTCATTTTGGCAGATACTGAGCACATAACATTGCTGTGGTTTGCAAATGACAAGAGATTGATTATGGTATAATCGCTTTTGCAGTTTGCAAGTACCTGACATTTCACACCGTAAGCGCTTATATGAGAAAGCTGTTCATTATTTCAGGGCTGTTGCTTCTGTCTCTCTGGTGGACTGGGTGTGTGCGCATTTACCTGGAAAGTCGTGGGGGGCCTCCTCCACCATATCGATGGTATTCTGGCACAAGAGGCCTCATTGGTGTCTCAGTCAATATGGCTATTATGGGTTCGGTTTCTCACGCTCCTGGTTCCTCCAGCTGGTACAAAGCGTTTTTGCCGATAACACTATTCGTCGTGGATTTTCCCTTGGAGGTTGCAGTGGACTCCATCCTCCTGCCAGTTGACCTCGGTCTGTATTCATACTATTCCATCGATCCTCCGTTGGACAAATATCTGCGTTCCAATGATCTGAAAGGGTTGGAAAAGAGACTGAAGGAAGGTGTCTCGCCAAATGTTATCTCTCCCTGGTTTCTGGAAAAAGAGCCATTGCTGTACCAAGCATATGTGAATCATAATGAAGACGCCTTTGAGTTGCTGCTCAAATATGGTGCAACGATTCCGATTAAGTTGCTTCAGGTTGAGGAAAATCTGGACGAATATACCTACAGGATGTTGCAAAGGGTGTTCAGGGATGGTTGTCCGAAAGAACTCCAACTTCTTACAGAGGACGAATTACGCACTGCATCCAATATTGAAAGTTATCGACATGAACAACTGAAGGGTTGCTTTTCCTATTGGATTCTGAAGTACTTGATAGATCAAGATTGTTCGTCGCCCAATGACAAGCTACTTGTTGACATTATGGTTTTGCTGTTGGAGAACGGATTTTCTCCCAACACATGGGAAGTACATAGGGGAGATCTTCATTATTCATCATTTCATCAGTATCCTCTTGATGTCGTGATGGCAAACTCAGCAATGGATACTGTGGAAAAGGAGAGGCTGATAACGGCAATGCGCAAGCACGGCGCCATGACCTATAGGGATGCCAATCATTGACTGCCATCGGAGAAGCGTCCGCCCCCCTTACAGCTGTCAATGCATCCCCTCACGGAGTTGAAGTTGACCCAATCAACAATATGGTGTTGTTCTGCTTGCAATATGGACCTGCGCCATATATAGTGTATAACACGTTCTAAAGAGTGATGGTTACTCTTCTTGATAACGATAATCAAGTCGTAGCCAAGACAGAAAAAGCCGGTGAATAAGTTCATCGCTGACGGATTGGAAGGGTGCTTCAATATCATATGCGGCACAATGAATCCAATCTGCAAGACAATGAGCATATACGACAGGACAAAGACGTTCTTCCAGAGCCGTTGACGGCGTAAGCATAATCAGGTCAAAGGAGAATGCTATCAAATGACATTCAAGGAATTCGTTGACGCGCTTGCCAAAGAGCTACATGCCGAATACAGCGATGAAGAGATCGCGGACATCACAAGAAGACGCGTGACGAGATTGGCCAGTCCGCCATCAAGAGGGCTGCCGTGAAGTTTGAGGCGTCCTTCATGGACGTAATGGACCTTCTGACGCTGAAGGACTTCTCGTCAAAAGACCGCAAGACACTCAACATGCTAGACGAATTCCTATCTGAGTTGAGGGATGCGTTCGAATCACTCACGAACGACGAGAGCAACGAAATCTGGCGCCACGAAAACGGCGATGCCATGCGCACCGAGCGTGTTTCCGACGCCTTCTCCCTCGCCATGGATCCAAAAGACCAATAAAGTCATCGCCATCGCCACATCCGGGGGGAAGCAGTTGACGTTCTCGCTGGGAGTTGACGAAGACCGCTTCGTCGAACTGATGGACATCGCGAAGGCGCGCATCGACAAGGCGCTCGACTCCAAGGGAGCTCCGCTTGATGAACTCATCGAAGGCAGCGGGAAAGACAAAATCGACGCCCTCTACAATAACTTCGAGACGCACACGCTTGAGAAGGATGAAGGCGCTGACACAGTAGAGTTGTTCCAGCAGAAAATGGTCACCAGTGTCAAGGCAGAAGTCGTCTCCAACATCGCTCAGCAAATCGGAGAGAATTTTAATCCGGATGCCGGCGACACCATTTTCAAAGTCGATCTCTACCGTGACCTGAACGTCAGTGTAAACGGAGAGAAGCTGCCCAACGGCGACTTGGCCGGAGCCCGCGACAAAATGGTGCAATTCGTCTCAGGCGACAAGACCATGACTTGGGCGAAGGCCACGCAGGAGCTGAAGGTGAAGGCCAACATCATCATGGCGTGCTGCAACCAGTCCGCAAACGCAATGCCTCTCACGGCTTTTTCTGATGCGCTTGACATCGTCCCTGGCAACAAGTTCACGCCCCTCGCTTTCGTCGAAAACCCCAACAAAGGCCACCAGAGCGCCTACAGCGTCACCAAAGATGACAAGGGTAACATCGTCATCAACATCCGCCAGCAACAGCATGTGCAAATGGCCATGACAACAGACCACAACGGGATTTTGGATGAGCAGGAGCTGGATGAGACGAGCCACGTCGATTTCGAAATGACCATCACCATTCCCAAAGGCAAGCTCGGAAAAGCCGATTGGACGAAATACGACCACAAGCCTGTGCAAAAAGCCGTAATAGACACCGCATTCTCAAAGGAAGGCCGCGCGAAGGCCGCCTCCCTCGTCCCGGACGCCTACAGATTCAAAGGTTCCGTGGACGTGAAGGTGACCGCACATCTCGATGCACAGGGCAAGCCGACCAAGGACCTGATGCAGAACCTCTTTCCCAAGGCCAAGGCCGAACCCCCGAAAGTGCAACAGCTGGAGGTGGACATCAAGCCGGAGGAGCTGTTCATCCCACAACCGCCGCCGGAAGGCCCGAAGCCTGTCCCGCCCGCGCCGCCACTGAACGTGCCAGGACCCGTGCCGGACATTCCACTGAAGTCAAAGTCAATAGCCGAAGGCCCCAAGATGGAAGGACTGCAGATGGAGAACGGCCTGCCGAAGATCACGGGCAAGGCGGAGCTAGCGGCTTTCATAAGGTTACTGACCGTCGATGCACAGTATGGCAAGGTCTCGGAAGACGCCAAGGAGAAGGATATCAATGGTGACGAAAGAACAACCTACACCTTCTCGGGCATCATCTTCCGTGGTGACAGCCGTGGCCCCGATGATCCGACAATGGAAACAGGCTTCACGAGCCAGAACAACCTGAACGATCCTAAACACAAGATCGAGGCCATGGGCCTTGGTACGGAGTCAGTGGACGATAACGGCAACATCCGCAGGGGCGGTTGGAGCGCGACGGGTCAGAGCGGCGTTTCGTGCGCCAAGACGATTGACGGCTCAATCAGCTACCTCCAGGCGACCAAGACCTATTACATCATCGACACGTCCAAGCTCCCAGCCGGCGAAAAAGCATGGGATATGGAGCACACCGTTTACGAAAACCACTACAAGGAGCGTGTGAATGGTCCCGATGGCAAGCCTTTCGATGAGACGGCGGGCGAGGTGAACGTGTCATTCATCCCCAAAAACGCCATCATCGGCTGGGTGCAGATTCCGCAAACTTCAAACATTGGAAATGTCGCGGACAACGCTTCGAAGCTAGACATCCTCAAGTTCCACCTCGATGATTGCCTGACCTTCAACCCAGATTACAAGGCATGACAAAAAGGGGACGGCGCGGGAGGGAAATGGATGCCAAGAGACTTTGCGGCTTTTGCATCATTGGAGCAGAACATTACTGCTCCCGAATCCTGCCGTCCTCCATGTGGAGGATTCGGTCGAATACATCGAGGGCGCGGGTGTCATGGGTGACGACCAGCACGGAGGTCTGGAAGTCGTGGGCGACTCGCTTCATCATCTCCATCACCTTGCGCCCCATCACACTATCCAGCGCCGCCGTAGGTTCGTCCGCGAAGAGAAGTTTCGGGCTGTTTGCCAGCGCCCTGGCGATGGCAACGCGTTGCTGCTGACCGCCCGACAATTCGGATGGCTTGAAACTCTGCCTGTCCTCCATTCCAAACTGTGCCAGCAGTTCCATGGCACGCCTACGAGACTTGCCATTTGATACGTCGTCGAGTTCCATTGGCAGCTGCACATTCTCTCGTGCCGTCAGGAACGGTAGAAGATTCGCCTTCTGAAACACAAAGCCGAGATTAGCGCGGCGGAAGGCACGAATGTCCGTCCTATAGCCGTTGTCGAAGATAACTTTGCCATCAATTACGATGCGCCCCGAATCGGGTGGCCGGATCAAGCCCAGTGCCGTGAGAAGCGTTGATTTGCCCGCGCCAGATGGCCCCAGCAGCGCCACGACCTCGCCTGTGTCCATAGAAATGGTCACGTTGTCCAAAGCAGTCACGGCGGTGTCGCCTCGGCCATATTTCTTGCGGAGATTCTCGGCAAGCAGCGCCTGTGTCATGAGAGCACCTCCCCCGCGTCCGTCAGCATCGCCTTCACCACGCCCGCCACGCTGGCGAGAATGGAGACGCCCACGACAATGCCAAAGAGAAGCCACAAGTCGGCGGTGACGAGCACGACGCGCCGCGGGAACATCGGATAGGCCCACTGGCCAAGACAGCGGGCAATGCCGAAGGCGATGCAGCCGATCAGTAGTGCCTGTGTCAGAATCATCTCGACCATGACGCCGTTCCTTGCACCGAGCAGCTTCAGCATGGCGATGTCATGCAGCTTGTCCATCGTGAGCATGAAGAGCACCAGCGTCATCACCACCGTCGAGACAATGAGCAGGATTGTGCGGAACAGCCTGATCTGGCGGCGCGAGCGGGCGACGAAACCGCCCAGCATGATCTGGCGTTCGCCGTCGGCTGTGTAGGCAGAGACGTCGGGAAGTTCGCGAATGCGCTGAAGAACCTCTTCCGTGTTCCAGCCTTTTTGGACTTTCACCAGAACCGCGCTGATGCGACGGCCAGGCAGCGCCGCGGGACGGCTTGATGCGCTGCGGAGCGTCTCCGCGTGTTCGGCGGAGGTGCTGCCGTATGGCATGGCATCGAACCGCCGCACCCGTGCCTCCCGTTCGGCGCGGATGGCCTCCGCAGGCGTGTCGTTTTGGATCGCCAGCGCATCGTCAAGGGAGACGAAGACCATGGCATCTCCTGACGGAGCGTTCATCTGCCCCGTGATGCCAACCACCTCGTAGGTGTCTTTGCCGAGTCGGATGCGTGTGCCGAGGGGCAGTTGCGCCGATTTGTCGGCAAGCATCTCGAAATGGCCTTCGCGAAGCGGACGCCCCTTGAGAAGCGGAAGCCATCGCCCGTCATCAGGCAACCCCTGGATGGTCATGCGAATCACACGCCCACGAAAATCCCGCTGGACGGTATGGGAGACAAACGCGCTTGCCGACTCCACGCCCTCCATCGCGGCGATGCGGTATTCCATGCTGCGCGGCAGTTTCGACACCTCTGCAAAAGGTCCCTTGGTGTCCTTTTGGACGACCCATATGTCCGCACCCGCGCGGTCGATGATCAGCGTCGCCTCCTGGATGAGCCCCCTGTAGATGCCGCCCATACCCATCACGACCATCAGCAGCAGACTGATGCCGAAGGTGGTCAGCAGGAACCTCCCGAACTTGAAACGGATGTCCTTGAGGGCGAGGTTCATTGCTTGCGCACCTCCGCCTTGCGCCCCACGTGGGGAAGGTGGTCATCGGGATTGAGGACAAGCATGTCCTCAGGGGAAAGTCCCTTGGCGACTTCCGTCATCATCTTCGTCTGGAGGCCAATTACCAGCGTGCGTTTGGTAATCCTGCCGTCCATCAGCACCAGTACAAAGGGGTTGTTCTTCTCCCAACGAATCATTTTTGTCGGAACGCACAGCCTGTCCTCGTGTTTTCCAATCATGACATGCGCCTCCAGCCGCTGCCCCAGCGTCCAATTATCAGGCAGTTTCTCCAGAGCCAGATCAACCAAGAACTCCCGAGTCTCGCGATCTGTCTCACGAGACAGACGCCGCACCGTGGCGGTATAAGGCTGGTCCTGCTGCGATCGGAAGACGATCTGCGCTTTCTGCCCGACTTTCAACTTTGAGACCGCCGTCTCGTCCACCCACACGGTAGCCCATATCTCATCGGTCGCGGCAATTTCCATGATGGAGACGCCTGGATTGACGACCGCGCCGCATTCGCGGTTGCGTCGTATGACAATGCCGTCGAAGGGGGATGTCAACGTCGTCTCCGCCAGTTTTGTCCGATTGTATTCTATCTGGGCGGCCTGCTTGACCATGGTCAGCTCCGCCTCGCCCTTCTGGGCCTGTGCCCGTGCAAGAGCGTATGCCGCCACCTTCCGTGCCTCTGTCTGCTTGTCGAAATCCGCCTGCGTCTCGACGTTCGCCTTGAAGAGGCGCTCGCTGCGCTGGTAGGAGAGTTCCGCATAGTCGCAAGTTGCCTGCGCCGAGGCAATTTCGGCGTCCAGACGCTTGATGGCCGCCTTCGTCACTTCCAGCTCGTTCTCAGACACCTTGAGCTGCTGCCTCAAATCGTTCGCTGCCATCATGCAAAGTGTCTGTCCTGCCTTGACCGTGTCCCCCTGGTCGGCGAACAGCTCTGCAAGCTGCCCTGTGCTCCTCGGGCTGATGGACACGACGGTCTTCGCCTCAAGCGTCCCCGTGCCGAACACGGTCTCCATCAGGTCCTGCCTTTTTGGCGACTCCGTTTGGACGGACACGGGCGATAGGCGGAGGCGATAGTACGCGCTTCCGACTACGACAATAAGCAGTAGAAGCTTAACAGCAGTCTTCAGAAGATGTCTCATGGCTGTGTTTTCCTTTCGCGTGACAGCGGCAATTAGTCTTTGTATGGCATTGGCAGCCCTGGCAGGAAACCGCTTCAACAGCACATAGTTCAGCGAAGTAGACTGACAACGCCCGCACGGCCTCCCTGTTCACGCGGTAGTGGACGAAATACCCCTTCCGTTGCCCTGTCACGAGTCCCGCCTCCCTGAGTACGCGGACATGTACGCAGATGGTCGGCTCGGAGACATGGAAATGACGTGCAAGGGCATGGATACACATCGCCCTCCCAAGCAGCATTCGCACGATTTCCAGCCTCGTGTCGTTAGCCAGCGCCTTCAGCGTCTTTACAGTGTCTGTGTTTTCCATATATCGTCTTCAAAAGTATTTCTCAAGTCGTTTCAATAATATAAGGAGATTTTTCTGATTAGCAATCTAACTAATCAGCTCAGCAGGAGAATCCATTGGGCGGCTTTCAACCATTTCTCTTTTTCAAAGTGAATTGTCATTCGGTAGCTTGTAAAAAAGCAGTCAAGAAAAGCGTTGAGGAATCATGGGAAAAGCCAATGCAAGCGGATGTTGTTGGGGGGCAGCGTCATCATCACTCCACTCGGATTCTGGCACAAGTGTCGTCCTTGCCGCCAATGGTCATGCCGGAAATGCCACCCTCGTCCTGTCCGTTTGGCCCAACACTCCAAATCTGGACGACTTTCGCCTGTGTTGTCTGCGGCTTCAACCCGTATTTCTTGCGGGATGGCTCATCTTCCTCCTCGGTAAACAGAAGCACCCATTCTGTGATTTCCGCAGTTCCGTAGCGGTACAGCATGGGCTTGCCCGAAAACGGGTCTGTCGGCAAATCAGGCAGTGTTTCGGGATAATCGCCGTGCTCGCGGCGATATGCCTCCGCCCGCAGTAACGCCTGCATGGCCCTTGCCTGGGCAGTCAACGCATAGAACTTGTTTCCTGCTGATTTTAGCGCAGGAAGCGACATACTGCTGAAAATGTATGCTAATGGAACAGGTGCGTCGTCCCAATGGGTGAAATCCTCCTGCTCATATTGTTGCAGAATATACAGCTTGTCGCGAGCGGCCTGCAGCCACAATTGCGGATAGAACCAGCGGAGTTGCGCAAACGCAATGGTGATTGCAGGCAACTTCCCCGTCTCCATTCCCCAAAAGACATCCTGTCCGAAAACGGCCTCTGTGTACATCGCGTGCCTGTGAACCTCTGGTATCCGTTCCTCCAGCGCGGACAAATCCGAGGCAAGCCCCCGCAAATCATCCTCTGTCAGCAGATGTGATTCCAGCAGCCTTTCCACCGCTTCCAGGCGATCTTTTTCCATTGCCATCCAGACTAGACTTCCAATCACAAATGGATAGCGTCGCAGATGTTCCGTGCAATTGGAAATGCGCTGGTAGGCACGCAAGGCACTCGGTTTGTCCTGTTTCTCCAAAAAGACGCGAAGTCGACTCACTTCCATGTGTATGAATTGCTTGAAAGAGGAATAGGGTATGAACACTGCAGCAAGATTGCCTGGCTGAAAGTCATATTGCGGCAAAGGCGGGACGGTGTCGAAGCATTTTTCGGCTTCTTGAAGAGGCCCTTCATTGGTCTTGCAGTAGTTCTCGAAGGCGGTCAAAAAGAAAGGCATTAACGCTTCGGGAGCGCGTCCGTCCCAATAATCCAATGTCCTGTCCTCAATGGACAGCTGTGACGGCAACTCTGTTTTTTCTTCAAAACCTTTCCAGAATTCGGCATCGGCAGATTCCATGTCCTGGTAATATTTCCGCAATCCCTCTGCGGTCAGCGGATATCCGAAGCGTTTCTGGAGCATTGAACGGACAGGTGAAAGGGCTGCGCTTTGCACAAACGCCAGAGCCAGAAGCAGAAAATAGGCCACCCAGAATACTCCCCAGAGCGCAAGACCTGGTTTGCAGAGAACTTGGCGCAAAGTGACATCCGTTCCACGAGCAACAGCTGTCACGATGAAAAAACCGCCCAAGACCATAAGCAGCACGGCAACGAGATAGGCAATTCCCCAGCATCGAGGCGGTAAACTGGAAAACAGAGACATCCATTCGGGAGGGGTGTTGAAGGGACTCCCATAAGGGGAAAAAACGTTGAGCAAAGAAGCAAGCGGAACCAGGCAGAAAAGGAAACTGCACAGACATAGGAGTATGGAGGGAAGCACGCAAAGCAACGGACGGTAATTGTGGTGCAGGTGACAATTTTTGCATAGAAGCCAGATGGCACGGCAGAAGATCGTCAGGGAATAGGCGGCAATCAGCATCTGTCCAACTGCCCATGCGAGAATTTCACGCTCCATCCTCTCACTCATGAAATTCAACTGGATTATTCCGCAGTTTGACAGCCACAGCAACTGGTAGAGGGTGAACCACAGCGCGCTGCATACGAAGAAAAACGTCAGCGAGAAGAATGCGCCTTGCGCTGGTGCGTCCCAGAAGAAGATTTTGCGGAGATGGGGCTTCATGGTTGTTCTCTCTGTTTTTACCATATCCCACAGGAAGTAAGATACTCATCCCAGAAACTCAGCAGTTTTTCATCGTTCAATGCTTTGGCAACGATGAGGTCGTATGCTTTTTTCAGCAACGTCTTGTCGTTGGCAACATCTTTCAGAAATGCGGAATTTCGATGAGAACCGTATAGATGCCATTTCAAGAAAAAGACCAGCCAAGCCGCCTGCTCATAGTTTTCCGTATTCCCCAAATATCTGCGAAACAACAAGTCTCCACTGCCAAGAGAACAAGAGTTCAACGTGTCAAATATCGATGATGTCCGATTGCAGTTTTTAGGATAATTATCATGTAATGTGAACGTGGATGTCAGTTCTGCAAACAAGCGTTCAAAGAAAACCAACAATCGGTCATAAAGCTCATCCTTTTCAAGGTTCTCCTTCTGCTTCCCAATCCATATGAGCAGATTTTCACATAGCGTTGGCGCCCCGTCGTGATCAGTGTCGCAAATATGCTTCAGTGCCAGAGGCAGGAAATAGACGGATTCCCAATACTCTCCAGCGGGCAGGAAACTCTGAAAGATGCAAGTCAAATCCGTATCGGTCAAGTCGGCATCTACTTTACGGATAATCGCGTCAAGTTCCTCCTGCGAAAAATCAGAGCCAGGATCGCTCAGTTTTTTTGGTCGAGAGTATTTCCGATAGACTAAATTCTTGATGTCTTCTGGAATGGTCATGGTTTGCCGCCTCTTGTTTGCTCTTCCCGTTTTTGATCCAGAAGCTCTTTGCGTTCAGGAGTAAAATCGCACCAGGCGAAGGCAATTCTTGTGCCTTCGTCATCAAACCATGGAAGCATTAGGATGTTAGGCATTTGCTGCGAAATGAATGCCGCCAGTGTTTTTCCAGGAAGCCAGAGGGAGGCATCGAATTGCGCCACACTGTCAAACCATTCCTTTTCCTCCACGGGAATATGTCTGCAAATGATGATGGGTTCACCAAACAACTTCTCGAAATTCTCCTTCGTATCACATTTTTCCACCATGTCCCAAAAAGCGTCATATCGTCTGTTCGCGGACTGAAGTTCCATCCTCTGCCAGCCCAAGACGACGATAGCCGCCATCAACGCCATTGCCGTGAACACTTTTTTCATGGACCAACGTGACAGAAATCTTGCACAGAGTAAGAGCACAAACCAAGCCAGGCTCCATTCCCAGATGCAAATAAAAGCAAGACAAAGGAACGCAAGAAACATCACACACCAGAAGACAATCTGCAGAGTCGTTGTCCAGACCTTTCTTTTTGAGAGCGCCCTATATGCCCACGTCAGGCCAGTTGCCACCGCCGCCACCAGAAGCACCACCCCAAATCGCACGGCCAGGCAATGAAAATGCAAACGAATCATCGCCATGGGATTGGTGTATAAGTATTCAGGGGCTTCCTGATAAACGACACAGTGCGAACCGACAATCTTTTCTGGCCCGAGTTCCAAAAATGTCTGATAATATGCATGTTCGGCAGATTGCCCCAGCAACTTCACAATCAGCAGCCAGCCGCCCAGCAGGAGAACCCATTGGGTGACTTTCAACCATTTCTCTTTTTCAAAGTGAATTGTCATGGGTTGGTTTGCACTAATACACTGATACTCAAGATTCGTCATTCATCTGATATAACCTCTAACAGCGCATTTCAACCGTGTGGCGCAGGATTGATTAGGAAGCCCATTCTAGAAGAAGATTTTGCGGAGGAGGGGCTTCATGGTATACGGGCTTTTATTTCATTTGCTCATGAACGCATTGGGGGCATTGCCAATACTGCCTGACGCCATTTGGAAGCCCCTGATGTTCAGGAACATTGGCATCCTCACCATATAGAATAACAAGCGGAATTCCCTTGTCTGCGGCGTATTTGCGCAAATTCGGAGCCCATGGATTGTCCCGTTCAGGATCTTTTATGTCCTTTTCCGCTCTTCGGTCATATGCAAGTATGCGGTATTGTCCTGTCTTCCATAGTGCATCCAGCTCCTGCCTCATTCCTGCGATATGCTCCGCGATTTTACTGTTGGGGAAGGCCAATTCTATATCCTCATAGGAAAAATCAGTCCCCTCATTTACCACTTTGATGGTTGGATGCAAAAGCAAAACCTGTTGGGCATTAAACGGCGGCATTTGGTGCAATTCTTTTTCGCAATACACATTGGGCGTGAAACAAGGGCGTTTGATCGGCTCCCATTGCCCCGTTGCCGAAGAGACTGTCATCGGATGAACTGAAAAGAACCGCTCCAATATGGGAAGCGCCTTTCCGGGATCACGCCATCGGTATGTTTGAGTTCCGTCAGAAATCTGCCAGACGCCTGATGTGCCTTCCCAACCTCCCTCTTGGCGACAAGCGTCAAAAGCCTCCTTCCACTCTTTGGAAATCTGCGCCTTATAGAACTGAATGTCCATATCTTCTCCGAAAGGAGCATCCGGCGTGTCCATATAATAGAGATTTCCGTCTGCCCCAATCAGAAGAAATGCAAAGAGCAATCCATTGGGGCCGACGGTCCATGAATATCCCTGCACAACATACTGATATCCTGTGAATGACGGCAGGGCATCAAAGGGAAAGGCTATTTCGACAGGATTCTCTAGCACAGTCACCTTGTTCTCCTGCGGCCAGTTCGCAAGGGGGATCATCAGCATTGTTTCTTTGCATTGAATATGCTGCCTGATCTGGGATGCGGCATTTGCTGGAAAGCGATATGCCTTGTTGTCGACAGACTGTGGCAATCCGTTGTCAGCAGAAACTTTGGATTTATTATGGATAGTCTGGTCGCAACCGCTGAACAGCAAGATGACAAAGACCATCAGAAAACAGACACCAATTCTACCAAGCAAAAATCTCAATGTTTTGTCAATGGTCATTTTTCGTTCTCCGAATTATTCATTCATTGCTAATCCCGTCACTTGCTTAATCTACACTGATTTCAGCGGTTTACAACCGCGTGACGCAGGATTGGCAAAGGGGCAAGTATAATGAAGTCACGTGGCATATTCTATTGATAATTGCATTGCAGCAAGGATTAGACAGGGTAACTTATTCGTGTCAGACGTTAGTCTCCTGTTGCTGAAGGTGAGGAGATGTCGGAGGCTTCTACCAACGAATTAACCATTCAAAAATACACTGGCAGTGAGTCCTTATGGATTTTCCTCAATGGCGGTGGTTGCCCCGTATCCTTTGGTGAGAAGCGCGATGCATTTGGTTCGATAGTCGAAAAGGCAGATTTGATGGTTCGCAAATTCAAATAGAATGGTGTCATTCTCAAATTGGATGATGTTTCTAATGCCCCACATGGCAATTGGTGACCCCAAGGCGAAAAGCATTCTATCCTCTTGCCAATCCTGCCAAGAGAAGCCATAAGCATCTGCTTCTCTTGGATAGATATTTCGAGGCGTGGAGTCTTTCTCTCGCTTTTTCATAAGAATTATACCGAACTCTGCGAAGAAGTCATCATATTCGAAACGATAGTTTGAGGCAATGGCCTTCCCAAATGGACGCCCAATACAAGAATTGCTTTCGCCATATTTAAGATTTTGATTCTTGCCAAACTGCGTAAGAAGCACCCTGTCCGTGTCTTCAAAAAGCGAAATGACTGGAATCAAGCCACTTCTCTCAAATGCACTTCTTGTATATGTTCGTTCCATTAGATTTGCCTTTGTCGGCTCGTCCTCATCTGCAATAAAAATCAGAAAAGCCTCATAACCTTTTGATATTTCATCCTCACTGAGTTTTTGGGGAAGTTTGGCAATTTTCACAGGGGAGTCTTTGCCTATATGAGTTTTGTAGATGAAATCATCATCGGCGATGAAATAGATGCACACATTGTCAGGGATGCCGATTTCCTCCGGCGGGACAATCTTGCAGGTCAGCAGGGAATGGTTGCCGCAGTACATATACCAGCCGACAAGCAGGACATATGAGACACTTTGCAGAATGAAAGAAATCTTCAATGCCTTGCCCCAACGGCGAAGTTCCTTGCCCATGGCAAGCCAGACAAAGGGCCATTCCAGCAGGACAGTTGCCAGCCAAAGCAGTACGACCATCAAAAAGAAGTTTGTCTTTAGATTCAACAGTGTCCAGTTACATGCCCACAAGGCATTCAGACCGCCGATGATGAACATTCCGCAAATTGCCGATAAATAGTTTGCTAGAACCATCAAGGCGACTGCCCGATTGTCTTTGCCGCTGTTTCTCCAACGGAGAATATTTCCCTCCAGTATGCCTATGAAGATGTTTCCCAATGCCAGATGCCCCATAGTCCCCCACATAAGAGGAGTTCCCGCATTTGCTAAAACGGTACAGGGCAGCCCCAGCATGGTCAGAAGCCCCAGAGTGATTTTGCCTTTTTTATTAGTCAACACAGCACATCCTTTTTTCATTCCTTATGGATGTTCGGTTCTCCGTCCATCAATTTCATATTCCAGAATGGTCTGCCCCCAAGGGCATTGTCAATACCATCAAAGACTCCCCATAAAGGTGCGAAAGGCAGGGCTATCACAAACCAGCCGAACTCATCCGAGGTGAAGATGGAATAGACACAAGCACCCGTGTAGTAGCAGATGCCAACCAGCATATCTGGCACGACATTCAAAGGAAACAAAAGCATGTTGGCGGTGTTCCATTTGAATTTCAAAGCCTCCTTTTGCTGTTCCGAATACAGTTTTGCGCATGTTGGGCATTGCCAATACTGCCGAATCCCCTGTGGAATGCCGGGCAGAACAGACGCATCGGAATCTGTCCCGTACAGGATTGCAATGGGGATTCCGTGTTCCATGGCGTATGCGCGAAGGTAGTATGCATTTGATTCATACAAAAACGGATCGTATTGTTCCTCCGAGCCTCCATCATAGACAATGATTTGGAAACATCCGCTTTTCCACAACTGCTTCAATTTGCGGAGATGGTCGTTGATGTAAACTGTCCGCTCTCCATCTGGAAACAAAAGATCTGTCTCTACATATTCAATGGCGTTTTCTCCCGAATCAACTTTTTTGACGATGTGCAGAGGGCTTACAAGAAGCACCTGTTCAGCCGTGAATCGTGGCATTTCGTGCTTGCCCGCCTCGCAATATATATTGGGCACAAGAGTCGGCTTAAGGATTGCACTTTCAATGTGCGCGTATTCGGAGACGCAGCCAGTAAGCAACAGGATGCAAAGCATTAACAGCGTCAATCCAAAGAACGCGCCCCGCGCGGGCGCGTCCCAGAAGAAGATTTTGCGGAGGAGGGGCTTCATTGTATGCTATTCTTGCTTGCGATACCTTGGATGCTCTTCGCCTTCGGATTGTTCGTCGGGGGTGTAAAACGAGTAGTCCATGATGCATCCAATGTATTCACGGTGACTACAATCAACGTCATATGGGATTGTTTGCACGGTCGTGCCATCTCTAAATCTGATATGAAGGTCTTGGCCCTCGCCGCCCATTGACCCAAATGCCTTCTCACAAAGCGGCACTGCAAAGTGAATGTCCATTTGTTCGGTTTGGTTATTGTTTTCTGCAATTCCGATAAGATAGACCTGTTTTTGCGTGGAGTCAATAATGTATGACGCATCTTTGTCCTTGAGCAACAGTTTGTCTTCGGCTATTTTATAGACGTTGACGAAAGTGCGTCCACCACAATTAGGCCAAAGTTGAAAAATGGCTTGTTCTTTACCATAACGAAGGCACATTCTATAATCGTATTCTGCCAGAAACGGATGGGAGGGACGCTGTTCAAATGCCAGACGACAGTCCTGTAATTGAGGTAGAATAATCGTATGCCAGCTGCGTGATTCCTTTTTAAAGGCGTATCCTACAGTACAGCAACAGGAAATGACTCCAGCAACCATCAATGTGATGACAAACACTATGGGATAAAGATATCCACGAGGGGTCTTTTTCCCTTTGGTCAAGTGTCTTGAAAGAAATACAATCACGCCAATGCCAAGTGGAAGCGTCAAGAGGAGTATCAGCAGGGTCTCAATGTTGTCCAGCCAATGCGGTGGATTTTTCTCCAACACACTATAATAAAGCCAAGGAATGGCAGAGCAATAGAGCAACATCATCCCAAACATCGTCAAGCATCCAAGAGGCACGGTGCGGATGGGCACAGTGGATGGATGCTTCTCGCAAAACGTCCTGCACCTCCACAGCACTATGGGAGGCAGAATTAATGCAAGTGTAATGAGAATGGTCTCCAATGACATTTTGTGTTTCCTTGGTCGATTGCTATGGAATAACAGAGGCCATCTTTTTTGCAATGGGAATCTAAACCTTTTCTACGCCCATTTCCATTCCCGTCGCTCCCCTAATCTACACTCCCTTCAGCGGTTTGCAATCGCGAGACACGGAATTGAGGAGGATGCGACGGTGGCTTTGTTTGCCGTACTTCACGACTTGAATAGCAGTCTTCGTTGAATGAAATGATGTGTTTTCCTATTCCATTCCCGAAAACAGCAGAAGAAAATCATGTTTTCTCATGTCGCAACGGAAACGATAGAAATGCCCCACCTCCAAAACCGTTTCTCCCATGACTGTTTTGGGGGCAGGAAGAGCATTTCTGCTGTTCAATTCCAAATACTTTTCCTTGTCCATTTCCCCACAGTCGTCAAAAAAATTCGGCCAGTAGATGAAAAACGCCTCCAAATGCGTTTCGTCCTGGTAGGACAGGCTGAAACCATCATATTGCCCAAATTGGTCTGGCTTGTCGGCAATGACAAATTTCGTTTTCCCATCAATGGGGACTTTCACCTCTTTCCAGACATCAGGCGTTTTGGACTGTGCCATTTGGAATGTGGCAATTCGGATCCTTTCCAGGGCAATTGTGCCAAGATTTCTTTCCGTCGTGGCATCAAACGCCTTCTTGCAGAACATGCAGCCAGGGGCGGTAATCCTCAATTCGTATGGCATCGGCGTCAGGCCAGAGAAGCCTCCCATGCCAGCTGCTAGCGAGATCTTGTCCGACAAAGCGGAAATACGGGCGCGTTCATCATCGCTGTCATCGTTGAAGGTGGAAGGCAGTTCTCCCGTCCACAACTCCACTTGCGCCAGGGGAACGCCTTCGGGCAGTTGCAGACTGAACTGCACGGAAACAGTCTTGTCTTCTGGGAGGCGATGCAGTACCTGCTCTCCCAAATCCAGATCAGGTCCCGGAATGCCTTTCAACTGTTCTGGCAATTCTATGTCCAGAGGCTCATATCCGTGTTTTACAAAACGCAAGGTGCGTCCTGCGTACAATGGCGCGACGAAAAGGCCATCGTAGGCAAACACCGCCTTGGACGCCACGCCATTGACAGTGGCCTCCTGCCCCTCCACAATCAGCTTGCCTTTCACAATCCTTCCATTGCCGTAGTGGTTGTTGTCATGCTGGTATCGTGCCATTTTATATAGTTTTTGGAAAAGCACATCCGGCCTGTAGTTCACATCACGCCCCTTTGCTGGCAGAGGCTTGCGTTCCCTTGGCGCAGATGTGGCGGAAGCATCCTCTGTGGAATATTCCGGCAAAGGCACATTCAGTTTTACAATCCTGTCGTGATTTTCCTCCGTCAGTAGCTTTTCACGCAGATTGTCGCTCAATGCCTCCGTAAAATATCGAAATGCGGCATCTGGGGCATCCTTCAGAAAACTGTTCATGACCTCTGCCACAATCGAATGCCTGTCCGCATTGGCTATCATCGACCAACGTGCTGCGCCTGCCGTCAGATCAATCACATTGTTTTCGGGAATACACAATGCACATTCCATCACTTTCTTCACATATTCCCTGTTGCCTGATGCAAAAAAGGCACCCCAACACATATCCAAAGCATCTAGGGTAAAACGCTCCCATTTCAAGATGGGTACCACATTTCCACTTCCATAGCGTTCTCTAATGTGAAATGACCGCCATCCTAAATGTCTTTTGAAGACCTTGCTGGCCTCGTCAGTGTCCGCATAGCGCAACGCTCCAACAAGAAATAGTCTCAATGACTTTGATGACAGACCGTTGATGACCTTGTCCCATTCATCCAGTCTGTCGGGATTTGCCCTGAACACTTCACTGAAGAAGCCGATGACAGGGGCTTCGATGCCCGCCATCTTTTCACTGTCAAGCGTCTTTGCCATACTGTCGCATAGACGCAGCATTTGCGGGATGGTGTCTGGCTGCGGATTACGATAGTATCCCTGAAGCATCTCATCCAATCTGACCATATCTTGGGATACAACCGCTTCGCCGCCAAACACAAACAAGGCAATTGAAAAAGCCAAAACAAAAATCTGTTTCATTATGGAACCCATATCTGAGAGGTAATTGTGTTGTCGTATTCGCCACTCTCCTAATCTATTCAGTCCCGTGCATATTTCAACCACGTGGCACTGAATTGATTAGAAGGCGTATATAAGAAATGTTCATCGCTCTTTTGTCAAATATGGCAAAAAACACATGGTCATACGCAGCAATTTGATCTCCTCGGCAGTCAGCGGCTGGTTGTCTCGATTCATGGCAATGATCCGCAACTGTTCCTGTATAGAACTATTGTAATCAAACTCTGTTCCGGAAAATCTGCAAAGGTTCTCAAATGCTTCACAGCATTCTTCCAGTTCCATATTGTCCGCTCCCCAGCGATTTTTGCGTCTGCTGCATTTGTAATAGGAATCATAAAGGGCGAAGAGGGAGTCGTCGGGACGAAGACGGAATAGTTCCTGCGCAGAATCCAGTCCGAATGCAAAAAAGATTGCTTCAAGATAAGCCGCTGTGATACTCGGCTCAATCCCGTCAAGCCGCCATGCGGACGCATCGGCGGAGCGTCCTACCAGAAGCGGCCAACGGCATTGCCCCAGTCTTGTCCCTGTGAAGAGCAATCCACACCCAACTACGATGCAAAAGCCCACATCACCGGCAAAGGGAAACAGCGTCAATTTCAGGAACATGCCCCATAACCACAATACCACACCCTCGAAAAGCGTTCCGACCGCAAGCAGTGGAACCAAATTACGGTATTTCGCTGGAAACAGCAAAACCATGAGAAAGAGAAAGCCAATGACACTCCAAGCCCCCGTCGCCATGCGGAACCAGTATTGCAAATGCGAATCCGTGACAGGCGCAGACGCGCCCATGTTCTGCAGGACAAAATCCATCAAACGCCATGGTAGAAACACCCCGACAATGGAAACGCCCCAGCCGATTGCTCCCGCCGTGAGAAACAGGTTTTGTATTTTACGTGTCGTTTTCATATTCCGCATACTGCCGTAACATGGTTATCAACACACCCACGATGGTCAGTGTCCACAGTATTATCTTTTTCCTTTTTGCTTGCATCTTCCTAATACGGCGCAGCAATTCGCTGATAGGTCATTCCATTGAAATCGTACAACTGCTTCGGTTCCAGGGGCAACTTCAATTCCAGCGCGTAGATTGCGCCGTTTTCGGCATAAACGATGCGTTTGCGGTAGGAGTCGAAATCAGCCCAACGCCAGTCCATACCGTCCATAAGCACCTTCCCGTCGGAATCCAGAAGACAATGCCGTTCCCAATAGATTTCATGCCAGGACTCATATCCGCCAGGGAATTCCTTCCGCAGAATCCACCCATTGGGAAGTGTTTTCTCATAAAACCATCCTGGTTTGGCCTTCTCCAAATAATGCCACCCATCGCGTTCTAGACGAGAGTCATAGCCCATCATGCATTCTCCCTGCGTTCCCCAGCCTTGCTCCTTTTTCAGATAATCCGTGAGCGGAAGTTCTTTGAATCTGCGGTCCTGCACACCAGGAATAGTCTTGGCAATCCATTCGGGTGGGCGGTTGAGGTAGAACTCCCTCTCGCTTTCGAAAATCCCGCCTCCATTCCAACCCGTGCCGTGCCACCAGAGGGAAAGCGCCTTGAGGAAGGGAGCACGTGAGATTGCCGTCCAACTGTAGTCGTGATAGTCAGCCGACTTCTCCATCCGTTGAAACTCCTGCTGACGTTCATTGCGTATGAGTTTCTCCTCGTGCTCTTCTTCACGATGCTTCGCATCGATGAAAGCCCAGAAATCGGCAGTTTGGTTTCTTGTCCACTCGTCATACCATTTGCTAAAGTTCCCAACCCTCCGTTCCACTTCCTCGCGAATGATTTTTTCCACGGGATTCACGCAACCGTACTTTGCCGCAAAGTAGATAAGATACTCGCCCTTGGGGGACAAGTCGCAACGGAGCGGATAGATGCGCCCACGCAACCACTGCCCCAATGTGAAGGTGTCGTTACTGCGGTCCCAGCCAATGACGGCGACCTTGTCGGACGGCCCTCGCCGAAAGACGACAGCGTATGCCCCGTGACGCGCCAGAATGGCGTGCAGGCGAGCTGGAGGCTTTGCATTCTGTGTTTTCGTGTCAAACATCATTTCTTGCTATTTCATTCCCCCTGCGCGGGCTCATCACAGAATAAGATTTTGCGGAGAAGGGTTTTCATGGCATCTGCTAATTGATGCTACTCATCGCCATCTCCTAATCTACACTCTCTTCAGCAGCTTGCAATCGCGTGGTGCAGGAACAATCTTGATTCCGATGGTGCACTTTTATTCTATGGTTTTCTCTTGTTCGTCATATCCGGAGTTTTCCTGTTTGGGCCCTCTTCGCCAGATCAACCGTCCAACCATCCAGCCACCGACTCCCAATGCCAGAAGGCAAAGAACAATCCCAATGCCATTGCAGAGATATGCCCTCGCCATGATCATTATACAAGGATTATATCGGGCGACAATCGGCAATTCTGAGCAGACCGCTTCACCAAATGGCTTCATGACTTTTACATCAAGAATATAGTCCTTGTGGCGGATATGGGGCGATGAACGCCAAAGATAGGCCAACGGCAGATCCGTCGAGGTCTGGTCTTCCAGCAGGACATCCTTGCACCACGTTTCATTGTCGCCTTCCACGACTACGGCATCTCCATCCAGCAGGGAGAATTGCATAAAACTGGCATCCGTCAATTCAGGCATTTTCTCAGAAATGGCACTCAAGCGAATACACAGCACACAACCGTGCAAACCGTCAAACGAGTGGTGGAATGGGACTTGAATATGACTTCCCACTGTCGCGTCCAACCTGAACTCACAAGGCGTGTTATGCATTTCATTAAGATACTGTTTCTTAAGCTTCTCCCCTTTACGCAGTCCAATAAGCCCATAGTATCCGCTTGCAATCACAATTGCCCACAATACGAGCCTAACGATTGTCTTTTTGAGCCTACGCATACGAATGTCCTTAAGCAAACTACATTTTCAAACTTTGGTTCATTCACCTCGTCTCAAGATATATCTCTTGGCGTTTGCAAAATAACAAATCTCCGTTAGCTTCCATAATCTACACTCTCTTCAGTGGCTTGCAACTGCGTGACTAAAACATCATTTGAGTTCTGGATGCGCATTTGCACCTGATGCGGGCGTGGACGACAGACGAGTTTTGGCATTGGGCAACCATACAAAAAGGATTATCCAAATCACAAAAAATACTGGAGTAATAAAATTATTAATTGAACCATGACAGTCCAAAATAAGCACAAATTGGATACAAAAAAATAAACAATATGAAAATAGTAAAATTATAGTTATTATCCCCTTTCCAAGATAAAGCGTATAATTAAGTCCATGCAATAGAAAGACAGAGCCGAGACTGATGTATAATCCCAAGGGTACTGCCCCCATTAAACTATCAACTTTGTTAATATAAAATTGATGTACAAGGATCACAATAATACATGATGCATATAGAGCAAATTCAATTATATAATTAATGTTTAATATGTTAATGACAACCTTGTTTTTATTTTCATTTAATATCAAAACAAGAAAGTATATAACACTTTGATAATTCAAAAGAAATATATAAATAATTGGATGTTTTAAATCATACAGTTCACTAATTTGTTGAACGACCCAATTAGTTATAAAAAATGCCAAAAAACAAATAATAACAATGATAATTGTAGTTAAATGTTTCATCTATATCCCAAACTCGTCCATCTTAAAGTTAACTTATGCCGTTCTTTTTTGCCACTTGTCTTAATCTACCCCGCTCATCGTACATTTCAACCGCGTGGCTCGGAATTGACTCAACAGACGGAAGGGGTTTCGTCGGATTTCAATGCTTGGCGCACCCCCGTTACCGATCGGTTTGTCTTCACCAGATGTAATATGCATAGTAAAAAACGGAACCTTCTGTCATATACCCAAGAGGAAGAAAGAACCTTGATATTGGAAACTTCCAAAGCAACTTCAAATCATTGTCATATATGCGATATTTTTCCTTGTGCAAAAAAGTTAGGTGGCACATCGTTTGTCACAAGACGCAAGCCCAGTCTTGAGCTGGAAACATATTCACCTGATACTAATATATGATTAGGATCATGTCCGAATGTCAATTCTTTCATCTCTGCATTGTTTGACACAACGCTGAACTTTCCGAGATAAGTAGGCTTATATTGAGCACCTGCTATAAACAGATATTCATCTTTATGTTTAGATAAAATAGACTTTACAATTAAATCATTGCCCGAGAAATATGTCGGCATTCCGTTTATTTTCTGTGTCAATGTCATTCCCTCAAGTTCAAATTCATAAAAATACGATTTTATAAAATCCCAATTTGAATTATACAATTGGGTTTCAAGCCAAAACAGACCTTTAGGAGAAAAAACGCTATATTTATCTATTATCATACTTTCATTGTCATTACATTTGAATCTGCCTAGAACTTTATCATTCTTGACATCATAGACCATAACATTCTCCACACACGATTTTGCATAATGACGCCATGTGCAATCATCGCTTATTTGGGGAAAATTCAAAGTTCTTGGCCAGGTGCTGTCCACGATTACCACAGTATCGGCATCATATTTGTGAATACTATAATTGGAGGCGTAATTGTCGTTGTCGGCAACAATTGTTTTTTCTTCTCCAGTGTTAAGGTCAATTATATTCACCGAAGAATTATACTGGATGGAATAAGGCTGTGAATACGATACCTCTCTTGCTTCGCTCTTTTTATAAACCATGCATTCCCGTCCTCCAGCAAATCCAATTAATGTATTGAAATACCATCTATCTATATATGGAATTCTATGTTGCTTAATGAATTCACCCTCACGACTATAAACATTGACATAACAGTTTATTTGAGAATCGTCGCATGTTATGGTGTAAATGTGACCATTTGTTTAGCCAATGCAGAGAAGTAGTTCTTCATACTTATGATTTGCAACAAATGAATTGTTATTGCGCGGACCTCTCAAAGTTACTTTTCGCGTTGTCAGATTTTCATTGTCGATGCATAATACCCTGACATTCTTTATGCCAGGTGCACAAGAGCATAATGACATAGCGATGACAAGAATACTAATTGTCATCAGAAATGTTTTAATGAGAGAAAGCATGAAAAGTATCCTGAAAATCCGAGTTTTAACCAATCTCATATTTGATACCCGTCCCTCGCTATTCATCTAATCTAACCCGTCCCTCGCGCATTTCAACTGCATGGCACGGAATTGATTAGGAGGCGCATCCCTGAAGAAGATTTTGCGGAGGAGGGGCTTCAAATTATTTGTTCCTAACCTACCTATCGATATATTCTGCATTGTGACGCAAGGTTTCCCATACAGGAGATTCCCCTTGCGAACGTTTTCTGTAGTATTCGACCACCTGGCGGCAGTTGTTAAGCTGACTGTTTTCAAGCACCTCAATTCGTCCGTTTTTCAAGAGGACACAAACACGCTTGCGGTTCCAAGGCTTTTCAAAAATCACTGGCATTTCGTCATCCAAGTCCTTTTCGGTTAGTCCAGAGACGATGTATGCAATTTTCTCAAAGAAGGAAATCTTTAAAGGAAGGCAAGGTCTGTGATTTTGCCATCTACAATATCCAGTTCATACAGCGTGTCGTTGAACTCCAGTTTTTCAGCCGCCTTGTCAGACAGACTGCCAAGATATAATTGCCGAATGCCCTTCGCAACAGGCATTCGGCTTTTCCCGTCAGGTTCGTCACACTGTTCAATTGTCCAATGGATGACAAATCTACTTGAAGCATTCCACGCTTACACCAACTTGCGACCGTCACCTCTTCAAGCCGTTGAGCGACTATCCTGACTGCTCCTGAAGTCAGTGCATTGATGGATAAATGTCGTAAATTGGGAAAATTGGAAAAATCCAGACTTTCAGGCAAGGGGTGTTCTGTCGTCCAACGCAAATCCTCAACAGAGCCATTGGCGGCAAAGACGGTATCTGTGCAATCAGACATCCAGGCTTTTGACATTCATCTTGTCAGCTAATTCAAACACACGTGACAGTGACGTCATCGGTAGTTGTGTGCTACATGGCGAGTGCATCGTGAACGGACGCAAAATGCAGGTCTTCTACCAGATGCTCATGACGTAGGATGATATAGGAATCAACGCACTCTCGTTCCAGTCTCCGATGCGGATTGTCGGACAATTCGACAGCCCTTTCGTATGACTGGAAGGAATACTGCTCAATAGCGGGCTTCAATGCGGCAAGTCGTCGTCGCAACTCTTCTTTGACTATGATATCAGGCACATCCTTGACAGACAATGTATTTGCAGACTGCTTCCGGCTTGCGCAGATGAACATTGCGAAGCCTGTCGAACTCAATCTCGATGACATGGTCGTCAGGAATTCCTTTGCTAGAGAGGTATTTTCTGAACAGCTTGAAGAGCAGATAGGATTTTCCGCAGCGGCATATCCCCGTGATGACCTTTATTAGATGGTTGCCCTCGCGATGCTTCAGCCGTGACAGATAAAGCTCCCTTGGTATTTCCATTTCACGACCTGATTTTTTAATTTTCTTACCTTTTGGGAAATTTTTAATAAAACATACCTTCTTTGGCGTTTTGCCATCCGCGAGAGATACATTTTTTCAAATACTTCCCATTTGGGCAAAATTTGAAACACAGCTCACATTTCCTATTACAAGCCTGATGACTTCCATGTTTCTTCTACCAAAATAACTGAGGTTCTCCAATGTTTAAGCATATGTATTCTGAAAAAAATCCAGTCCAATGGATTCTTGTCCAAAACATGCTACATTATGGACGAAAATAGGATTGACTGGACGAAAAGGAAACGCATCATGAGAACCTTCGACTACGGAAAACTGGCCGAACTCCATTGGGACAACGAGGAGCTCAGGCACGTCGCGAAAATCCACGAATACAAGGGACGGCTTACTGCGTTTGCCGACCGCAACCCGAAAGAGGCATTGCGTCTGGTGGAAATAGCGAAGATACAGAGCACGGAATCCTCCAATCGGATGGAGGGGATTGTCACGACCCCGACAAGGCTGCGGCAGCTTGTTCAGCAGAAGACCATGCCGCGCAGCAGAAGCGAGCGCGAAATCGTGGGATACAGGGATGTCCTGAACACCATCCACGAGAGCCACAAACACATTCCCATCAGGCCGTCGTACATCCTGCAACTTCACCGTGACCTGACGAAGCCTGCAGGCCTTTCATACGGCGGGCATTTCAAGAATGTCCAGAACTACATCAGCGAGACGCGGGAGGACGGAACTGTCGTGAACAGATTCACCCCCGTTGCGCCACATGAGACGGAGAGCGCCATTGAGGCGATATGCGCCAGCTACAGGCGAACTTTGGCAATGGAGACTGTCGATCCGCTAATTCTGATTCCCGTCTTCATCAGCGACTTCCTGTGCATCCATCCCTTCAACGACGGCAACGGCAGGATGAGCCGTCTGCTGACTCTGCTGATGCTCTATCAGAATGGATACGATGTCGGGAAGTACGTCAGCATGGAAGCGCAGATTGCCAAAGCCAAAGACGCGTATTATGATGCGCTCCAGGCCGTCAGTGAAGGCTGGCAGGTCGGACGGAACGACGTGAAGCCCTTCATCAGATATATGCTCCAGGCCATATTGTCCTGCTATGTTGAGTTTGAGTCGCGAGCCGATGTCATCGGGGGAGCTGACCACTCCGCGTATGATGTCGTCCGCGCGTATGTCAAGTCCAAGGTCGGGCGTTTCCGCGGCACGGGTGCCATTGAGGCCTGCCCGTCCGCTGGACGCTCCGCTGTTCTGGCTAGCCTGAAGAAACTGACGGAGGAAGGCGTCATACGAAAGGAAGGCGTTGGCCGAGCCACCTTCTATGTCCGCAATGACGATTCAGTGGATTAATCGTTGATTTGCGAAAATATCCGCCAAAAACGACCACATTGAAAACTGAAATTACAGACTCCCGACCAATGTGAACTGGAATACTCAATGCTGAATGATGGGACTATACAAAAAAGCGACTTTCGGGAGAGGTCAGAAAGACGTGTCTCAAAAGTCACTGCAATTGCAAATTGTCTCCACTCGGGATCAAGCCTTATTTTATCTTCCGGTTGAATCCGTGGGATCAAAGATCGTCAGGTGTCGTATCGCCTTGAGTCAAACAGGGGCAGATCGCGATAAACCAAATCGTCGCGGACGGCAAAACCCATATTCTCCCAAAAACGATTCCCCGCCTCGTTACGCCTAAATGCGACGAGGGATATCTTGGCGATGCCAATTTCCCGAAATACAGCGATGACCGACTTGACCAGACTTGTGCCGATGCCGCGTTTTCGGCGGTCGCCGCGGACGGCGGCATGGTAGATATGACCTCTGCGCCCGTCATGACCCGCCAAAATGATCCCGACCAGCGCACCGTCTTCCACCGCCGCGAAGCAGCTGTTCGGGTTTCTGTCCAGAAATCGAGAGAATCCGTCGAGAGAATCGTCCACATCGTTAATCCCCATTCCTTCGCAGTTCTTCCAAAGAGCTATCGCGTCGTGGTAGTCGTTCCGCGTCAGTTTTCTGACGGAGAAAGTTCTCGACGGAATGTCGGCGAGTTTGTCGGATTTTTGCATGGGCGAGGCTCCTTTCGAGGAGAAATATCATTGCGCCGGATCAATTACAAGCGGAAAGATTCTCTTTTTTCATATCTCGCATCATACGAGGCGAACGCCGAGTGCTTCATAACGAAGCGACAGCGGAGTTGCTTTATATTGCGGAGCCATGCTTCAACTGTCATGGCGAAGCGGGAAAATATGGTAGACGAAGCGCCTTGCGACTTGCCGCAAAGCATGAAGCGTGTGCCTTCAGCACATGAAGCGGCGCCGTGCGTCATGAAGCGAAGCCTGACGGCTTCATTGACTATTTTTTTGAAATAAAAAAATGGTCGGACAAGCTGGGGGATTCTGAACCATTCTCTGGCATTCTCCAATCGCAAACCCGCGACCTTTTCAAAAGCCAGTCATCGGGAGAACGGATAATCGTTGTTTTCCGCCTCGAAAAACAGGCTGAAAAGGTCGTTTGGTTCTTGATTGGCGCGAATGGACCATCCGCGCGGAGAATGGAAACGGAACGGGTATGGAATTGTTTGTTAAGTTGCAGTTGTCAGGGGAAGTCTCACTGAATCGGAACGATGAACCTTATGTCATCCTTGTTCTTCAGCCCAGAGCCATATTCGGCTTTCTTGTTGAGACCGCCATCGTCGATGCCGTCTGGACCCACGCTCCATATTTGCACGGCCTCCACGGTCCGTTCCCGTTTCTCGAATACATACGAAGAACCACTGAACAACTTGTCTTCATCGTTTTCTACTTTCTTCTCCTGACATACTTCCTCAACCATCTGGCACGAACTCTTCCTGTATTTGAGTGGCTGCCCTGAAAACGGGTCCTCTGGCAGCCCATCGATGCTGTCGGGGTATGCTCCTGTGCGCCTTTTCATTTGCTCAGCCTGAATCAGGCCCCGCAGGACACGGCAGGCGGCAATGATGCTCTGTTTTTTCTCTGTGCCTTTCGACAATCCAGGCAATAGCAAGTTCACAAGCACGTTTCCTGTCCTCTGGGATGGCAAGTCTGAAAAGTGGCGGACACGCAGCACCTTGGCCATTCCCTTTATCTCTTTGGCAGCCAGCCACCACCCTTGCGGGAACAGAAAACGCAGGGAATGGTAATGCAGAAATGGACACGGCGAATCAGAGTCCTTTT
>JAEEYQ010000016.1 GCA_016288215.1 Lentisphaeria bacterium | reverse complement strand
GTCTACAGCGGAAATGCCTTGCTTTCAAAGACATGCTACGTCTACGACGGCTTCAAGTGCGTGGAGGAGCTGGACGCCCTCTCCAACAACGCCATCGTGATGAGACACTTCTGGCAGCCCTTCGACGTCGGCCTCGACGTCATCCTCACCACGACGGACGCCAGCGGCACATCTTATTTCCTCCACGACGCCAATAAGAACGTCATGCAGAAGACTGCCGCAAACGGCACGCTGCAGGAGACTTACGCCTACGCGCCGTTTGGGGAAATCAATGGAATAAATGGTGCCCATATAGGCTTCTCCTCGGAAATATCTGAATATATGTCAAATCTAGTGTATTTTAATTATCGGTATCTCCAGTCCACAATTGGAAGATGGTTAGAAAGGGATCCTATAGGGATTTTGGGAGGAATCAATTTCTATTCATTTATAAATGACCCCATAGACCATCATGATTATCTTGGTTTACATTTTGACAAAGGGAAACAGTGGGAGAAACGCAAAAAAAGGGTAATAACAAAAGAAGAATTGGAAAAATTGTTTCAAAAATGGTTCGAAGAAGAATACAGCAAAATATACGATGAACATGGAAATATTAGAAGTGATGCCTGGATTCATAAGCTAAAGCCATGTCCAAATAAAGTTAAAATTGTAACTTATAGATTACGGCATATGAATGGGGACAAGACACCAGAATGGCGAACTCATAAACGTATAATTGTTCCGCCTGGCTGGAATCAGGGAAGCTTCTTCTTTCTTTATGCGCATAGATATCATCCTGGTGGGGAGTATGAAATAAGAGAGGATGTTCAAGATGTTGATGGGGTGAAGCATGGAAACCAATGCATCTATGACAAGTGTGGAAATTTACTGGGAGAAAAAAACAGAGGATAAACATTCAGCAGGAACAGCGGATTGGTACTCACCGGGATTTAAATATGATGAAATTGAATTGCATAAAAAGTATGATGTATATCCATTTGAATGGGCAAAGGAATTAGGTAGAATAGATGATTATTACAAAGTTCGGCCGCATATATGGTATGAAGATGATGAAAACAGAATAATTAGAATAAATGACTCCATTTTCAAAATTCAATAAGACAAGAGGTATATTTATGCTTTCTAAATTCGATTATGGCATTGATTGTTTTATACTACATCTATTTTACATATTTTATAGTTTATTCGTTTATCTCCATTCTTTCAACAATAGAATTTTACAAAATATAAATGATGCTATTAACGTCATAGCATGCAAAATATCTTTAATATCCAAATTTTGTATTTTCCTCTTTTTCAGTGTTCTATGTTCGTCTTGCTTATATCTCGGAAAGTCTCAATATTATAATGAACCACGCTATTATAACTATTTTATTGGAACAGAAGATTCACTTTATATCATGTTTCCAATTGACAAACATTGTCATCATTGGCTTTTTGAATCCCAGCTACTACCGCCATCTATTATTTATTTCTTATGGCCTCCAGAAATATTTTACTCAGTACCAATTGAAGAAATATTGTATATTATCAGAATAGAAAGAAATGGGACCTTTCAAAGTATGGGGTTTATTTTGGATTTTCCTGTTAATGCTTTCGAATTACTTAAACTAGACAATAATATCCTTCTTTTTAACCATTACATATGTTATTTGTTACAAGATAATGAACTTTTTCTTATAAGGGAAATTGATTTAAATAATCAATGTTACGGTCATTTCAAGAAACCAAAAGACCTTCTTGGCAGAATTATGGATGAATATGATAAAAAGCACAGTAAATGCTATGATGCCATCAATAATTGGAATAGAAATAATGGATATAAACATGTGACAAGAAATTTCATCTGGAACGGTTATGAAATTAATATTAAAAGAGTCAAATTTGATGACAATAATAGAATAATGTCAATTTCATGTCCTGGTATTCTGAGTAAACCACTAAATTTGGTTGTCCCCACGGAAAAAGTGTATTCTCATTTCCCACCAACTTTTAAAGAGTTTCCTTATATCACTACAGAAGAATTCAGTGAATCTTTAAAAAGCACGAATCCATCAGAGATAAAACGTTTTTCCAAAGGAAGGGAATTGAATGTTAATTTGGAGTGCATTGGTTTGGACTAACTGTTTAAAAAAGTGTTATTCAAACTATTCATAACCTGTCCGCAAGGCAATACTCATGGCTGTAATTCAGCCCCGTTAGGGCTGTGAAATCAGAGGAGGTGCCACTTCAAACATGAATGTAACTTACTATGATTCATATACATACGACCAAATCGGCAATCGCGTCGCAGCCAGCGAGGCGGGCGTGCCGTGGACCTACACGACCAACAGCCTGAACCAGTACACATCCGCCACCGAAAACAATGCCAATCTCTCGTTTTCCTACGACCTGGACGGTTCCATGACCTACCGCCCCGTGGACGCGGCCACCGGCTGGACGCAGGTCTGGAACGGCGAGAACCGCATGGTGGAGACCTATAAGGGCGGCGACCGCCTGACCTTCAAATACGACTACATGGGGAGAAGAGTCGAGAAGTGCGTCTATTCCAATAACACCCTGACCTCCAGGACCTTGTACGTCTATGATGGCTTCAAGTGCGTGGAGGAGCTGGACGCCCTCGACAACAACGCCGCCACCCTGCGCCACACCTGGCAGCCCTTCGACGTCGGGCTCGACGTCATTCTCGCCACCATAGACTCAAGAGAGAGTAGCTTTTATTTGTGTGATGGGAGCAAGAACGTTATGCAAGTAACAGATACTGATTCAATCATAAACGGCAAATTGGATTATCAACCATTTGGAAAGAATGTGACAAGTATATTTGAGAATTTTGCATTTTCTTCAGAACAAAGTGATATAGAAACAAATATGTATTGCTATATGTTTAGAGACTATCATCCATTCATAAATAAATGGATGAGCAGAGATCCTATTGAAGAAACAGAGAATGAACCCAATCTTTATGTCTTCACCCAAAACAGCCCTATACAATTATATGATTCTCTGGGTTTAGATGCTATATCTTTTGAAGTAAATGGTCCTCAAACCCCAAGTGGATGGAGTTTCTTTGGGCGTTTTTTTGCGACTTCAAAAAGATGTCCTGTGGAATTGGAAGGAGGTCTTTTTCTTGCAGCAGAATGGCAACCTCCACGTTGGAGATCAATAAAAAAATTTTTCAACCGATTTAACATATATATAGAATTCGGTGCAAGAGGTGGTGGAACTGCAAAATTCAAGTATTCTGAATGTCTTGGACTGTCAGAAACAAAAATATGCCTTCGAATAGAAGGTTTTGGGAGGGCGGATTATAGACAAAGTGGTTTTCGTGATCATCATGGTCGATTTACAAGATTGCGTTTTGGTGTCGGAGCAGATGGGGGGTGTGATTTATGCATTAATCTTTGTAATGGAGAAGTAACCGTTGATTGTGCCTTTTCCTATTATGTATATTTGAATTTTGGCACAAATAAATATAATAGAACATACAATTTTGCTGACACATACGGCAGAAATTTTAAGTTGGGAATTTTGCCAGGAGCTGCCCTTTTAAGATCATACTGCAATTCCTCTTCATCCCCTAACAGCTGTTGTTGCCGAAAATAGGAGGACTCCATGGCAAGATTGCATATAGACAAGGGCATATACATGAGTATAAAGTCCAATTCCGTTGCTTTTCGGGAAACAGAACCTGAGGTTGCTGAAAAGGTTTTTAGTGTTTTCTTGTTGATTATTGTCTTATTGTATTTCCTATTTCTGATTTTTGCAATTGTCTCCTTGATCTATGTATGTTTGAGTGAAGGAATCAGTGAAGGAATCTATAGTAAGATATTTATACTTATTTTTGTTTCATTACAGATTCTTTTAATTCGAATACCAATAAAAATAATTCAATTTTTATTTTCCTCAATTTTAAGTCATTATGCATGTATTTTTATAGTAAGGAATGAATATTATTTTTCCACAAGAAGAAACAACTCAAAAAACAAAAGTCTTCTGTTTGATGGCGAAATAACGATTGAGCCTGTCTTCAACCATGGTGACAGTGGATTTACCGTCTATCTTACCCATCCAGTTGATTTTTGGGGATTAAGCTTTCGTCGTAAATCTTATCTGATACATCCTATTATATTAGGTGAAGATGAAGAAGTGGTGGCTCTAGCCTCCAAAGTAGAATCCGTTTTAAAGGAGAAATTTCCCCGTTTAATGATTAATAACTTGTGCACTTTTAAGAGATTAATGGCATTAGTGTGAAAACAAATTCTTCCCAAAATCTCACCCCCTACACGTCAGCCATGGAGAACAATGTCAACCTCTCCTTCGCCTATGACCTGGACGGCTCCATGACCTATCGCCCCGTGGACGGGACCAGCGGCTGGACGCAGGTCTGGAACGGCGAGAACCGCATGGTCGAGACCTATAAGGGCGGCGACCGCTTGACCTTCACCTACGACTACATGGGCCGCCGCGTGGAGAAGTGCGTCTACAGCGGCAACACGCTGACATCCAAGACCTTGTACGTCTACGACGGCTTCAAGTGTGGGGAGGAGCTGGACACGGGGCGTTTGCAATCCGAGTTGGACAATGGCCTGCCTCTGGAATAATGCAGGTTGTCTTCTTGATTTTTACGGCAGTTTTTTTATAGTAATAGTGACGGTCGGGCTTTCCTGTGCCGGCATGACCATGCCGTTTGCCTCATCGAACATCTCGTCTTATCCGGCCGTCGGTTCCACCCCATTGTCAAAAGGAGTACATCGCCATGGGAAAGAAAAGTCTGTTTTTCGCCTTCGTCCTCGTCATCGCCCTGCTTTCCGGCTGCGGCAAGAGAAAACCGGTCCTTCATCTGTACAGCTGGGCGGACTATTTCAGCCCCGAGGCCATCGAGATGTTCGAGAAGGAATTTAATTGCCGCGTCCAATACGACACCTTTGACTCCAACGAGGCCCTTTTGGCCAAGCTGCAGGCCGGCGCCAGCGGCTACGACGTGCTGGTCCCCAGCCACTACATCATCCCGCCGCTGGTCCGCGACAACACGCTCCTCGAGCTGGACAAGGCCAAGCTGGACAATTTCAAGAATCTGGATCCCGCTGTGGTGCAGATGCTTCCGGATCCCGAATGCACCTACGCCATCCCCTACATGCTGAGCTACACGGGCATCGGCTATGACGCCAACAAGGTGAAGGACTTCGAGCCCACGTGGGAGATGTTCGCCAAGTCCGAATACAAAGGCCGCATGACGGTTTTGGATGACTATCGTGAAGTCATCGGCGCCGCCCTCTACATGCTCAACCTGGACCCCAACACCACCGACGAGGCGGATTTGGAGAAGGCAAAGGCCAAGGTGCTCACATGGACCCGCAACGTGGCCAAATTCGAGAACGAGCAATACAAGAACGGCCTGGCCTCCGGAGAGTTCCAGCTGGTCATGGGCTATTCGGGCGACTTGATGCAGGTCATTGACGAGACCGACAACCTGAAATTCGCCATTCCCAAAGAAGGCTGCATGCTTTCCACGGATATGCTGTGCATCCCCCGCACCGCCCCCAACCCCGAACTGGCCCATGCCTTCATCAATTTCCTCCATCGACCGGACATCGCCGTCATCAACACAGAATACACCTTCTATCTCTGTCCCAACAAAGCCTCCTATGAAGGGCTTAGCGAAGAAATCCGCAGCAACGAGGCGGTCTTCATCGACCCCGAAATCCTTGCCCGCTCCCGCATCATGAAGGACTTGGGGGACAACATCTCCAAATACACGAAGATTTGGGAAGAGATCAAAGCGGCCCACTGATGCCCCACCCTCCCCTTCCCGTCTTCGCCATCCAGGAGGCGTTGGACCGCGCCGTCCTGGAGCATGGTTGTGCGGTCATCAGCGCCCCCACGGGCTCTGGAAAGTCCACGTGGGTTCCTCGCATGGTGTTGCCGCATGTCCCTGACGGGAAGCGGGTTCTGGTGCTTCAGCCCCGTCGGCTGGCGGCGCGGATGCTGGCGGAGCGGGTCGCCGCCGAATGGGGCTGCGCCCCCGGAGAGGAGATTGGCTATCAGACTCGCTTCGAGAAGGCCGTTTCCGCCAAATCCCGCATCGTCTACATCACAGAGGGCATCTTCACGCGGCTGTTGTTGACCAACCCCGCCCTTGACGGCGTGGGCGCCGTGCTGTTCGACGAGTTTCACGAGCGGAACCTGCACAGCGATTTGGGACTGGCCATGGCCAAAGTCCTCAAGGCCACCAAACGGCCCGATCTGCAGATTCTGGTCATGTCCGCCACATTGGACGCGGAGGCGCTTTCCGCCTATCTCAACGGCTGTCCCATTCTGCGGACCGAAGGGCGCCTGTATCCTGTGGAGATTGGCTATCGTCCTGTGCCGCAAGGGAAAACGCTGTTCGCCGCCGCCACCGCCGCCCTGCGCAGCATCCTCTGCGCCGACGTCCCCGGAGACGTGTTGGTCTTCATGCCCGGCGGCTATGAAATCCGCGCGACGGCGGAGGAGTTCCGCCATCTCTCCACCTCCGAGAAGCTGGACATCCTGATGCTGTATGGCGAGATGCCGCCGGAGGAGCAACGAAAGGTCATGGACCCCTCCGCCAACCGCAAGGTCATCATCGCCACCAACATCGCGGAGACTTCGCTGACCATCCCCGGCATTCGCCATGTCATCGACAGCGGTCTGGCTCGCGTGAACCACTATGACGCCTTCCGCGGCGTCAACTCTCTGGAGACCCGACCCATCGCGCGGGACTCCGCCGACCAGCGGGCCGGCCGGGCTGGACGGGAGGCTCCCGGCTCCTGCCAGCGGCTGTGGTCCGGCCTGGAGCAGCAATCCCGCCCGCCCCACAGCATTCCTGAAATCCAACGCATCGATTTGGCGGAGGCCCTGCTGACCTTGAGCTGTCTCGGCTACAACGACCCCGCCGCCTTCCCCTGGCTGGAGCCGCCGCCCCCCGCGCCGCTGGCCGCCGCCGGCAAACTGCTCCGCCAGCTGGGCATCCTCCAATCGGAAGACGGCCGCGTGACGGAATTGGGCCGTACCCTCTCCGCCATGCCCGCCCATCCGCGGCTCGCCCTGCTCATCTGGCTGGGCTCCCGCGATGGTTGCTTCACCAAAGCCGCTCTGGCAGCGGGACTTCTGAACGAACGTCCCCTCATGACCGCCTCCACCGCCGACCGCGCCACCATGAAACAGGGCCGTAATGATGCCCGCCAGTCCCAACGCCACGCCAACGCCCCCGAATCCGACTTCCTCTCCGCCATTGCCCTGCTGCAGGAGGCACGGGACGCCCGCTTCGATCTGGAATGCTGCCGCCGCATGGGCATCCACGCCGGTGCCGCCAGAGACATCTGGAACGATGTCTCCACCTATCGGGAGCAGGCACGCCGTCTCGGTTGGAACACCAAAGACCAGTCGGACGACACAATCCCTTTCCTCAAGACCCTGCTGATGGCCTTTCCCGACCGCCTCGCCCGCCGCAAGGACCAAAGCTCCCTCGCCTGTCTGTTGTCGGAGGGACGCCACGGCGAGCTGGACCGCAACAGCGTGGTGCGTGACGAAAACCTTTTCATCACGGTGGAAATCCGCGAAGTGGCCGGCACGGGCCGCCAAACCTCCCGCCTCCTGCTCTCTCTCGCCAGCGGCGTTCAGGAGGAATGGCTGTGGGAGCTCTTTCCAAACCAATGGCAGGATTTGGATGAGACCCTGTGGGACGAAAAGCGCCAGCTGGTCACCCGCAAACGCACCCTCTCCTGTCTGGATCTGCCGCTGGAGGAAAAGACCGGACAGGATGTGGCCCCCGAAAAGGCAGCCCAAATTCTCGCTCAACGCATCGCCGACGGTCATCTCAACCTCCCCAACTGGGACAACACCGTGGAACAGTGGATCAGTCGGGTCCGCTGGCTGGCCGCCGCCTGTCCGGACCACCCCCTGCCCTCCTATGACGAGGCGGACCGCATGAAGGTCTATCTTGCTCTCTGCCAAGGGGAAACAACCTATCGGGGCGTCAAGGCGAAGAATTGCCTTGATGCGGCCCGCGGCTTGTTAACCCATGGAGACCAACGCTTTGTGGACACCATGGCGCCCCCGTGGATTCTGCTTCCCAACGGCCGCCGCATGAAAATCGAATACACCCCCGGTCTTCCGCCAAAGGGAAGGGCCCGCATTCAGGACCTGTACGACGTCAAACAGCGGCTGACCGTCGCCAATGGCCGCGTTCCCGTCCTCATGGACATCCTTGCCCCCAATCAGCGCACCGTGCAGATCACGGACGACCTCCCCCGCTTTTGGGAAGTCCACTACCCCAAGCTCCGCTCTGAGCTCTCCCGTCGCTATCCAAAACATAAGTGGTTGTAAATCAATGCCCTAGCTAGATATAGAGGCTCTAGAAGAATTCCAAATTCCCAATTTCTAACTCCAAATTCCTAATTCCTAACTCCAAATTCCTAATTCCTAATTCCTAATTCCTAATTCTCTTCAGAAAGGGTCCAACATGAATACCACAATGAAAGCCCCCCGCACCCGCTATCCCGTCAAAAGTGGACTCGTGAAAGTTGCCCTCATCGGAGCCGGCGGCATGGGCGAAGGCGTCATCAACATCCTGAAGGAGTTTCCGGACGTGCGGATTGTGGCCGTGGCGGATCCGGCAGCCTGCTATCAGGACTGGGGCTACTACAAACGTCCACTGGGCCGTCTGCCCGTCAAACAGCGGCTGGAAGAATACTATCGTGCCAAACGGCCCAACTACCACTGCGCCGCTTACGCGGACTTTCGGGAGATGTTGGACAAGGAGGACATCGACGCCGTCGTCTGCGCCACACCAGACTTCTCCCACGCCTATATATCCATATATTGTATGCGTCACGGCAAGCACGTCTACTGCGAAAAGCCGCTGACCCACAACATCCGCGAAGCTCGTCTCGTGGCTCGCGTGGCCCGCGAAACGGGCTTGGCCACCCAGATGGGCAATCTGGGGCACGCCCGCGACGGCATGCGGGAAACCTGCGAGCTGCTGTGGAAAGGCGCCATCGGCATCGTCCGCGAAGTTCATGCATGGGTCAACACCCGCCGCTGGTTCCGTGACATGACGGAAATGCCCACGGCCCAAGAGCCGGTTCCCGCGGGACTCGATTGGGACCTGTGGCTGGGGCCGCGCCCCTTCCGCCCCTACAACAGCGCCTTCCATCCTGTCCGCTGGCGGGACTTCTGGACCTACGGCCTCGGCTCCATCGGCGATTTCGTCTGCCATGATCTGGATTTGGCCTGCTGGGCTCTGAAACTGGACGGACCGGAGTACATCGAAGCCTTCCAGGCTGGCAAAAACGCCCCTGAACTGACGCCTCACGCGGTCATCTGCCACTACAACTTCCCTCGCCGGGGCCCCCACTCCCCCGTCAAGGTCCATTGGTACGACGGAGGTCTCCGCCCCGCCACGCCAGACGCCTGGCCCAAAGACCGACCCTGGCCTGGCCGCGGCAGCATGTTCGTGGGAGACAAAGGCATACTCATGGCACCCGATTTGGGCGGAACCCCCTTCCTACTGCCAGAGAAGCGAGACAAGGCTGTCAAACGCCCCGCCCCCATCATCCCCCGCTCCCCTGGCCATCACCGCGAATGGATCGACGCCTGCAAAGGCGGTCCTGCCCCCGGCGCCCATTTCGGCTACTCCGCCAAATTGACCGAACTCGCCCTGCTCGGCGTACTGGCCATGCGCATGGACAAACCCATCCGTTGGGACAACAAAGCCATGAAGGCCATCGACCTCCCTGAAGCCGACGCCATCATCAACGGAGAACCCTACCGCGAAGGGTGGGAAATCGAGTAAGCAATTAGTAATTAGGAATTAGGAGTTAACTGTTCATCTTCTAGAGCTCGAGTTCTAGCTAGCCTTCCAACGGAGACCATACTATGACATACACACGAAACGCATGGCGCATGACGCTGATGGCATTGAGCCTTGCGGCAGGATTGGCCGGCCGCGACCTCCGCCTCGGCGTGAACGGCAAATCGGACTATGGCATCGTGCTTCCGGCGGTGCCAACTGACGTGGAACAGACCGCCGCCCGCGAGCTGGCGGAGCATCTGGCTCTCGTCATCGGCGCGAAACTGCCCATCCGCCATGAGGGGCAAGCCGCCCCCGAAACGGCTCCCAAGGCCATCTACGTGGGAGCGACCGCCGCCATCGCCGCCGCCTTCCCCGAACTCCGGCTGGCTGAACTGCCGGCGGACACAATCGTCATGGAGAGCAAGGGCGACCTCCTCTATCTGGCCGGCGAGCCCATTCGCGGCACCCTCTACGCCGTCTATACCTTTCTGGAAGAACAGATTGGCGTCCGCTGGTGGACCTCCACCGAACAGACGATACCCCAAAAGCCAAATCTGACGGTGCCCGAGCTTCATGTGCGCTATTCGCCTGTGCTCTTCTGTCGGGAGACCCACTACAAAGACGCCTACGCAGACGTCTTTTCCGCGCGACTGAAGAACAACGGCCATTTCGCCAACACATCTCCGGCCTACGGCGGCCACACCTCCATCATCGGCTTCTGCCACACCTTCTCTCAGTTCATGCCGGCCAGCAAATACTTCGCCGACCATCCGGAGTGGTTTTCGCTCTATGAAGGTGAGCGCCATGGCACGGACGACCTCAACTACCAGCTCTGCCTCACCAACGAAGAGATGACGCAGGAGTTCATCAAAGTCTGCCTGGAGCGCATCGCCGCCGACCCCAAGGCCGGCATGATTTCCGTCTCCCAAAACGACGCCTATTTCTGCGGCGCTTGCCAATGTGCTGAATGCCAAAAACTTGTGCAGGAGAACGACTCCGAGTCCGGCCCCCTCATCTACTTCGTGAACAAGGTGGCCGCCGCCATCGAAGAGAAGTATCCCAACTTTTTGGTGGAGACGTTAGCCTATTCGTACACCCGCAAGCCACCGAAGAAAATCCGCCCCCGCCACAATGTGGTGATCCGCCTTTGCCTCGCCCTGGACTGCGCCCACGCCATCGAAAACGGCTCACGGGACATCCAAGTTGCTGCGCGCCAAGAAATTAACGAATGGAGTGCCATTGCCCCGAAACTCTACATATGGCAGTATCTGGCCAACTACGGCAACTATCTCATTCCCTACCCCAGCTATGGCCACCATGACCGCGACATTCGCTATCTTATTGATCATCATATGGTTGGAACGTTCCAGCAAGGAGACTTGTACACGACCACCGGCGATTTCGTCCGCCCCCGCGCATGGATCATCGCCCATCTGCTGTGGAACCCCCAGCTGAAGGAGCGGGACTTGGCAATGGAGTTCTTCAACGGCTATTACGGCGCGGCCGGCCCGTTCCTGCTGGCCTATGCGGATCGAATGCAGGCAACCGCCGCCAACAGCGACTCCACCCTTTCCTTCGGCAGTGCCGTGCCAGCCGATTTTGCATCTAAATCATTGATAGAAAATGGGTTATCATTATTTGACAAGGCCCTGGCCGCCGTCGCCGACAACGAGGAGCTCACGGCCCGCGTCCGTCGTGAACGCATGCCGCTGGTGCTCATGGCCCTGAACCGACACATCGCCACCGCCACCCGCCTCCATTTCCAAGGCGGCGAGCCGACTCCAGAGGATTTCCTCCTGCCCAACGCCCTCCAACTGGCGGAGGAATACCACGCCCTCAACGCCAAATGGAACAACCAATTCATCAGCGAAGGAGCCACCATCGGCACCTTCACCCAAGGCCTCATCGACCAGCTCCGAGCCCCTGCCTACGTCCCCGAAGCCTGCATCGGAATCGCTCCCGACCGCTTTGACGTGGTCCGAAAGAACAGCTTCATTCTGTATGGCGAAGGGAATTGGGCCAGCTGGATGGACGACCCTGCCGCCTCCGATGGCCGCGCCGCCACCCTGGCTGGAAACCATCCCCAATGGGCCATTCAGGCCAAATGCCATGACTTCCCCGCCGACCAGTACTGGTCCCTCTGCATTCTGGCCCGCTGCGAAGGCAACGCGGAGGACGGCGATGCCTTCTCCTTCGGCAACTACCATGAACGGAAGGACGAAGGCGAACAGAGCCTCCACACGGTTTCTGTGAAGGACTGCAAGGGGAAAACCTATAAGTTGTTCAAGACCAAGCCGTTCCGCTTTGGCGGCGGCGGTGGCTACATCTGGGTCTGCCCACCCAACCGTCCTCTGGAGGAGGTCAGCCGAATCTACGTCGACCAAATCTTCCTCATGCGGGAAGGGGCGCCGGCCGTTGATTAGAAGAGCCGCATTAGCAGCGGCTCTATCGCTAGAGCTCTAGACTCTCTAGAAGTTCTAGAATTTCTATAAGCTGCTTGCCGCCAGTAGGTTGGCATATTCATCATGCCTATAAACCGAAAAATAGCAGTTCTTTCATGCAAATCATTATGCTGAATCGGTCTCTCTCCCCCAATCATCAAAATGTGCGGAAAAGGCCATGGCGGCAGAAGGCGGGGCATGCCGAAAAAGAAGAGCCGCTCTGGCGGCGGCAGGATAATAGCCGTGGGTAAGCGCAACGCCGTAGGCGCAAGCGTAACCCACGGTGCACGAGAAAATTAGAGTTTTAGAACCGCGTAGCGGTGACCCTCCTTCGCCCTTCGGGCTACGACAGGGCTAGCAGGAGCCTAACGTGGGTGAAGCAAAGCGAAACCCACGAATAGATTTCCTGCCACCGCTTTATGGTCCAAAATATTTATATTCCTGTCTGTCCGTGGGTTACGCTTCACTCCACCCACGGCTATTATCCTGTCGCCGCCAAGGCGGCTCAAGACTCCTTGTCGCACAACTCATGCGACACTCACCCACGGGTTTGATTGGGGTGTTTTTGCAAGATGCTTATATGCAGAATGTTATGAATTCATGATCCGTTTAACTGCTTTATTTCGGCTAAAAAGCACTAGAGGCACTAGAAGCACTAGAAAAATTCCTAATTTCTAATTCCTAATTTTCATATATCTCATTCCGCCGCAAGGACTTGCGATATGCACTTGGCGTCTGGCCATGCTTTTGGCGGAAGCAGCGGATGAGATAATTGGAGTCCGCGAAGCCGCATTGGACGGCGATCTCCTTCAGATTCAGATTGGACTGCTTCAGCAGGGTCTCCGCCTCCTCCAGCTGAAAACTCCGCCGTAGCTGCTGAAAGTTCATTTGAGCGAATTGGCGGCAAAGGCGGGAGACATAGCTGGGGGAAATGTGCAGCTGGCGGGCGATCCCCTCCCGGCTGATGCCCTCTCGGCAGTGGACCCGCAGCAGTTCCTGAATCCACATCCACCGCTTGTAGCTGTAGTCGTTGTGGCGGCTCGTCGTCTCGTTCAAAGAGCGGAGAAACCGCAGGGTGAGCCGATAGAGGAGCGGCAGCATCTCCATGGCCACATCGTCCTGCCCCGCCTGATGCAGGCTGTCGATGGCGTCAATCAGACGGAAGACCTCATCGCCCACGGCGGTTCGCGAGGTGAAGAACACATCGCGGGGCATGGGCGGCTCGTGGACGCCGTCGTAGTCGATGACCATGGAGCGGAGGAACGAAGGGAAGTAGCTGAAGGACAAGGCCACGAACGGTTCCTGCTGTCCGTCAATCCCCTGCATCCAGCCGTTCCGCGAGCAGTACAGAAGGGCGGGGGCCGCGCAGAAACGCTCCTGAATGGTGTCGCCCTGCTGTCCGCTGAGGCCATAGACGCCTTCCAGAACGAACAGAAGCCGCGGCACCCCATGGGTCCAACGGGCTTTGGAGGATTCGAAAAAGGCGATGGGGGCGGCGTCCTTCAGTCGGGAGTCCTCTCGACAGAAGGACAGCAAGGTCTTCAGGGCATCATTGGGGTTGTCCATGGTTGGGTTCCTGTGACGGGGCGTTTGGGATGGTTCTGCGCTCTATATACCATATTATATATATGTCCGTCGCCGCATTGCAAGCCAAGAGCCCCCATTCAACCGCAAAATTCCGGAGAAGGAAGAATTCCGCGTCTCCCGTCCCGCGTCTCCCGTCTCCCGTCCGCCGATTTCCGCCCGAAAAGGGCCTCTTTTTTCTGATACCGGTATCAAATTTTGCAGAAAATTGAACTTTTTTTTCATGTGGGGTATTGTTTTTTTGAAAAAATTTCTTATAATTATATATGAGTATTGCAGAATTGTGTCTCTCATTGGTTTCCCCGAGGGTTTCGGGGGGGACTTCAAGGCTGCACCATAAAACCCAGAAAGGCAAAATCATGAAAAAGGCATTCACCCTCATCGAACTGCTGGTCGTCATCGCCATCATCGCGATCTTGGCCGGCATGCTGCTGCCCGCGCTGGCCAAGGCCAAGCAGAAGGCGCTGGCGGTCAACTGCACCTCCAACCTGAAAGGCTCCCTCTCCACCTCCATGCTGTACATGGACGACTACAAGGGCAACTTCCCCCTGTACTCGCATATCGCGACCACGGACCTGGGCGCCCACCTTTGGGACTATACGTGGTGCGACACCATGATGCGCGCGGGCTACATGGAGTTCGGCTCCCCCATCATCATCTGCCCCGCCTACACCAACAAGCCGGACGAGGGCGGCTACACCGGCAACAACCCCAGCAACACGTCCCTCGCCTTCGTCCGCTGCTATGGCGTCGTCTTCTGGTCCAGCATTGACGGCACCGCCCTGTTGATTGACCCGAAGGATGGAAACAACCAGTTCATGACCACCACCCGCCTGAAGAACCCCGCCGCCACCGTCCTGTTGGGCGACTCCTGGGGCCTCTGGTCCGGAGAAAAGGAAGCCCCCGTCTATGTCGCTGGCGTCAATTCCGACTCCGGCTGGACCGGTGGCCACTATCACTACAAGATGATGCACAACGGCCGCATGAACGCGGCCTTCGCCGATGGCCACGTCGCCTCCTGCGGCGGCGGCGACATGCTGGAGAACATGAAGAAGATGCCGCTGAAGTCCCCCAATGGCGGCTTCTGGTTCTTCACCGAAGACGACGTGCTGGTCAAATACTAAATCAAAGCCATTCAGGCCTTTATCGCATCCTGTCGGAACGGGTTTTCGGCAGGATGCGCTGGTTTTTTTGGGAAAAACCAGTTAGGAATTAGGAATTAGCAGTTTATCTAGAGCTTCTAGTGCTTCTAGTGCTTCTAGTGCTTCTAGAGCTTCTAGAGCTTCTAGAGCTTCTAGTGCTAGCAAGGTTTTTCGAAGACACGTTGCCGTTTGCGGGGAAGCCTCGAGCACCCCCAATCTTACCCTAATGCAGGTGAGCTTCCATTCCAACAGATTTGTGTCTCTGTGTGCTACTTTTTTCACATGAATCCCATTGATATATTCTGTTCGCGCAGGATATTAAATAGTGGTTCTTACCATCATCCATTTCCCTTAAACCTCCAAATTTCAGAAAGGCAAAACCATGAAGAAAGCGTTTACCCTCATCGAATTGCTCGTCGTGATTGCAATCATTGCAATCCTTGCAGGCATGCTGCTGCCCGCGCTGGCGAAGGCGAAGCAGAAGGCTCTCGCCGTCAACTGCGTGTCCAACCTGAAGGGCAACCTGTCCACCTGCATCCTGTACATGGACGACTATTCCTCCTACCTCCCCATCCACACGAGAATCCCGACCACGGACCTGAACGCCCACAAGACATGCTGGACGTGGTGCGACAACCTGATGCGCACGGGCTACATGGAGTTCGGCTCCCCCACCATCATCTGCCCCGCCTACAGCAACAAGCCGGACGAGGGCGGCTACAACGGCAACGACCCCAACAACGCCGGCTTGGCCTTCGTCCGCTGCTACGCCGTCGTGAACTTCAACTGCTGGCGGTCCAAGGTCATCGAGAAGCTCAACGGCAACAACGACAATTTCCTGGCCGTCACCCGCATCACGAAACCCTCCTCCGCCATCCTGCTGGCTGACTCATGGGGCATCTGGAACGGCGAGAAGTCGGCCCCCGTCTACACCGCCACCGTCAACGGCAGCGACGGCGGCTCCATTGTGAACCACTACTACTTCAAGACCATGCACAATGAGCGCATGAACGCGGCCTTCGCCGACGGACATGTCAGCTCCAACAGCGGCGGCGACATGTTCAACTGCATCAAGAACATGCCCCTGAACACCACCACTGTCTTCTGGTTCTACGCCGAAGACGACACGCTGGTCAAGTTCTAAAACTCCTGATCAACGTTTGACTCCGTCCTGCCGGAATGCGTCGCAACCCCACGCGTTCGGCAGGACTCTTTTTATATAGACAAGAGGAATCTGTCAACCTATTGGCGACAAGCAGCCTCTGGAGCTTTTAGAGATTCTATCCTTTCAATAAAAAATCTCCGTCGGCATCTTGTCTTTTGCCAAAAACGCCTGTAACTTATATTTCTAATTCCTAATTTCTTATTCCACATTCCTCTTCAAATTCCTAATTCCTAATTCCTAATTCCTAATTCCTAATTTACTATGAAGCGTCACCTCTTCCTGACCTGCATGGCCGTCATGGGGACGGCCATCACCGCCATGGCCGCCTATCCCGTCCTCTTCTGGGACATGGAGCCCATCCAAAGTCTGGAAGGCGGCGCGGCCCTGACGCTCCACCATCCGGACATGGGTGAAGTCGTCTTCGTCCACGACGCGCCATGGGAGGGCAATGCGTCCTGCTACCACACCGTCCTGCAGGACGGCGACCGCTATCTCATGTACTATCGCGGCTCCGCCTATCAGATGCCCAACTGCAACCACCCCAGCGTCACCTGCTGCGCGGAAAGCCGCGATGGCGTCCACTGGACACGCCCCAACCTGGGCATCTGCGAATTCAATGGCTCGAAGGACAACAACATCATCCTGATGGACGACGAGGCCACCCACAACTTCGCCCCCTGGCTGGACACCAACCCCGCCTGCCCGCCGGAGCAGCGCTTCAAGGCCCTCGGCGGCCTCAGCAAAGGCCTCTTCCTCTATGTCTCCGCCGATGGATTCCACTGGAGCAAACTGCAAGAGGAGGCCGTCATCACCAAAGGCGCCTTCGACTCCCTCAACACCCTCATCTACGATGGTGCGCGCCAATGCTACGTGGCCTATTCGAGGGCCTATTACAAAGCGGAGGACGAGGTCTGGGTCCGCGGCATCCAGCGGAACACCTCGCCGGACGGCCTCCACTGGCCAGACGACGCGACACCGCTGGACTTCGGGGCGGACGCCCCCGTCGTCGAGCTGTACACCAACGGCATCCACCCCTACCTCAACAACCCCAACGTGCTCATCGGCATCCCAAAGCGATTCTGCCGCGACCGCGCCGCCAACAACGACAAGCATGGCAAAAACGGCCTGCCCGGCACATCGGACGCCGCTTTCATGTCCAGCCGCGACGGCATCCACTTCAACCGATGGGACGAGGCACTCATCCGGCCCGGCCTCCAGCATGAGCGGTGGATCACCCGCAACAACATGAGCGCACAGGGCACCGTCCTCACGTCGGGGAATCAGAACGGAACGCCGCCCGTGGTGACCATCTACACCACCGAAGCCTACCTCACCGACGGCCCCGTCCGCGTCCGCCGACACACCATCCGGCTGGACGGCTTCGTCTCCGTGCAGGCCCCCTACTCCGGCGGCTCCTTCACCACAAGGCCCATCGAAGTCGCCGCAGACGACCCGGCGGCCCAGCCGGAGGGCGAGGTCATGCTGCTGCTGAACGCCTCCACCTCCGCCCTCGGCGAAATCCGCTGCGAAGTCCGCGACGAGCAGAACAGCCCCATTCCAGGCTACACGCTGGCGGACTCCCTCTCCCTCTTCGGCGATGAACTGGACCTCGCCATGAAGTGGAAGGACAGTGCAGACCTCAAGCCCCTGCTCGGTCGCAAGGTCATCCTGCATTTTGAGATGAAGGACGCGGACATCTATTCCCTCCGCTTCGGCCAGCCGCGGCAATTCACCCCCTCCACAAAGGAAAGCGACGACGCGGCGCAGACGGAAGTCTGCCGCCAAGTCGTCTTCGACGGCGGCGAATACCGCGTAATCTCCGCCGCCAACTTCGACCCCAAATCCGGCAAGGTGGCATTGACCTTCGGCGGCGCAGGCAATTCCCATATCTATTCCAACGTGGACGACCCCTCCGCCGCCGATTTCCGCAGGAAGCTGTTCGCAAAGGGCTACGCCATCATCATCCCCTTCTTGGGTGGTGACTCATGGGGCCGCGAGGCAGCTTCGGAAGGCGCCCTGCGGGACCTGGAGCATCTGGAGAAGGTGGAGGGCTACACCGTTCCGCCGCGCATTCCCGTCTTCGGCTTCTCCATGGGCGGACTGGACGTGCTGATGTTCGCGGCGAGGCATCCGGAGCGCGTCTCCAAAGTGGCGGAGTTCTTCGGCGCCATCGATTTGGAGGACTTCTCCAAACGCGGCTTTCCCGTCATCCGCAAACTGTATCCCGACGAAGAAATGATGAAGAAGTCGAATCCGTTCAACCACATTTCGACACTGGCGCAGTTCCCCATCCGCATTTACCACGGCGACAAGGACCCGCTGGTTCCCATGTCCTATTCGACTCGGCTGGAAAGCGCCCTCAAGGAGCAGGGCGCCAACGTGCAGCTCATCGTCGTGCCCAATGTGGTGCACACCTCCGCGATTTTGATTCCGACCGCGGACGACCTCGTCCAGTTCCTCACGGAGTGAAAATGACAGCCCAGTTTGGGGCTATAAAATCAAAGGAGACACATTCCTCTAGGTGTACGTAAATCATTCTTTTTCAGAGTCTTGCCAAATCCATGCCATATCAATCGTGCCTTAAAAAGAGCCGCAAAGCGGCTCAATTGAATTAACCCCGGGTTGAGCGAAGCGAAACCCGGGGGCAAGGCTTCCCCCATGGCTCTACAGCCCCAACGGGGCTGAATTAACTAATTCACTCATCCCCAACAAGTTACATAATTCCCCATTTAAATTGGAGTTCCCATGATTCACAAACTCGTTCCTCTCGCCACCCTGTCCCTTCTGGCCTGCGTCGCCAGCTCCTGCGTCTCCACGGAAACCGCCCCTCCGACTGCCGCCACCGACTCCGCCCAGGGAAGCGGCCGCCCGAAAGACCGCTTCCGCTTCTTCAACGCCAAGGAACTGGAGCCCAAAGGATGGCTGCGGAAAGAGCTGGAGATTCAGCTGGCGGCGTTGCCCGCCAATCTGGACCTCTTCTGGCCATCCGTGAGGAACAGTCAATGGATTGGACGGGGCAACGACAATTGGGAACGTTTCCCCTATTGGCTGGACGGCTCCCTTACACTTGCCTATCTCCTTCGTAATCAATCACTTATAGACAGAGTGCAACGCCACATGGACTATATTCTGGACCATCAGTGCGACGATGGATGGATTTGCCCCTGCACGGAGGAGCAGCGCCCCAAATACGACCTTTGGGCGCTGCAGCTTTTCACCAAAGTCCTCTGCTTCTATGCGGAGACCACGGGGGACCCCCGCGGCGAAGAGGCCCTCTACCGCATGCTCAAGCAGTTCAACAGCCATCTGGACACCCACAAACTGGAGTATTGGGGCTATGCGCGGTGGTTCGAGACCATGATCGCCATCGACTGGATGTTGGAGCGCCGCCCCGAGCCGTGGCTGCTGGAGCTGGCCGCCAAACTGAAGGCGCAGGGGCTGGACTACGTGGCGCTCTGCGACAACTGGCCCTACAAGGAGGCCATCGGCGACTACAAATATGAGTCCCATGTGGTGGACATGGGCATGGCGCTGCGAGCGGGCCTGATCGTGAACAAGGTCCTTCCCGACCCGCGGCAGCAAGAGCAGCCGAAGCGGATTCTGGAGATTCTGCGCCGCTACCACGGCATGGTCCATGGCCATTTCACGGGCTCCGAACATCTTGCGGGCCTCAGCCCCATCCAGGGCACGGAGCTGTGCGGCGTGGCGGAGGCCATGTATTCGGAGGAGCTGCAGCTGGCCGCCACCGGCGATGTGGAGTGGGGCGACTGGCTGGAGCGGCTGGCCTTCAACGCCTTCCCCGCCACCTGCTCTCCGGACCTGTGGAGCCATCAATACCTCCAGCAGTCCAATCAGACCAGCTGCGTGGAACAGCCGAAGAAACTGTGGACCACCAACTGGAAGGAGCATGTCCGCAACGCCTCCTGCTTCGGTCTGGAACCCTACTACGGCTGCTGCACCGTCAACATGGGGCAGGCATGGCCCAAACTGGCCATGGCCACCTTCATGAAGGCAGAGGACGGCATCTTCTCCGCCGTTTTGGCCCCCTCCAAAGTCACCACCACCATCGACGGCAGCACCGTCCAATGCGAACTGAACACCGGCTATCCCTTCCGCGACCGCCTCGACTACACCGTGGAATGCAGCCAGCCGGTCACCTTCACCCTCTACATCCGCATCCCCAAATTCGCCAAATCCGCGAAAATCGACGGCAAATCCGTTCCCACGGGACAGATTGCCGCCATCCGCCGCACATGGGAGGGCCGCCACGCCGTCACTGTGGAGCTGGACTTCGAGGCGGAGCTGTTGGACCGCCCCTACGGCGGCCTCAAGGCCCTCGTCCGCGGGCCGCTGGTCTTCTCCCTTCCCATCGCCTCCCAATGGACGGAGGTCAAACCGCAGAATTTCCCCTTCTGCGACTATGACATCCGTCCCACGGAAGCATGGAACTTCGCCTTCGCCTCCACCCGCTTCACCGTCGAATACGGCGACGACTCCGCCTTCGACGCCCCCTTCAATGACGCCAATCCGCCCGTCTACATCCGCACGGACATGGTGCCCATCCCGTGGAGCTACAAAGAAGGATTCGAGCTCATCTGCAACGAGTTCCCCGACAGCCTGGAGCCACAGGGCCCCGCCGTCAGCAAACGGCTCATCCCCTACGGCTGCACCACACTGCGCATGACAGAAATGCCACAAATAGATAATGCTCAATAATTTGTAAACACAATGAAAGCTCTGATCATTCCCAATCATCTCCGCCGCCCGCTCCTTCGCGGCGGACTCACCCTCTTGAGCACCCTCCTCTGCGCCGCGACGACGGCCCTTGCCCAGCCCGCCGCCGTGCCGCAGCGCCGTCTGGAGCTTCCCTCCCGCGGAAACGGAACACTTCGCAACAGCGAAGGGGACTTCATCCAGCTGAAGAGCGGCCGTATCTTATACATCTATACATATTTCACATCCGTGGCACAACAGGCCTTCGACGACAGCGGCCACGCAGACCTCGCCCAACGGTATTCCGACGACGGCGGCATGACCTGGAGCACGGAGGATCAAATCGTCGTGAAAAATGACGGCGTGCTCAACGACATGTCCGTCAGCCTGTTGCGACTCCACGACGGCCGCATCGCCCTCTTCTACCTCCGCAAGAACAGCGACAAGGACTGCCGCCCCATCGTCCGCTTCTCCTCCGACGAAGCCGCAAGCTGGTCCGAGCCCGTCCTCTGTCTGGAGGAACCTCTCGGCTACTACTGTGTCCACAACAGCCGCGTCATCCAACTGCCCTCCGGCCGTCTGCTCATCCCATGCTCCTGTCATAACGTGGCAGACAACGATCAGCCGGAAGGCCCCGGCTACCTGGTCTGCTGTTGGTCGGACGACGGCGGCGCCACCTGGACCACCGGCTCCTCCCCCCTCCGCTCCTTCACGGCAGAGGGCAAACGCATCGCCCTTCAGGAACCCGGCCTCCTCCCTCTGAAGGACGGCCGTCTCCTCATGTACGCCCGCACCAACGCCGGCTCCCAATACTTCTGCTATTCCACCGACGAAGGAGAGACATGGACACAGCCGACCCCCTCCGCGCTGGCCGCCCCGCTGTCCCCCGCCACGCTGAAACGGCTGCCCAACGGCGACATCGTCGCCATCTGGAACAACAAGGCGAACACCTGGCGGGGCCTCCCGCTCCGCGTTCCGCTGACCATGGCCATCTCCAAAGACGAGGCCCAGACCTGGCTCCATGTGAAGAACCTGGAGGCCAGTCAGGCAGGATGGTTCTGCTACACGGGGGCCATCGTCGTCGGCGACAATCTGCTTCTCGCCTACAACTGCAAGACCCGCGCCCTGCTCAACGCAAGAATCACCACCGTGCCGCTGAGCTGGCTCTATGAAGACAACCCCGCCTATCAGAACGTCGTCTCCAGCGGTGTCTTCGACACCTTGCCCAAAGGGGACTTCCAACGGATTGAAGGCGCCGGCGGCGTCTGGACCGTCCGCAGCGGCGGCGCCGCCGTCATTGAAAGCGACGGCAGCGGCCTCTGGCTCAAAGGCGGCGAGAACGCAATTTTGGAGCTTGAATTGTCTAACCCATTGAAACTTAATGAGTTAGATTGGATTGCCTACGAACGGTACTCCAAAAGGGCCCCTTATACCTTCTTCATTGACGCCAAACACAACGGCCAATGGGTTCCTGTCGCCCAATTTGACGACACCACCCGAACCGGACTCCGCCAGCTGCCCATCTACACGCTGGCCGACCAGCCCGTGTCCGCCCTCCGCTTCCGCTGCACCTCCCACTCCGGTGTTGTCCTGCGGGACCCCGCCCAGAAGGCCACCGTCTCCGGCTTCTTCATGGACTGCCCGTAGGCAATTTGGAATGATGCTGCAAATTCATGGGGCATTAACCCCAGTGGACGTGGAGGTTATGGTTTCAAACCCTGAAGGGGCCGCAGAGACACCCTCCGAAGCAATATTGCAGCTCCCGCGTCAGTCCCATCGGGGCTGTTGGCGAACTGCCACGCCGCTTCGTGTCTTCCCGCGTCCCGCTTTTCACTCTTTGCTCTAGACTCTGTAGAATAATTTGACGATTTGCCGCAAGGGATTATCTTATTAAGTTTACAAATTCGTCAAATTCACGCATCGTGCCATTTTCCATGAATCTACGCAGTCTCATCATCGGTTTTATCGGGGCGATTTTCATCGCCTCCTTCGGCTATATGAACGACTGTGTGCTGCGGCTGGAGAGCATCACCAACGGCCAGCAGCTGCCAATCATCGTCATTGGCACGCTGGTTCTGTTCATCTTCCTCATCAATCCACTGCTGCATCGCATACAGCCCTCCTTCGCGCTGTCGCCAAAGGAGCTGGCGGTCATCGTCGCCCTTTGCACCTGCGCCTGCAGCATCCCTGGCCGGGGGCTTCTGGAGCAGGCGCCCCACACCATGATCATGCCCTACCACTGGAACAAAGTCACCCCCGGCTGGCAGGCCAACGGCATTCTGGAGATGGCTCCCGATGGCGCCCTTGTGGACGTCAACGAAGACAATTACGACGAAGTGGTGACGGCCTACATCACCGGCGCCCCCGTGGAGGCCGAGCCCAAAAGCACGATGCAGACCCTCAAGGCCGCATGGCAGCGCGTCCCATGGGCCGCGTGGCGGCCGCCGTTGCTCACATGGATGCCCCTCATCCTGCTCTGCGCCCTCTCCGCCGTCTGCCTCTCCCTCATCGTCTACAAACAGTGGGCAGAGCATGAATTCCTCAGCTTCCCCATCGCCACATTCAGTCATAACCTGTTGCAGCGCAGCAACAATTCCATCTTTCCGGACATCTGTCGCCAACGGCTCTTCTGGGTCGGTTTCGTCCTCCTGCTGGTCATTCGGGTGGACAATGGCCTATGTGTCTGGTATCCAGACTATTACATTCCCGTCAATCTAACGTGGAATCTGGGCCCCTTCTCGAAAGTCTGGCCAGGCATGATGCGTGTGCAGTACGGGCCGGAACTGCTGCGCTTCAATCTCTTCCCGCTGGTGGCAGCCTTTGCGTTCTTCCTCTCCACGGAAGTCTCCTTCACCCTGTGGGCGGCGCAGTTCTGCTGGGTTCTCTTTGCGTATCCGCTGGTGACCATCGGCTGGAACCTCTCAACGGACTGGGTGGGCGGCTGGCAGGGCTGGCAGCGCGCAGGCGCCTGCATCGCCATGTTCGGCATGCTGCTCTACACAGGACGGCATTACTATAACTTCCTGCTAAAACGCGCTTTATGGCCAAAGATTCCCGAAAAGGACAAAGGAGAGGCCTCCAACATCTGGGCCATGCGCATCCTTTTGGTGTCCATCGTCGCCTTGATATGGCTGGTGTGGCGGATGGGACTGGAGCTGCCCTTCGCCATCGCGACCATTCTGATGATCATCATCCTCTACGTGGTCGTCTCCCGCGTCAGCGCGGAAACCGGCCTGATTTTCATCCAGCCGCGCTTCAGCATCTTCGGCTTGTTTGCCGCTGCCGTGGGCAACTACGTCTTCCCGCCCCGCATGCAGGTCATCTGCGGTCTGATCTGCGTCATCCTCTGCATCGACCAATGCCAGATGCTCATCAACTTCCTTGTCAACGCATTGCATCTCGGCTCCCTCTCCAAAATCAGCCCGAAGAAAATCGGCGCCACCACGGCACTCATGTACGTGGTGGCCGTCATCATCGCTTTTGGCGTGCTTCTGATGACCGCCTATCATTTCGGCGGCCCCGTCGGCATGGGATGGCACTATGAGCGGCTGCCGACGATGGCCTTCCGCTCCGCACTCAAGAACTTATTGCAACTCAAGGCGTTAGGACTTGCGGAAGAGGCCGACTCCCTGCCGTTCATCCAACGCATCTCCCATGCGCTGCCCTATGAGCACTTCCTGTCCGCCTTCATCTTCGGCATTGTGGCGGTTCTCGTGTGCAGCTTCCTGCGGTTGCGGCTGACGTGGTGGCCCATCCACCCCGTCATGTTCCTGCTGTGGGCCACCTTCCCCATCCAGACATCCACCTACTCGCTGCTCATCGGCTGGCTGGTCAAGAAGCTGTCCATCCGTCTGGGCGGGGCCCGCATCGCCAACAAGCTGAAGCCGATGATGACTGGCATCATTGCCGGCGAGGTCACCTCGGCGGTCCTCTTCCTCATCGTCGGATTCATATACTACTATAATACAGGAAAGACGCCGAAGCCCTACAGCTGGTTCCCGCGGTAGCGCGCGGCCGTCTCTCCCCTCAATCCATCATGGAACACCATCATGAAAACATCTGTCAACTGGCTGAAGAACTATATTGACATTCCATGGGCCCCGCGAGAGCTGGCCAGCCGCCTGACGGCCGCCGGCCTCGAAGTGGAAGGCATCGAGACCACTTCCCCTGTGCCCCAAGGGGTCATCGTGGCGGAAATCCTGTCCCGCAAACCTCATCCGGACTCCGACCATTTGAACATCTGCATGGTCAGCACGGGCAGCGGCGAACCGCTCCAGATCGTCTGCGGCGCGCCCAACTGCGACGCGGGGCAGAAGGCGCCGCTGGCCACCATCGGCACCGCGTTCCCCGATTTCGTCATCAAGAAGTCCAAACTGCGGGGCGTGGAGTCCAACGGCATGCTGTGCTCCGCCCGCGAGCTGGGCCTCAGCGAAGACCACAACGGCATCATGATTCTGCCGCCGGACGCGCCAGTGGGCAAACCGCTGGCCGACCTGCTGGACGGCGACACCGTCATCGATTGGGAAGTGACCCCAAACCGCCCCGACTGGCTGTCCCACATCGGCATCGCGCGGGAGATCGCCGCCGTCTCCGGCAACGCCCTCCGGCTGCCAAATGCCCCCATAACCACTTGCGGCGGAAACATTAACGACTTGGTTTCCGTCACCGTGGAGGACCGTGAGCTGTGCCCCCGCTACATCGCCCGCGTCTTCCGCAACGTCAAGGTCGGCCCCTCCCCCGACTGGATGGTCCGCCATCTGGAAGCCGTCGGCCTGCGCTCCGTCAACAATGTGGTGGACATCACGAACTACGTCATGCTGGAATACGGCAACCCCCTCCACGCCTTTGACTTAACCACGTTGGCCGGCCCCCAAATCATCGTCCGCCATGCGGCTGACGGAGAGGAAATCACCACGTTGGACGGCACGCACCTGAAGCTGAAATCCTCCCATCTGCTCATCGCCGACCGCGACAAGGGCGTCGCCCTCGCCGGCATCATGGGCGGCGAAAACAGCATGATCACCGACGGCACCACCACGGTCCTTCTGGAAGCCGCCACTTTCGACCGCTCCAACATCCGCGTCAGCTCCCGCGAACTGGGCATCGCCTCTGACAGTTCCTACCGCTACGAGCGTGGCGTCAGTCCGGAGACCACCGCCCTGGCCAGCCAGCGGGCCGCCAGCCTGCTCTGCGCCCTCTGCGGCGCCGAACAAGTCGACGGCGTCATCGATGTCTACGGGAAGCCGTGGCAACGCCATGACATCACTCTGCGCCGCCAGCGCTGCAACGCCCTGCTGGGCCTCTCCCTCACTCTGGATGAAATCGTCAACTGCTTGCGCAGCAGAGGTTTGGAGATTCTTTCGCAGGATGCGGATTCTGTCACCGTCCGCACGCCCACATGGCGCTTCGACCTGTTGGCGGAACATGACCTCATTGAGGAAGTCGCCCAAATGCGCGGATTGGACAGCATTCCCGAAGCCGACGTGGCCTCCCGACTCTGCGGCTCCATGGCGGACGACAAGTTCCTGCCGCTGGAGAGCGTCCGCAACGAGCTGCGCTCTTTGGGTTTGGACGAAATCATGAACTACAGCCTCTATTCGCTGCAGCAGTGCCTCGCGGGCACCTCGCTGACGGAGGAGGATCTGCTCAAGGTCTCCAACCCCATCAGCATGGATCTGGCCTATCTGCGTCCCACCCTGCTGCCCGGCGTGCTGCAGGTTGTCTCCCACAACGTCTCCCGCAATGAACACGACCTCCATCTCTATGAGACGGGACGGGTCTTCCAGAACTGCAAGGGCCACTATGTGGAGAAGACCGAGGCGATGATTGCCCTCACGGGCCGCCGCCATCCGGAGCGCTTCGGCGCGGAGCGAGAGCAAGTCTACGACTTCTACGACATGAAAGGGCTGCTGGAGAGCTGGCTGGACAACCGTGGCCTGCTGGTCGCCCCGCAGTGGGAGCCCCTGACCCATCCCGCCTTCAAGGAAGGCGCCGCCGCCGCGCTGAAACTGCGCAACCAGGTGGTCGCCATCTTCGGGCAGGCGGCCGATGTCCTGCTCAAGGGCATGCGGCTGCGCAACCCCCTCTTCATCGCCAGCATCGACCTGCAGAAACTGCTGTCCATGAAGACCGCGCAGCCCCATTACCATTCCATCCCCCAGTTCCCCGCCACTACCCGCGACATCACGTTCGTCGCGCCGCAAGGCCTTACCCATCAGCAGATTCTGGCGGCCATCGCCGCCCTCAAGCTCCCCACCATCGAGAAGGTAGAGCTGGCGGACATCTATGAGGACGAGAAGACTCTCGGCAAGGGCCGCAGCAGCCTCTCCTACTCCATCACCTTCCGCAATCCGGAGCGCACCCTCAACGACGATGAGGTCAACGCCCTGCAGACCACCATCCGCGACATGCTCGCCACCAAACTCCACGTGGAGTTGCGTTAATTCACAAGTCATTCTGTACCAATAACTTAACAATAAAGCCACAAAACCAGCCATGCTAGTCAAACAATTCAAGAACGGCGGCGTCATCTCCATCAACAATGTCCCCCACATCATTGAAAGCGTGGAGAAGCACACCCCCTCCGCCCGCGGCGCCGCCACCATCTACAAAATCCGCTGCCGCAACCTCATCAATCAGACCAAAACCGATCTGAGCTGCAAAGGCGAAGACAACTATGACGAGCCGGACTTCCGGCAGGCCGAAGTGCAATACCTCTATAAGGAAGGCACCAATTACGTCTTCATGGACGTGAACACCTATGACCAGCTGCCACTGGACGCCGCCGCCGTCGGCGACGACAAATACTACCTCGTGGAGGACATGGAGGGCATCTTCGCCCTGATTCTCGAGGACCGCATCGTCGGCATCCGTCTGCCGGATGTCGTTGAGCAGAAACTGGTTGAGTGCGATCCCGCCATCAAGGGGCAGAGCGCTACAAACCGCGGCAAGACCGCCAAGACGGAAACTGGCCTGGTCCTCCAGGTCCCTGAATACATGGAACAGGACGAAGTGGTCCGCGTGGACACCCGCACGGGCAAGTTCCTGGGCCGCGTCGGCACGTCCTTCTGACAACAGGAGCTCATCATGCGTTATTCCACCGATGCCTTGCGGGAGCTTTTGGCGGTCTCCCCTCCCCTGCTGATGTTGGATCAGCTGACGGTTGACGCCGCGGCGGGCTCCGCCAGTGCCCTGCGGGCCGTCACCGCCAACGAAATGGTGTTCAACGGACACTTCCCTGACATTCCCGTCATGCCTGGCGTTCTGCAGGTTGCGGCCATGTCGCAGACCGCCCGCGCCCTTTTCATGGCTATGGACGGCGGCGACGGCAACAGAGCAGAAAAGCCCTATGTCACGTCATTGCAACGCGTTAAGTTCCGCACGCCGGTCCGGCCGGGCATGGTCATGCACATCGCCTGCACCGCAAACGACGCCAATGCGGACGGCTCACGGAGCTTCACCGTCAAAATCAACGTGGACGGCGACGCCGTCGCCTCCTCCGCCGTCATCACCTTGGCGTGGAAGGGGTTAGACTGGTTCCAGCCCACGCCCACGGGCGATGGCTGCCCCCTCTTCGACCAAGTGTCCGGCCCCCCGCTGGACTGCGTGGCCATCCGCCAATTCATCCCCCACCGCTTCCCCTTCATGCTGTTGGACGGCTTCTGGCTCCTGGAGGGCAACAAGCGCACCATCGGCCTGAAGAACGTCACCATGGCCGATCCGCTGGTGCAGGCCACCGCGCAGGGCCTCTTCCCTGGCTATCTGCAGGTTGAGGCCTCCGCACAGCTGGGCTGCGCCGCCATTCTCGCCCAGCCGGAGAACCACGGCAAGCTGGGCATCTTCCTCTCCATCGACAAGGCTGAGTTCCTCCGCCCCGCCTTCCCCGGCGAACAGCTGGTCATGCAAGTGGACAGCGACGTGAAGGGAAGATTCGGCATCGCCACCGTGCAGGTCTTTGTGGGCTCCACCCTCATCACCAACGCCACTATCAAATTCGCCATTCTGTCCCAAGCCGAGGTGTCGGCTAATCCAACTCCATAACTTCAAGAGGCTCAACACTATGATTGATCTCAAGATCCTCCGCGAAAACCCCGAACTGGTCAAAAACAACGCCAAGCTCCGCGGCTGCGATGTGGACATCGATGCCCTCGTCGCCCTTGACAAAGAATACCTTGATCTGACCCGTGACATCGAAAACCTGCGGGCGGAGCGCAACCGCCTCAGCAAAGAGTGTCAGAAGAACCCCGAGGCCCGCGAAACCGTCAAACAGCTGAAGGTGACGTTGGGCGAAAAGGAAGCCCGCCAGACGGAAGTCAAGGCCCTCGTCGACGAAAAGATCACCTGGCTGCCCAACTTCCTCGCCGCCGATGTGCCCATGGGAGAAACGGACGCCGACAACGTGGCTATCCGCTTCGTCGGAGAAAAGCCCCAATTCCCCTTCCAAGCCCGTGACCATCAGGCTATTGGCGAAATTTTGGGCATCATTGACACCGAACGGGGCGCCAAAGTCGCCCAGTCCGGCTTCTACTATTGGGTGGGGGCCGGCGCCCTGCTGACTCAGGCCATGTACTTCTGGGCCCAAAAGGAATTGGTGAAGCGGGGCTTCACCCTGTTCATGTCCCCCTGCGCCGCCAAAGAGCGGACTCTGTTCGGCACCGGCTATCTGCCTTTCTTTAAGGATCAGACCTATAATCTTGCAGGAGAAGACCTTGCGCTAATCGGCACCTCTGAGCAGACCTTGGTCGCCTATCACACCGACGAGGTGTTGGCCGCCGAAAGCCTGCCCCGCCGCTACACCGCCTACACACCCTGCTTCCGCACGGAGGCGGGCAGCTACGGCAAGGAGTCCCGCGGCATCTTCCGCGTCCATCAGTTCCACAAGGTGGAGCAAATCATCTTCTGCCTGCCGGAAGACTCCCCAAAATGCCATGAGTTCTGTCTGGAGAACGAAGAGTATCTCCTTCAGTCTCTGGGACTTCCGTACCGCGTCGTCAACGTCTGCGTCGGCGACTTGGGTGCCCCGGGAGCCAAGAAGTACGACATCGAAGCGTGGTATCCGGGCTTCGGTGCCTATCGCGAAGTGACTTCCAATACGAATCTTACGGATTTCCAGTCCCGCCGCCTAAACATCCGCTACAAGAGCGACAAAGGCGACCGGGGCTATGTGCACACCATTTCCGCCACCGGCCTCACCGACCGCGTGGTCTGCGCCATTTTGGAGAACTATCAGCAGGAGGACGGCTCCGTCGTCATCCCCGAAGTCCTGCGCCCCTTCACAGGCTTCGACAAGATTCAGGCCCCCATCAAGAAATAACGAAAACAAGGGCCTCTAGAGGCTAGCTAGTTCTAGATGTTCTAGAAGCTCTAGAGGCTCTAGGAAATTTCAAATTTCTAATTCCTAATTGCTAATTCCTAATTGCAGATTAACAGGAAAATCCAAATCTCCCAAACGCAACGCTACTCCTGTCAGCTGTGCGGACGTTGCTGTCGTCGCTTTCATGTGCTGATTCGGCCGGAGGAGCTGGCGGGGCTTCAGTCATTGGATTGGGGAAACGAGCCGGATGTGCCGACGGATTTTCACCACAACATCCACGGGGAGACCTATTTCAGACGTCGGGAAGATGGTTCCTGCGTCTTTTTGGACGAACACGGCGGCTGCCGCATGCACCGCCGTTTCGGCTTTCGCGTCAAGGCCTTGACCTGCAAGGGCTATCCCTTCAATGTGGTGTCCACCTTTCCGGGGGAGGTTTCCGTCTTGGCCCATATGGACTGCCCGGCGGTCGCCCAAGGCCACGGAACACCTATCCACTTGCAGCGCAAGGATATCGAACATCTGGTCAGCCAACTTCATTTCGGCGCAGGCTTCACGGAGTCCTTGCGGCAGGGGCTGTCCCGCCCAGCCATTGAAAGCATCTGCCAGAATTTGCGTAATATATTGAAGCGCAATGACTTAGCAATTTCTCAGCAAATCGGGTTCCTCTGGCTTCTGACGCTTCGCTGTGAACAGCTGGGAGCCGCCTTCCTCAATGACGGCCCAACCATGCGGGAGGTGCTTCCCTCCATGCTGTCCCATCTGGAGGAGGAGCTGCAGGACCTCCCCCGGCTAGGCGTCCATGGACTGTCCCGTGTCTATTTCCGCCAATGGCTGACTTTGTATTGCCGCCGCGACGAAGAGATTGTCAATCCGGGACTTGAACAACGTCTCGGCGGCCTGTGCGCCGTCGCCAAAGTGGTGGGCGGCTACGGAAATCTTCACGCGTTGGGCAAAGAGCATCCCGACTTCCCTCTGCGGAAGGCGCCTCTCTTCGACCGCAAACCCGGCCCCCCGCCGCCCCCAGAGACGTGGGAGGTCTATCGCCGCTTTTTGGACGTCCATCTGGAGACCTTCCAGTTCTTTGGCGCCGCCTACTACAATCAGCCCTTCTATGTTGGCCTGAAGGCCCTTCTGCTGACGTATCCGCTGGCGTTGGCCTCCGCCCGAATCCATGCCGCCTCCAACAATCGGGAAGTCATTGAACAGGAAGACGTTCTGTACGCCGTCATGTCCATAGCCCACATCCATGGTCGCTCCCCTTCCCTCCGCCTTCCCGGCGCCCGCCACACCGAAGCCTACTTCGCGGGCAAGCGCTTCCCTCGCCTCCTTTTCGATTTGGGACTCCACTGAGGGGAATTAGGAATTAGAAATTTGGAATTTGGAATTAGCAGTTAGCAGTTAGGAGTTTATCTTCTAGTGCTTCTAGAGCTTCTAGTGCTAGCTAGCGTCGCCTTCTCAAATTCATCCGCGGTGACCGGATAGGCGGGATTCTGCTTCTTGACCTCCAAAATCACCCGCAGGACATCCAATGCCTCCTCCGGCTTGACGGGGAAGGCTTTTCCTTCTCTAATCGTTTGATACAGAGCATGATAGATGTCAACCATAGACCAGCCGTTGGACGGTTCGGCCATGATGGTCTTCCGAATCCACTTCGGATGGACGGTCCCTCCGAAGCCACCGCGGGGCGGCGTGGCGGGGTTGGCCTTGTGCGTCGGCGCCTTCTGGTTCGGATCCAGATACTTAAGACGGATGTCCTGTTCGTCTTCGCTGACCAAAGAGCCGCGGTTTCCGTAGACGGCGTACACGGGAGACGGCAACGCGACGCCGCCTGAAATCTCGATGTCCACTAGCCGTCCGTTCTCGCCTTTGAGGATGATCTTCAGATGGTCTTCAGCGTCGCCCAAGGCGGCCACGGTCTTCAAATCGCCCCAGACGGACTTCAGCGGGGAGTCCAGCAGCCGCAGGCCATGGTCAATCAGATGGGGCCCCCAGTTGTTGAGCTGGCCGCCGCCGCATTCCATGAGGGTCTGCCAGTCGTCGCGGAACTCGAAGCCGTGGCGGCAGAGCTTGATTTCATAGACATCGCCCAAAATGCCGCTGTGAATGAGCTCCTGAACATGGTTGAAGCAGGTCTCGAAGCGGCGGTTCTGGCGGAAGAAGAGCTTGCCGGGGTACTTCGCCACGGCGGCCTCCAAAGCCTTCAACCCCTTGGGAGAGATGGCGATGGGCTTCTCCAAAAAGACCATTTTGCCAGCTTCCAGGGCACGGATGGCGTAGTCCGCATGCTGCGGAGAGCGGACGGCCACCGAGACAAGTTCTATATTCTTATCAGCCAGGAACTTACAACCATCCGTGTAACCTTTGGCCTTGGGATAGCGGGCCAGCAGCTCGTCCACGCGGCTCTGATCGATGTCACAGCCGGCCACCACTTCGAACTCGTCCTTGAACCGATCCAGCTCGGGGCAGTGCATGCCCCAGCCCGCGCGGCCAAGCCCCCAGATGCCAACTCGAATCGCCTTTTTTCCTGCCTTCTTCACCGTCATTGTGTCATCCTTCCGTATTGTGTATTTTGTGGAACCCCTTCTCCCAGAAGCTCATGGACGCATCAGCGCCTGAAACTCCCCACGGGAGATGTTTCGTCCATAGGGCGATAACTCAAAGCATTCAGCGAATTGGACGTGTTTTCCTGCCTCGCCGTAGGTTTCAATCAAAAGCTGTCGGGCGTCATTCGCCGCCGTCATGTAGCGGCTGCCCCAATGTTCCGTCAGATACCGGCGCTTCTCCTCCCATGTCATTTGCTTCGGATTCACCGTGATTCCCCTTTCCCACGGCAGCCATTCGTAGAATTGGGAGACCTGGCAGTCCAGCATGCGGCATTTCAGATCCATGACCTCGTCGATGGGCACCGCCGCATCCGTGCGGAAGGGGCGCGGGTCCGTGAAGACGTCCCAAACGTAGGCGAAGACGGGGTTTTGCTCTGGAATCGGCGACTCGGGACAAAACTTGGGCACTTGAGTCAGATAGGCCGCATCCTGCACCAGCTGGGCCGCCGCCCGATGGTCCGCATGATAATCGCAAAGTCGGTGGCCAAGAACCACATCCGGCTTGAACTCCCGAATGATTTGAATGACCTTCCGTCGATTCTCCAGCGACGCCTCCAGCTCGCAGTCATGGTTCTCCATCAGAATCTGATATTCATGGATTCCCGCGATCGCTTTGGCCGCCTGCGCCTCCGCAGCCCGACGTCGGGCCAACGCCTTCCCTGACATGGCATAATGTCCGCAGTCTCCATTGGCCAGCGACACGAACTTGACCACATGTCCCGCTCGGGCCAGCAGAATCGCCGTGCCGCCAAACCGGATGTCCGGATCGTCCGGATGAGCTCCAATCATCAGATATCGCCGCTTTGTCGTCATACGTGTCTTTCCTTAACCCTCTTCCCTCAAAGGAGATCCGCCTCCGTCACGGCTTCTTCGCCGCACCGCCGCCGGACAGCCGGAACACATTTCGGTTGTAGCCCGTGGTGGTCAGGTTCAGCTTGGAGGGCTGCGCCTCCATGACCGACGCCACCAGATAGGTCCGCAGCGAGGTGATTTTCGCGTCCGAGTCAGTGATGTCGAACACCTCGCCGTCATCCCGCAGAATCAGAATGATTTCCGCATCATTCAGATCCAGCGTCGCCTCTCCGTGGATGGTCTTCCCTTCATTGCGGTCCTTCACCACCATGAAGACCTCCTCGACCATGAGGGCCGCCCGCAGCACCGTGGAGTCCGGCGCTCCCGCCTTCCGCAAAATGTCGCCGACGGCGGCGGAGGTCTCCGCGATCTCCTTTTCCGTCAGAATCAGGTTGAAAATGAAGAGGTTGGCCTCCCGTCCGCGGACAAGCAGCAATGGGAACATGGAACGGCCATAGCGGATCAGCAGGTAGCCGCCGAAGACGACCACGGTCAGCATGGAGGACAGGGACAGGGCCGCCCATACGCCGTTTGGTCCAAATATCTTTCCCATAATGGGATACAGCGCCAACGGCACCGCGAAGTTGGACAAAATGGTCAACATGGTGGACAGGCTTTCCCGCTCAATGAAAAGGTAATAGGAGTTGAACAGGCAAATCAGCGCCGTGAAGACGATTCCCACGGACACGAACCGCACCGCCGTGCACGCCGCCGCCACGATCTGCGGCTCGTTGATGCCCATCAGCTTCACCACTAGCTGCGGCCAGATCAGAAGCGTGGTCATGACGAACAGTCCCTCGCACAAGGTCACCAGCTCGGCCGCCCGCATCACGCGGCGGACTCCCGTCACGTTCCGTTCGCCCACATACACACCCACGATGGGCTGGGCCGCGTTGGCCACGCCGTTGAATGCCTCTGAAAAGCCGATGACCGTCAGCACCACGGCCAGCACAGGCTGCATTTCGCTGCCAAAGCGGGCAATGACATAGGCGTTCAGCAAGGTGAACAGCCCCGCCCAGCACAGGCGGATGCTGGCGTCGCCAAAAGAGGACTTGCAGATGCGCATGAAGTCCCCCATGCGAAAATGCCACACCAGCCGCAGCGTGTTCGCCTTCCGCAGAAAATGGACGGAAAGCAGCCCGATCACCGCCAGATTGCCGACCACCGACCCCATGGCGCAGCCGGCGATGCCCAGCCATCTGCAAAGCAGCGCCGACACGCCGAAGTTGCTGCCTAGCTGTAGGATATAGCCCCAGAAGCACAGCCGTTCGTCGCCGTCCGCATAGATGGTGTTCGCCATCAGCACGCAGACCGTCTCCAAAACAGCGCAGGGGACAAACCAATTCCAATAGGGAATGGTATAGCTCAAAACGGAGGAGTCCGCCTTGAAAATGCGCAGGAACGGATCACGGAAGACCACAAGCGCCGCCGCAAGGGCACTTCCCACCATCAACGCGCTCCAAAAGCCTTGGGAGAACATCTCGGTAGCCCGTCGTCGGTCAAAGCGCCCCGTCTCAATGGAGAAGCAAATGGACGTCCCTGTGCCGAAAAGGCAGGCGAAGAAAGAAACGATGTTCATGGGGGTCTGCATCAGATTCAGGCCGGACAACGCGGTCTCCCCCAATATGTTGCCCGCGATGACGCTGTCCGACAGGCCCATCAGATATTCAATGAGCATGGCCAAAGAGGCCACCACGAGAAGGCTTCTGAATTTGATGACCCCAAAGGACGGATTGGAATGATGGTGATGATGCATGTTGATGGTGACGGCAGCGGCTGCCGACTATGAAAAAACGGAGTCCGACCGGGAAGGCCAGGCCCCGTTGACAGATTGAACGGATGGACGTTGGCGGACTCGAACCGTCGACCTTTTGGGTGTAAACCAAAAGATTCAGGGCAAAATCCGCAAAACGCTCACTCTTTCCTTTTATCTATATTAATGTAAAGATAAAGCAATTTTGACAAAAAGCAAGTTCATATCTATATGATTGACAACGAGACAGACAAAT
>JAEEYQ010000015.1 GCA_016288215.1 Lentisphaeria bacterium | reverse complement strand
TGGGCAGGATGATGTTGTTGTCCTTCGAGCCGTTGAACTCGCAGATGCCCAAATTGGGGCGGATCCAGTGGATGCCGTCCTTGCTTTCCGCATAGCAGGTTGTCCCATGGTCTTCATGGCCAGGCATCTTATATGACGCGCCCCTGTAGTACATGCGATAGAGGTCGCCGTCCTGAAACACCGTGTGGAAGGCACATGTATTCCCCTCCCACGGCGCGTCGTGCACCATGGCCACGTCGCGGAACTCGGGATGGTGGAGGGTCAGCTTGGCGCCGCCGCCCAATTCATCGATGGGCTCCATGTCCCAAAGCAGCAATGGATAGGCGAAGAGCGGCGCGGCAGCGAAGGCCATGACGACGGCGATGGCGGTGAAGAGGATATGGCGGTTCATGTGTTTTCCCTTATATATATAATAGGAATATAGGAAGAGAAGACAAGTCCGCCGCCCCGTTTGGCAGAAACGGCGGCTCAATGGCACGGCTAACCCGTGCAAACAGGATGATTCTCTACTGGATATGGAAGCCCGTGGAGCCAGTAGCGGGTTTCTCCGGATGCAGCCAGATGCCGACACCCACATATTGGGATTTGAAATCCATCTTCTTGCTGGTAGCCAGAATTTCTCCGGCGGAGAGGGCGGCCACGTGTCCATCCACGAAGGCCATGTTGCAGCGGTCGCTGTGAACCAGACGGTACAGAGCGCGGTCCTGATCCACCAGCGCATGGGTGGCATACTGACCTTCGAGGGTCTCCGTCTTCACATAGCTGTCACCAAACATGATATGGCTGGCGGGGTTGGTGATGAACGGCGTGCGAACCACACGGCACCAGCCGGCGGGCGAGATAAACTCCTGCCTCACGGTGGCGACGAAATAGCCGTAATACACCACGCCGTAGGTCTTGTAGGGCGTCGATATGGCGGTGATGAAGCCATCGGTCTTGGGGCAGCTGACGACTTGGGAGTCGAGCTCCAGATACCCCAATCCTTCCAACATCAGGCCCCACGGCGAGTCGGTCACAGTGGTCCCATTGAAGGTGAAATTGTTGTGCGCCTGATGAACGAAACTCCCCTTGAAGTCGTCCATGTAGAGCAGCATGCCCTGCATGCAGCCACGGACGTTGGAGGTGCAGTTGATGGCGATGGCCTTCTGTTTGGCCTTGGCCAGAGCAGGCAAGAGCATGCCCGCGAGGATGGCGATAATCGCGATGACGACCAGCAATTCGATCAGAGTAAACGCTTTCTTCATGATCAGACTCCTTTATCTTCATTGGCCTCCCGAAATACCCACCCCGAAACTGTCACGGGAAAAATGGATCGTTCTACAGAGGTGGCCAGTGACAAACCACATGATGCCCAAAACATTTCCTACTATAGTGGAGTCAAAATCATTTGTCAAGTTATATTGAATAATTTTTTTTGAAAAACATCCCTTCCCTATCATTTCCCTTGTGGAGAGAGACGAATGGCCGCTCAATTCTCCAGAGCGACCGCCGCTTCTGGAACGTCGTTACGATACAGACCCTGATGGGCTATAAAGCCGTTGCCATGTTTGTAATTCGGCCCCGTTGGGGCCGTGGAGTCATGGGGGATGCCCTGCCCCCGGGTTTCGCTAACGCTCGACCCGGGGTTAAGTTAATTGAGCCGCGTTGCGGCTCTTTTTGAGGCATGATGACATGTGAACTTGCATGTCATGGATTTTGTAAGGCCCTGAAAGGGCCTAATTTACGTAACCCCGGGTCGAGCGAAGCGAGACCCGGGGGTGAATGTGCCCCCTCTGATTTTACGGCCCCAACGGGGCCGAATTAGTTACATGACAAATTCCTAATTCCTCATTCCTAATTTCTAATTCCGTCGCTACGCTTGCCGCTTCGCGGCTCTTTTTGAGGCATGATGACATGTGAACTTGCATGTCATGGATTTTGCAAGGCCTTGAAAGGGCCTAATTTACGTAGCTTTGACGGATGGTTCTGATTCGTTACATGACAAATTCCTAATTCCTCATTCCTAATTCCTAATTTTATATTCCCGCTTCTGGAACTTCTAGAAAAACGCTAGTTGTTTGCCATGTGCATGCCGCGAACGGGGAGGAACTTTTCAGGATAGAAGAAGACCTGGCGGGCGGTGAGGGCGGAGCCGTGGCGGAGTTTATCCTCCGTCAGCGGGCTATGGCGGAGCGTGAGCAACTTCAATTCCTCTGCCGGATAGAACTTGGCCAATTCGGCCCATGCCGCCTCCTCGAAGCAGGGGAACGCGGCGGCCATGGTGTTGACGAAGACGATGGTGTCGACGCCGAACAGTTCGAAGGTGGTGTATAGGGTGCGCATCACCAGTCCAACGGCCTGCCGCAGCAGGTTCGCGGCGGCGGCATTGCCGGCCATGGCGCATTGGGCCAGCTCCCGCGAATCGGCGCAGCCCAGTTCGGGATGCATCTGCGCCAGCGCCAGACCGCCGACATAGGCTTCCAGACAGCCGTGTTTGCCGCAGCGGCAGAGCCGGCCATTGGGCTCGATGCACAGATGCCCCACATCCCACAGCGCCCGAACCCGCTTCGGACTGGGGTCGGGCCAGATGATCTGCCGTCCATTGCTGGAGAAGATGGCGGAAAAGCCGTCATCCCAGTTCAGCAGCGCCATGGTGGAATTTGCGCCGTCCTCTTCGCTTGCCCCCTGAAGGGTGGGCGTGTGGAAGGCGTCGTTGAAGGTGGGAATGCCGAAGGTCTGCTCAATGTCGCGGTCCGGATTCCATCCGTTCAGGATGGGCAGATTGACCACTTGCAGGATGGTTCCATCCTCCAGACGGCGGCCCGGAGAGGCAAGAAAGCACTGTCGGATTTGGGCCTCGCGGGCTTCCGCCAGCTTCTGAAACGCCTTGATCTGCGCGAAAATCCGCTGATGGAGAAGCTCGAACGAGATGTCCGCCGGATAGGTCTCCTTCTGGACATCAACCACGCCGCCCTGACAGTCGATGAGCTCCGACTGCAGCGTGCCATTTTCGATGGCGATGCCCATGAACAGGTTGTACTGCGGATCCAGCTCCCATAGATGGGCGGGACGCCCCCTCCCCTTGCTTTGGGTCGCGATGGGGCGGATGTAATGCTCCGCCGCCAGCTCCAAAAAATGCAGATTGATGGCCGCGCGGGTGATGGACAGATGTCTGGCCACGCCCGTTTGATCCATCGGCTGCTTCTCAAAGAGGAGCCGCAGGACATCCATGGTGCTGTTCGACGGTTGCGTTTTCATGACAAAAAGTATACTATTTTGAACCTTGATGAGCCCATAAAGCCATTGCCATGGCTGTAATTCAGCCCCTTCGGGGCTGTGGAACCATGGGGGGAACCCTTTTCCCCGGGTTTCGCTGACGCTCAACCCGGGGTTACGTAAATTAGGCCCTTTCAGGGCCTTACAAAATCCATGACATGGCAAATCCACATGCCATCGTGCCCCAAAAGAGCCGCAAAGCGCAGAATTATACTATAACCGCAGCTCGCAATTAATCAAGGTTAATTGAATAATTGGCGGTTTTTCTAGTGACTCTAGATCTTCCAGATTTTCTAGAGATTCTAGAGCCACTAGTCGCCAGAGTTGCCTTTTGGGGGATTAGTCCAGCTTGCAGTCGTCCATGGACATGAACTTCTTGGAGAAGAGCTCGCAGCCGCCCTTCTTCACGGCGCAGCCCCGCTCCCAACGGAGGCCGTAGCCGTTGCCGGTGAAGAAGGTGTCGATCTGATAGGTCATGTTCTCCTGCAGCTTATAGTCGCTGGTGGTCTCGATCCAGGGGGACTCCGTCTCCATGATGCCCAGGCCGTGGACGGGGCCGTAGAGCATGTAGTCGCCCCAACCCTGATCGACGCCCCACTTTGTGTAGGCTTTGGCGATGTCGCCGGCGTTGACGCCCGCCTTCATCAGCTCGATGGTGTATTTGTGGGCGCGGAGGCCGAATTCCACCAGAGCCAGTTGCTCTTTGGGAATGCTGCCGAACCAGACTGGCAGTCCGATGGAGGAGCTGTAGCCGCAGACGCGGGCGCCGATGTTCAGCTGGATGATCTCGTTCTTCTTGAGTTTGGCGGAGGTGGGCCGGCTGATGCCGTTGCTGGTGCGGTCGCCGCCGAAGCAGTAGAGGCTGTGGCCTTCGTATTCGCCGCCGTTGGCGTAGATCTCCCGCTGTGCGATGCCGATGGCCTGGAACTCGGTCATGCCGGGCTTCAGCTCGTTGCGCATGGCCTCCACGGCCTTTTCGGCGATCTTGAAGGCCTTGCGATGGCAGGCCAGCTCATTGGGGCTCTTGACCCAGCGGAGGGGCCGGAACAGCGCATCCGCCGCAACGACTTCCACGCCAGGGAGTTGGGACGCGACGGCGTCCAACGTCGGTTTGGTCATGACGGCGGTGCCGACCAGCCCCAGCTTCTTCAGCTTCCGGCTGCCCATGGCGGTTTTGACCACGTCCTTGTAGGTGGCCAATTTGATGCCCGGATAGTCGGGTTCGGCGGACTCGCGGTAGTTCAGCATGAGCTTGACGTCTTTGATGACGCTGCGGCCCAACGCGTATTTCTCGCTTTCGGGGCCGATGAGCAGAACCGGCTTGCCCTTCGCGGGAACGAAGACGCCCGCCTGCTCAAAGGTGGGCCAGTACTCGCTCAAATAGCGGACGTTGGCGAAATCGGACTCCGTGCCATGGACCAGGCAGGCGTCCAGACCGGCGTTCTGAATGATGGCCTGAAATTTGGCGATGCGCGCAAAATACTCTTCAGAGGGGATGCAGGGGGCTGTTGCCATGATGTCAATTTCCTTCTTTTATGATATAAAAATGAATGCATTATCAAAAAAACACGAAACATCGAAAAGCGCTGCGGGCGACCCGTCCCCTATACCATATATTATATATAGTTGTATAGGGGACATCGTCTAGGGGACTATCAAGCCGGCGGGGGCGCCATAGATTTTCAGCAGCAGGCTTTCGATGCTGTCCTTCTTGCCGCGGAAGAAGGTGGTTTGGGCGTGGAGGCGGGAGCCGATGACGCGGCCATCCGCCGTGCAGTCCATGGGGGCGATGGTCTCCAGCTCGAAGAAATTCAGGGAGGCGCCGTTGAAGATGCTGTATTGGTCGTCGGCGCCGAAAACGCCGTTGGGCTGCTCGTTGTCCGCGATGTCGATGCGTTTGCCGACGCCGTCGCCGCCATGGCGGACAATCAGCAGGCTGCGGGAGGGGTCATAGGCGCCGATGAGGGCGGGAGCCGCAGCGGCGCTGACGCCGATCTGCAGCCGGTCCTGGCCCCCTAAGGAAAAGCGGAACCAGTTGTCCATGAAGGACAAACGGGGCATGGGATTGCCGTAGAAATTGCAGTTGACCGCCTCGCGGGCCGCCTTGTCGTCGGCCATGCGGCCAAAGGCGACGACGCCCTCCGCGCCGGGGAACTGCTCCAACGACCAGGCGGCGACCACCGCCTCCGCCATCGGCATGGGCTCGGCAAAGCGGATTTCGTCATCCTCCTCATAGGAAAGGGCGGACAGGCCGAATTGGGTGGCGGTCTCCGACACGTCCTTCAGCGCGATGGCGCGGCGGAAGGTCATGGTCAGGGACGCCCCGTGGAAGTTTTTCATGCAAACTGTTCTCTCGCAGGAACTTGCGCCTATCATGGAAGAGACGGCGCGGTTGACTCCCGGCTGCACCAGCCATTCCCCCTCCTTCAGATAATTGAAGGCATAGGGGCCGCCTTCGGGAGCGGGCCAGAGGGAATTGCCGCCGATGTTGTTGAATTCCACTGGGTCCGGATGGGCCTCCAGCTGACGGTCCCGCCGATGGAGGCATTCGCCGTCCAATTCGGCGAAGATGCGCCCCTGGAGGGCACCGTCCAACGTGACGCTGCCCCTATCGTTCTTCAACGTGATGGATGTTTGCATATGCTACTCCATAGAGTCCATCGAACACACAGAAAAACACAGAAGAGACTAATGTTCAGCATTTTACGTCTCTTTTATGTTTATTCAGTATCTATTCAGAAGGGGGCTGAATGCTGTCTTTCAGACATGTGCCGTCTTTCAGACGGGTGGTCGTGAGAGACCATCCCCATCCCCCGACTGAAGTCGGGGGTTACCCAACGGCCGTCTTCCAGACGGAGAATTGGCAAAACGTTCTGAACAGTTACTTTATTCAGTGTATATTGTGGATTGTTCTTTCTGTTTATTATGTGTATTCTGTGGACTGAAAAGGGTTATTTGAGGCCGAGGACGTCCATCATGTCATAGAGGCCGGGCCTCGCCGTCATGAGGAAGCGTACGGCACGGATGGCCCCTTTGGCGAAGGTCTCGCGGTTGGAGGCCTTGTGGGTGAACTCCACCCGCTCGCCGTTGGTGGCGAAAATGACCGTATGGTCGCCGACCACATCGCCCCCGCGCAGGGAGTGCATGCCAATCTCCTTTTTGGTCCGTGCGCCGACCATGCCGACGCGGCCGTGGCGGGTGTCCGTCGCATAGTTCAGGCCCCGCGCCGCCGCCAGAATCTCGCCCAGACGCTCCGCCGTGCCGGAAGGAGCGTCCTTCTTCTGATTATGGTGCATTTCAACGACTTCGATGTCATAGTCCTCCCCAAGCAGCGGCGCGACTTTGGCGCAGAGGGAGAAGAGCAGATTGACGCCGATGCTCATGTTGGGGGCCTGGACGATGCGGGCGCCCTTGGCGGCCAACTCCGCCAGCGCGGCCTTGTCCGCCTCCGAAAGACCCGTGGAGCCGATGACCATGGCCACGTTGGCGGCGGCGGCCAGAGGGGCGATTTTCATGGTGACGCCGGGGAAGGTGAAATCCACCAACACGTCCGTCTTGGACAAAATCGCCTCCGCGTCCGCGCTGATGGGTACACCGCAGGCGGGAAGGCCAGCGACCACCGCCGCGTCCTGCCCCATCAGCGGACAGGCGGAGGACTCGATGGCGCCGCTGAGGGCCATGTCTGGCTGCTGAAGGACTTGAGCGACGTTCAGGCGGCCCATGCGGCCGGCGGCTCCAATGACGGCAACGCGAATCATATCATTTCTCCTCTTGCTGAACAGGGGTTCCATCCCCTTCAATCTGTGGATGATCGACGGATTTGTCCGACGGCGCATCGTCCGCGTTGCCCTCGGCCTCATCGTCGGCCTCCATGTCCTGAATTGATTGGGGTGGCGGGGCCGTGAAGAGCTCCGCATGGTCGGTGGACTGGAATTTGCCCTTCCGGCCGGCCGACTGGGCGATGCAAGTCTGCATAACCTCCACGGCACGATGCATTTGCGTATCCTCCGCAAGGCGAGACGGAAGGTCGTCACCCATCTTGGAGAGACGGATGATGTTCTGCCGCGGCAGCGTCACGTGAATGTTCGGCGGAATCCCCTGCCCATGGATGACCCGACGGCTGGGCGTGAAGTATTTCGCCACCGTCAGCTTCAAGGCGCAGCCATCCCGCATGGGAATGACGTTCTGCACGGAGCCCTTTCCGAAGCTCTTCTCCCCCAACAGGATAGCGCGATTGTAGTCGCAGAGGCAGCCCGCGGTGATCTCTGCGGCGCTGGCGCTGTTGCGGTTGATCAGCAGAATCAGCGGGATGGAATCGGGGAACTTGTAGCCGTTCCGTGACATTTCCTGCTCCTTGTTCTCCCGCCCCTCGATGGAGACCACCAGCTCGTTGGCGGGCAGGAAGAAGCTGCACACCTCCACGGCGGAGTGGAGCAGGCCGCCCGGATTGTCCCGCAGATCGATGATGAGTCCTTCTATCTTCTTCTCTTCCAATGACTTAAGTTCCTTGGCAAGCTGACTGGCAGTCTGTTCCGTGAACTGAGTGATGCCCAAATAGGCGACATGGGTGTCCGGAAAGATGGTGGGATAGACGACGCTGGGGACGGTGATGATCTCGCGGACGATGGGCACCTCCATGGGCTCCTGCTGTTCCCGTTGAATCGTGAGGACCACGGCGGTGCCCGGCTTCCCCCGCATCCTGGAGACGGCGGCCTCCATGTCCACCACGTCTTCGCCGTCCACCTTCACAATCACATCGCCCTGCTGCAGCTCCGCGCGGGCCCCCGGCGTGCCGGGTATGGTGGATACGATGAAGAGCTTGCCGTCGTGGAAGTTGACCGTGACGCCGATGCCCGCGAACTCACCCTCGCTCTCCTGCCGCAAATCCTCCGCGTCCTGCGGCGGGAGGAAGTTGCTGAAGGGATCCAGCCGCATGGTCATGCCCTCGATGGCGCCGTACATCAGGTCCTTGATGTTGACCTTGTCACTGTCCACGTAGAACTTGCGGATATGCTGAAGGACCTCCATCATGAGGGAAATGGAGTCGAACACCTCGTTTTCGCCGCTTTTGGCGGCCTCCTGACAGTAGGAGCGGTATCCGATGGCCAGATTGACCAGCAGAATCACCGTGACGAGGGAGAGGACGACCTTTCGTTTCAGCATGAGGCGAATCTCCGGATGCGATATGATAACATATTGCGCTGCAATGATTTATGTATTGCGGCCAGTAGTTTGGCTCTTATTTGTAGATGCGCTCGTCCAGATAGCTGGCCAGCGCGTCGATGCCCACCCGCTCCTGCGTCATGGTGTCGCGGTCGCGGACGGTGACGGCCTGGTCGTTCGGCGTGTCGAAATCCACCGTGAGGCAGAAGGGGGTTCCCACCTCGTCCTGTCGACGATAGCGCTTGCCGATGCTTCCGGAGTCGTCATAGGCCGTGCGGAACTTCTTGCGAAGGGCCTGGCGGATGGGCTGCGCCTTCTCCTCCAGCTTCTTGGAGAGCGGCATGACGGCCACCTGCACAGGCGCCACGCGGGCCGGCAGATGCATGACGATGCGGACGTCCTCCTCCATGCCCTCCTTCTGGGTGGCGGCGGTGTCTTCGTCGTAGGCGTTGCAGAGGAGCATGAGGCAGATGCGGTCCAGTCCGCAGGAGGTCTCCACGACGGTGGGGAAGAAGCTCTCCTTCGTGTCCTGGTCGAAGTATTTGCAGTCCTTCTCCTGCTTGGAGTATTCGCAGTGGCGGCTCATGTCCCACGTGCCGCGGTGGTGGATGCCCTCGATCTCGCCCCAGCCGAAGGGGAACTTGTATTCGATGTCCACGGCGGCCTTGGCGTAGTGGGCCAGCTTGTCATGGTCGTGCCACTGGAGCTTGCCGTCCTCGATGCCCAAGATGTCCGTGTAGAATTTGCGGCGTTCCTCCCGCCAGTAGTTGTACCATTCCATGGACTCGGAGTCGCGGCAGAAGAACTCCATCTCCATCTGCATGAACTCGCGGCTGCGGAAGGTGAAGAAGCGGGGGTTGATCTCGTTGCGGAAGGCCTTGCCGGTCTGGGCGATGCCGAAAGGCAGCTTCTGGCGGGTGGCGATGCGGACGGTGTTGAAGTCCACGAAGATGGGCTGGCAGGTTTCCGCCCGCAGATAGGCGGCGTGCTCTTCGTCGAAGACGGGGCCCACGAAGGTCTTCATCATCAGGTTGAACTCGCGGGGCTCGGTCAGCTTGTCGGAGCCGCAGTTGGGGCAATGGTGCGGGTCCTCCAGCTGGTCGACGCGATAGCGCTTCTTGCAGACCATGCAGTCCGTCATGGAGTCGGAGAACTGGGCCAGATGGCCGGAGGCGCGCCACACTTCGGGATGGCAGATGATGGTGGAGTCCAGTCCCTCCACGTTGTCGCGGTCCTCCACCATGTATTTCCACCAGCACTGCTCCACGGCGCGGCGCAGGGGGGCGCCCATGGGGCCGTAGTCCCAAAAGCCGTTGATGCCGCCGTAAATCTCCGAACTTTGGAAAATGATGCCGCGGCGTTTGCACAGGGCGACGATCTTATTCATGACATCATTGTCAACTGCATTGCTCATAACACACCTTCTGCTGGGTTACGGCCCCCTTTTCAGGACGGCCATGGGTTCCATGCGGACAAAAATCCGCAATTTTCTTTACAACATTCATAACATACCACACATTGGCTAGGAAAAAAGTTGATATGTCCTGTATATTATGGAAGTGGACGAAAATTTGACGCGTCCGCGGCCGCCAAAGAGCAGGCTCCTCCCATGGAAAAGGGAAGTCCGCCGACGGCGTGGCCGCGGCCAACCGACTCCGGCGGGACGGCACAGGCCACGCCGCCAAAGCGAAATCGAACAGGAGAACCCTAGTCATGAAGATTCTCATCACAGGGGGAGCGGGATTCATCGGCTCCCATCTGAGCCGCCGACTGCTTGCAGACGGCCATTCCATCGTCGTCTTGGACGACTTGTCCACAGGGCGCTACGAAAACATCGAGGACCTGGAGGACGGCAAGCGGCTTCGGCTGATTGTGGACACCGTCAACAACGGGGCGCTGGTGGACGCCTGCGTGAAGGAGTGCGACTGCGTCTACCATCTGGCCTCCGCCGTGGGCGTCCGTCTCATCATCGACCAGCCGGTGCACACCATCGAGAGCATCGTGGGAGGCACGGAGACGGTTCTGAAATCCTGCGCCCGCTACCGCAAGCCGTTCCTGCTCACATCCACGTCCGAAGTGTACGGCAAGGGGAGCAAAGTCCCCTTCTGCGAAGACGACGACCGCGTGATGGGCTCCACAGGCAAACGCCGCTGGAGCTACGCCTGCGCCAAGGCGCTGGACGAGTTTCTGGCGCTGGCCTATTGGGTGGAGAACCGGCTGCCGGTGGTCATCGCCCGCCTGTTCAACACCGTGGGCCCCGGCCAGACGGGACAGTACGGCATGGTGGTGCCCACCTTCGTCCGCCAGGCGCTGCGCGGCGAGCCCATCCGCGTGTTCGGAGACGGACAGCAGAGCCGCTGCTTCGCCCACGTGGAGGACGTGGTCGGAGGACTGGAGGGGCTGATGAACACGCCAGCCGCCAGAGGGAAAGTGGTCAACATCGGCAACAACGAGGAGGTCTCCATCGACTTCCTCGCCCAGCGCGTGAAGGTCCTCTGCGACAGCCCGTCCCCCATCGTCCACATCCCCTATGAGGAGGCCTACGGCGAGGGCTTCGACGACATGCGCCGCCGCGTCCCCTCTCTGGAGCGGGCCGCCCAGCTCATCGGCTACAAGCCCAGCTGCAGTCTGGACAAAATCCTCTCCGACGTCATCGCCCACGAACGGCGGAAGATGGGTTGACGCCGCGCCGCTTTTTGTGGGACGCGAGACGGGAGACGCAAGGGGCTGCTTTTCACCAAACGGAGGACAATATGTTAAATGGAATCAACAAGATCCTGACGGGGGACATGCTGAAAGTGCTGTCCGACATGGGACACGATGATGTGCTGATTCTGGCCGACGCCAACTTCCCCGCCGAATCCATCGCGAAGAGCACCATCCATGGCAAGCCCATCCGCTGTCCCGGCGGCAACGTGGCGCAGGTCTTCGAGGCCATCGAGCCCATCTTCCCCGTGGACGTGGAGTACAGCGCCATGCCCATCGCCGTCATGGATCTGACGGACTCCGACAAGGCCCGCGGCATGGCACGGCCGGAGGCGTGGGCCGATTTCGAGCGCATTCTTCACCGACGCTATCCGACGGCGTCCCTCGGCCTCATCGAACGCTTTGCGTTCTACGAGCGGGCCCGCAAAGCCTACGCGGTCTTCCAGACCGGAGAGGAACGGCAGTACGGCAATCTGCTGCTGGTCAAGGGCGTCGTGCGGTAGCAAACGTCCATCCTGTCCGTCTCATTCGTTCCATTCATCCCATTTCGTCTGCCTTTGCCATGAATTCCCGGTTGACCCAACGCCATCGCCGTTTTATGCAAGTCCTTCTGCTAGTTGGACTTGTGGCGCTTGTGCTGCGGGGCGTGGTCTGCATGGAGCTGTCCAGCCATCCCACAGTCGTCCATCCCGCCGCCGTGACGGACATGGCCACCTACCGTGCCTTGGCCATGGACATTCGGCAGGGGAAGTGGCCCGACCACTTCGACTATCAGCCATTCTACTACACGATCTTCCTGCCGCTGCTGTATTGCCTCAGCCCCGGAAGCACGACGTTAATCCTTGTGGCGCAGACACTTGTGGGAACATTGGCAGTTCTGTTCACGGGCTGGGCCACCGCCTTGCTCTTCGGTCGGAAGGCGGGGCTGGCGGCGGCGCTGCTGCTGGCGCTGAGCCGTTTCCACATCTTCTACACGCCGTTTCTGCTATATGAGGTTCTGGCCAGCCTGTGGCTGTCTATCATGCTCTGGCTCAGCATCTTAGCATGGCGGGGAAACCGTCTGTGGCAATGGCTGCTGCTGGCGGGAGTCTGCGCGGTCGCCACGCTGACCCGCGGCAATGCGCTGCTGTTATTCCCTGGCGTTCTAGGGTTTATGATATGGCGGAACCGCCGCCGTCCGGTCCGCGCCACCATACTGCTTCTCCTGTCCCTTTGCCTCTTCTATCTGCCCCAACTGCCCTATGCCCTCCGCAACTGGAAATACGCGGGCCGCTGGACAGGCCCATCCACAGCGGGAGACAAGGTGCTGGCGTTGGGCAACACACCAGAGGCGCCTCCCGGCGGGCTGGAGTATCCCCTGCTCTACCACGCATGGTGCCGTCAATCCGACGATGGCCAAGTCAGCGTCCCGCGCAACATGGTCCGCTGGTTCCTTTCGGAGCCGCTGGCGGTTTTGGAGCTGAAGGCCCGCGCGTTCCTGCTCTATTGGGACAGAAGGGAGATTCCCAACAACGTCAGCATTCAGCGGGAGGGCAAAGCCAGCCGCCTGCTGTCCTTTCCGCTATTGGTCCCCTATTTCCTCATCGCCGCATTGGCGTTGATGGGCATGGCGCTGAACTGGAGGCGCCGCTCCCCTAAACGGCTGCTCCTCTATTACATGGCGTGGATGTTCTGCTTCAGCACGGTGCTCTTCTACATCCTTGCCCGCTTCCGCATCGCCGGCCTGCCGCTGCAGTGCGCCTTTGCTGGCGCGGGCGTGCAGGCTCTGCTGGCCCTGCCGCGCCGTTGGCGAAAGATGGATGCGCAAGTTGTTCGGCAACAACGACTTATGATTATACTTCTAGTTATTGGAAGTTTCTTCTTCACCTGCGCCGCCTACAGCCTCTATCAGGACTATGGCGAAGCGGCCGCCATGCGCCTCCTGCGGCCTCAAGGCGTCTGCGTAACGTGTTCACAGGACGACAGTTCCACCATCACGCGCAGCTATGACCACGGCCCCTTGTCCTTCGGCGGCGTCTCGCCCCTGCGCATTCCCGCGGCCGGACTGGACATCACCAAACGCCTTTGCGTTCCCGCCGACGCCGCCTCCGCGGCGGACAAGACGGCCTGCTTCCGGCTATTGGTCTTCGCGCCGCCCAACGCCGTCTGGAAGGGCACGTTGGAGCATGGGGGCGTCCGCTATCCCATCACCAACGCGAATCTGGAGCAGGACCGCTTTCTGAATTGGCTTCGCGTTCCGCTGGAAACCCTTGCGGTTCAGGAAGATGGAATGGCCGTCTTCCGGCTGCGCCTCCAGCCGGACGCCAAAGCCGAAATGGCCGTCGGCGCGGATTTCCTCCGCGATTTCCATCGGACGGACTTCGCCTCCCCCGACTATCCCGCCGGCTCCATTCCCCCCGCCGAAGCCTGCGGCGAGTTGGATATTATCATTCCGAAGGAGTGACTTGGACGCGAGACGTGAGACGCCAGGGACAGGGGACGCGAGACGTGAGACCTATTTACTTCGCGTTCCAGAAGATGTAGCCGCGACCGGGGAGCAAATCCCCTGCCCTTTCGAAGCCGGTTCCGTTCCACTGCCAAATGGCCGTGCCCTCCGGTGGTGCGCCAAAGGACGAAAGGGAAAGGGCGCTGAAATTCCAGCCGGAGCGGTAATGGAGTTCTGGCAGGTTCAGGGCATTACCACGCAGAAGCAGCTGCCGTGGACCAGCGGGGTTATACAACCAATAATCAGCCGCAGGCTCCAGCATGCCAGATGCAAGTGTTTGAGGGGGAGCTGTTTGCCAAAGGTCAAATGTGGCCAGCGGCGCCGCGTCGGCATTCACGACAAAGGGGAAGGCCACCAGATTCCAGCCAGCATTCAACTCCAGAGTCAGTTTCTTCTCGAAGGCAGTCAGAGTCAGCCAGGCGTCGTCCACATGGCTGCCTGCCGCCGCACGGCAACGCCATGTCACGCGATGCGCCCCATCATTCGTAAAGGTCAGGCTCTCAACGCCTTCCAATGTCTCGCCGCCCAACAGCAACTGCTCTTCGCCATCGACGAACACCGTCAGCGTGTCTTCAGCCGAAAGGAGCTTCCAATTGAAGCGCAAGACTCCATCTCCATTCATAACTTGTTCATATTCAATAATTTGTGGAATTTCCCACGTCACATTCCGCAACCAGGCCTCGTCTTCGGGACGGGTTCCGGAAGCCGGCTGATAGTCCCAATAGACGGCATGGTCCCCCTCCCCCAACTCCAACGTCACGGGCTTCCAGACAATTCCGGAAGGCGCCTCTTCGGCAGGCTGTCCGTCAACCCAAAGGGCCGCCTTGTCGCTGGCCACCGCCCGCCGCCACTCGAAGGACAACCGCCCCTCTCCGGAGCCATGCCATGACGGCACGCTCAGCGCGTTCAGCACCTCCGTGTTGCTTAGAACTTTTGTAAGTGTCTTGAAATAAACGATATGCCGAAATGTCTTATCCAGATTGTCCGGCGACACCAACATGATCCACGGCGTGTTTTCGCCATAGTCCAACTCCCCTCGCCCCACGGACAGATTGTAGGCGATCTCGCGGTCCAAATCTCCAAACACGGGCTCATCAGGAATGTATTCCACGAAGAGCGGAACGAATTGTCTCCGAATCAGCTCCTTGATGGCCTTGTTCTCGCACTGCTCGCGAAAGGCACTTGTGTAATAGCGGGGGCCGGATTCGCCAAAGACCAGAAGAATCAGCTTGCCCTGGCTGGCGGCGGCCGCCTGGGCGTCCGCCATGTGAATCTCCCAATTGAGGACGCCGTCGCCGGCAAGCAGGGGCAGCGGTTTGCGGGAGACGTTGCCGTCGGCGTCCGTCACCGTCATCCATGCCAGCGCGTTGTCCACAGGGGTGGATTTCACGGGCAGGGTCACGGTTCGGGTCGCGCCGTTGCCTTTGACGGTGGCCGTCCCAAAATGGTCCGGACGGCTGGTTGCCACGGCCAAATTGGCGTTGGCGGGCGTCACCTGAACCGTGAGACTGACGCTTTTGGAGTTGCCTACCCACACGCAGTCGTCCTCCAGCGCGATTTCGGGCAGGGAGCCGGCGGCGGCATCTACCTTCAGCGACAGCGCGTCGGAGGGAGTCTGCCATTCGCCGTCCACCTGCGCCTCCAAGGCAAAGGCAACCTCGCCGGCCTCCTGGCCGGTCAGCGACCATTGGCGGAGCGTCCCGTCGATGGCGTCCGTCACGATGGTCGTGCGTCCCCGCCGCCGGGCCTTCAGACGGAACGCGGTCACGTCGTAACAGGCGGGGAAATCCCATGTCAAGGTCAAATCCGCCGCCTGCGTGATGGCCATGGGGCGGAAAACCGCCCTCGGCTGAGGGTAGAGGCCGGTCAGCGCGGCCACCACGGGCGTGTCATCGTAGCCGGTGGTGATGGCGTACCATCCGTCATCCTCCCCCAACCATCCATATTGATAGTGGTAATAGTCGGTGTCGCCGTCGTGGGCCAGGCCGTCGATGACGAAGCCATGGTCCGCATGATTGGCGATGACCGGCCGCTTTGCCAGCAAGTCGTTGCGAATCCGATTGATAAGCACAGTTTGGGGGACCTGGCCCTCGTAGCCTTTGCGGATGTCTCCATAGACCGGCGTCTCGAAACCGAAGCGTTCGCTGACGAAGGTCGCAATCTGACTGACCTGAGCCAGACTCTCCGCAATCTCATAGTTCATGCTGCAGGCTACGGCGCAGTCGAAGAGGAGCCGCGCGGTGGCCACATCAGAGCTGTCCGGCTTGTCGAAGAAACGGCTTGTGGTGCGGTCCTTGAAGAGGCTCCAGTCGTAGGGATACTCGAAATCCGCATAAAGGGTTGCCTTGACGCTTCCCTGCTTGTCCTGCCAAGTCAGGCTGCCGTTGCCCTTGGGGGGCCATGAATAATAGCGCATGATCTCCGCCAAAGAAAGGGCGACGCAGCCCGCCCAACAGCGGTTGGGGGAATTCAGCTCCAGTCCCGGAGCGAGGGCGTTGAACGGATGGTCCTGCCCCCACGTCGTCTTCAACAGCGGCGCCTGAAGTATCGTCGCGGGAGAGACATCCGACCCCCGCGTCCGCTGGCCGCCGAGAGCCGACCTCCAGCGGGCCCGGTTTCGGCCGCGCCATTGCTCCGCCTCTTCTTTCGGCTCCGCCAAGGCGTCCAAAAAGGCCGTGCCGTCGTGCTGCACCATCTTCCGAAGCAGCGGCGACAGCGATTCCAGCCGTTCCACCGGCTTGTTGGTGGAAAGGCAGGCCAGCACCTGCGGAAGTTCCTGACGAGTTCCCATGACCAGGCAGCCTTTGGGTGCCAGCGGCACCGCGCAGAGGGGAAGGTCCGTCCCGTCCGCCGCCGTCAGCCGCGTCACGGTTCCCGCAGGACGGGCCTCGCCGCAGATCACCGCGTGGGTGGCCGTCCATTGAGCCGCCGCCTGAAGGAGCTGCTCATCCGTCAACGTCTGTCCGTGGGCCGACAAAAGCGTCAACAGGAAGAGGGCCAGAACGGTGGCGCACTTGGTCAAGGCTTTCATATCTAACTCCTATTCAGAAAGTTATAACTTCTTTAAGCTTTTTATCTATAGAATTCGCAGATGGCATCCCATCCCTCTTGGGCCGTCTCGCAGAAGGTCAGCAGATTCAGGTCCTCGGGACTGATCATGCCCTTTTCCACAAAGAGCTCCCAATTGATCAGCTTCTTCCAAAAGTCTCGTCCAAAGAGCATGACGGGCATGGGGGGGATCTTTCCGGTCTGGATCAGCGTCAGCGCCTCGAAGAGCTCGTCCATGGTGCCAAAGCCGCCGGGGAAACAGCCTAAAGCCTTGGCACGACGGAGGAAATGCAGTTTTCGGATGGGGAAGTACATCAGTTGGAAACTGAGTTCCGGCGTGATGTAGGGGTTAGGATGCTGCTCGAAGGGCAGTTCGATGTTGAGGGCGGCGGAGATGCCGCCGCTGTCCGCCGCGCCGCGGTTACCCGCCTCCATGATGCCGCCGCCGCCGCCCGTGAGCACCACGAAGTCCCAGCTGGGCAGCTGGCGGCTCTGGCACTCCCGGGTGCACAGCGCTCCGAAGTCCCTGGCCACCTGATAGTAATGACTGCAGTCCAGCTGGGTCTTCGCCTCCGCCAGTTTCCGCTTGAGGCCCGCGTCTTGGGGCGAGGCGGCCAACGCCTCCTCCGCCTCCTTCAGCCGCTGCGCCGCCACCTCCGGCGGCAACGTGCGCGCGCTGCCGAACAGCACGATGGTGGAATTGACATGCTGCTGCGAGAAGCCGATCTCCGGCTTCAGATACTCCAGCTCCAGCCGGGGGCCGTAGCATTCGTCGCTATGAAGGAACTGCCTGTCATCGCAGGGCAGAATCGATGTATTGGACATGGTCATGTTCCGCTTTCCGTGTTGTCTCTAGGCCTCTGGAGCCGCTGGCTTATCCAGCCCCATATCGCTCATTGCAAACGCTTTAAAACAAAAGCGCCCCCTGAAACCGTTTTTACGCAAAGCGTCCAGGGAGCGCAAATTGGCACCTTCGCCGTTGACGGCGGATTACATGCCGGGCATCATGCCGGGCATCAACATGTCACCGCCCTCGCGGCGACGACGCTCCTCTTCGGCGCGGCGCTGCTCTTCAGCCTGACGGGCGTCATACTCCTCGCGGGGCAGCCACTCCTGGCCTTTGGTGTCGTACACATAGTCGTTTTCACGGAAAACGCGGGCGGAAATCTCCTTCTGCTGCTTTTCCGTCTCCATGTCATAGGCCAAATCGTACCAATACTCCACATAGGCCTCGCGGCGAATCCATGTGTCGGTATTCGGGTTGTTGAGGGCCGCGTTCTTCTTGCGGGGCTTGTCCGGAACGAAACCGCTCTTCAGCAGAGCGGATGGCAGACGCTCCTGAATGCCGTCCGTGATGAAGTTTTCGATTTTCGCGGTGTAGACGCGGTTGCGCTGCGCCACTTCCTTCTTGACCAGCTCATCGCGCACATCCGTGTAGAAATGGGCCTGATCCTCTTCGGAGATGTCCCGACGGGCAATCCAGCGGGCACCGACGCGCAGACGCTCCGGAGACAGGTTGTAGAACGTGCCATTGACCTTCACGTTGGTTCCATAGCCGTTGCGCAGGATGAAATTCACCTTGTCGCCCGGCTGGTAGAGGGAATATTTCGCCTCCACTTCCGTCTGGAACTGCTCTCTGGCCCGCTCGGGGAAACGGATGGCCGCCTCGCCCTGCAGTTGTTTGGCCAGCTTGTCCTCCACTTCCTTCGTGGTCTTGACCACGTTCAGTTCCTCCTGAATCGGCCACTCCCAAGGTAGCGCCGGCGGATCCATCGGATAGAGCTTCGCCAATTGCTCCACCACCTTCTCCTTCGTCACACGCTGCTCCACCGCGATCTTGACCTGCTTGTCAATCTCACGCTGAAGTTCGGCGCGCTCTTTTCTCCAGTCTCCGTCATCGTCATCGTCGTCATCGTCATCCTGAGCGTACAGACTCCCAAGGGACAAGGACAACATGGCTACCAGTGCAATTCTCCAGACTCTGTTTTTGGCATTCGTATCGAAAAACATACGGTGACCTCTTGATTCTCCAAACTTATATAAGTGACATGACATTAAGATTCATTATATGAAATGTAACCCCTAAAGTCCATTATCGCAACACGGAGAAAATAGAAAAATGCAAATTTTCTATGATTTCATGAACAAAACCCTGTTTTTTTGCCTTTTTTGAAGAAATCGGGCGGTCTTTGAGACAATGGATGGAAATTTCAGGGGGCGGCCAGCGGCTCCGGGACGGGCTGTCCGGAGGGCAGGAGCGCGGGGCGGGAGGGGGGCGTCGGCTCCGGCAGCGGCGGCGTAGCGTTCACGCGCCCCCATCGGCGGGTGAAGGGCCACCACACCATTCCGGCGGTGCCCACCAGATTCCGCCGCGGCACGCAGCCCCAATAGCGGCTGTCCAGACTGTTTTCGCTGTTGTCCCCCAACATGAAATAATGGCCGGCGGGAACGGTAAAGCTGTCCTCGTTGTGCCGCAGATGGAGGCTGCCGGGCATGTGAGCATAGCCATGGTAGTCCCCCGTGCAGCTGTGGACCCAATCGAAGCCATGGTCGTCCGTCCCGTCCAATTGGCGGAAGTCCGCCGCGCCCGGCTCCTTCACATACAGCTTATGGTTGCGGATCATCAGCTCGTCCCCCGGCAGGCCCGCCAGCCGCTTGATGTAGAAGCGGCCGCCGAGGCTCTGGCCGTTGGCGGTCTTCAGCCCGTCGGTCACAAAGACCATCACATCGCCGCGCCGCGGTTCGCGGAAGCACAGGCTGACCCGGTTGACGAACAAATGGTCCCCCAGCTCCAGATAGCCGTTCAGCAGCGTGTCCCCCTTCTCGAAGGCCAGCGAGCGGCGGCCGCTGCGGGCAAAGGAGTCCGCCAAAATCCGCATGACGGTGTCCGGGCTGCCAGGCAGTGTGTAGGTGCGGCCGCCCACCTCCAGTTGGCTGCGGGCGAACAGCGGCCATGACTTGACGGCGCGGATGGAGTCCACGTTCAGATTTCCCTTCTCCTCGATTTCCACCGTCATGTTTCGGCGGGAGTAGTTCAGATAGGAGAAGAAGCGGGAGATGAAGGCGCTGGAGGGCCGTTGCCCCGCCTCCACGAAATGGATGCCGTACAGCGTGGGCTGCATGCTTCCCGTCGGAATCTTGAAGGGCTGGATGAAGAGTGCCCGCAGGCCGAAGGCCACGCCAAGGGCCACCACGAACATCTCCACATGCTCCCGCATCCACAGGTTGCCTGGCAGGCTGAAGTGCCGTATGCCGTCATGGTCGGACTGATATTTGTCAATGCATTTCTGATGTTCGGCCACATCCGGATTCCGGCGGGCCGCCGCCAGCTCCGCCATGGCCTTCCGATAGGACTCCAGCTGAGCCGGCGTCATCAGGTCCTCATTGCGCAGCACGATGTTCCCGCAGGCCTTCTCCAGGCTCCTCAGCCGCGACCGCCGCCGCATGGAAGGGGTCTGCAGCACGTTGCGGATGTTGTTCCCGAAGAGGAAATAGATGATGAACAAATCCAGCAGGATGACTCCATATAGTGGCATGGCCTCGCTCCAATGCATTCCTTTTTATTCACTTTTCTTCATTCGAGCGCAACACGGCGACGAAGGCCTCCTGCGGGATGTTCACATTGCCCACTTCCTTCATGCGCTTCTTGCCCTCGCGCTGCTTGTCCAACAGCTTGCGCTTGCGGGTGATGTCACCGCCGTAGCATTTGGCCAGCACGTTCTTCCGCAGCTGGCGCACATCCTCCCGCGCGATGATTTTGCCGCCCACGGCCCCCTGAATGGCGATTTTGAACATCTGCGGGGGGATGGCGTCCTTCAGCCGGTCGCAGATCATGCGGGCCCGCTGAACCGCCCGCTCCGAATTGACGAGGGAGGCGAAGGCGTCCACGGGTTCACCGTTGACCAGAATCTCCAGTTTCACGGTCTGGCTGGGCTCGTAGCCATCCGGCTCATAGTCCATGCTGCCATAGCCGCGGGTCACCGTCTTGAGCTTGTCATAGAAGTCCAGCACAATTTCGTGGAGAGGCATGCGGGCGGTGATCATGATGTGCATCTGGTCCACGGTGTCCGTCTTCAGGCAGACGCCGCGCTTGTCCATGACCAGGTTCATGATGGCTCCCATGTATTCGGTGGGGGAGATGATCTGGGCCTTGATCATGGGCTCCTCCACATGGTCGATGGCGCTGGGGTCGGGCATGTAGAGCGGATTGTCCACGGCCTTCATGGTCTTGTCCCGCATGAACACATGGTACTCCACGCTGGGGTAGGTCAGCAGCAAGTCCATGTCGTACTCGCGGCTCAGGCGCTCCTGAATGATGTCCATGTGAAGCAGCCCCAAGAAGCCGCAGCGGAACCCCGCCCCCAACGCCACGGAACTTTCCGGCTGCGCCACGAAAGCCGCGTCGTTCAGCCGCAGTTTCGCGATGTTGAACTTAAGTGCCTCATAATCAGCGGTATCCATCGGATAGATGCCGCTGAAGACCACGGGCCGGATGCTGCGGAATCCCTCCAATGGCTTCTCGCAGGGGCGGTTGTGCAGGGTAATGGTGTCGCCCACCTTGATCTCTCCAGGCGTCTTGATGGCGGTGATGACATAGCCCACCTCGCCCGTCTCCAACGCCTTCGCGGGCTTCATGCCCGGACTGAAGAAACCGACTTCCTTCACTTCCGTGTTGGCTCCCGTGCTGAAGAGCCGCACCTGGTCCCCCGGCTTGATGCGGCCGTTCTTCACCCTGACGTAGGTGACCACGCCGCGATACACGTCGAAGACCGAATCGAACACAAGGGCCTGCAGCGGCTCCGGCTCCCCTTGGGGGGCGGGAATCCGCCGAATGACCTCCTCAAGCAGCTCCGGAACGCCCAAGCCGCTGCGGGCGGAAACCTGCAGCACCTCGTCCCGCGGGATGGTCAGCAGCTCCTCGAACTGCTCCATGCACAAGTCGATGTTCGCCGCCGGCAAATCCACCTTGTTGATGACCGGAATGATGGCCAAATCCTGCCGCATGGCCAGATTTGCATTTGCAAGTGTCTGCGCCTGAACACCTTGTGTCGCATCCACCAGCAAAATGGCTCCTTCGCAGGCGGCCAGGCTGCGGCTGACCTCGTAGCTGAAGTCCACATGTCCGGGCGTGTCAATGAGATTGAAGATGTATTCGTTGCCGTCTTGGCTGGAGAAGAGCATGCGGACGGGATGGGACTTGATGGTGATGCCCCGCTCCTGCTCCAAATCCATGGCGTCCAGAATCTGGTCATGGAAGGTGCGCTGCTCGATGGTCTTGGTGTGCAGCAGGAAGCGATCGGCCAACGTGGATTTTCCGTGGTCGATGTGGGCCACAATGCAGAAGTTTCGGATGAGGTTCATCGCGTCAGACATTTGCTATTTGCAATTTGGAATTAGGAAATAGAAATTAGAAATTAGGAATTAGGAATTTAGTTAGGAGTTAGGAGTTGGAAGTTGGAAACGGATTCGATTCGCGGCCCGTGTCGCCCCCTATATACCATATTATATATATATGCGTCAGTGTTTTCCGATTCGGTGCATAATCCACAGTCCCACCGCCTGATAGAGCGCGTTGGGCAGCCAGATGATGTACTCCGGATGCAGCCCCGTGTGGCGTTTAAGCATGTCCGCCGCCTGCAGAAAGGCATAGAACCCCAACGCCAACAGCACGCAAATCAGCAGGCCGACGGACTTCTCCGAACGGCGGCTGCGGATGCCAAAGGGAAGTCCCAACAGCAGAAAGGAGAAGGGGGACATGGCCATGGACAGCCGTCGATGCAACTCCAGCAGGAAGGCGGCGGTGTCCCGTCCCTCCTCCTGCTCCAGAAGAATCTGCGCGCACAGCAGCCGCAGGTCCATGTATTTGACTTTGCGGGCCGTGACGTTGCGCTTCTGGTTGCCGCCGATGCCCAGCTCCAGCTCAAGCTGCCCCAAATGCCAATGGCGGGTCTCCGTCCTGCCGTCGTTCATCGTCAGTTAGCTGATCGTCACATCCCGCAGATTGAGGGAAAGCTGCTGCTCCTCCCCCTGAATGCGGACATAGCCCACGACCGCCGTGATGTCCCTTACCTCATTTCCCTTGTTGTCAAGCATATACACATGAATGTCCCGCAGTTGGTCCCCCTGCCGTTCGCCAATGCGGACCTTGAAATTTGGCGGGATGCTGACGAAGCGGCCCGGCTCCAGCATGGCCACATAACTCTCCAGCCCCTCCCATCGCAACTGCTCCGCCCGATAGCGGAACACGGGGGACACGAACAGGGAAAGCCATGCGCAAATCACGCATAAACAGAAGCTTAGAACAATTCCAGGTGTCACGATCTGCCATAGGGAGATGCCGCTGGTCTTCATGGCGACAATCTCATTGTCCGCCGACATGCGGCTGAAGACCAGCACGACGGCCACCAACATGGAAAGGGGCAAGGTGAATCGCAGCAGGTCCGGAAGCATATACAGGATGTATTTGCCGAAAAGGACAGGCGAGACGCCTCGGGACAGGAAGTCAAGCACCTTGAAGAGCTGGCCGGAAAGCATCACAAAGGTCAGGATGCCCAAAGCCAGAAGCATGCTGAAAAGCATGTTTCTGGCGATATGGCGGTTCAGAATCCCAAACATGACGCGGTTCCGGTCCGGTTCCCCACAGTCCAGCCGTCAATAGCTGTACATGATCTGGAAGTGGAAGCGGCCATGACGGCCCTCCAGATGGTCGTATCCCTTGACGACGGGATAGCCGTAATACATGCTGACCGGCAGGCTCTTGAACTGCAGGCCAATGCCTGTGCTGACGTTCATGTCGTCCAAACTGGTCTCAAAGGCGTCCCACCACACATTGCCCGCATCGGAGAAGATGCTGAAATAGGCGATGTCCTTCATGGGGATGAGCAGTTCCGCCGTGGCCATCAGCAGGGTGCTGCCGCCCAGGGGGTCCTTGTGGCAGTCCACCGGTGCCACATCCCGCCGCTTGAAGCCGCGGATCGTGCCGATGCCGCCGCCGAAATAGCGGTCGAAAATGGCCTCCTCTTCGCCGGTGGTGCTGGAATAGTCCGCGCTCAGCTTCAGCACATAGTCGCGGAAGATCGGGAAGTAGCGCGTCACATCCAGACTGATTTTGCCGTAGCTCTCATAGCTCCCCAACGCCTCGCTCACATATTCGCCCTGCAGGGTGAGGACGGAGCCGCGGGTCGGGAACATGACGGCGTTGCGGCGATCCCGCGTCAACCGCATGATCAGGCGATTGGCCCAATAGCTGTCCTCCTCGTCCGCCACCACGCGGCCACGGACAAAGTCGCCGCGAACATCGTCATAGTCAGCGGGATCATCATCATAAGTGTCTGCATCAGAAATTCTTATATTCTCAAATTGGATACCGATGCCCATCTTCCAGTCGTCATGCCAATCCGTGCCGGGGACGCGGAAGGACAACGGCCACGACAGCATCATCCGGCCGCCGATGTTCCGCTGGTCATATTCGTCCTCAAAGCGGTTGCGGAAGAACAGGCTGTTCTCCAGCTCCAGACGGCGATCCAGGAACCAAGGCTCCGTCAGACTCAACATGACATTGGTCACGTGGGAGCCGACCTGCACGCGGCTGCGGAAATGCTGACCGGCGCCCTTGGGGTTCATGGGCCACTCGAAGAGGCGGCGAACGTCAAAGTTGGATTCGGTCAATTCCACGAATCCGATCACGGAGTCTTCCGTGGAGAAGCCGGCGCCCAAGGCGATGTTGCCCGTGTTCCGTTCGGCAAGCTCCACGCGGAGGTCCTTCAGGTTCTGCTCCTCCGTCACCACAGGAACTATCTCCACCTCATTGAAATAGCCCAGATTCCGCAGACGATTCTTGCTGGTGCGGATTTTGCCCGCGTCGCCCAAATCGTCGGGATGGATGCTCAGTTCGCGGCGGATGACCTTCTCCTGCGTCACCTGGTTGCCCACGATGTTGATGTTGCGAATCCGGCAGGGCTCCCCTTCGTAGACCCTGTACACCACGGCCACCTTGTGGTTGTCCTCGTCCTTTTCATGGGCGGCGTACATCCGCATGTCCAGATAGCCAAGGTCCTCGTAGCGGGCCTTCATCCGATTCAGGTCCGAGTTCTCCGTGTCGGAATTGTAGACTTGGCCGACTCGCCCTTCCGTCTCCTTCAAAAGCTCCTCCTGAGAGAACTTCTCGTTGCCGGCGACCACGATGGAGGAAATCGAATACGGAGCGCCCTCCTCCACGATGTAGACCACCTGAACCCATTTGCCGTTGTCGACGGGACGGACTTCCACGTCCTTGACGGCGAAGTCAAGATAGCCTTTCGTGCCGTACAGCGCCTGCAGCTTGTCCTTGTCCAACGGCTGGAGCTGTTCATTGAAGTAGTTGCCAAAGCGGAAGATATAGCGCCACCACTGCCGTTTCGTCGCAATGGCGTCCCGCAGCTCGTCCTGCGTGAACACCGTCTCCGTGTTCCCCTCGAAAGCCACGCCCTTGAGTTTGAAGCGGGGCTTTTCATGAATCTGATAGGTGACGTCCACCTGGGTTCCGTCCTCCGAAGGGGTCAGATCCGTGGTGACTTCCGTGCCGTAATAGCCGCCGTCGCGGTATTTGTCCAGCAGGGCGCTGCGGTCCTTGGCCAGCACCGTGTCGTCCAGGACCTGATTGGTCATCAGCTTCAGCAGTTTGGTCAGGCGTTTGGTCTTGTACTCCGTGTTGCCGTTGATGGACACCGAACGGACCACTTTATGGGGCGTCAGCACATAGATGACATGAATGGAGCCATCCTGCGCGCTTTCCAGCCTGACCTGCACATCCTCGAACTTGCCGGTCCGGGTCAGCTGGCGGATGTCATCCCCCAACACCGCATTGGCAAACTCCGCGCCGACTTTGGTGCGGACGGTCATGCGGACAATCTCCTCCAGGGTCTCCTGAAGCATCCCACCCGACGTGCTTTGGACGCTGATTTCCCTCACTTTGGCCGCCTGCACGCCAAAACAGGCCAGCACGGCGACGCAGGCCAGACTCCGTGTCAATTTCTTTAGCATGGGTTTCTCCATATGAATTTGTGACTCACACAAGCTACACTTCATTTTCCCAACGGCGACAAAACCGCCATCTCCCTAATGTAATCCGCAACCCGCAATCTTCAACAGGGAAAATGAAAAAGAAACGGATTCGGCAACCTGCATCAGGCCGCTGCCGAATCCGTTGTATGCCATGGAAAACAGAAGGCGTAAGGCGACTAGCGCTTCGAGAACTGGAAACGCTTGCGCGCTCCGGGCCGACCGGGCTTCTTGCGCTCTTTCTCGCGGGAATCACGGGTCAGCAGGCCAGCGGCCTTCAGCACAGGGCGAAGCTCGGCCTTGTATTTTTCAAGGGCGCGGGCGATGCCGTGGCGCAGGGCACCGGCCTGGCCGATGACACCGCCGCCGTCGATGGTGGCCACAATGTCAAAGTCCGCCGTCAGCCCGGTGATCACCAAAGGCTGGCAAACCAGTCCACGCTGGGCGGCCGTGATGAAATAATCCTCAAATGTCCGCTTGTTCACGGTGATTTTGCCGGTGCCCGGTTTCATGTGGACACGGGCGCTGGCGCTTTTGCGGCGGCCAACGGCATGAATCATTTCAGTGTTCTCTGTCATGCTTCCTTTATCCTTATCAACAATCCACTATATGAGTATTACTTCTTGATCTCCATCGGCTCCGCCATCTGGGCGGCGTGCGGATGCTCCGGTCCCGCATAGACCTTCAGCTTCTTGTACTGCGAACGGCCCAGACGGCCCTTGGGCATCATGCCCCAAACGGCGTCCCGAACCAGACGGGTCGGATTCTTCTGGCGGACCACATCAGCGGTCTGGCGCTTCAGACCGTCAATATAGCCAGAGTAGTCCTGATAGATCTTGTCCGTGTTCTTGCGGCCGGTCATGGCGACCTTCTCCGCATTGATCACAATGACAAAGTCCCCGCAGTCCAAATGCGGCGTATAGCTGGCCTTGTTCCGGCCACGCAGCACATTGGCAATCTGGACGGCCATACGGCCCAACACCTGGTCCGTCGCGTCCACAACATACCATTTGCGCTCAATCTCATCAACCTTTGGTAAAAATGTCTTCATCTGTACAGCTCTGCCTATATAGTTCCAATTGAAAATGCATTTTTGATCGGGAATTACTAATATAAGTCAACAGAGAAGATTTGCAACTCATTGACTGACTTTCATGGAAAAATTCCAGCTAAATCTGCGGAAAGGGCGAAAGTGACAGAGAATCATAGTGGGTGTACACTTATGGAAATCGCTCATGGCTCGAAGAATCCGGGCAGGCTGCACAATAGCGGCCAACCGTCCTTCTCCGGAGTCTGACTTTCCAGAAGCGCTACTTCTGCCAGCAAGGGGTCGCCCATGGGAAAGGTCCGTTGACAGCGGCGATGGGCGTTCCCATGATGCTCCAACGTGTCGACGCCGTTTTGGGAAAGGTTCAGAAGCGCCATGCCGCAGTCCCCCTCCAGCCGAATGGAAGCAAAATTTTCTAAATCATTTATAATCAATGACTTATGAAGTTTTTCATAACTGATGAACGACACTGCGTCCTGCGCGAAACGGCATTGAAGAGGGTCATCGGCCAACGTGGGGGCACAGGACAATTCCGCGGACTGAAGCGTCCCCAAGGCGCCGCCATCCGCCAGTTCCCGCAACGCCGCCAGAGCCGGCCGCAGCCGCCAGGAGCCCAAAACGCAGCTGGCCAGACGGCGGCGCGCCACGGCACGGGCCAGTTCCCGCCCCAACGGCAGCCAATCACCGTCCGTCGGAGCGCAAATCACTCTGCATTTGCGGCGCATGCACTCCCGATGCCACGCCACGTTGAACTCGGCGCCGCCGCAAAGCACAACCCAGTCGCCCTTCGTCATTTCCGACGGAATTGCCGCCTCGTCCAGCCGCTGCCATTGCGGATTTTCGCCAAGCAGTTCGGCGACTCGCGTGGCCTTCTCTTTTCCTTCGATGAGATATCTGCCTTCCATCGCCGCCTTTACAGTTTCAGCCAATTGGGGTGAAGGCCGCGGCACAGGGAGCCGGGGGCCACCAGACAGGTGTTGCCCTTTCCGGCGGCGGCCGCCCAAAAGCGCCGCCCCGCCACCTGCACATGTTCCGGCGTCACGGAAAGGAACGCCTGCCGATAGGCCCGCCGCCGTTCGTCGTCCCATCCAAACAGGCTCCGCCACAGCGCCAGACGGCATGCCATGCCTGGCCAGACCTGCTGTTCCTCCGCTTTCATGCAGGCCACGATGGCCGAATCCACTTCCTTCCGCGTCCAGTCGAATGTCCTCTCCGCCAGACGGTCGAACACCTGCAGCGTGTTTTTGAGAGACGGATCACGGAAGGAACTCAACGTCATCAGCCCCAAGGCAGGATTGTAGGAGCAGCCCACGCCGTAGGCGCCGCCCTTGACCCGAACCTCGTCCCACAAGAATCCGCAGCTCACCAGCCAGCAGTAGACGCTGAGGGCCGCATTGGATTCGTCATCATAGGCGGGAGCCTGGAAGACCCGTGCGCAGAAGCCCACGTCGCCGTTGATCCGCAGCGCATCCAGACGAGGAGCGGACGAATCCGCCTTCATCGGCACATCCATGGCGCAGTCCTTCTCGCCACCGGGAAAATTCTTCTCCATAAATTCCTTAACGAGAGGAAGTAAGGCATCGTTGCCCACAACGGAGGCGCCCACCGGCCGCAGGTTGCCGCAAAGAGCCGCCATGCGTCCCATGGAATCCGCAAATCCCTCGTATTCCGTGCCGAAGCACCGCGCCAGCCGTTTGAGCCGCCGTCCATAGGCCAAGCCGTCCCATTCAGCGGCCACGCCCGCCAGCCCGCCCAGCCCCTGGCGGGCGACGATGGCGGCGAAGGCGGAGCCATTGTCCTGCAGTTCCTCCTTGAACTGGAACCACTTCTGGCGCAGCACCGCCTGACAGCGCTCCCGCTCCGTGAAAACCGTCTGACGCCACCGCTCCGCCAGCAGCCGCAACGCCTCGCCAAAGGACTCCTCCAACGCCGTCATGTTCAGGAACAAGGCCCCAGAGGGCAGTTCGCCTCCCGACCCCGGATATTCCATGCGCACCTGGGTCTGCACAGCGGCGGCGGCCGCCGCCAAAGCCTCCGAAAAGGTGTCATAGGAATGGGAGGAAGTCCCCAGCTTGTGGAGCATCATCATGGCGAAAGGCAAATCCGGCAGCAGAGCTTGCGGAATGTCCGCCAAAGGAAAGGCCAGACTCAAATAGCCGACGCCGTTGCTGAAGGTGTGCCCTGACAGCAGGGTCATCCCGTTGTTCAAGGGAATCCGGTCCACAGGAAGCCGGCGTGGCTCCGCAAGCAAGTCGTGGCGGGTCAGTTTGGGCAGGGTGTCCAAAGCCTCCGGGCTGTCCGGCTCATCTTGAAGCCGCCCCAATTCCGCCGCCCGCGCATCCATCCTCTGCAGGTCCGCGGCGGCAAGGCCCGCCTTGATGGCCTCCAGCCGCCGAGCCTCCTCCTGGGCCCGCTTCTCCTCCAGCGTCTCATCCGGAACAAGCTCAATGACAAGACGATGGGGATTTTCAAAGAGGAAACGCCGCACCACCGACTCCAGATAATGCGGCTCCTCCGCCATGCGTCGCTCCAGCTCCTGCATCGCCTCATGGCGGTCCACGCAGCGCAGCGGGTCGCCGCCGCTGAGCCAGATGCCCATGCAGTCCTCCAGCAGATTCAGTCCATGTTCGCCGTCAATCTCCAGCTGTTCCAATTTGAACTGGCGGAAGGCGGTGCGCACACGGGCGGCATCGAAGCCATGGGTCACCACGTCTGAAAGAATGTCATGCACCAACGCCTCGATTTTGGGAAAATTCTCCGGACTGCAGCCCGTCAGCCCGAAACGGAAAATCGTCTCGGGGCTTTCATCATCGTAGCCGCTGGTCACGATGTCATCCCCCAGACCGGACTCCAGCAGCGCCTTTCGCATGACCGACGCCGCATTGCCAAACAGCAGATAGTCAATCATTTCGAACGCCAAGTCCAAAACGGGGTCCCATTCGTCCAACAGGAAGCAGGCGCCAATCCAGCTGGCGTTTCCGGCCCTGCCCCCCTCTTCGCCACGCCGCGCCGCGCAGGGCAACGTCACCTTGCGGGGGGCGGTCCACCGTGTCTGCTTTGGCCGCGGGGGAAGCGTCACCGGCGTCTCCAAACCATGGCACCCCTTCAGATGCTCCGCCACAAAGGCCAGTTTTTTCTCCGTGGGGACGTTTCCATAGAAGAAAAGCTTGGCGACGGAGGGGTGATAGTGGCGGCGATAGAACTCCACGAAGGCCTCATAGCTCAAGTTGGGAATATGGGCGGGGTCGCCGCCGGAATTCCAGCGGCGGGGCAGCTCAGGCAGCAGGCAACAGCCGACGGCGCGGTCCACAATGGAGTCCAGCTCCTCTTCGGCGCCACGCATCTCGTTGAGCACGATGCCATTGTAGATAAGTGGCGAGGACAGGTCCCCCCGCTTCTGCAATTCAAAATGCCATCCCTCCCGCTCGAAATTCTCACGGCTCAGATTGGGGTGAAACACCGCATCCCAATAGACTTCCATCAGGTTGAAGAAGTCCTTGGGATTGGGGCTGGCCACGGGATAGACCGTGAAGTCCGGATAGGTCATGGCGTTGATGAATGCCGCCACGCTGGACTTCACCATGGACATGAAGGGGTCCTTGACCGGATAGTGCTCCGAACCGCCAAGTACCACATGCTCAAGAATATGGGGGATTCCCTCATCATTCTCCGGCATGGTCTGGACGCCAATGCCGAACCAGTTCTCGTCATCGGGGCTCTCCAGACTGAGCACCTCCATTCCGCATTCATGGCGAAAACGCCGCGCACGGACGCGCAGATGCGGAATGTCACGCGATTCGATCTCCGCAAAGCCATTTTTCATATGACTACCTCTAGCTAGCTCTAGAAGCACTAGAAGCTCTAGAAGCTCTAGAAAAACTTCTAACTGCTAACCGCTAACTAAATTCCTAATTCCAAATTATCCTCCGCGATCGTCCACCGCCCCATCGGGATTATACAAAAAGACCGTTTCCAGCGCAGTCAACGCGCCGGAACCGGCCTTTTCATGAAACGATGGTTACCGTCGCCAACTACGCCTGAGGCGTCTCCGTGGCAGTGTCGGCCTTCGGGGCCTCCGCTGCGGCCTTGCGGGCCTCCACAGTCTCATCGTTTTCGACAAACTCCAGAATGCACATTTCGGCGGCATCGCCGATCCGGGGCCCCAGTTTCATCATGCGGGTGTAGCCGCCGTTGCGCTTCTCGAAACCAGGGGCGATCTCGTTGAACAGAATCGCCACCTTGTCAACCTGATGCATGAACGCGATGGCCTGACGGCGGGCATGAAGTGTGCCAGCCTTGCCCAAGGTGACCATCTTCTCCGCATAGCGGCGGACTTCCTTCGCCTTCGTCAAGGTCGTGGTGATGCGACGATGCTCCACAAGGCTGCAAACGGCATTGGCCAGCATGGAACGAATATGCCCCGACTTGCGGCCGACTTTAAAGGTATGAACGTGGTGTCTCATCCGGCTTATTCCTCAGTTTTGGTCACGGGCTGCTGCACTGACAACAGGCGTGCAAGTTCTTCTTTGACGTTATCCGACAATACCATTTCCAGACTCAGGCCCATCTCAGACAGCTTCGCGCGAATCTCCTGAAGGGACTTCTTGCCGAAATTGCGGTACTTCAGCATCTGGCTTTCCGACTTCTCCACCAATTCGCCAAGGAACTGGATCTGCGCGGAATTCAGACAATTCACGGCCCGGACAGACAGCTCCAGGTCGTTGACGCTGGTGCACAGCTTGTCCACCAGCTCCCGCTCCTCGTCGGAGAGGCCGCCGTTCTGCGGGGCGACGCCAAGGGACTCGCCGTTGTTGGAGGAGAAGACCAAAAGGTGCTCCCGCAGAATGTCTGCGGACAGATGCACCGCCGTCACGGGGTCGATCCGCCCGTCGGTCCACACTTCCAGCTCCAGGCTGTCATGGTCCGTGTGCTCGCCGACACGGGTGGCCTGCACATCGTAGCGGACGCGCTCGATGGGGCTGAAGAGACAATCCACGGGAATGGTGCCGATGGGCTGGTCATCCCGCTTGTTCTTCTCAGAGGGACGATAGCCGCGGCCGCGGTCAATCTCCAGATCCATGCGGAAGGGGCGGTCCTTGTCCAACGTGCAGATCACCTGCTCCGGATTCAGAACCGTCGTCACTCCGTCTTCGCGGATGTTGGCTCCCGTCACCTCGCCGGCCTGGTCGGCGACCAGCTCGATCCGATGGGGCAGCTCCGTTCCGCTATATTCGAATTTCAACTTCTTGATGTTGAGCACGATGTCCGTCACATCCTCAAGGACGCCCTCAATGGACATGAACTCGTGCGCCACGCCGTCAATGCGTATGCTGGAGACGGCGACGCCTTCCATCGCCGTCAGAAGAACCCGACGCAAAGCATTGCCGATGGTATGCCCAAAGCCGTTCTCCCAGGGACCGGCGGTGAAGCGGGCATAAAAGGGCGTCCGGGTCTTTTCATCAACCTGCAGCGCCTCCGGCAGTACAAAACCTTCAATGCCTGGCATGATCTTTCTCCTTCATCTGTGTCCTGAATGTTCTGCTCTCCTTGGGTGGCCGAAGCCCCCAATCCCTCACAACCACTCGTTACACACGACGACGTTTCGGAGGACGGCAGCCATTGTGCGGCAGAGGCGTCACATCCTTCAGCATGGTGATCTCCAGACCGGCGGCGGCAATGCCGCGGACGGCGGATTCGCGGCCGGCGCCCGGCCCCTTGATCTCAATCTCGACCTCACGGAGACCGTAGGTCGCCATGGCCTTCTTCGCCGCATCCGTGGCGATGAGCTGCGCCACATAGGCCGTGCTCTTGCGGGAGCCCTTGTAGCCCAGTTTGCCGCCTGTGGACCAGGACAGGATATTCCCCTGCATGTCGGAAATCGCCACGCGGGTGTTGTTGAATGTGGAATCCACATGGACGATGCCAGACAGGATCTGACGACCGCCCTTGATTTTCGTCTTCTTCACTTCGGCCGCAGGCGCGCTTTCCGTCGCCTGCACTTCATTGGTTGCATCCGCCATTCTGAAGTTCTCCTAATCTATATTATATATGCTTTGCTTCACGTTGACCACGGGGCGCAACGGCCTACTTGCCGCTGTTCGCCTGCTTGCGTTCGCTGCGGTCGCGGATGGCGCCGACCGTCTTCTTGCCGCCCTTGCGCGTGCGGGCGTTGGTGCGGGTGCGCTGCCCGTGAACCGGCAGGTTCCGGCGATGGCGGTTGCCACGATAGGAGTTGATGGCGGTCAGACGGCGGATGTTCTGGGCAATCTGACGGCGAAGATCGCCTTCAACCGTATAGCTGTCCTGCAGAATCTGCAGAATGGCGGAGATGTTCGCCTCCGTCAAATCGCTGGCTTTGGTCATCGGGTCAATCTGGGCCCGACGGCAAATCTCATCCGCACTTGCAGGGCCAATGCCATACAAATAGGTGAGGGACACATTCACGTGCTTGTTGTTGGGAATGTCAATACCGAGAATTCTGGGCATGTTCTGTTCCTGGCTCTTTCTTCACTGCTGAACACGGGGTCCGAGACAGTCTATTGTTAATGGTGATGGTTTCCTATCTCGTTGTCGCTCAACCTTGACGCTGCTTGTGGCGGGCATTCTTGCAGATGACCCGGACAATCCCGCCGCGCTTCACGATGCGGCAGTTGTTGCACATACGCTTGACTGATGCTCTTACTTTCATGTTGACCTCTTTCAGCCTGATCCTTCCGGCTATTTTCTTCTTGCAACGGCGGCCAGAAACATGACACCGTCACACTTTCGGCAGAATAACAATCGACTAAATATAAATCCTTTTCCCCGATTTGCAATTCGCAAACCGAGAAAAAGAAACGCAACCGGCGAGAAGCCCGCCAAAGGCCCCGCCGCGACGCTATTTTTTGCGATAGGAGATGCGGCCTTTGCTCAGGTCATAGGGGGACAGTTCCACCGTCACCTGGTCACCGGGGAGAATGCGGATGAAATGAAGCCGCATCTTGCCGCTGATGTGGGCGCGGACTTCATATCCGTTCTCCAGGGTCACAAGGAATTCCGTATTCGGAAGTAGTTCCTTCACAACGCCTTCTGCTTTTATGCACTCTTTGGCCACGTCAAAATCTCCGGGTTGTTCTTGGTTATGAGGATCTGATGTTCAAAATGCGCAGACAGGCTTCCATCCGCCGTGCGGACGGTCCATCCATCCTCCCGGTCGAAGACAATCCGCCAAGTTCCCACGTTGATCATGGGCTCGATGGCGATGATCATTCCCGCCTTCAAGGTCGGACTATGGCCATGGATGCGGTAATTGGGCACTTCGGGCGGCTCGTGCATCACCTTGCCGCAGCCATGTCCCACCATATCGCGAACCACTCCAAAGCCGTGCTTCTTCGCCAAATCCTCCACGGCGCCGCCGATGTCATTGATGGTGTTGCCCTCCCGGGCGGCGTCGATGCCGGCCATGAGCGCATCCCGCGTGACGGTCAGCAGCTCGGCCACCTGCCCTTCCGGCTGACCGCCCGCGCAGACGGTGCGGGCGTTGTCCCCCACGTAGCCGCCCACGGTGACGCCCACGTCCAGACTGACCACATCTCCCTTCTGGATGATGCGGTCCGCCCGGCCGATGCCATGGACCACCTCATTGTTCAGGGAAATGCAAATCTGCCCCGGATAGCCGTGATAGCCCAAAAAGGCGCTTTTGCCGCCGGTGTCATGGATGAAGGCCTCCGCCAAATGGTCCATGTCCAGCGTGCTCATGCCCGGCTCCACGGCGTCGCAAAGCCGCGCCAGCACCTCCGCCGAGGCGGCGGCCGCCGCGCGAACTCCCTCCAGCTCCGCGCCTTCGTACAATCTGATTTTTCCGCTTACCATAGGTCCACGCGCCTCATGCCATGTGCAGAACGCGGCGCAGCCGCTGATAGCAGGCGTCGATGCCGCTGTCGTCGCTGACCGTGCGGACCAGCTGGCCCTTGCGGGAATAGAAGTCGATGAGCGGCGCAGTCTGCTTCTGATAGACGGTCATGCGGTTTCGGGCCGTCTCCTCGCTGTCATCGGCCCGCTGATAAAGCTTCTGGCCGCAGCGGTCGCAGATGCCCTCCGTCTTCGGAGGGAGGCTGAGGATGTTGTAGATGGCGCCGCAGTCCTTGTTGGAGCACATCCGGCGGGAGGTCATGCGCTTGACCAGCATCTCCTCGTCCGCCTCGATCAGCAGGACCGCCGCCATGCGATGGCCCAGTTTGGACAGGATGCCGTCCAGGACCTCGGCCTGCGGCACGGTGCGGGGAAAGCCGTCCAGCAGACAGCCGTGTTCACGGATGTCCTTCTGGCCCAGGCGTTTCTCCACCATGGCGGCCACGATGTCATCGGAGACCAGCTGCCCTTTGGCAATCAGCTCCTTCACCTGCATCCCCAGCTCGCTGCCCGCGGCCATCTCCGCCCGCAGCAAGTCGCCCGTGGACACATGGACCACGCCCGTCTCGCCGCAGAACAGCTCGCCCATGGAGCCTTTGCCGGCTCCCGGAGGGCCCATGAACACATAGATGTCAGCCATTGGTCCTATTTCTCCTCTTTCGCCTCGGCGGCCGCTTCCGCTTCCGCCTTTGCCTTGGCCTCTTCGTACTCGCTGCTGATAATGACCTTTCCCTCAGCCACTTCCAGCAACGCGATGTCTAGATTCGACCGTTCGTCGTCCGGCGGAGACGGCACAAGACGACGGGCGCCCTTCGCCAACTGCGCGGCGCGTTTGGACACTCCGTTGATGAACAGCCGGACATCGGAGACCTTCTCGCGGGCCCTGGCCAAATACTCTTCATTCATACCTGAACATCCTCCTGGTTGTTGCCGTTGGCCGAAAACCGTGGCCACCAGCGGGCGGACGGCTTTTCGACACCAACGTGGACAGAATAAGATTGTTTAATATAAGGACATTCCCGCAATTTTCAAACCAAAACAGGACAACTCGACGCCGTTTCGTCGCGATTGGTCTATTATCCACAGAAGACACGGGATAAACTGAAGCGTTCCGCCACATTCGCGGCAGAACGCGGAGACTTTTCAATAAAATATTAAACCGCGAACGGCCAGCGGCAGTTCGCTTCCGTGTCCTTCCGTGTTTTCTGTGGACTCCTTCTGAATCGTCACTTCAAATGACACAAAAGAATCGTGGCTTCTCTCATGGATGGCCGAAGCGGAGGGAATAGATGTCGGCGTCCTTCATGGCGAAATGAAGGATGACGGTCTGGCCGAGAAGGGGCGTCAGGTCCGGGCCGTTCTTCCAGACCATGGGCAGGTCCAATTCGTCGCCGAAGACGGGAACGGCCTCCGCCATGGTGTAGCCGGGAATGGGGCGGTTCTGGCTGTCGCGAATTTCGCAGCGGATTTCGCCGAGGGCGGAGGTGGAGGCGTTCAGCAGCAGCATGACGTTGCTCCAGCCGGGTTCTTCCTGAACCGTAACTCCTTTTCTACCAGGTAGTTGCGATGTTTCCGTCACAGTGACGGCCAGGGGCTTCAGCGTCACCGTGCCGCCGCTGTAGGGAGCCTGCACGGAGACAAAGCCGTCCTGCCGGATGACATGGCGACGGAGGCGGCAGGGTCCATCCGAGTAGTAACCCTCTGTGGAATAGAGAGACAGGACAGGCGGCGTACCCTGCAGGTCGGAGGGGGTCAGCACGACGCCGCGGGCGCACATGGTGTTGCGGTTGACCCAGCGGTCATGCTGCAGGCCGGGGCGGATGAAGGCCTCGCTCCAGAGATGGTAGCGGAGCCCGTCGCGGCTGCTCATGAACGCGGCGTCCGAAAGGCCGCAGGCATGGTTGGAGTTTTCGCCGCTGTGGTCATAGACGCTTCCTCGGAAGAAGACGTAGCGTTTGGGCAGGCCGATGTAGACGGCGGGATTGTTGACGTAGGGCACGATGGCGTTGGTGTACAGCTCGATGGGCGGCGAATCGGGGGACGGGAAGTTGGGGCCGGTGTCCAGCCATTGGGGCTCCGACCAGTGGATGGCGTCGGGGGAGGTGCAGCGGCGGATTTGGCGCAAGTCCCATGTTCCATTCTCCTCCACATACTTATAATAGCGCAGATTGGCCACATAGCAGCCCTGGACCGTGTCGTAGAACATGGTGTTCAGGGAGTCGAAGACGCCGCGGTCGCCCTCCTTTTTGATGAAGATGGGCTCCTCCTGAGCCTTCTTCCAATGGATGCCGTCAGGCGAGACGTAAAGATAGAGGCCATGCACCTCCTCGCCGCCCAGAGCCTTGTAGCGCTGCTCCGGCGGGCAGGCGGGATTGGCGTCGATGCAGGGGGCGAAGCTGTTGTGGTTTGGATCCTGCAGCAGGATGATATTGTTGTCGGTCGAGCCGTTGAACTCGCAGATGCCCAAGGAGGGCTTGACCCAATGGATGCCGTCCTTGCTTTCCGCATAGCAGTACACCTCGTGGTTTTCGACGCCGGGCATGTCCCATGCCATGCCGCGATAGTACATGCGGTATTTGTCGCCGTCCTGAAACACGGTGTGATAGGTGCTGACATTGCCCTCCCACGGCGCGTCGTGCACGATGGCCACCTCGTGGAATTCAGGGTGGTGAAGGGTCAGCGCCGCGCCGCCGCCCAACCCGCTGATTGCTTCCATGTCCCACAACAGCAACGGGTTAGCCAATGCGGAAATGGCGGAGGCCGCCATGACCGCCATGCCAAGCATCGAACTAATGGCGTTTTTCATCTCTTTTCTCCTAACATCTTGATATACAATAATTTACGATATAACACAGGCGACGTGGCCAGCAGGTGACATGTCCCTGCCCCGCTGTTTTCGCCATGGGTTCATTTGGTCTGAAGAGCCTCCCACGCCCGCTTCACGATGGCGGTGTCCCCTTGGCTGAAGCAGCAGAAGATCACCTTCTCCACCGCGTGGCAGGGGAACTGCATGACCGTGGTGCAGGCCACCGTGGCCGCCTCCGCTTTGGGATAGCCGTAGACGCCGGTGGAGATGCAGGGGAAGGCGATGCTTTTGCACTGACGCTCCTCCGCCAGGCGGAGGCTGTTCGCATAGCAGGCGGCCAGCAGCTTCGCCTCCCCATGATGGCCGTCCACATACACAGGCCCCGGCGTGTGGAAGACAAAGCGGCAGGGCAGCCGCCCCGCGCCAGTCGCATAGGCCTGCCCCGTCTCCCCTCTTCCGTTGGGAAGCCCCTGCACCAGCTGCCAGCATTCGTCGAACAGCGCCTTTCCGGCGGCGGCATGAATCGCGCCGTCCACCCCGCCGCCGCCCAACAGGCCGCAGTTGGCCGCATTGACGATGGCATCCACCTTCAACGTGGTGATGTCTCCCGTGATGATCTCCACTTCAACCATACAGTTTCCCTCCCTCATTTCTTCCTTTTATGAATAAAAACGCATGCAATCGATTGCATTATGGACGCCGATGAACGTTCAGGGGCGCCCTCCCGCGTCTCCAGCGAACGACTTGGGGACATAGATGAAATCCTCTCCGTCGCCCTTGCCGGGCTTGATTTCCGCGCAGCCGGGGAAGGGGAAATGGGCTCCGAAGAACAAGCCGGATGCCTTAAGTACTTGTCGCCGAGAGACTACGGCGGTTTTCGGCTCCGTATCGTATGCGGCGCAGAAGCTGGTGTGGGGCACCTGCAGGTCAACCGCATGGAGGATGTCCCCCACGAACCAAATCGGCTCTCCCGAAGACGGCTTGAGCTGGAAGACGGTGTGGCCAGGCGTGTGCCCCGCCCGCTTCAGCGGAATCAGCCCGCCGGGCAGCGGCTTGTCGAATTCAAAGCGCGCCATGCGCTTGCCATAGGGCTCCAGATAACGGCGGAGGGCGGCGCGGCGGGCGTCCTTCTCCCATGCCTCAACTTCTTCCCGCGCAATGTATAAGGTGGCATTGGGGAACAGCGGACGGTTCTGCCACAGCAACCCGCCCACATGGTCCGGATGAATGTGGGTGATGAAAATCCCCTTGATGGTGGCGGGGTCGATTTTCCCCTGCTCCAGCTTGCGCTTCAGCGTGCCGCGCGAGGCGTCGTTTCCCGCGTCAATGAGAAAGCGCTCCCCGCCCCGCTCAAGCAGAAACACGTTGACGGAGGAAAGATAGCTGGCTTCCGTCTGACGGAAGCCGGAATTCTCCGTGTCCGCGAAAAGGTCGGCGCGGTGCCGCATGGCCACGTCCTGAAAGCAGAGGACCTTGCAGTCCGCAAACGCGAAGGTGCCGAAGGCCTCGCCCGCCTCCGCCACCGCCATGCACAGGCAGGCCACCCATGCGCATCTCAGTGTCCACATGCCATTCATTTCACGCTCCTGTTCTGTTCATAATCAATAAACTTGCATGTTATTGCAAAAATAGAATAAAAACTTTCATTTTGACACCCCGTCGCCACCCACTCTATTCCATATATATAATATATGGCATCCCGCCGGCCCCTTCGCGGAATGAAACGGAATACGATTATTGTAATCGTAACTGGATAATTTTCAATCGGCAATGACGAAAATGGGCGCCTTCGGCCTTTGTTTTCCACGGCCTGTCCGCTTGCCAACGGGCCAATCCATGCTATTTTTGTGGGATTTTCCACAGGACATCCACATTGAACTTAACGGGAGCCATGCAATCATGTTTCTTCTTGTAGACACCACAAATCTAGAGGATATCGCCACGGCGCTGGAGGCCTATCCTCTTGCAGGAGTGACCACCTGCCCCACTTTGATTGTCAAGGAACGTCGCCCCTTCTGGGACCTTCTCCAAGACATCCGACGCCTCATCGGCAACGACCGCATGCTTCACGCTCAGGTCATGGGAAGCACGGCGAAACAGATTCTACAGGACGCCGCCGCCCTTCGGGAGCGCATCAGCGGCAATTTCTACGTCAAGGTCCCCGTTTCCGCAGAGGGACTCAAGGCCATGCCTCAGCTTCAAAAGGAGGGCATCGCCTTCACGGCCACCACCATCCACAGTGTCCCCCAGGCGCTTTTGGCGGCGGAGCATGGAGCCAGCTTTCTGGCGCCCTACATCAACCACATCGAGGACGCCAACGAAAGCGGGGCTGAGTTTGTCCGCAAGGTGGTCAGCTACTTGGACTCTCGCCATCTGCCCGCTAGAATTCTTGCCGCCTCCTTCCGCAATGTGCGGCAGATCATGGATGTGCTGCTCGCCGGCGCCCACACGGTCACCCTAAGTCCGGATCTGGTATGGAAACTGGCCGCCCATCCCATGACGGACGCCTCCGTGGAGAAGTTCCGCAACGCCTGGGACGGATTCTATGGCAAGGGCAAAAATGTGGCGGACCTCCCCTAACCCATCGCCCCCCCATGCCCCCCAAAAGCGCACAAACTAGCTTTGGAAACATAACTCATTATGTATAAATATCTTATGTAATGCGCATCCATCCGGCTCGCCAGCGTGTTGTTCTTCATAAGTTGCCGATAAATGGCATATTATTCCATAACAAGAGAGTTAGCTGCGGATTTTAGGAATACAGGATGAACTATCCTCACACCATCGGCGCCATCTTCCTTCGGCGGCCCAACCGCTTCATCGCCCACGTCGACATCGACGGCGTGGAGCAGGTGGTGCATGTGAAGAACACGGGCCGCTGCAACGAGCTGCTGCTCCCCGGCGCCCACATCTACCTTGCCCAATCGGACAACCCCGCCCGCAAAACCCGCCACGACCTCATCAGCGTGGTGAAACGGCGGTCTTGCGGCGACACCCTGCTGGTCAACATGGACTCCCAAGTCCCCAACGACGTGGCCGCCGAATGGCTGCCCCGCAGCGGGCTGTTCTCCCCGCAGGCCACCTTCCGGCGAGAAGTCACGTGGCACAGCTCCCGCTTTGACTTCCATGTTCAGGACGGCTCGCGAAGCGTGTTTTTGGAGGTCAAAGGCGTCACGTTGGAAAACGACGGCGTCGCCAGCTTCCCCGACGCCCCCACGGAACGCGGTGTGAAACATCTCCACGAGCTCATGGCATGCCAAAAGGACGGTCATGAGGCCATGCTGCTGTTCGTCATCCAGATGAAGGGCGTTCGGGAAATGAGACCCAGCGACATCCATCACCTCGAATTCGCGGAAACGCTGCGGATCGCCGCCCAAAACGGCGTGAAGGTCCTAGCCATGGACTGCGTGGTCACGCCAGACTCCATCGCCATCGACGCACCCGTCCCCCTGAATCTCTCCGCCATGCCATGACGCCATAAATTGCAATATAATGCAACAAAGTGCAAAAACGGCAAAACTGCAGGAATGGCCCCTAACAGGCCCATGCACCAAGAGAGGTATTAATATACAGGTTCAGACACAAAATGCCACAGCGGGCCCCCTGGGGCCATTAGCGGGCATTTCGCCGAAAAACCAGGTGTCCACAAGGCCCTTCCAGACGCGATTTCCCGCCTGTTTCTCCGCTTTTTGGAGCACGACTCCCTGTTTCATTTAATGCATTCAATTTAAGCATTTAATGCATATAGCTAGCTCTAGAAGCACTAGGGAAATTCCTAATTCCTAATTCCTAATTCTTTAGAACATCTTTTCCAGCACGATGGTCTGATCGCGGCCAGGGCCGACGGAGACGATGCCCAAGCGGGTTCCCGCCAGTTCCGCCACCCGCTCCGCATAGCGGCGGCAGTTGGGCGGCAGCTTGTCGTAGTCGCGGATGCCGCTGGTGTCCGTCATCCAGCCCGGCAGGGTTTCGTAGACGGGCTCCACCTGCCCCAAGACCTTCAGGCTGGCGGGGAACTCGTTCAACGGCTGGCCGTTCAGCGTGTAGCCGCTGCAGATTTTGATTTCGGAGAAGTGGTCAAGAATGTCCAGCCGCGTGATGGCGATGCAGTCCAACCCGTTGAGCTGCGCCGCATAGCGGACCACGCTCATGTCCAGCCACCCCGTCCGGCGGGGGCGCCCCGTGGTCGCGCCGTATTCGTGGGCGATTTCACGCAGTCGGACGCCGTTTTCGTTCAGCTGCTCCGTGGGGAAGGGACCTTCGCCCACCCGCGTTGCATAGGCCTTCACGACGCCAATCACCTTGTCGATGCAGCGGGGGCCGACGCCCAAGCCGACGCAGACGGCGCCCGCCGTCGGATGTGAGCTGGTGACAAAGGGATAGGTGCCATGGGACAAGTCCAGCATGGCGGCCTGCGCCCCTTCGAAAAGCACGCGGCGGCCATCCTGAATCAGCCCGTTCATCAGGGTGCAGGTGTCGCACACATAGGGACGAAGCCGTTCCGCATAGGCGTTGTATTCATCGTAGATTTGCTGGAAATCAAAGGGTTCCGCCTTAAACACTTCCGTCAAAATCCGGTTCTTGTACTCCAAAACGGCCTTCAGTTCGGCGGCGAAGGCGGCTTTGTCCATCCAGCTGACCACCCGGATGCCGATGCGGTCGGCGGCGTCGGCATAGCAGGGGCCGATGCCATGGCCCGTGGTGCCGACTTTGCCCTTTCCGCGAAACGCCTCCTGCAGGGCATCCAGCCGCTTGTGATAAGGCATCACCACATGGCAGCGGTTTGAGATGCGAAGCTCGCCCATGGGGCGGCCCTGCTTTTTCAGGGCGTCAATCTCCTCCAGAATCAGCTTGGGGTCCAACACCACGTCATTGCCGACGACGCAGATGCAGCCCGGATACAAGATTCCGGAGGGCAGCAGATGCAGCTTGTACTCCTGCCCATCCGCCGTGACCGTATGCCCCGCATTGCTTCCCCCTTGGAAACGGGCCACCACATCTGCTTGGGACGCAAGGAAATCCACAATCTTTCCCTTGCCTTCATCGCCCCATTGCGTTCCGACAACCACTATCGTTGACATCTTTTCTCCAGCAGCTAGAAGTATTTGAAAATTAGGAATTAGGAATTAGAAATTAGAAATTAGGAATTAGAAATTAGGAATTTTTCTAGAGCTTCTAGAGCTAGCTAGAGTTAGGCCGCCGACCCCGCTGAACTGTTTTCAGACATTCACTTCGCCGCCGGACATGGCACGGTCCGCGTTTTCCTTCAAGAAGGGACGGACGCATTCCGCAAGATAGTCCAACGTCTGCTCCGGAGCCCGTCCCACATAGCGGCTGGGGTCCAAAGCGGCGGCGAGGTCCAGGTTCAGCTTGGCGAAATGTTCATCTCGGGCCAGGCGGGCCAGCAGGTCGTTCTCCCCGCCGTTCTGCTTGACGTTCGCCGCGGCGGCCTGCGCGTTGACGCGAATGACCTCGTGGAGCTCCTGACGGTCCCCGCCCGCCTTGACGGCGTCCATCATCAGGTTCTCCGACGCCATGAAGGGCAGCTCCTGCTCCAGCCGACGGGCGATGACCTTGGGATAGACCACCAGTCCGCTGGAGACGTTGCTGTAGAGGTTGAGAATGCCGTCCACGGCCAGGAAGCCCTCCGCAATGGCCACGCGTCGGTTGGCGGAGTCGTCAAGCGTGCGCTCGAACCATTGGGTGGCGGCGGTCATGGCGGGGTTCAGCGCATCGCAAATCACGTAGCGAGCGATAGATGCGATGCGTTCGCTGCGCATGGGATTCCGCTTGTAGGCCATGGCGGAGGAGCCGATCTGGCCCTTCTCGAAGGGCTCCTCCACTTCCTTCAGATGCTGCAGCAGCCGAATGTCGTTGGAGAATTTGGCGGCGCTTTGGGCGATGCCCGAAAGGACATTGAGCACATTGGCGTCGATCTTCCGCGAATAGGTCTGGCCAGACACCGCATAGCAGCCAGGGAAGCCCATCTTCTCCGCGATGAGGGCATCCAGCTTCTTGCAGCGGTCGTGGTCGCCGCCAAAGAGCTCCAAAAAGCTGGCCTGGGTGCCCGTGGTGCCCTTTGAGCCCAGCAGCCGCAGATTGCCGGCCACGTAGTCCAAATCCGCCACGTCCGCCAGCAGGTCCTGAATCCACAGGGTGGCCCGTTTGCCCACCGTGGTGGGTTGGGCGGGCTGGAAGTGGGTGAAGGCCAACGTGGGCAGGCTCGCATGGGCCTCCGCGAAATCCGCCAGATTGCCGATGACCGTGACCAGCTTGCCCCGCAGCAGCTGCAGTGCCTCCCGCATGATGATCAGGTCCGTGTTGTCCCCCACGTAGCAGGAGGTGGCTCCAAGATGGATAATTCCCTTGGCATCAGGACATTGCAGACCGTAGGCATAGACATGGCTCATGACATCGTGACGCACGATCTTCTCCCGCGCCTCCGCCTCCGCAAAATTGATGTCCAGCGCATGTTCCTTCAGCTGAGCGATTTGCGCATCGCTGATGGCCAGACCCAGTTCCTGCTCCGCCTCCGCCAGGGCGATCCAAAGCCGCCGCCACGTTCTGAACTTGTGGAGCTCCGAGAAGATCTGCTGCATCTGGCCGCTGGCATAGCGGGTGGAGAAAGGGCTCTGATAGGAATCGTATTGCATGGCCATATGTGTAAATACCTTATAATCAACAAGTTATGCAGTCAGCTCCGTCAGGGCGCCGCGATATTTCGCGGCAGTCTTTTCCACAATGTCGTCCGGCAGTTCGGGGGCGGGGGGCTGATGGTTGAAATGGACGCTGTCCAGCCAGTCACGGACAAACTGCTTGTCCAGAGACGGCGGATTCTTGCCGGGCGCGTAGGAGGCCACGGGCCAGAAGCGGCTTGAATCCGGCGTCAGAACTTCATCTGCCAGAACGAGTTCGCCCTTTTCATCCAGGCCGAATTCGAATTTGGTGTCGGCGACGATGATGCCGCGGGCGATGGCATAGTCCGCCGCTTGGCTGTAAAGGGAAAGGGCGGCGGTTTTCAGCTTGCCGGTCAGTTCGCTGCCGATGACGCCGCAGAGCTCTTCGGCGGTGATGGCCATGTCATGGCCGCTTTCCTCCTTGGTGGTCGGCGTGAAGATGGGCTCGTCCAATTTGGAGGCGTTGATGTAGCCTGCCCGCAGCGGAATGCCGCAGACTTTGCCGCACTTCTGGTAGCTTTCCCAGCCGGAGCCGGTCAGATAGCCACGCACAATGCATTCCACCGGAAGCATTTTCAGCTTTCGGACAATCATCGAGCGGCCGTCCAGATCCGCCGCGTATTTGCGCAGGGCTTCCGGATAGCGGGAGACATCCGCCGTGATGAGGTGGTTGGAAAGGCCGCTGAGCACTTTGAACCAGTTCAGCGTGATCTGCGTCAAAACCATGCCCTTGCCGGGGATGCCGTTGGGCATGATGCAGTCAAAGGCGCTGATGCGGTCCGTGGCCACAAACAGCAGAGAATCCCCTAAGTCATAGACATCACGGACTTTGCCGCGCTTCGGCTCGCCGATTTCCGGAATGGATGTGCTCAATAGGGCATGATTTTTGTCGTATTGCATGATGGCTTTCCTTACTCTTGCGGTTTTTCCACTTTAGGTTTCATGAAGAAACATATAATGTAATGCATCTTTCGCCTTTGACAAAACGGCCGCCCGCAACCAGCCGATTATCACCGTTTGTAATCCCTCCACGATTGATTTTCACCTATCCTTTCCTATATTATAAGGAATAAGGAACCCAAAGCCACCTGCAGCCTTTTCGACAAGGAGCCACCATGAGACGCAGAATCATCCAAGTCATTCTCGCCATTGCCACATTATCCATTGTTTCAGCAGAGGAAGGAGCCAAACCCATGGCAGACAGCGTCACCGACATCAAACACGCAGGAACCAACGGCCGCAATTCCGAAGGCGCGTTCGTCAAACTGAAGGACGGACGCATCATGTTCATGTACACCCGCTACACCACGACCAACTGGGATGACCACGCCCATGCGGACCTGGTGGCCATCACCTCCTCCGACGGCGGCCGCACGTGGAGCGACTACCGCGTCGTCGTCCCCAACCGGGCGCAGAACGTGATGAGCGTCTCCCTCCTGCGCCTGCAGGACGGACGCATCGCCATGGCCTATCTGGAGAAATCCTTCAAGGACCGCTCCCTGACGACAAAAATCCCCAACGACCCCGGCGCCCTGGACTGCCGCCCCTACTTCTGCACCTCCTCCGATGAAGGCGAGACCTGGACGGAGCCCGTCGACATCTGCGCCGTTCCCCCAAGCTATATCGTGCTGTGCAACGACCGTCTCGTGCAGCTGGAAAGTGGACGCATCATCGTGCCGATCGCCAATGTGCGCATTCTCGCCCCCAGAATCGCCGATGGCAAAGTGTCCACGGTCTATGCACCGCGGTCTGAAACCTATTTCTATTTGTCGGACGACGGCGGCGCGACGTGGCGGGAGGCGAGACAATGCTGCTATCCGCCCCTATGGCTAGGCTCCGGATACGAGCACTTCCAGGAGCCAGGCGTCGTCGATTTGGGCAACAACAGAGTCATGGCATGGTTCCGCACCAATGTGAAGACTCCCTACAAGGCCTTTTCCAACGACGGCGGCGAAACGTGGACGCAGGCGGTGCAGGCCACGGAATTCCCCTCCATTTCATCGCCTCTCACCATGAAGCGGAATCCGAAGACCGGCGAACTGACCGCCGTATGGTGCGACCTCGACCCCCGCTGGGGCATTCAGCCCACGAAGGAAAGCTGGAGCCGCACGCCGCTGGTCATCGCCCGCTCCAAGGACAATGGCGCCTCATGGCACGGCCATCGCACCATCGAGACCGCTCCTGACCACGGCTTCTGCTACATCGCCATGCTCTTCGACGACGACGCGCTGCTGCTGGCCTACTGCTGCGGCGGCGGCAAGGAGTCCGGCGTCCTGCAGGATCTGCGCATCCGCCGCATCGAAAACGCGAAGTGACGGAAAAGTTTCGTCGCTAAAAAGGACGAGAGACATGAGACAAGAGGGGCTAAAAAATCGTTGGCCATGGTTGAATGTTGACCATGTTTTGCTATAAGCAACGATTTATAAGCAAGTTACATATTTCGCGTCTCACGTCCACCGTCCCGTTTTTCATTCTCCCGTCCCCCGTCTCCAGTCTCTCGTCCCACTTTCCACTCTTCTTGTGACAAGGGACGCGAGACGTGAGACGCGAGACGAGAGGGTCTACGAAAATCGTTGCCATGGCTGATTGTTGTCCATGTTTTTGCTATAAACAACGATTTATAAGCAAGTTACATATTTCGCGTCTCACGTCCACCGTCCCCCATTCCACTTTTTCCTCAAAAAGGCCACTCCTTTTGAAAAGGAATGGCCTTTGTTCATGACGTGGTCTGCCGGTTACACTGAAGGGTCTGCTCATTCGGCGGCGACGATGGCGACACGGTCCACGTAAATGGCGTTGGCGCCAACTTCCTGATACCGATATTGCGGCCCTTCGAATCGGATGGACACATAGACGTCGGCTAGCCGTCCATCCCAGTCGGGAATATCGTCCGTCCGTGCCTGAATGGCCCAAATGCCACCAACGTAGATGATATTCTTCCGATTCAGCGCGACGCGTCCCAAATGGTGCCAATGATAGCCTTCCGGCTGGACATCTTCGCTGGTGAGGGATATGGAATGCAGGACTTTGGCCGTTGATTCGCCATAGACGCCGGCTGTCTGCGGCAATGGGAAGGTGTATTTCTCCGCAGGGGAATCGCAGTCAATCCGCAGGGCGTATCCGGTGGAGCTGGCTGGATCCTCCACCAATTTGACATAGTCCGTGCATACCGTTGGTATCGATATCTGCTCCGTTACCATGTCAATGAAATCCCTTTGCGTGAATTCTGGCGGAAGTGGCGCCGTGTCATGCATTTGCGCCTGGCCTCTCGTATGCATTATCGCCAACAGACGCTCCTGATCGTATTCCGGATTAACGTGTCTGCCCCATGCGCGGCGGGTTTCAATGTACTTCTCCAGAAGTACAGAGGCCTGGATGGGGAAGTCCTCCAGCTTTTTCCCTGACTTCAGCCATTCCTTCCTGTAGCGGCGAAGATGGTGGGTGCAGACCAGCGCATGGAGGCCGGCCGCGGCGTGACGTGCCCGCAGCAGGAGGACGGGATCGGAGGCAACAGCCTGTTCGGCCTCTTCGCAGGCCTGCAGACACGCGATGGCGCCTTCAAGGGACAAATAGTCCCAGACGGAGGTTGGCGGTTCGTAGAAAGTCATCTTTTCGGTAGTGGGATGCTTGAGAGCCTCTTCGCGGAGGATGTCGCGATAGCGGCTGAGGGCGGGTGCCGCGTCGCCGTAGTAGCAGGTCATAAAGGTGCTGCGCAGTTTTTCGAAATCCTGTTCGGGATTCTCAAGGTATTTTGCCGCCAGCCAGACTTTCAGTTCATACATGTCGCATTTGATGGGCTCTTCCGACTGGATGAAGAAAATCTGCGTGCCGATGTCCTTGTAGAATTTGAACAGTTCGGGATAGGTGAATTCGCTTGGGGCGGCGTATTCGGAGCAGTCGCCGCCGTACAGGACGTGGTAGTCCCAAATGGAAAGTGTCTTGGCGCATTTTGACCAAGCGAGAAGCTCGTCGTGCATCTGCTTGTTGACGGGATGGAGGGGGCCGAAACGGTAGTCGCTGTTGACATCGCAATAACGGATGATGACATTGGGGCGGGGGCGGGTATGTTTGGGCGGCGGGGTGGTGAAACGGTATGCGAGCGTATCCAGATACAGGTTTGGCCGAAAGTCCTTGAGTTCGTCGGCAAGCTCGTTGACAAAATCCAGAAGCAAGTTGGATTCAGCACCTTCCCGCTGCACGAAGGCGCGGCATTCGGGGCATTGGCAGGGGTGGTCGTTGTCATTTTGGCTGACGCTGTAGATAAGCGGCGGCGGATAACCACCTTCCCTGGCGGCCTTTTCATCCGCAAGAATGTATTCCTTTAGCTTCTGCTTGAAATAGTTGCGTAGTTCCTTGTTGGTGAGGCACAGCTCCCCTTCTCCGATGCCCGCGACGCGCTTGCCGTCCCAAAGGCCGAAGAATTCGGGATGGGTGTCGAGCATGTCCGACGGACAGTAGTTGTCAAATGTATGTACAAGAAAGGGTTTGCCATATTCGGCGGCGCCCAGTCGCCCTTCACCGAATTCAGGCAGCAGGGGGATGTTTCCCGTGTGGTTGAGCCGGTTGGCGATGAACCAGCGGCCACCCCGCTTTTCAGGGAAACGGGTCGTCCAGATTTCGCGGCGAAGAAACGACGGTTTGAAGCGTATGCGGCCGGAAGGCAGCTCCACCTCCCGCATGGGCGGGACATAGTCGTCCGATATGGGCCACCAGTGGACGCCTATCTGATTTTCCAAGAAGGAATAGGCTGCATACAGGGCGCCACGGCTGCCGCCGCCATGGAGCAGAATGCGCTTGTCTTGGCACAGAATTTCGTATTCCTCATCGGCAAAGGATTCGTCATCCCTTTTCACCTCAATGACTTCCACATCATGGCCGTCAATCTTCAATGATTTGGCCGCCAGCGGCAGATAATGCTCCAGTTCCTTTTTGGCCTGCTGTTCAGGCGCCGTGGCGTCCTTCGGTGTCATGACCGTCCAGGCTGAGCAGAAGACGAGCATGGGCAGAGTGCAAATCATCAATGGAATTTCCATAAGACGGCAAGACATGGTTTTCTCCTATATAATACAATTAATATATAGTATTATTTCCATTAAAAATCAGAAAGGCCATTCCAGTCCGGCGGGATGCCGCAATGGCGGTTGTAGACATTGGTGGCTCAGTCGCATGGGAAAGGAATGGCCTTGGCAAGTTTGCGGGACAAAAGTCCCGCGCGGCGGCATGGGAAGGATCAGTATTTGACGAAAACGTCCTCGCCAGTCCAGAAGTAGAAGGTGCTTGTGTCAGATATAGGCATCTTCTTGACGCTGGCGAGCATGTCGCCTGGGCTGTTGGAGCTGACATGGCCATCCGCGAAACCTGCGTTGATGCGCTCGTTGTGGAAGGCCTTGTACATGTAGTGGCCTACGAACGCAGAAAACGAGTTGTTGGGAGTGACGGCATAGACCGGGGCGCTGTTTTCGCCATCCCAGATGCCCCACGAGTCGCCAAGCAGGATGGTGCTGGATGGATTCGTGAGCAATTGAGTCTGCAGCCACACGTTCCAGTCATTGGCAGTCCGATTCAGCACACTGTTTTTCCATGCGTAGGTGTAGACGACGCCGTAGCAGCGGACAAAGGCGTAGGTGGGATTGTCGGGATTGTCGCCATTGTAGCCGCCTTCATCCGGCTTGTTTCGGTAGAGCGGGCAGATGGCGATGCCGGAGCCGTATTCCATGTAGCCCATGCGCATCAGGGTGTCGCACCACGTGAAGTTGTTCCTGTGTTTGCCCAGATCGGTGGTCTGGAGATAGTCATAGAGTGGGAACGAGCCTGAATAGTCATCCATGTAGAGGATGCTGGTTTCCACACTGCCCCTTAGGTTGGATGCGCAGTTGATGGCGATGGCCTTCTGCTTCGCCTTCGCCAACGCCGGCAAGAGCATGCCCGCCAAGATGGCGATGATGGCGATGACGACCAGCAACTCGATGAGGGTAAAACGCTTTTTCATGATGCATCTCCTTCTTGTTAAGTCACTTAACGCATTTACCCCCCCAATTTTTTGGGGGAATAACGAAGGGCAATACATCTTCGTGACGTTTCCTATCAATAACTTTACCCTACTTTTACAGGAATACAAGAGAGCAATTGAAATTTTTTAATACCGGTAGCAATTTTAGTAATTTCCCACAATGGATAGGTCGTGTCACTCTTCTTGTGACGTGAGACGAGAGACATGAGACAAGAGGGGCTAAAAAATCGTTGCCATGGCTGATTGTTGACCATGTTTTGCTATAAACAACGATTTATCAGCAAGTTACATATTTCGCGTCTAACGTCCACCGTCCCATTTTTCATTCTCCCGTCCCCCGTCTCCAGTCTCTCGTCCCACTTTCCACTCTTCTTGTGACAAGGGACGTGAGACGGGGTGTGATGGACGTGAGACGGGAGACGCGAGACTTATAAATCACTGATAAAACGTTGTTTCCACTATTTTCTTTCCACTTTTTTTCACTTTTCACTTTTCACTTTTTCCACTTTTCTCGTCTCACGTCTCTCGTCTCCCGTCCCACTTTTCAACTTTTTTCTCAAAAAAATGCAAAAATCGTGACTTTGTTCAACACAACGACTTGACAAAAAAATGGGGGGTAAATTAGAAGGGTGTTTTTCTGTGTTGGAAAAGCATAGTCAATAAATTGTTACCTCAAAAAGAAGGAACGTCGAAGAATGAAAAAGAGATTCACACTTATCGAATTGCTGGTCGTCATCGCCATCATCGCCATCCTTGCCGGCATGCTGCTGCCCGCATTGGCAAAGGCCAAACAGAAGGCCCAAGCCGTCAACTGCATTTCCAACCTGAAAGGTTGCGGCGAGGCAAGCTTGCTCTACATGGACGACTTCAATGGCCGCTTCCCCGTCTACGATGACTTTGCATGCGCATGGTATCCAGGCTACTCCCGCGCCTGCTCCTGGGCAGACAACCTGATGCGCACGGGCTACATCGAAATGGACAGCGGCATCATCTGCTGCCCCGCCGACCAGGCCAAGCCGAAACCCGGCTGGAACGGCACCACCGGCAGCTATTGCTTCATGGAGCACATCTACGGTGTCGTTGTCAACTGGGATTATTCGGATGACATCATTGAATGGACGAACCCGACGACCAATAACCACCGCTACCTGCTGACCAACTACATCAAGAACCCCTCCGCCTCCTTCCTGCAGACGGACAGCTGGGGCATCGTCGCCAACGTCAACGCCCCCGTCTACTGCATCCACTACAACAGAAGTGGCGATAGAATGTACGTTTGGATGGCCCACAATGAACGCGCCAACCAGGTCTTCGTGGATGGCCACGCAGCCTCCATCAACACTGGCGACCTCTTCGCTAGCGGCAAGAAGATGCAGCTCAAAACGACTGACACCTGCTCCATCTACACGCAGGACCATACCCTTATCAACTACTAATGTCTGAACCGCCGCACGGCGGCATCCAGTCATAGACTCAAAGGGCGTCGCGCTTGCTCTTACAGGAGGCGCGGCGCCTTTTGATTTGGAATTAGGAATTAGAAATTAGAAATTAGGAATTTGTCGTGAGATTTGGACTGTCATGGTGATGCTTGACAGAATTTACAGTCATTGCAACGGCTTTAGTAGACCATCAGAGAGTTTTGAATTTACAATCATTGAAGGTTATTCCCATTCGATGGTGGCCGGCGGCTTGGACGAAATGTCGTACACGACGCGGTTGATGCCCCGCACTTCGTTGATGATGCGGTTGGACATGCGGGCCATCACGTCGTAGGGAAGCCGCGTCCAGTCCGCCGTCATGGCGTCAATGGAATTGACGCTGCGGATGGCGCAGGTGTACTCATAGGTGCGCTGGTCCCCCATCACGCCCACGCTGCGCACGGGAAGCAGCACCGCGAAAGTCTGCCATATCATCTTGTAGTCAGGCAACTTGCGTATTTCCTCCTGAACCCGCAAATCCGCCTGCTGCAGCAGCTTCACCTTCTCTTCGGTCACTTCGCCCACAACGCGGACACCCAGGCCGGGGCCCGGGAAGGGCTGGCGGTCCAACAGTTCGTCCGCCATCCCCAACACGCGGCCGACGCCGCGGACCTCGTCCTTGAAAAGCTCCCGCAGGGGCTCCACCAGCTCGAATTTCAGGTCTTCAGGAAGGCCGCCCACGTTGTGGTGGCTCTTGATGGTCTGCGAGGGCCCTTTGCGGGGGGAGCGGCTTTCAATGACGTCCGGATAGATGGTTCCCTGCCCCAAATAACGGCAGTGGCGGAAGCGCCGCGCCTCCTCGGCGAACACCTGAATGAACAGCGCGCCGATGGCCTTCCGCTTGTCCTCCGGATTCTCCAGCCCCTTGAGGGCCCCGTAGAACCGCTCCGCCGCATGGACGACGGTCAAATCCAGTCCCAAGTTCTTGTGGAACATCTCCTCCACCTGCTCCGCCTCCCGCCAGCGCAGCAGCCCATTGTCCACAAAGATGCAGTGGAGGCGGCGGCCGATGGCGCGGTTCAGGAGCACCGCCACCACGGAGGAGTCCACGCCGCCGGAGAGCCCCAAAACCACCTCGTCATCGCCAATGCGGTCTTTCAGCTGGGCCACAGTATCCTCCACCCACGAGCTGAGCTTCCAGTCCGCCCGACCGCCGCAGATGCCAAAGACGAAATTGCGCAGAATCTGCGTACCATATTGCGTATGAACGACTTCCGGATGGAACTGCAGGGCGTAGATCCGCTGCTCGTTGTTGAACATCGCGGCGAAAGGACAGGTGGCGGAGACGGCGCCGCGGCTGAAATTGGCGGGGATGGCCTCCACACGGTCCCCATGGCTCATCCAGACCGTGATGGTGGACGGAATGCCGTTGAAGAGCGGGTTGCCGGGCAGGATCTCAATGGGCATTTTGCCGTATTCGCGTTCGGCCCCCGGCGCCACATGGCCCCCTAAAGTATAGGAAAGGAGCTGCATGCCGTAGCAGATGCCCAAAACCGGCACCCCCATGCGAAGGATGTCCGCGTCAATGTCCGGGGCGTCCCTGTCAAACACGCTGCAGGGACCGCCGGACAGGATGATGCCGGCAGGCGGATTCTTCCGCAGCGCCTCGGCCCGGCTGTCCCACGGAATGATTTCCGAATAGACCTCCATCTCCCGAATACGACGCGCGATCAGCTGCGTGTATTGGGAGCCGTAATCCAAAATGGCAATCCACTGTCTGCTCATGATATTCGTAAGTTATTCTTTATTAAGATGTTACAACTTTTTATTCAATAGCTCATCCGCGTGGGGATGCCCGCCTCCTGCATGACGCGCTTGATTTGGGTGATGGTGTAGTCTCCCGTGTGGATCATGCCCGCGACGATGGCGGCGTCCGCATGTCCCTCTCGAAAGGCCTCCACCAGATGCTCCGGCTTTCCCGCGCCGCCGGAGGCGACCACCGGGACCCCGACAGCGTCCGCGATGAGGCGAGTCACGGTGAGCTCGAAGCCATGGCGGGTTCCGTCCGCGTCCACGGAGTTGACGACGATCTCCCCTGCCCCCAGGTCCTCGGCCCGCTTGGCCCACTCCAACGCGTCCATGCCCGTGCGGACGCGGAAGCCCTTCATAGTGACTTCGTAGCCGCAGGGACAGGCGGGATTCCGCACGGGATCCATGCCCAACACGATGCATTGGCGGCCGAAGACGGCGGCGCCCTCCGAAATGATGTCCGGCTTCTGGATGGCCAGAGAATTGACGGAGACCTTCTCCGCGCCGGCCAGAATCACCCGCTCCATGTCCTCAATGGAGGAGACTCCGCCGCCGACGGCGAAGGGGATGTGGATGGCGGCGGCCACCTGCCGCACCATATTGATGTCGATGGGACGCTGTTCGGCGGAGGCGGTGATGTCGTAGAACACCAATTCGTCCGCGCCGCCGTCCGAATAGGCGACGGCCATCTCCACGGGGTCGCCCAGGTCCTGGTTGTTCTGGAAGCGGACGCCTTTGGTGACTCGGCCGCCGCGCACGTCGAGGCAGGGAATGACCCGTTTCGTCAGCATGAGAGGAACTCCTTGAGCAGAGCCAGCCCCGCCCTTCCGGACTTCTCCGGATGGAACTGGGTGGCGGTCAAATTGCCTTTGCGCACGGCGCTGGTGAAGGTGACTCCCGCATACTCCGTGAGGCCCACCGTGTAGGGACACGGCTCCGCGTAATAGGAATGGACAAAGTAGTATTCCGTGCCGCCGTTGACCTGATTCCAGCCGATTTCGGGAATCTTGAAGCCGGGGACATCGGGAAAGCGGCGCACCTTGCCGGGCAGGAGGCCCAACAGCTCCACGCCGCCATCCTCCTCCGAATACTCGAAGAGAATCTGCATGCCTAAGCATATGCCCAAGAAGGGTTTGCCGGAAAGGGCGGCGATCCGGACCGTCTCCTCCAGCCCCAACGTGCGCAGGTTGTCCATGGCGCTGCGGGCCGCGCCGACGCCAGGGAAGACCACCCGTTCCGCCTCCGCGATGCGGGCGGCGTCCCGCGTGATGACGGCGGGAGCCCCCAGAGCCGCGAAGGCGCTGGCGACGCTGGTGCAGTTGCCTGCCCCGTAATCAATGATGGCCGTGATGCTCATGGTCGGAATGCAAACTCCTGGTTATGCATTTTTGAATGCAAAAATTATCATATATTGAATTCCTTTGCATTCATTTGATGCCTGCTTTGTTGATGCGGTAGTTCATCATGCGGGGCGAGAGACCCAGCTCCTTTCCGGCGGCCGTCCGATTGCCGTCATGCCGTTTCAGCGCGTTCTCCAGAATGCGTCGTTCCGCCATGGCGAGCTGGGCGGCGAAGGAAAGGGGCTCCTCCTGATTGTAGGGGTCATCAATGAAATCCGACGGCTGAAGGGCCGGCGGCAGGTTGTAGCAGTGGACGCAGTCATCTTTGGCGGTCAACACAGCCCGTTCCATGCAGTTCTCCAGCTCCCGCACATTGCCCGGCCACGAATAGCCCTGCAGCTGATTCACCGCCGGCGAAGAGATGCGGGTCACGTTCTTGTTGTATTTGGCGTTCATGATGGACAGAAAATGCTGCGCCAGCGGCAGAATGTCCTCCGTGCGCTCCGAAAGCTCCGGAAGATGGATCGGAAAGACGGACAGCCGGTAATACAGGTCCTCGCGGAAGAGCTTCCGCTCCATGAGCTCCTCCAGATTCCGGCTGGTGGCGGCGATGAAACGGACGTCGCTGTGATATTCGATGTTCGACCCCACCCGCGTGAAGGTGCGGTGCTGCAGGAAACGGAGCAGCTTCACCTGAACCGCGATGGACAGGTCGCCGATTTCATCCAAGAAGAGGGTGCCGCCGTTGGCCTCCTCGGCCAGGCCGATGCGCTGTTCGCGGGCGTCCGTGAAGGCCCCCCGCTCATGGCCGAACAGCTCGGACTCCACCAGCGCCTCCGGCAAGGCGGCGCAGTTCAACACGATGAAAGGCTTTTTGCTGCGGTCGGAAAGACTTTGTATCGCCCTGGCCACCAGTTCCTTGCCAGTTCCGCTCGCCCCGCGGATCAGGACCGTGGCGTTGCTGGCGGCCACCTGCAGAATCTGCTCCGAAACCAGCCGCATCTTCTCGCCAGTCCCGATGAACTGGCTCAACGCGGTGGGAATCTGGCGGCGCAGGTCCCAGTTCTCCTTCTTCAGCGCCTCCCGCTCCGCGCATTCCTCCCGACAGACCGCCGCCGCCTCCGCCGTGATGTTCGCGATGATCTCCAAAAAAGCCACGTCCTTCACAAGAGTATCGTCGTTGCCGCGAATCTCGCGGTCCGCGGAGAGGGTTCCAATCACCTGCCCCCGATGAATAAGCGGCACGCAGATGAAGGACAGCGGCTCCGTCAGGCTGCGGCTGCGGGTCCGGTTCAAAAAGCGGTGGTCCTTTCTCACGTCCCGCACCACTTCGGACTTGCCGGTCTTGGCCACCAGTCCCGTGATGCCTTCGCCAATGTGATAACGGCCCAACACCCGCTCCTCCGCATTCAGCATCCGCGCGGAAGCCTCAATGCGCAGCTCGTCCCCCTCCAGCAGGGTGATCGTCCCGCGGAGCATTCCCATGCGGCGCCCTAAAATCTCAATGACCTCCTCCAACAGCCGACGGACATTCCTCTCCCGCACGACAACAGAGGTCACTTCCTGCAGCACCGCAATTTCTGGCAACATCATTGTCTTCATGTTCATGCTCATCCGCCGTCAGAATCCCACCGCGACGGCGAACCGCCGCCTGACATTCAGACTTTGGGTTGAAAAACAGAATTAAAGCAAAATCCATGCCAGCCGTCTGGCCATCCCTCCGCATGGAGCCGCCATCATCCTGTCGTCTCCTTATATTATATAGTTGTATAGAAAAAACGTCAAAAAATGTAAATGCCTCTTCTCTTCCATTACAATTATTGTAATAATAACAATGTAAGATTTCTTTCCAAACTTGCAACTTCCCATCATGAAAATCTGGCATTGTTTTTGCTTGTCATTTTCTCAATCTATTGAGGTTCCCTTTGTCCATTCCGTTTTTGAAGGTGGTTGTGTCCATGCGTAGAAGCTATGATGAACGCGAGTTGCTGCCGTTGCTGCTGCCGGCTTCCGGTCATCCGTCACGCATTGTCAAATGCAAGGTCAGCCCCGTCGACCATCATGTAGGCGAGGAGCTTTCGCGGCAGCTTCATGAACGGTATTCCCAAGGGGAGCAGCCGCCGGAGAAGCATCTGGTCCATTTCATCGGCTCCGCAGGAAACTATTTTGGCAATGGACTGGCTTCCGGCCTCACGTTCGTGGCGGACTCCATCGGCAGCCACGGCTGCGCCGCCATGCGGGGCGGCGTGGTGGTTCTTCTCAGCGCGCCGGGCAAGCATTTTGGGGAGGACATCCAATGCGGCTGCGCCTATGTCTACGACGACGGCGGCCAGCTGCTCAACAATGGGGCGCAAGGCTCCCCGTTCGTCCAGCGGCTGATGGCCTCGTCAGCGGAGGCGCAGCATCTTAAGGCGCTGATCGCGCAGCATGCGGAGCGGACCGGCTCCCTCCGCGCCAGTCAGCTTTTGGCGGACTGGAACACCGCCCTGAAGAGCTTCATCCGCGTCACGGCCGCTCCGTGAACGGACGGCACCCGTTGGGGCGACAATCTAAACTTAATTCCAATTCATTCATAATAAACACGTTAACAAAATCTGCAAACAAAGGAGCATTCCCATCATGAGCAATTACATCGAACGGGTCCTGGAAAGCGTCAAGGCGAAGAACCACGATCAGCCTGAGTTTCTGCAGGCGGTGAGCGAGGTTCTGACCACGCTTCGGCCCGTGCTGGAAGGCAACGCGAAATACGAGGAGAACGCGATTCTGGAGCGTCTGGTGGAGCCGGAGCGCATCATCATGTTCAGCGTCCCGTGGATGGACGACAAGGGCATCATCCGCATCAATCGCGGCTACCGCGTTCAATACAATTCCGCCATCGGCCCCTACAAGGGCGGCCTCCGCTTCGACCCCACCGTCAATCTCTCCGTCCTGAAGTTCCTCGCCTTCGAGCAGGTGTTCAAGAACTCCCTGACCACCCTGCCGCTGGGCGGCGGCAAAGGCGGGTCGGACTTTGACCCCAAACACAGCCCCCACACCCCCTCCATCCGCTGCAGCGACCGCGAAGTCATGCGCTTCTGCCAGAGCTTCATGCTTGAGCTGCAACGACATGTGGGTCCCAACACCGACGTCCCCGCCGGCGACATGAACGTGGGCGGCCGTGAAATCGGCTTCCTGTTCGGCCAATACCGCCGCATCGCCAATGAATGGAGCGGCGTGCTCACCGGCAAAGCCCTGTCTTTCGGCGGCTCCCTCATCCGGCCGGAGGCCACTGGCTACGGCTGCGTCTATTTCGCCTCCAACATGCTGGACACGAAGAAGCAGAATCTGGAAGGCAAAGTCTGCCTGATCTCCGGCGCGGGCAATGTGGCCTCCTATGCGGCGGTCAAACTCATCTCCCTCAACGCCAAAGTCGTGACGCTCTCCGACCGCTCCGGCGTCCTCTACATCGCAAAGGGCATGACGGAGGCCGACGTGCGCAAAATCATGAAATACAAAGAGGAAGCCCGCGGCGAGCTGGAGGACATCGTCGACCAGTTCGACGGCGCCAAATTCTTCCCCAAAGCCCGCCCATGGCAGGTCGCCGACCATATGGACTGCGCTTTCCCCTGCTCCCGTCAGAACGAGCTGGATGGGGCGGACGCAGAGTACCTCGTGAAGCACGGCTGCGCCTTGGTGGCCGAAGGCGCCAACATGCCCTCCACGCCAGAGGCGGTGGATGTGTTCCTGAAGTCCGGCATCCTCTACGCGCCGGGCAAGGCCGCCAACGCGGGCGGCGTCGCCACTTCCGGCTTGGAGATGTCGCAGAACTCCGAACGTCTGCTGTGGTCCGCCCAAATGGTGGACAACAAACTGCGTGAAATCATGTCCGCCATCCATGACAACGCCTACGAGGCGGCCGCCAAATACGGCTTCAAGGGCAACTACGTCATGGGCGCCAATATCGCCGGCTTCACCAAAGTCGCCGACGCCATGCTGGCGCAGGGATTCTAAATGATTGAAAATTAGAAATTTAGGAATTAGGAATTAAGGAATCGGCGATGGAAGGGCTACGGAAAGGCGGCTCTTCCGTTGCCGAAATGACTAATTGCCATAAAGACATACGTCCAGGCTGCGGAGTTCGGCGATTCCTTCGCAGCTGCTGGAACCGTCTCCCATGAAAAGAAGAGGCGGCGCGAAGACTTCCTGCATGGTGTCCATCGCCACCACTTGCCCGTTGATTGAGAGGATGTAATGGCCTGTGTCGATTTCAATCCACGCCTGGAAGCTTGAGAATTCGCCGCTGGCCGTGGGCGTTGAGAGGCTGCCTGCCTTTGCATCGCCTTTGCGCTGCATGACGCTGAAAAGACGGCATTTGCCGTCTCTTGGGCTGATGATGCGGAAGCCAAGGGTGAAGCCATTGCCGCTGGACTCGATGACACGGCTTTGCCATGTCAGCCTGACGATGGCTCCTGCGTGTTTCAGCTCAGGGGGAATCTGCCAGGTGGCGGTGGGGAAGAGGTTGTCCGCATCGCTATTGTCGAAGAGGAGCGTATTCTCCTTTGTGATTTTGAGTCGTCCTTCAGTGTAGGAGCTGTTCCATCCAGCCTCGCTTGGCAGGCGCCCCTCTTCCGGATGGTAGTGGAACAGGGGAGTGAGCCGTTCAGGCTGCTCCATGGCCTTGCAGAGGGGCAGGAAGGAATCTTCGCTGAATTTGAGGCTCAGTTCGGTGCCGTCGACGCAGGTGCCTTGCGAGAGCTGGAAGTTCTTCCAGAGGCTTGCGCCTTTCCCCTTTTCGGAGAGGGAGCCGATGATGAGGCTGCGTTCGTACATGTAGGGCAGACCGTCCAGATTGCCGGTGAAGCGCGCCCGCTGGTCGTCTGCGGGCATGGGCATAGTGGCGCGGAGCAATTCGTCGCCGTCTGCCTTCAAGGAGAGGCTGCCGTCTTCATCGATGGCCCATTCATAGTGGTGGAAATCATCGTCGGTGACGAAATCTGCTGCGGCCTGTGCATGGCGGAAGGCGATGCGCCGCGGTTCGAAGGTGATGAGCTCCACATGTTTGCCGTCTGCCAGACGGAGGACGATGGCTTCCGGCGCATCAGAATATTCCACCTTCATGTCGAAACATCCCGCCAGATTGGCGGCGGTGGCGGAAATCGGATAGTAGAAATTGACACATTGACCGTCTTCGCTGCCGAAATCATGGAGGCGCAGGGCATTGTCCACGATGCGTTCCGTTTCATCCTTCACGAAGAAGGGCCAAAGGCGGCGCCAGGGGAGTTCGCCGCTGTAGCGGATTATCTGGTCGCCTTTGAAAAGAGTCCGGAAGACGGGACTGGCGGGCTGCGACAGCTTCAGCTGGATTCGGTTCTGCCCCGCCTTTACGTCCCAATAGGGGACTTGGAATATCTGTTTGCGGGGGAAGCACATGGGGCGTCTCAATGTCTTGCTGTTGACGGCGGCCTGGATTTCCGGCGTGTTTTGCCCTGTATGTAGGATCAGCTGCACGGCGGGATTCTTTTCGGCGATGTCGTTTCGCTGGAATTCGGCGCCGGTTTCCAGCAGCACTTCCGCCGTCCTGTCCGTGGAGAGGGCGAGCCACGTGCCGTCCACGGCGTCCATTCTGTTGTATCGCGCGCAGGGGGCGGCGTAGTCGGGGCGGCTGTGATGTCGTCCCCAATAGGATTTGTCCTTGAGCAGCAGTTCCTTTGGGGTGGCCTTGATGGCGTCGAATTTGTCGGCGTGGTAGAACATGTTGAAGTAGAAGAGGCCGTCGGGTTTGGCCTGCCATGCGGCGGCGGCGAGGCCCTGGTAGAGCTCCAGACTGTCCTTGCTCAAGGGATTGGCGCCGTTCCAGGCCTCGATGGAGAGGAAGGTTTTGACGCCATGGTCCTGCCCCATGCGGACGGCCTTCGCGAAGGGGACGGAGCGCCCTATGTCGCTGCCTACGATAAGGATGTCTATGAGCTTTTCTTCGCAGAACCGTGCCACGTCGATGCCGATGGCCTTGTTGATTTCGATTCCGTCGGGCACTTTGGCCATGAGCAGCAGGTAGTGTCCGCGCTCCTTGCCGATGCGGTCGGAGAGTGCGCGCAGTTCCCGCATCAGGGTCGTGATGATGCCGCGCTCTTCCTCGGAGGCGTCCTGGCCATGTGCGACGGAGGGGAAGAGGACGGGATAGCGGCAGAAGTCCACGACAAGTCCATCTACATCGTAGGCAAGCAGTTCCGTGACAATGGCCAGAAAGCGTTCGCGGACTTGCGGGATGGCGAAATTGAATTGGACCCAGCTGCCGAATGGCGGAGCGTTGTGCATGTCCCCCACCAGCCATTCCGGATGCGCCGTCATGAAAGGTGCGTAGTTGCTTTTGGGCGCCCAGCGTGCATGGAGGTCGTTGATGCGCATGTTGGCGAATATCTCGAAATGGTTTTCGCGGGCGAAGCGGGAGGCCATCTCCAGCCCGTCTGTTCCTTGTTCATGGGTCCATTGCGTCAAGTTGCGCAGGCCTTTGACATGCATTCTGCCATAGTTCAAATCGGCCACTTTGGAGCGATGGCTCATCATGAAGCTGACGCAATAGGGTGTGTAGGAGATGGCGTCGATTTCGTGGCCGATGCACTTGGCGTTGAAATAGTCCGTGATGTCCTTCAGGGAGATTTCCCGACTTTCAGGATAGGCGGTCACATCGCAGCCGTCGTTGTCTATGATGACGCGTCGAGGCCTGGCCAGCGCCGCGTCCCGCAGCCGCGCGTAATCAGCTTCGGAGATTCCGGCGGCAGACGCGCCGCAGGCTGTCAGCGCCAGGGCAAGAAGAAGGAAGAGGGAGGGCATTGCGGATTTTCTCATGAGTCTTCCTTCTTCCTTCTTGCTTCTTGCTTCAGGCAATCATCCGGCGAGATCAGCCTTCCGACTGTGCGCGGATGGCGATGCCGCTTGATGCTCTCCGGAATGCTCGACATTGATGTTTTCTCCACATGGATTGAATATTAACCAATAGTGAATAAATATGACGTCATACTTCAAAAATGAAAGTGACGATTGTAAAAAAATCCACGCAGGATTGCGTGGATTTTGGAGAGAAACGCCTTGACAGAGGCAAATCAGTGGCTATCATTATTCACCAATTTGGGGGAGTTACGGGTTATTGAATAAGAACCTCGCATGGAGCGGGGTCTGAATCGTTACGTCGGAGATTTGGAATGGACAGCGCAAAAATGATCTCGCTCAGCGGAACGTGGAAGATCGTCAAAGACAAAGAGAATGTCGGAAAAGACATGGGATGGGCAAACGCCGTTCCAGACAGCGATGTCTATGATGTGAATGTTCCCGAATATATTCCGCATGCACAATGGACCATGGATATCTCGTATTCAAACATATTTCCGGAATATCAAGGGTATGTGTGGTATTACAAGGAGTTTGAGGCATGTCCTGAATTGGCGGACGCGGAAAGGCTGCTTGCCGTTTTTGAACGGGTCGCGTATGTCTGCGAAGTATATGTAAACGGCAAATACGCAGGAAGGCATATGCATCAGGAAAAAGAGTTTTCCCTTGATGTCACAGACAAGGTGAATTATGGCAAGAAGAATCTGATGGCGGTACGCTGCTTTGAGCCGAGGGCCTTAGGCGATGACATTGACGGAATCAAACTCAACGAAATACCTAATAGTTGTTTCGCGCAGGTGGGCGCTTTCGCCGCAGGCTCGGACACAACTCAATTTTGTCTTGAATGCATCGGCGGCATTATCGGATTTGTGCATTTGCAAGTCGTGCCAGAGATAAGAATCGATGACATATATGTGCGTTCCTTTTGGGAAAATGGCGACGTCTGTGCCAAGATTGGCATTATGAACGCAGGCGACAAACCTCAAAACAAAAAGCTTGAGGTTGTCTTCTCCGACAAGAAGAGCGGAGCCGAGGTCTGCACGATAGGAGGAAGTTATGAGATTCCTCCAGGACGCTCTTGGGTCGAACTTCGCGGCAGGATACAAAACCATCATCTATGGGAACTTGACTCGCCTGTGCTTTACACGGCGACAGCCACGGTTGACGGAAAGGGCCATAAATCCGTCAGGTTCGGTTTCAGGGATTTCAGGATAAAAAACGGATTCTTTTGTTTAAATGGCAGGCGAATATTCATCAAGGGTGCTCATACGGCAACAAAAGCGTCATCGGCGATTAGCATGAAAGCGCTTGGCTTTAATATGATACGCACAATAGCCCGCGCTTTCAACGAAGAAACGCTCAATGTCTGCGACGAAATCGGGCTTTTGGTGATTGATGCCGCCGCGACAGCCTGGGGGATGACTCTACATGAGAATTCACGCGCGCAGATAGAGGACTACAACATTGACATGATAAAAGCCTCGCGCAATCATCCCTGCGTTGCGATGTATTGTCTGTTCAATGAAACCAGTACAGAGCAAAAGGAACTTTTCAATTATGGCGTCCAAAGCCTTCCCAAACTGAGGGAATATGCGCCCGATGCGGTGTTTCTGCTTCACAGCGGACGTTGGGACCGGGACATCTCGCTTGGAAGTGCGTCAAACCCCGGCTCCGACAAATGGGACGTGTATTTTGGCGCGGAAGGAATCATCGACTATCCCCATAGAGAGCCTCCCATGTTTATCGGCGGGTTCATCGACGCTGCCATGGGCGATGTTCATATTTATATGCAAGTGCCTGTCGTTTCAGATACTATAAATTATCTCCGCAGATTGGGGCATGGTGTGAATCCCGTGTTTGTAAGCGAGTCAGGCATCGCCTCGCAAATGGATCCGATGGGAGACTATCTTTCGCACTGCAATGAAAAGCTCAGTCGGGCAGTGACCTTGAATTTTGTGAAAAGGCTTTGGGATGAAACGGAGAGTTTTCTTGAGTTCTATGATCTGAAGAATGTTTATCCGCTTTCCTTTGATTTCGTGCGGGATACAGAGAAGCTTAACGGCGCCCAGAGGACGCTGCTTTACAACATATATCGGGCAAACCCGATGGTCAATGGCTTCAGTTTCACGAGTTTTGGGGTGAGCAATGAGGGGACACTGCAGGGAAACAATGTCATAAAGGATTCGCTAGCCTATGCCATTCAGCAGGGAAACGAGCCTTTGCGTTGGTCGCTTTTCAGCAGTGGAAGATGTGTCTATGCGGGAAAACCCTTTGAAATTGAAGCTGTCTTATGTAATGAGGATGTGCTTGCTCCAGGTGATTATTCAGCGCAGGCATACATAAGAGGCAAGGACGGTTGCGTGTGGAAAAAGGAGTTTGTATTGAATTATCCCGCCGATGGTTATGGCGGCATGGCGCCGCTGGCCTTTTCCGCCCTTCGCGAGCAAGTGGTTCTGCCCGAAGGCGAATATGTTTTTTCCGCACGGCTTACAACGGGCGGCGTTGCGTATGACGGCGATTTGAAAATAACCGTTTTGGAGCCGAAATGCGATGTTGATGCGGAAATTGCAGTTTGTGGACTATCGGAAAGGGCAACGGCATTTTTGAATGAGCACGGAATAAGGACAAAGGAACTTTGCCAAAAAGATGTCTCGGACATCCCAAAGGCCGTTCTTGTAGGGAGTTCGGCAAATGCGGAAATTATAGACACACTGCACGAATTGGCCGCGCTTGGATCAAATATCGTGTTTACGGATATTCTGTTTTTTGAGAAGAATGCAGATGTCCTAAAAAGAATCGCAGGGGAATCAGCTCACATCAAAAATGTAAAAGGCACCATATATCATAACGACAATATCGGAATAAGCCATCCGCTGTTCGACGGCATAAAAGATGCTGGCGTGCTTGAATTTGATAAATTCGGGACGGTTTATCCTGATTACCTTTTTGCCTCTGTTGCGAAGCCCTCAAAGACAATTTGCGCGTCTATCAGAATTGAAATCTCATTTGCGCTTCAAGGTCTGACAATTGGCGAGTATGCGGCAGGCAAAGGGAAATATGTCATAAATGCCTTTGACTTGACTAACTCCTTAGGCAAACATCCCTATGCGGATCAGATGCTTTTGAACTTTGTACGGCACTATTCCGCATAGGAGAAGTTTGTGTATAATTTAGGAGTCCTCTCCTTCATGCAAATCAACTTGACTCGCCTGCATTCATCCCCTCCTCGACAAATTTCACACATAGCTAATTGAGTTCAAGGTCCAAAAGGCCAACGCGGCGCATGTCCTCCAAGGCCGCATGGAATTGGGCGCGGAAGGCATCGTCAAGAGGCGCATCCGCTTGGTCGGAGAGGAACTGCTCCGCGTCCTCAGATTTCGCGGGAGAGCCGCCGACGGCGAGGAAGCGCGCACGGAACGTGTTGTCCTTCGGCCAGTTAAGGGAATGGGCATAGTAATAGGAAGCGACCTCCATATAGTCCACGTCGGCGCCGTTGGACGTTTTCCATGTGCTCACCACGCCTTGCAGTTTGTTGTCATAGTACTGTGGATAGTACTGCGGGAACAGGAGGGTGATGTCGCCGTGGTAGCCGTCGATGGTGCGGGAGGGGTGTTCGACCTTGATGGAACCCAATGTGATGCGTCCGCGCGGCAGCGTGTCGTTGCCCGCGAAACGATAGAGGGATTTGCTCTGCTCGTTGTAGAAGTCCGTCATCACGAAGGAGTTATTGTCCTCAATCCATATGCATGGGTCGCAGATTTCAAGCAGGGCGAACTGGACGGCGGTGATGCCGCCGCGGTCGGGGTTCACACCTTTGACATGAAGGGTGCCCTCGTAGTGGTTGTCGATCAGAATGGTCGCCGCGCCGCTGTCTTTGAAGATAAGATTGCCGTAGGTGCCGCGCGAATGCACGATGTCGTTGGGGCCAAGCCCCTCGAAATGCAGTCCGCGCACATCTGGCTCAGTGATGAGCCAACCATGGATGCGCACGGTGTCGTAGAGCGTGTAGGACTTCTCCGCGCCGCCGCCGGTGTGCAAAATGTCCTTTCCGTCGCGCCGCCCGCCCCTTCGAATTATCTGTAAGTTAATGATTCCCAATGACTTAGGAGATTTCACGTGAAGAGGCACGCCGCCTTCTTCGCCATACCATGAGAGGTTGGACTGGAGGCCGGAGCCGCCAAAATACCAGTCGTCGCCATCAAGTTCGAGAGTCTGGCGGACGGTGTAATGTCCGCTCGGAATATAGACCATCGCGCCATGACCATGGGCCTTGGCGGCGGCGATGGCGGCGCGGAAAGCCTCTGTGTCGTCCACTTCGCCGCCTTTGGCGCCAAAATCGCGCTTGACGTCAAAAATTTTGCCTGGCATGACGGCGGCCTTCGGGTTGTCGGTCCGCACGGCGTGGACGGCTTCCGTCTTGAGGAAGGAGGTCTGCGGCGTCAGGCCGCTGGCGGGATATTGGCTCTTGTCGCTGAGGTCAAAGACGCGCTGTGCGTTTTGGAGGCCACCCGTGAAGCTGTTGTTGGCGGTGACGAGTTTGAAGTCGGGATTGAGCTTATTGCAGTGAACCAGATTTTCAGTTTCCGTGTGGCGGAATCGGATGGAGGGGGCCGCCGCGTTGGCGGGAGCGGGTTCGATGGTGGTATCGAAGATCAGCGCAGGAACCACGTTCTGGAGGATGGCGCCGTCAGGGGCGGTGAAGCCGCCGATGTGGCAGTCCTGAATGACGGTGGCGCAGTGCGGATTCTCTTGAATGAGGAAGTGGGCGCTGCCGTAGGAGGTGCAGCGGCGCATGGTGGGAGTGTGTTCGCAGAAGGTGCGGAAGTCGGCCTCGCGGCTGCGTTCGAAATGGCAGTCCCGCGCGTAGAAGTTTCCTTTGCTTGTGCGGACGGCGGTGCCGCAGTCGCGGAACTCACAGCCGGCGAGCACGCAATCGTAGTCGTTGAAATGGCTCAAAAAAATGCCTAAGCCGGAGTTTTCGAAGAGGCAGTTTTCAATCCGGCTTTCCGTCCAGGAGGTGTTGACTTTCACGCGGCTGGTCATGATGGCGGCCTTCCGCGCGTTCTTGAAAGCGCAGTGGCGGAGGAGGTTATGGTTCTGGAAGCCGGGTCCGCCCATATCCAGACAGGAGCTGGCCTTGCCCGCCGCGTCGAACTGCACGCCGATGATGCGGGACTCGCGGATGCCAGTCAGCCGGAACATGGGCTGGTCGGCCGGCCCGTCCCAGACGATGGTGGTGTCCCGTCCGCAGCCGATGATGGAGAAGCCTTGGGGAAGATGGGCTCCGCCGTCCACGTAGTCCAATTGCAGGGTGCCGAAGATCAGGGTCTCCGTGATGCGGTAGCGGCCCGGCGGCAGATAAACCGTGCCGCCTTTGACGGGAACGGAACCGATGGCGCATTGCAGGGCGGCAGAGTCGTCCGCCACGCCGTCGCCGACGGCCTTGACGCCATTCCACGTGTGAGGGGTCTTGACGCTCATCCAGTCGGAACGCACCTCCCAATCCAGAGACGGAATCTCCGGCGCGGCATGGAGCATGCCGCCCAACAGCAACGCGCCACATATGGCAACGGCACGTTCAAAAAGTTGCAACTTACTGATCATCAATCACCTATGACTTTTTAATGTTAATAGGAGCGGTGAAACGTCAATTTCCGCCGCTCCACGATTCTTGTTTATGCAGCTGTTATCGGCTGTCCTTCTCACTTTGGGCGCGGATGGCGGCGCGGCGGATCTTGCCGTTGACCGTCTTGGGCAGCTCATCCACGAACTCGATGATGCGAGGATACTTATACGGAGCGGTGTGGGTCTTCACATACTCCTTGATCTCCTCCACCAGTCCGTCGGAGGGGGTCTTTCCCTTCACAAGGACGATGGTCGCCTTCACCACCTTGCCGCGGGTCGCATCGGGCACGCCAGTGACGGCGCACTCCAAGATGTACGGCAGCTCCATGAGCACGCTTTCCACCTCGAAGGGGCCCACGCGGTAGCCGGAGGTCTTGATGATGTCGTCCGCGCGGCCTTCATACCAGAAATAGCCATCCTCGTCCCGCCACGCCTGGTCGCCGGTGTGGTAATAGCCGTCGTGCCATGCGGCGTTCGTGTCCTCCGGCGACTTCATGTAGCCGCGGAACAGTCCGCAGGGATGGTCCGTGTCCATGTCCGCCTTCACGCAGATTTCGCCCGTCTCTCCAGGCGCCGTCGGATTGCCGTCCGCGTTCAGCACGGTCACCTTGTATTGCGGGTTCGCCTTTCCCATGGAGCCGGGGCGCGGCTTCATGTCCGCGAAGGTACCGATGGTCAGCGTGGTCTCCGTCTGGCCGAAGCCCTCATAGGGGAGCTGGCCGGAGACGCGGGCAAAGGCCTCGCTGACCTCCGCCGGCATGGCCTCGCCAGCGGTGGTCACATGCTCCAGCGTGGAGAAGTCGTATTGGGAGAGGTCCTCCTTGACCATGAAGCGGAAGATGGTGGGCGGCGCGCAGAAGGTGGTGATGCCGTATTGTTTGAACATCGGCAGAATCTCCGAAGCGTGGAAGCGGTCGAAATCATAGGTGAAGACGCCGGCTTCGCAGAGCCATTGGCCATAGATCTTGCCCCACAGCGCCTTGCCCCACCCCGTGTCCGCGATGGTGAAATGCAGACCGTCGGGATTGACCTTGTGCCAATGGCGGGCAGTCATGATGTGGCCCAGCGGATAGGCATAGTCGTGCTCCACCATCTTGGGGTAGCCCGTGGTACCTGAGCTGAAGAACACCAACATGGGATCCGTGGTCTTCAAATCGGCGGGACGGGGGAAATTCGCCTCGAAATTCGGATAGAGGGCATCATAGTTCAGCCAGCCGTCCTTCACGCCGTTGACGGAGAGCTTCAGCTTGACGCCGCAGGCGTCCGCCACTTCGTCCACCTCTTTGGTGACGCCGCCATCCGCCGTGCAGACCACATATTTGATGTCTGCCCGACGGAAACGATACTCGAAGTCATGGGCCGTCATCTGACAGGAGGCCGGCACGGCGATGGCTCCGATCATATGCAAAGCGTTCAGCACGAACCAGAACTGATAATGCCGCTTGAGCACCAACATGACCCGGTCCCCCCTGCGGACGCCTAAGGAATACAGCAGATTCGCCGTCCGCATGGCGTTGTCCGCAATCTCGCGGAAGGTGAAGTCATGACAGACTTTGTCTTTGGAGACCCATCGCATGGCCACCTTGTCCGGACATTTCTCCGCCAGATGCACCAGCACGTCATAGGCGAAATTGAAATGCTCCGGAACATGGAAATGGACGTTTTTCAACGTGCCGTCCGCATTCCATTCCTCTTCCATATAGTCCTGATACAGCAGACGGCGGCTTTCTCCGCGAGCCGGCTCCGCCTCCGCCTTCGGAACAACGGCGAAGCGGTCGGGACGGGCTTCGTCATCGTATTTGCTGTGCATGACGATGGAGAGGAACTTGCAGGGCTTTCCGCCGGCCGCCCGCATGGCATGGGCATCCCGCCCGTCAAAGTAGATGCTGTCCCCTTCATTCAGAAGTTCTTCGCTTCCACGGAGATAGACTTTCAGCGAGCCGGAGAGGATCAAATCGAACTCCTGGCCGTTGTGCTCCGAATACTGCAGCAGCTCGTCCTGACTCTCCCCCGGCGCCGTCACGATGAAGGGCTCTCCTGTGCGCTCCTTCATGCGAATGGCCTGATGCAGATAGGAGAAGCCAGGGCGACGGACAAAGGGAAAGCCCTCCCCGTCCCGTGTGACCGTGTAATGGGCCAGATTGGGAGCCTCGCCGCTGATAATGGAAGAGACGTCAAGCCCGAACTGCTCCGCCACATTGTAATAGAAGGAAAAGGGAGCCTGCCGCGAACCGTCTTCATAGCTCGCATAGTTTTCGGGAGTCACACCGAGCATCTCCGCCATCTGCTCCACGGTCAATTTCCGTTGGGTGCGCAGTTCGCGGACTCTCATCGCCATCTGACTGTTGTCCATGTCCATTCAATCCTTTTTATGCTTTTGCCATTGAATGCACAGGGAACACGGGATTCATCCAGATACGGGTATCTGAACCACCCGTATCCTCCCGTGCAGGAAGATCAGCGGGTGGTGCCGCTAATCACGATAATCGTAATGATAAAGGAAAACGCCTCAAACAGGGCCGCAGACAACCCCGACACCATCGCGGTGCCGTTGCGCCATATCTTGATTGCCTCGCCAAATTTCATCGGTCTGCGCCTGTGATTTTCCAATAACAACCAATTAATATACTGTCCCCTCTTCCATTGTCAACATCGCAAGTTGCAAATTGGCCGAAAATTGGCCACCGTGCGGAACGCTTATGGATGAAATTCAATCAGACGGACCGATGGATTCTCCAACGATTGGCGACAGGAGCTCCCCTGCACACCGGCGCCCCCCAGCACCATCCATAGTGCGCTAAAGAAATTGCAGAGAGAAGGTTACGTGATTTACTCCAAACGCTATGAATTGGAGGATCCCTTCTGCCGGCAATGGATTGCGCAGACGCGATAGCGGCCAACAAAACATCGGCCCCGGGGCACGATGACCATCCGGGGCCGACCAATCAACTGTGACGCCGCTGCAGAAGCGGCTGTGACGCAAGGACTAGCGATAGGTGACCGTCACGTTGTCCTGAGTGAAGAAGCTGACCTGGGTCTTGTTCGTCAAAGGCATCTTCTTGACCGCTTCCAGCAGGTCGCCGCCGCCGCAGGAGGCGACATGGCCATCCGCAAACGCGACATTGGCCCGCTCGTTGTGCATCAGCTTGATGCCGTAGGCGGGGGTGTTGGTGATGTGGACACAGTAGAGCGGAGCGGCAATCTTGTTGTACCAGGAGTCGGCGAGCATGATGCAGCTGGAGGGGTTCTTCAGCAAGTTGGTCAGCAGGAAGCGGCAGCCATTGTTCCAGTCCAGGACGCTGGTCTCGAAGCAAGTCACCTGGACGGCGCCATAGGACTTCTGATAGACCGTGTAGAGTTCGCGGTTGAGCTCGTCAAAGGGCTCCATGACGGTGCCGAAGGTGGGGCAGAGCTGAATGGCGCTGTCCTCTTCCACATAGCCGCAGCGCACCAGCGTGGTGCCCCAGGTCAGCGGAGACACGGTCCGGCCTTTGAGAATCATGCGGACGGAACCATCGTCATAGTACAGCGGGAAGCGACCGCCGAAGTCATCCATGTAGAGCATGGAGGACTCGATGGAGCCCCTCAGATTGGAGGTGCAGTTGACCGCCAGTGCCTTCTGCTTGGCTTTGGCCAGAGCCGGCAGCAGCATGCCTGCCAGAATGGCGATGATGGCGATCACGACGAGCAGTTCGATGAGCGTGAATGTTTTCTTCATTGGATAACTCCTATCTTATTCTACGGCAATGATTTACCCCCCAGAATTTTTCCGGCGATCAGGGGAAACCTTCTCTTGCCGATTACCATATATTATACTAAAGTTTTATCACAAAAACAATACCCCTCATCAAAAAAACTAGATTTTCATGAAAAAACGGATGTCTTTGGCGAATGGGAGGTTCGCAAGATCCTTCATGAAGCACATCCTGCACGCCCTTCCCCAACCTTATCCCAAATCATGGATGATGTTCTGCACGACCCGCTTGGCGTCCGCCATGGCGCGGACGACCAACGTGGCGCCGTTGGCGCAGTCCCCCGTCACATAGACATGGCGTGAAGCGTCTCCCATGAGGGCGGTTCGCGGCGTCTGCTTCAGCTGCAGCTCCTCCACAAGCCCGTCATGGGCGACTCCCGTGAACCCCATGGCCAGCAGCACCAAGTCCGTACGAATAACCCGTCCGCTGCCTTCCACGACCACGGGTTTGGTTGGTCGGCCATCCGCCCCGTATTCCCATTGAACCTGATGGACCTCCACGCCGCAGACGGCGCCGTCGCTGCCCACGAACCGGTCGCTGGCCACATTCCACTCCCGTGCGCCGCCTTCCAGATGGCTGGAGCTGGTCCGCAGAATCCACGGCCAGCTTGGCCATGGCGTGGAGGCGGGCCGCGCCTCCGGCGGCCGCGGCATGATCTCAACCTGACGGACACTCGCCGCGCCTTGGCGAAAGGCGGTGCCCATGCAGTCGCTGCCTGTGTCACCGCCGCCGATGACCAGCACGTCCTTGCCTTTGGCGTTCACGGGAAGCGTGGCCAACTCTCCGTTGTTGACCCGATTCTGCCCCTGAAGGAACTCCAATGCGAAATGAATGCCATGTAGTTCACGGCCAGGGATTTGGAGATCCCGCGGAGCGGTGGTGCCAATGGCCAGGACCATGGCGTCGTGGCGACGGAGCAGATAGGCGGCGGAGATGTCTTTGCCCACCCGCGTGTCTGTCTCGAAACGGATTCCCTCCTGCTCCATCAGGGCGATGCGGCGATCGACCACCGCCTTGTCCAGCTTGAAATCCGGAATGCCGTAGCGCAGCAGGCCGCCGGGCCGGTGGTTGGCCTCATAGACCGTCACCGTGAAACCGGCCCGATTCAGCCCTTCGGCCACAAACAGGCCGGAAGGGCCACTGCCAATGACTCCAATGGTCTTGCCGTTGCGGACATAGGGCAGAACCGGCTGCACAAGCCCCCGCTCAAAGGCCATCTCAATGACCCGCTTCTCGCATTGTCGGACCATGACCGCCTCCTCCGTCACCGAACAGCAGCAAGCCGCCTCGCACAGCGCAGGGCAGACGCGGCAGGTGAATTCAGGGAAGAAACTGGTCTGGGAGAGAATGCGATAGGCCGTTGTCCAATCGTCGGTGGCGGCCGCCGCATTGACATCGGGAACCGCATTGCCCAAAGGGCAGCCGCTGCCGTGGCAGAAGGGGATTCCGCAATTGTGACAGCGCTGCATCTGGCGACGGACCTCCTCCGGAGAAAGAGTCCGCTCCACCTCGCGGTAATCCTGTCGACGTTCGTCAACGGGACGGTAAATGTCATGGAGGCGTTGAATCTGCAACATGGGGGCTTCTCTGTTATTTTATCATATCATATTGATTATCAGTTACTTACAAATTTCAGCAACAACCCTGCCTACAACGGTTGCCCTTCCTCATGGCGCTGCAGCGCGGCACGGTATTCCACAGGGAAGATGCGGACGAACTTGTCCCGATACTGCTCCCAGTCCGCCAGCATGCGGGCCGCATAGGGGCTTCCTGTCTCCTTCACATGCTCTCCGATGAGCGCCTTGAGCTCCGCCTCGCCTTCGCTGCCCGGCTCGATGCTCTCCAAATCGATGCCGTCTGGATTGCAGGACAGGTCGAAATGGCCGTCTTCATCAAAGACATAGGCCAGTCCTCCGGTCATGCCGGCGGCGAAATTGACGCCCACACGGCCCAAAACCACCACGCGGCCGCCCGTCATGTATTCGCAGCCATGGTCGCCGATGCCTTCGGCCACCAACGTCATGCCGCTGTTGCGGATGGCGAAGCGCTCCCCCGCGATGCCGTTGACGAAAATCTTCCCCGATGTGCCGCCGTAGCCGATGACGTTGCCGGCGATGACGTTCTTCTCCGGCTCCGTCGTCAGCCCCTTCGGTGGCCGGATGACGATTTTGCCGCCGGAGAGCCCTTTGCCCACATAGTCGTTGGCCTCTCCCTCCAAATCCAAGGTGACCCCAGGGGCAAGAAATGCACCAAAGCTTTGCCCCGCAACACCTTGCAAATGAATTTGAATGGTATCCTCCTGCAGGCCGTCCGCGCCGAAGCGTTCCGCGACGATGCCGGAGAGCTCCGTTCCCACCGTCCGGTCCGAATTGGCGATGGGAACCTGAATCCGCTCTGGACGGCCATCCAACTGCAGCTGTGGCAGCAGACAGCGACGGTCGAAATTCTGCAGCTCCTCCCGCGGGGCCTCGGAGTCAAAGTGGCGCGGGCCGCCTTCCGCCGGCTGGAAGATGCCGCTGAAGTCCAGATGCTCCGACTTGAAGAAGTCGATGGCATGGTTGGTCTCCAGCAGGTCGCTTCGTCCACAGGCCTCATCAAGGGAATGAAGCCCCAGCTGGGCCAGATAGGCGCGGACATCCTCCGCGACGAAACGGAGGAAGTTGATGATGTGCTCCGGCTTGCCCGCGAAGCGCTTGCGGAGCTCCGGATCCTGCGTGGCCACGCCCATGGGACAGGTGTTGCTGTGGCACTGACGCATCATGACGCAGCCGATGCAGACCAGAATCGTGGTGGCGAAGCCAAACTCCTCCGCCCCCAGAAGGGCGGCGATGACCACGTCCCGCCCCGTCTTGAGCTGTCCATCCACCTGCAGCCGGATATTTTTCCGCAACCCGTTGAGCGTCAAGGTCTGCTGCGCCTCCGCAATGCCCAGCTCCCACGGCAGTCCCGCATATTTGATGCTGGTCAGGGGGGAGGCGCCGGTGCCGCCGTCATGGCCGGAGATCAACACCACGTCCGCCTTCGCCTTGGCCACGCCCGCGGCCACGGTGCCCACGCCCAATTCGGAGACCAACTTGACGGAAATCCGCGCCTTCGGGTTGGTGTTCTTCAAGTCGTAAATCAGCTGGGCCAAGTCCTCTATGGAATAAATGTCATGATGGGGCGGCGGCGAGATCAGCGTGACCCCCGGCATGGCATGGCGCAGTTTCGCCACGAAGTCATTGACCTTGTGGCCGGGCAGCTGGCCGCCCTCCCCCGGCTTCGCGCCTTGCGCCATCTTGATCTGGATGTCCTTGGCACTGCGCAAGTAACTGATGGTGACGCCGAATCGGCCGCTGGCCACCTGTTTGATGGCGGAGTTCAGCTCCGTGCCGAAGCGCTCCGCGTTCTCTCCGCCCTCCCCTGTGTTGCTCATGCCGCCGCAGCGGTTCATGGCCAACGCGATGGTCTCATGGGCCTCCGGACTCAAGGAGCCCAGACTCATGGCCCCTGACACGAAATGGGTCATGATGCTCTCCACGCTCTCCACCTCCTCCAGCGGAATCGGCGCGGTCTTGCGGAAACGGAAAAGGCCGCGCAAAGTGCAGAGATGATTCGCCTGGTCGTCAATCAGCCGGCTGTATTCATCGAATTTCGCTCTGTCGTTGGTCTGCACGGCCTGACGGAACGCCGCAAGGGACTGGGGCGTCCATAGATGCGCCTCTCCATCCTTGCGATAGCGGTATTGGCCGCCGCTGGGCAGAACCATTTCGGCGGGATTCACATGCCGCGCCCGCCAGACGGCCTCCCCCGCGATTTCCTTCAGGCCGATGCCGCCAATGCGGCTGACCGTGCCCGGCAGGAACTCCTGAATGAACTCCTTGTTCAGTCCCACCGCCTCAAAGGCCTGCGCGGAACGATAGCTCCGCAGCGTGGAGATGCCCAGCTTGGACATGATCTTCAGCAGCCCCTTGTCCAATGCATGGATATAGTTTCCCGCCGCTGTGACTGGATCCAGTTCCACGACACCGGCGCGGGAGAGGGCCGTCACGCTCTCCAAGGCCAGATATGGATTGACCGCCGTTGCGCCAAAGCCCAGCAGCAACGCGAGATGCATCACCTCCCGCACTTCCCCCGACTGGACGATAACTCCCGTCTCCGGCCGCAGCCGCGCCTCCGTCAGCGCACGGTTGACGGCGGAGCAGGCCAGCAGACTGGGTACCGCCGCCATCCCCTCCGGCAGCCGTCGGTCGGAGAGAATCAAGATGCGGTGGCCGGATTGAGCCGCCTCCACCGCCTGGGCCGCCAGCCGGTTCAATGCCGCCCGCAGCGCCTTGTCGCCACCGTCGACGTCAAAGCCACAGGGCAGAACCAAAGACTCATAACCCTGCGCCCCAAAGTTTTGCAGCCGAAGCAGCTCGTCGTTGGTCAGGACAGGACGGCGCAGTTTGATGAGCCGCGCATGCTCCGGCGTCTCCGCCAAAATGTTCCCTTTGTTGCCGATGTAGGTCATCAGACTCATGACCAGCTCCTCGCGGATGGGGTCGATGGGCGGATTGGTGACCTGCGCAAACTGCTGCTTGAAATAGGCGAACAGCAGCTGCGGCTTTTCGGAAAGCACCGCCAGCGCCGCGTCGTTCCCCATGGAGCCCACGGGCTCCTTGCCGTCCCGCGCCATGGGCTTCAGAATCAGCTCCAAATCCTCCCGCGTGTAGCCGAAGAACTGCTGCCGCGCCAGCAAGTCCCCCTCCGGCTCCGACGCTGTGATCTCCGTGAACAGCCCATGGACGGAGAGGCGGTTCTCCTCCACCCAACGGCGATAGGGGCGGCTGCGTGCCAGTCGGTTCTTGACCTCCGGATCGTTGACGATGCGGTGCCCCGCCATGTCCAAAAAGATGATTTCTCCGGGCTTCAGCCGCCCTTTGGACTCCACGTCCTCCGGCGGAATGTCCAGAACTCCCGCCTCGCTGGCAAGCACGAACAGTCCGCTTTTGCACTTCACATAGCGGGCGGGGCGCAGACCATTGCGGTCCAAAATCGCCCCTGCGTTGACGCCGTCCGTGCAGACCACCGCCGCCGGCCCGTCCCATGGCTCCATCAGCGCGGAATGGTATTCGAAGAAGCCCCTCACATCCCGTCCCATGTAGTATTTTTCGCCCCACGCCTGCGGAATCAGCATCAGCATGACGTGCTCCAGCGGGCGCCCCGCCGCCACCAGCAGCTCCAGCATGTTGTCCAGACAGGCGGAGTCGCTCTGGCCAGGGTCTATCAACGGAAGCAGCTTGGCCAAATCATCGCCAAACAGCGGGCTCTTCAGCAGCTTTTCACGGGCGGCCATCGCGTTGAGGTTGCCCCGCAGGGTGTTGATTTCTCCATTGTGGGCCAGATAGCGGAACGGATGGGCCAGTTGCCACGTCGGAAAGGTGTTGGTGCTGTAGCGCTGATGCACGATGGCCATGGAGGAGCAGAACAGCGGATCTGAAAGGTCCGGATAGAACTTCTCCAGCTGCGGCGCCAACAGCAACCCCTTGTAGACGATGGTGCGGGAGGACATGCTGCAGATGTACAGGTCCCCGCGGCGCTTCTCAATCAGCCGTCGCATCACAAACAGCTTCCGCTCAAAGGCGGCATTGTCTCCGCGGCTGCCGTCGCCAATGAAAAGCTGACGGATGGCGGGGCAGCTGGCCCGTGCCTTTCGGCCAATCTCCTCTGGAACCACGGGAACGGTCCTCCAGCCCAAAACCACGCCGCCTTCCCCTCGAATGACGGTCTCGATGGCCTCCTCCTCCCCTTGGCCGCCAAACAACATGGCAATGCCATAGTGGCCATGAGGAGGCAGCGAACAGCCCGCATTCTTTCGGAAGAAGGCGTCTGGAATCGTCAACAACAATCCCGCTCCGTCTCCCGTCTCCGGATCGCTGCCTGCCGCCCCGCGGTGCATCAGCCGAGTCAGAATCGTGATGCCCTTTTGGACAATGTCATGGGTGGCGTGTCCATTGAGGTCGGCGACAAGTCCCACGCCGCAGGCGTCATGCTCCTGCTGGAAACGGTAGAGGGCGCGGTCTTTGGGAATGAAAATCTGTGACATGGTGCATTTCCTGTTCTGAAGCCAAAATTCAGTGCAATACAACAGCAAAATGCATGCCAATGGCAATGAAAACGCATTAATTCAAACCTATAATTTCATTTATTGCAATAATTTACATCATAATGATATAACATGACAACAACGCCTCCTGCGGAAACTTTTTGAACGGGTTTTACACTTTTTGTATAAAATGCACTGTTTGCTACAATAATTGTAATCTAAACCAATGGCCTAGCTAACTCTAGAAGCTCTAGTAAAATTCCTAATTCCTAATTCCTAATTCCTAATTTCTAATTCCTAATTTCTAATTTCTAATTCCAAATTTACAACTTGGCACGTTTCCTGCTATTATATACCATATATATAGGTGCGCGTACAGGCCGCATTGAACGTTGAACAGCATTTGGGGTGTCGCCATGTGTGGTTTTGTTGGAATTTTTGATCTTGTGGCGGGAAAGAGCCACGAGCTGCGCAAGAAGATTCTGCAGATGTCCGGAAAGATTCGCCATCGGGGGCCGGACTGGTCGGGAGTCTATGAGTCCCCGCGGGCCCTGCTGGCCCATGAGCGGCTGGCCATCATTGACCCCCTTTCCGGCAAGCAGCCACTGTTCAGCCCCGACGGACAGATTGTTCTGGCCGTCAACGGCGAAATCTACAACCATGGCGAGCTTCGGGAGCAACTCAAAGGGGACTATGCGTTTCAAACCAAATCGGACTGCGAAGTCATTATCCCCCTGTATCTTAAATACGGAAAGGAGTTTCTGGAGAAGCTCAACGGCATCTTCGCCTTCGCCCTTTACGACGCCCGCAACGACAGCTATCTCATCGGACGCGACCCCATCGGCGTCATCCCCCTCTATCAGGGATGGGACAACGACGGCCAATACTATGTGGCCTCCGAACTGAAGGCGTTGGAAGGACAGTGCAGCACGCTGGCGGAATTTCCTCCAGGACAGCTGCTGGCCAGCGGCATGACCATGCCCGAGCCGTGGTATCATCGTCCATGGAGCAACTTTGAGGCGGTCAAGGACAACATTTCCTCCATTGACGCCTTGCGCAACGCCTTGGAGCGGGCCGTCAAAGCGCAGATGATGAGCGATGTCCCCTACGGCGTCCTGCTGTCCGGCGGGCTGGACTCCTCCGTCATTGCGGCCATCACGGCGAAATTCGCCCGCAAACGGGTGGAGACCCACGACACGCAGGAGGCGTGGTGGCCCCGCCTCCATTCCTTCGCCGTGGGACTGGAGGGGGCCCCCGACTTGGCGGCCGCACGGACGGCCGCGGAGTTCTTGGGCACCGTCCACCACGAAATCCATTTCACCATTCAGGAGGCGCTGGATGCCCTTCCGGACGTCATCTACCATCTGGAGACCTACGACATCACCACCGTGCGCGCCTCCACGCCCATGTTCCTCATGGCCCGTGCCATCAAGGCCATGGGCATCAAGATGGTGCTTTCCGGCGAGGGTGCCGACGAGATTTTCGGCGGCTATCTGTATTTTCATAAAGCTCCGGATGCCAAGGAGTTCCACGAGGAGACGGTGCGCAAACTCGGCAAACTGCACCTCTACGATTGTCTGCGGGCGAACAAGGCGCTGGCCGCATGGGGCGTGGAAGGCCGCGTCCCCTTTCTGGACAAGGAGTTTCTCGATGTGGCCATGAACCTGAATCCCGCCGACAAGATGTGCCGCGGCCGCATTCTGCCGCCCACGACGGGCAGCCACGGCGGCGCCGCCATCGAAAAGTGGATTCTGCGGGAGGCCTTCCATGACATGCTGCCCCCGGAAATCGCCTGGCGGCAGAAGGAGCAGTTCTCCGATGGCGTGGGCTATTCGTGGATTGACACGCTCAAGGCCATGACCGCAAAGGAGGTCACCGATGCCCAATTCGCCCAAGCCGCCCATCGCTTCCCTGTCAACACGCCCTCCACCAAAGAGGAGTACTACTACCGCAGCATCTTCGCGGAGTTCTTCCCGTCGGAGTCCGCGGCGGCCTGTGTGCCCCATGAGGCCTCCGTCGCCTGCTCCACCGCCAAGGCATTGGAATGGGACGCCGCCTTCCGCAACATGAACGAGCCCTCTGGCCGCGCCATAGCAGGTGTCCATGTCAACGCCTAAACGTTTTTATGTATCATGTTTATTATCAATATGTTATGAATCAATTCCTCAAAGAGGAGCCCACATTGCCGCATCTTCTTGCTTGTGCCAATTTTACTTTGCAGCGTGGCAATTTTCTGTCTGGGAAGTAAAGTAATGGGCCGAAGCGAAAAGCTTCCTTTCAATGACTGAAACGGAAATTTTGGTAATTAGAGAATGTTGGCATGGCAAAACGAAAGTTGACTCCGGAAGAGAAGGATGCGGCGTTCCGAAAGCTGTGTGAAGAGGAATTTCACCGCACGCGCGGCGAGGAGTGGGCCAACGGGCTCAGCCATCTTGTCGGCGTGATTTTGGGCATTGTGGCGCTGGTGCTGATGGTCGTCTTCGCCAGCCGCTACGGCAATGTGTGGCATGTGGTCAGCTGCTCCATCTACGGCGCGACGCTCATCCTGCTGACCTTTAGCTCCACCATGTACCACCTGCTGACGAATTTCCGCGCCAAGCGGGTGTTCCAAATCTTTGACCACTGCACCATCTATCTTCTTATCGCAGGGACATATACGCCATATGTCTTTGTGACCATGGAACACGATGCCATGGGCTGGACCATCTTCGGCATCGAATGGGCCCTGGCCGTCTGCGGCATTGTCATCGAGACGGTGTGGCCGCAGGTTGTCAAATATGTGTCTCTGCCCATCTACCTGGTCATGGGATGGATGATTGTCCTGCACTTCAAACCCGTCTACACAAATCTGGCGAAACCGGGGCTGATTCTTCTGGCCAGCGGCGGTCTTGCCTACACCTTGGGCTGCATCTTTTACGTGATGGACCGAACGCCTTACATGCACACCATATGGCATGTGTTCGTTCTGGGCGGCATCGCCTGCCAGTGGGTCAGCGTCCTGTGCTATGTCATCCCGCGTCCGTAACCCCAAAAAAGCTTTCACATTTGGGGAAATTTGGAATTCCAATTTTCCAACATATTGGATTTGAGATAGTTAGCAACTAAACACATGGCATTATGCATGCTATGGCACGGTCGGCTCACGAACGCAGACAGCTCAAAGGACAAATGATGATTCCATTTTGGGAATAGGCGAAACCTCCCGTGGCCGTCAGCACCATTCTGAACGAAGGTTTTGGGATGCCTTTCCTGCCAATCAGCGAATCCAACTTATCCAATGCGTCCATTCCCGTCTGCACCAATGTTTCACCACCAAGTTTGATCTCAACCAGGGCATATTTGCCATTTGGAAGATGAAGCACAGCATCACATTCCAGTCCGGACTTGTCATGGTACTTTTCCACATGCCCTCGTAATGCATCCATATAGACACGGAGGTCGCGGACTGCCAACGCCTCAAAGAAAAAGCCAAAGGAACGCAGATCATTCAACAAATTCCCTGGGCCAATGCCCATGGCCGCCGCCGCAATGGAAGGGTCAACGAAGAAGCGGGTGTCCGTAGTCCGTATCGCGCCTTTGGCACGGAGACTTGGGCACCAGGCCCCTAAATCCTCTATGACGAAAATCTTCTTCAAGGCATTCACATACGCCTGAATCGTGTCATCATCATAACGTTGGATTTCATTGGATTCAAGATCTTTATGAATAGCGGTCGCATTTGCCATCGTCCCTTGGAGACGTGCGCAGGAACGTAGAATCCGCCGAGTTCGGTCGGGATTTCGCAACACATTGTCAACTCGAGAGATATCGCTTTCAATGATTCCCTCCACGTATTCCTGCGCCGTAATCAGGGCCCTCTCGCCTGTCCGCCCTATCGTCTGTGGCCACCCCCCTCTGCAAATCAAAAACGCCATTTCCTCAAGCGGAATCGGCCGCGCCTCAGCCGGTTGAAATGGATTTTCAGAAAAAAGCGCAGATAGCGAAACGGTTCCAGAGGATTCCCCTGATTCCCAAAGGCTCATGGGACGCATCTTTATCCGCGCAAATCGTCCTGTGCCTGAATGGACGATTTTGTCCGTATTTGGCGGCACCGCACTTCCTGTCAGAATAAATTGACCATCCCCGCCACCATGGTCGATTTTAAAGCGGATGGCATCCCATAGTTGCGGAGCATCCTGCCATTCATCAATCAGCCGAGGTGTTTTTCCTGCAAGTAGCGTATTGACATCTATTTCGGCCAATTTCTGATATTCGGAACGCATGGCCGGATCCGCCATATAGATGATGCTTCGGGCCTGCTGCTCACATGTCGTGGTCTTTCCGCACCACTTCGCCCCTTCCACCAACACTGCTCCCATGGCAGAAAGCTTCAGTCTCAACATATCGTCGGCAATTCGATTGCGGTATTTCACTTGTCTGCCCATGGTCACGGCCTCCGTTGATGTCACAATCAGAATTCGGTGATTTTTCCCAATTTCATTCGGTGATTTTTCCGGTTTTCATTCGGTGATTTTTCCCGATTTTTCTTCACTCCACGCAGGGAAACAGAGAAAATTCGGTCAAAACCACCTTTTTTTAACAACAAAAATATAGTTCCAAAACGGCATTTTTCCATGAAAGCGGAAGTATCCATGTTTGAACATGGAGAAGCGTTCGTTCCTCTTGGCTATGGCCATGCCCACTCCTCCCACCTCTCTATTCCGCTGGAGGTTTCATTTTGTTGCATTATAGTATGACTGGCGTTAGACAATTGGCCGACAACGCCAAGGAGGCACGACATGGACGAGAAGCCCGCGATAAGACAGCTTTCAACAGGAATCTACGATTTTCCGACCTTGATTCAGAACGCGAAGGCGAAATACGTCGACAAGACGGGTCTACTTTACGAGCTGGCGAACGACGTGGACCAGCAGCTCTTCATCTCACGGCCGCGGCGCTTTGGCAAGTCCTTGATGATCAGCACGTTGAAGGCGATGTTCGAGGGGCGGCGCGAGCTCTTCAAGGGCCTCGCCCTCGACACATTGCCATGGGAGTGCTGGGACGAGAGGCGGCGCCATCCCGTCTACAGCTTCACCATGTCCAGCGCCAACGGCACGACCTTCGAAGGCTTTGAGTCAGCACTGACATGCCTGGTCAAGTCTCTCTGCGACAAGGCGGGACACCGCTATGACGATGGCCTGGAGGCCGCATCGAACTTCGAGGAGTTCATCAAGGCGGCCGCCAAGAAGTCGCCCACCGGCCAGATCGTGGTGCTCATCGACGAGTACGACGAGCCGGTGGCCAAGTTCCTGGACGACCTCCCCACGCTCCACCGCGCGCGCTCCGTCCTCCACGACTTCTACGAGAAGCTCAAGAGCAACTCCGAGAAGATCCGCTTCCTCATGATGACCGGCGTGACGAAGCTCACGAAGCTGTCGGTCTTCTCCGGCCTCAACCACCTCAAGGACCTCTCCATGG
>JAEEYQ010000014.1 GCA_016288215.1 Lentisphaeria bacterium | reverse complement strand
CTTGCGTTGTAGGCGTAATGGGCGGTTTTGTTCAGCGCGTTCCGCCTCCACGCCAGCCGCCCCGCGCTGTCATAGCCGTATGCCGTGGTGTTGCCCGCCGCGTCGGTCTCGGCGGAGATTTGCCCCGCCGCGTTGTACGTGATGGCGGAAGTTCCTGTGCGCGGGTCAGTTATGGAAATCCGGCGGCGCAGGCCGTCATGGCCGAATGTGGTGGTCAGATTGGACTTGGAGCGGATGGAGACCACCAGCCCGTTCACGGACACCTGCCGCTCGGTAACGCTGGATTCCGGCGAGAGCCGCTCCGTCGTGACGGTCTTCGTCGCGCGGTCGATGTACGTGGTGGTCACGGTGGTGTTGCCGTGGATGTCCGTCTCACGGACTTCCGACACAATGCCGCTGGCGGGCGTCGCGGCGCTGAGCATGCGGGGCATGGCGGGGACGCCGCCGATGGCCCGGCCGCGCACGGGGTCGAGGAAGGATAGTCCCTCCGGTCTCCCGCCGCCGTTGCCCGTGCAGGGGCAGACGCCGCAGGAGCCGTCGCAGACCACCGGCAGGTTGGCGGCCGCAATCCCGCAGAACAGCAACAGCACCGCCAAAAGCCACGGCAGACAGTGTGCGCGGCCTCTGACAATGGGGCGTGAGCTGTCAATCTTGTCGCTTTTTGCAATGGCACGAGTCATGGGGAGAAATCTCCAATTGGTGTCATTTCCATGTCATGCAATAGGATACACCGTCATTTCCGTCTGTCAAGACCACTTTCGATGAAAAACGCCGACACTGCGGATTTCCCTCTTGACAATCTTATGGAATACGGGACACAGGACGCAAGAAACGGGACGCAAGAGGGGATTCATGTGGGGGAACATTGCTTTCCAGTAACCAATAACATGATATAAGACAAGTGGAGCTATGAGTCTGGTTGACAAATTGTCGGAAGGCAATACGTTATTTTGATGTCGCATGTATCCATTTAGAGTAGCATAGCTGCGACCTCAATGAGAGGACGCGGCCAAAAACAACACATTGAAGGAGCACGTCATGCAAAAGGCAGACATTGGTTTGATTGGCCTGGCCGTCATGGGGGAGAATCTGATTCTCAACATGGAGAGCAAGGGGTTTGCGGTAGCCTGTTTCAACCGCACCGTCAGCAAGGTGGACGATTTCATAGCGGGCCGTGCCAGCGGCAAGAACATCATTGGCGCACATAGTCTGGAGGAATTGGTGCAGAGCCTGAAGACGCCCCGTCGCATCATGTTGATGGTCAAGGCCGGACAGGCCGTGGACGATTTCATCGAGAAGCTGATCCCCCTGCTGGAGCCGGGGGATGTGGTCATTGACGGCGGCAACAGCCATTTTCAGGACACCGCGCGGCGGACCGCCTATCTGGAGAGCAAAGGGCTGCTCTACATCGGAACGGGCGTTTCCGGCGGCGAGGAGGGGGCGTTGAACGGCCCCAGCATGATGCCTGGCGGCTCTCCCGCCGCATGGCCGCTGGTGAAGGACATCCTGCAGACCATCTGCGCCCACACAGACGCCGGCGAACCCTGCTGCGACTGGGTTGGGGAGAATGGCGCGGGCCATTTCGTGAAAATGGTCCACAACGGCATCGAATACGGCGACATGCAGATGATTTGCGAAGCCTACCATCTGATGAAGTCCATCGGCATGGACAATGCGGCCATGCACAAGGTCTTCACGCAGTGGAACGAAGGGGAACTGAATTCCTATCTCATTGAAATCACGAGAGATATCCTTGGCTATAAGGCGGAGAACGGCGAGGCGGTCGTGGACAAGATCTTGGACACCGCCGGCCAGAAGGGCACAGGAAAATGGACCGCCATCGCCGCGTTGGACGCCGGCATGCCGCTGACGCTCATCGGCGAGGCCGTCTTCGCGCGCTGTCTCTCCGCCATCAAGGAGGAGCGGGTGGTCGCCAGCGGCATCCTCAAAGGGCAGACGACGCCCTTCAGCGGTTGCCCTGAGGCGTTGGTGGAGGATTTGCGGCAGGCGCTATATGCCTCCAAAATCGTGTCTTACGCACAAGGCTACCAGCTGATGCGGGCCGCCGCCGCCGAATATGGATGGAATCTGAACTACGGCGGCATCGCCCTGATGTGGCGGGGCGGCTGCATCATCCGTTCCCGCTTCCTTGGCCGTATCAAAGAGGCCTTCGACCGCAATCCGAACCTGAGCAACTTGCTTCTGGATCCCTTCTTCAAAGACGTGATGGACAAGGCGCAGGCCGCGTGGCGCCGCATCGCCGTCATCTCCCTCCAGACTGGCGTCCCCATGCCTTGCATGACCTCCGCGCTGAGCTATTTCGACGGCTATCGCTGCGACCGCCTGCCCGCCAACCTGCTTCAGGCTCAGCGGGACTATTTTGGCGCCCACACCTACGAGCGGGTGGACTGCCCCAGAGGCCAGTTCTTCCACACGAACTGGACTGGCCACGGCGGCAACACCACCGCCAATACGTATACTGCATAAGTCATTGATAATCAATATGTTATGAAAATTCAGCGGCAAGAGGCCGCTGAAATCCCGAATCCATGATGTAACAGTTCGGCCGAATCGGAAGAGATTAGGTTGAGCAGTTCGTCATGGAGTCGGGTTGGGTGTCAGAAGGTCGCATGGCATGTCCACGTCTATATACAATATATATAATATAGGAATATAGGGCTCGACAATCTTTTCTCAACAATCACTCTGAAGGAAAAGGCGCTATGGAACTGAAGGTTTTGCTGAAGCAGCTTGGAGATGACACGGGACTTGGAGAACTAACTCTTGATGAGGCAGAGACTTGCACCATTCTTGTGGATGAAATGAAGGTCTCCATGATCCACATCATCGAAGGGAACCGTCTCCTTCTCTTTGCGGAGGTGGGCGAACTTGCCGAAGAGATGTGTCCCGCGTTGGCACTGGCCGCGCTGAAGGCGAACTACCTCTTCAGGGGCACCGGCGGTGCCACGCTGTCCGTCAATCCTGAAACGTCCATGCTTTGCCTCAATCAGTCCTTTCTTTTGGAACCCATTGAGTATGAGGTATTTATAGAAATAATCAACGGATTTGTGGATACGTTGGCCCAATGGAAGTCGCTGCTGGCGGACTACAGGCCGGCCCCCACGGCTTCCGACGAGAAGGAGGCCATCCCGTCGAATTTTCTGAGAATCTGAAAAGACGGAGTTTTTTCGCTGTTTGTGTTTGGCGTGCATAGAGGATACGTGTCATCCGAATCGGGTTTTCGTCAATTTCATAAGGAGCTTCGAAGAACATGCCTATTTCAATAGACTCATTTCAGCGGACTTTGGACACCAGCAAGATACAGGGTTTTGTAAAGCTCTCTGACAACGGGACTTCGGTCAAATCCTACGGTGGCGGTTTCTTCGCGCGGCATTTCGGGCTCTACAGCAAGCCCAGCGTGGAGGAGAACAATGCGGTCCGCCGTGCGTTCTATGAGAGCGTGATGGACACCTATCACTGCAAAGGGGAGGTGCTGACCAACCTGCGGCGGGAACTGGGCATCGACGAGAACGGCATCAGCGCAAGCGGCCAACAGCTGGGCGTTCGGGAGGCGAAGGACATTCTGCAGCGCATCAAGACCGCGATGGCCGAAGAGCGGACGATCGCCAAGGACATGGACAACGGCCAGCCTTTCGATATCACGCTCAAGCGGGCTTTCAAGGACGCCATGTGCGAGGCTTTGCAGCCGTCTCTGGATCTGGCGGACAAGACGGACACGATGCCTGACATGAATACGGCCTTCGAAAGCGTGATGAAGGACTTGCACCGCGCCGGAACGGGTCTCAAACTGGGCAACACCGTTGTCAGCCGTGCTAATGAGTCGACGCCTAACTCAATCAGGCAGACACGCAATGATGAGATGGTCCGCAATATCGAGCAGTTCTTTGCGGCGGACCCGACGAATGGCATGCGCGCAGGCCGCATCATCAGCGACATTGTGCATCAGGGGTTCATGGCCACCTTGCAGCAGAGCATCAACATGTCGCATGAACCGTGCGACATCTTTTTCAACGCAGATATGGCCCATATCATGGATTTTTCTGTAAGTCGTTCTGATGAGGGAAGTTATAAAATCGGATACGAGGGCTTCTTCAGTTATCGTCTCATCACGAAGGATGGTGAGATGAAAGTGTTTGATCCATCCAAATCCGGAGTCCATTTCAACGTCAATCTGACTCTCTCCTTTGACTCGGTGAGCGGGAAGCCCAAAATCGACATTGATCAGCCACCGAAGATGACCGGACAGCTCACGCTTGATGATAGGATGGGCATGACCGAATTCAGCAAGATTCAGAATTTGGTGGATCCGACTGACGGCACGAATTTTGAGAAGGGCGCCTTGCTTTCAGGGGAATTGAGCAAACCGGAGGTCATGGAGGCTGTCTTGAATCCGGTCAGTCCGGAATCCACCCTTGAGCTGGTTCGCTCGCGGGTTCTCACCAAGTCGGACATGGAGATTCTGAACATGCTGAACATTGGTGGCTCCCTCGCCACCAGCATGATGGCCAGATTTGCGGCGGACGAAACGACGCCGCACCTCGGAAAGGAGATCATCGGTCGGCTGCTTGAACCGAGCACGCGGGAGGCCGCCATTCAGGATTTGAAGAAGATGGCGCAACCGATTGTCGATAAGGGATGGACTGCCCAAGTGCCGGATTTCCAGCCAGAGCTTCTGAATCTGGTCACCATCGGGGGCCTTTCCCACACCACCTTCGCGGAAGGGCTGAGCGATGCATCTCTGGTGGCGAATTTCATCAGAAATAGCGACAATCCCGACGTCAAGCGGCTTCCCGCTGAACTTAAGTCCGACAGACCCGCCACCGTTGCCGCGGCCAAGGAGCAGGTCAAGGCTCTTGCGCTGACGTTACGGCATGAGCTGGGTCTCAAGCTGCTGTGCACCTACATGCCCGAAGTGGGGGCGCAACAGTGCGAATTGCTTGCCAGATATATCCCGCAGGACCGTTGCAATGAGATGCTTCAGCACATCGTGCACCGCGACCCCTACATGAATGATGCCATCCGGTTCTTCGAAAGCAATTTGCAAGCCGCATATATCCTTGATAAAGGATAACTTGCAAGATATGGAGCGGAAGGGGCTGTGAATTAGGCGCGTTTCGCGTGACATGGCCTTTGGAGGGGAGCACTGCAAGATGAACAGCAGCGGGTGGTGGTTGTTGACGGCGGCAACGATGACGATGGCGATGGCGGCGATGGCGCAGGAGGGGAATGCGCTGCTTCGAGAACGGCTGGAGCGCAATTCCGCCTGGCGGCGGGCGCAGCAGACGCCGCCGTACAACCGTCTCGCCCCTTCCGGTTTTGTCATGGACGAGGCGGAGAAGGCGCGGCAACGGGCCGCTGGCGCAGAGCTGAAGGCTCAGGTTGCGGCGGCCATCGCGGAGGGGCGTCACGAATTCCGCATGACGCCCGGCCAGTACCGCTTCGCGGACAACAGCGGATGGCATTTCGACGGCGTGAGCGATTTCACGTTGGAGGGGCAGGGCAGCACCCTGTGGTTTGAACGGCCCATGGCCCAATTGGCCGACAATCCTCAAAGTCTTCTTTTCACAAACTGCAAGAACATGTCGCTGAAGAACTTGCAGATTGATTTCGACCTTCCGGTCTATCTTCAGGGGACGATTTTATCCATCGCGGACGATTTGTCGAGCTTTGAAATGCAGATTGACCCCGATTGGCCCAAAGCGGGCATGGGCGGCGGTCAGTTCTCGCTCTATACGCCTGAAGGCGAATATGTTCCACAAGACACGCTGATTCACGACGGTGCGACGCTGCACGATGGAGATCGGCTGACGGTCGCATTGAATCCATCCCAGCTGGCTCCCTATTTCACGAAAAGCCCGTGGACGGAAGCCACCGGACGGTACCGCAAAGTGACGGCGGGCACGATGGTGGCGCTGAATTTTCGGCGGGGGTTCACGATTCATGTGAACGGCTGCGAGTCCATGACCTTCGACCATATCGACATCTGGCAGTCCCAAGGCATGGGGATTCTGGAGAACGGCGGCATCGGAGGCAATAAGTACTTGAATGTCAGGATGATACGAAAACCTGGAACTCGCCGGGTCCATTATGGGACCGCCGACCATTTCCATTCCAACTGCGTGACTCGCGGCGCGTTGGTGGAGAATTGCGAGTGCGCTCATTCGTCAGACGACAATCTGAATCTTCACGGCAATTGGCGGTATGGCTGGAAACAGCTGTCACCGACGACGCTGGTGGTCGGCGCGCCGAAACCGCCCGTGGCGGGCATGACGTTCACTCTGCGCCGTATCGGCCTGCTTCAGAAAGTGGCGCAGTCAATGGTCGTTGACGTGACGCCGCTGAATGACGAGGCACTGCTCAGGGAAGTCGCCGCCATGACGCCGCAGGCGAATGGGCGGATTGCCTGGCGCGGAAAGGGGCAGCTGTATCTGGTGGAGCTGGCGGAGGCGGCGAAACTGCCTGACGAACAGCTGCTGATTGATGCGCATGTCGATAATTCCAAAGGATTTGTGATTCGCGGTTGCTATTTCCACCATTCCCGTTCCCGCGGGGCGTTGCTGACGGGCGTGGGTGGCGGCCTGCTGGAGAACAACGTGTGGGAGGACGTGTTGGCGGGCATCAGCGTCTATGAGGAGTCATGGGGCTATGCGGAGGGCGCGATTCCGCAGGACGTGAAGATTGTGGGCAACACCTTGATTCGCAGCGGCGGCATTGAGACGGGACTGGTGCCGCGGGACACGGCGCAGGGCGTCTGGAACGATTGTCCTGTGCGGAATGTGGAGATCCGCGACAACCTGATTGTGGAGGGCGGCTTTATCCACATCATGTATGTGGATGGCGCAAGTGTTTGCGGAAACGTGTTTTGGAATCCACTCCGAGTGGAGCGCCAAACCCATGATTTCACCACGACGAAGGGGATGTTCGCCCATCCGGAGTATTTGGGCATGGAACGGCATGGCGCCGTTTTCGTGACCGCCAGCCGACTCGTGGACGTGACGGAAAACACCGTCTATCTGGTCACGCCTGGCCGGATGGAGGCCGTCCAGCTGGGCAAATTCGCCCATGAGCCCACAATCCGTTGCCGAGACAATTCCGTGGTTCGAGTGGCGGAATAGAATCGGAATGGAGTCCACAGAAGACACGGAATAAACAGAATGCGAGCGGCCGTCTTGGGGCTGTCGCGGCGGCTGCAATGCCGTCGGCACTCAATCCGCATAATACGGATTCAGGCCAATCCAGTTGACGACGCGCTGCTGTCCCGCAGGGCCTCCAGGCTCCGTCGCCGACTTCCAGTCGGAGAATGTGATGACCGCCGTGTCCTTTTGGGCGCGGAAGACGATTCTGTGGATGCACTTTTCGGGCGTGCCCGGCTTGTAGTCGTCTGTGCCGTGCCATACTTCAGGGCAACGGCGCATCAACTTCACTTCGGGGATGATGTCCGCGTCGGAAATCATCGCGTCAAAGACAAAGTCAAGGTGCTTGTTCTGCGGCTTCGTCAAGTCATTGTAGTCGATGGACATGAACGTGAGGCAATAGAGTCTTCCAGGCGTGAGGCCCGTGGCGGTCTGCGACAGCAGGTTCGGCTTCTTCTCGCTCTTCGTGAACAGCGCGACGTTGTCGCCGTGGCCTGGGCCGCATCCCACGCGCCACTGAATGCCGCTTCCGCCATAGCCCTTGACAATCTTGTGGACCAGTGAACCCTCTTCGGCAGGCATGGCCTTCCAGTGGGCGAATCCCTCCTCGAAGTCGCCGTCCTTCAGATGGCCTGGAATATAGGTGAAGCCGTACTTCTCAGACAGAGACTCCTTGCCTCCCTCAACGCAGTAGTAGCGCATCAGCCTGCCGATCCAGCGGACCAGCTCCTCGTCCGTATGAGCGATGCTGTAGCAACCCATGCCGTAGAGGCCATCCATTCTCGGGTCGTTTGCCAGAATGTTGAAGAAGCGGTCGAAGACGACCTTGATGTCGGCGGCGGGATAGTTGTTGATGCACCACACTTCCGGCGTGGTATAGCCGCTCATGAGCATCATGAAGCGCTCCGCCGCGTCGGGGGCCAGTTTCCTTGCGACCTCCAGCTGGCGGGGGACGTACTCAAGATATTCATTCAATTCCTTTTCCGTGCGTTTGGTGCCGACATATGTCTCCAAGAAAATCTTTCCTTCGCTCCGTGAGACATTCGAGCCTGCGGAAAGCAGATTATGATGGATTTGCGGATTGGAAAACGTGCTCACATCGACGCTGCAGCACCATAGATAGACGCGTTTCTCCAGGTCGGTCAACTGCCACAACGCTTCCGAGGTCGCTTCAGTCCTTGGCATGGAGTCGTTAAGCGAAAGTTCGTCGATGGTCAGGCCCCAGTTGCGGTTCAGCGATGGATTCTCGCGGATTCCCTTGACCATTTTATCGACCTGGGTTTCATTCTCCAAACGGAACAGACCTCGGCTGCCGACAATCTTCACACCCCGCGCGGCGAGTTCCCTGTCGACCTCCAATGCGAACGGATCATTCGGCAGCCAGACTTCCGTATCGATCAGATTGATGGAATGCAGCAGATGCTTTTTGAAGAAATCCATGTCGTAGTGGAAGTTGGCGATGTCCCTTTCCGAAAAGATGGCGAGCGGATACAGCATGATCTGCGCAACGGCGCGAATGATCAGCCGGCCGCCTTCGGCAGGGGCGTTTTCGATTTTGAGCGTGTGCTTGCCGATCGAGAGAAGCCGCATGGTGTCCGAAGGCTCGCCATCCCGATAGAGGACAACGGGTTCGTCGGCGCCATCGAGTTTGGCGGTCGCGTTGCGGTACGGTTTGTCGAACCCGATGAACACCCACCCCTCATGTGGGTTGTCGAAGGTGATTTCGCCGTTCTTCAGGTCCGTGGTCAGGATTTCGCTGACCATGTTGTTGAGTCGCTTCAGATTGGCTTTCGGTGGGACGTTGATGACGCGGATTGTGTAGTCATTCTGCAACACCGTCTTGTGGCTGTTTCTGTCAAGAAGCGCGACGCGCATGGTCCCTTCGCCGAGCGGAAGATTCCCGAGGCGCGTCTTGACGAGCCGCGAGGAGTCGACATCGAAGACCTTCCATGACGAGAATGAAGTCTCGCCCGCCATTTTCGTCTGCACGCCCAGTTCGCATTCGCCGAGCTTGTCCTCGGTCAGGCCAGGGATGTAGAACGTCATCTGCGGGTCGGCGGCGTCGATTTTCATCAGCAGCGGAGTGACGGGGACGATTCGGCTCAGGTCGACATCCGCAGCGCTGATGACTTTGGAACCCGCCAGGGCTTTCTCCGAGAGCGGAATCAGATAGGGGCAGGCAATGTCAATCGTGCCCTGTGGCCTATTTGCATAGAGGCCATACGTGTAAAGGCCATTGACTGATGGCGGGAGAACGCCCTCGCCTTCCACTTTGACCCACTGACCGTCCGTGTCTCTCGGAATTTCGTTTTTGGAGATGAGCTCGCCTGTCCAGCCACAGTTCCAGACGCGAAGCGACGCCGTCGGTGTCTGCAGCCCCTTAGTGCGGATGTACGCGCCGAAACGATACCTCTCCCCCGCGACTAGAACGATATTCTTCTGGCGGAGCACTTCACCATTTGGAATGTTGATGCGAAGGGCGTTCTTCCCGTCGGGACCTTCGCCTTTCAGTTGGACAAGGGGATTCGCATTTGCATCGGAGAAATCGACATTCCAGTCGCCGAGAATGCCTGGAAACGCCGATGGATCGCCCTCAAAGTCCACATTCGAAAGGATATTGACTTCCTCAAACGCCAACAGGCTGACGGTTGTCAGCAGCATCATTGTCAATAGTTTTTTCATTCGTTACTCTCCCTGGGGAGTTTTAAAGCTCCGCTTCTAGATAATGCATTGCTATTCCTATATTCCTATAATATTATATACCCGCAATTGCGCTGCGGGCACAATTAAAACTCACAGGTGCTTATTGAATGTCCGTCTTTGCCAATTGTCACAATAATGCCGATGCCCTCCTGAATATCCAACGGGAAGCTGGAATCTGGTGTGTGAATGTTAACGTGCTTTGTATTGCCGGCGGCGGTTGTCCAGTCGGTGTTGAGCAGCATAAGGCGCTGGGTATTGTCATCCTGTTTCCAAATTGTCCAGAACACTTCGTTTGAAGGGTCGTCCACATATAAGTCGCCCTTGCTTTGCTCCGCCAGATGTGCAAGCCATGTGGCGGAGAACGTCTGGAACAGTTCATGTCCTGGATATGCCCACAATGCCAGGCAGATGACATGGCCCTTCCCAACTTTGTGGCAAAGCACCATGGGCGCGCCAGTTGCCGCATCCCACGCCAGCACTTCCGAATCGCCGTTCTCTATTTCCGCCAAATAGGCGGGACCATCTTCGTCTATGGAGTTGTTCGGCATGGCGGACAAGTCCGGCTCCTTGTAATTCTCCCTGCCTGGACCATTCCACTGCCCGCAATACTGAACGCCTTTGCCCTTTACTGCAAAGCCGCAGAATTCCCTCAGGTCGCCGCTGTTCCACAGCGCCAGGTCTTGCATATCACGCAGAAATTCCCTTTTGACGTGGGTTGAGAACTGGGGCAGTCCCGTCAGCAGTGTGCCGCCATTTCTCACGTAGTTCAGCAACTTGTCGTAGTCCTCTTGAATCAGTGTATTCCAGCCGAAGTTGACAAGTAGCTTATACTGCGATAGATATTCTCCAGAAGCCTCGATGGGTGCTTCGTCAAAGTCGCCGTACGGAGTGCCTGAAAAGAAGAACCTGCGCTTGTCGAAACGCTGCCGCAATGGCTGGGTTGAGGCGCCTGGCATGAGTACGTCAAGAACCTGCCTGCATTTCTCTGGCTGGCAATGGCCCCATTCCGGGGCGTTTTTTCCAAATGCGCCCCAAACCGCGTATTCCGGCGTCTGTTCGCTGCCGCAGATGAATCCATTGAAAGGGGCGGCATATCGTCCTTCAATGAATGCAATTTTGCGCACGCATCTGCCGCTGCGGGGATGCGTCTTTGCAAAGCGGAAGAAGCCGCGCAGCATGTCACGTTTGCCTTTTGTAAGGGCATCGTCCCATGAGAAGCGCTCCTCCTTCCAAAGTTGGAAAAGGCTGTCCTCTTCGTAGAGGAAGTTGGCGCCCATCATCCAAGGCTGCATCAGACTCAGGTAGAACATGCGCAGGTGCGTGTCAAAGTATGGCTGTATCGGATGCTGGATTGCAATATGCACGCCCCATTCGCCCTTGCCGAGCGCCTCTGCAGCGGACCTGGCTTGGCTTAGCAGATGCTGCGTATGGGAGACCATGGTCTCTGCGCGCACTGAATCCACTCCAGCGAGGAATGTATATCTGATTGCACCTGACGCATCGCCGAACTCCATTTGCGCCCCCGCATTGTGCGCCCTGTCAATTTGGGGTTGAATCCACTTGAAGAAATGCTGCATTGCCTCCTTCATGTTGCCTGCGGCGTATGGCTCCGTCGGGTCAAGACCGTATGTGGGGTAGGTATGCTCATGCTTGCCCGCTCCATGGAAAAACTCTTGCGCGCCTGCCTTCAGTTCCCCGTCGTCAAAGTCCGTTGCCGCCTCTGCGTAGAGGTAGTGCCTGCGGCAGAACTCGCCCCATTTGCGCATGAGCCTGCCATCAACTGGCAGGTCCGCCCCGTTGTGTTCGGGGTCGTAGAGGAAACTGCGGAATACCGTGAAGTTGCCCATGCGCGTGCGCACCGTGTAGTCAAGAATCCAGTCCATGAATCCATTGTCATCCGCGGGAACCGCAGTCATGTCGAAGCCCACCTTGATTGGATTCGCTTCTTCCTTGATGTCATAGACTTGCACCGTTGCCGTATGCGAACCGCAGCTGCACTCCATTCTGCCAGGTTTCTCCGAGACGAAATCAAACTCGTTCCAGCCAGGTCTTGCATCGATTTGCAGCGTCTGCTCAGGAAGGGCAACTTCAAGACGTTCTGGCTTGACGGCAAATACCTTGCCGATCACATGCTCGCCGCGCAGTGTCCATTCGGGTATGCTAAGTTGTCCATGGTCCCGTTCGGACTGCTGGATTACAAGTCTGCTGACAAGCAGGCACAGTTTGTCATGAAGATTTATGAATGTGAATTTATGTTTGCCAGGAGCAAGCTGGATGCGTATCCAGATGTCGTCCAGCATCTGCATGACGTCGTCATGCATTCGAAGATACTGCTTGAATGTCTTTATACTTCTACCATCGCAGAGTAGCTCAAAGTCGAAATAGCCGAAGACCTGTTTTTCAGCGCCTGGCGTGTGCTCGATAGGCGCCGCCATTGCCTGCATGTGTATAAGGGTCTCGGAAAAATCCTTCTTCGGCGCAGGTATCTCCGCCTGGAATTCCAAGGCATGCCGTGGCTTGATTTCTCCTGTGCGCATACGGGCCCAGTCCCTTCTGGGCAAGGCAAGGTCCTTCGCCTCAAACACGGTTTGGCCAGGCTTGGGGGCGGGGCGGAACCATAGATAGCCAGTCATTGTGGCGACGACATGGCAACCCAGGTACTTGGGCCCCACATTGTACACTAGTCTCTTTTCCTCTAGCAGTTGCTTTGCCGTGAAGTCGAATGTGCCGCTGGTGGTACGCAGGGTGAAGCATGCATTGTCATCGACTTCCGCCTCCACGCGAATGCCTGAAATGCCACGCTTCGTGACGCTATTCCAGCGCGGTTCGGGCAACTTGGTCTCCACCGCACAATGGCCAGGACCATACCACACCACTGGATAATCCAGCTTATAGACGCTTTCTATGGCGCCGCCACTGCATTCAAGGCTGCCATCCCAATTGTAAACGGGATGGTAATGGCGGCGGCTGTAAAGATACTGGTAACCCCACTCTATGCGAAAATCCAACTTCATTTTTGCTTCTTGGTAAGCAATTTCACAGATTGGCACAGTCTGGCACATAAAATCTGTGTAAAACTATGTAAATCCGTGGTTTAATTATATTTCACAGCCGTCCCATAACTGAACGGCAAACTTGAAAAATGCGGAATCATGACAAATTGATGGAAGCCTACCATGCAACCACAGGAGGTGACATGAGCCCACAGAAGCATACTATGTCCAGCCTTGTGCAAATTGCAAGCCGGATACCCGACAGAATCATTGAAAACCTTGCCCGCAGGCACAGGATACAGACTCGGCTTTCTGCACCACAAGCCATGTGATGGCCATGTCGTGCGCCATGCCGTACGCGCATCTGGCCAATGTCCTGAGACTGAACGACATCTGCGACAGCCTGCGCGCTCTGAAACCACCAATTTTCAGCATTTATGGGACAGCTCTGAAACCCATAAAAGAAACAGAAATTGGGGTTTGTAAAATTTGAGGGGGTATTATATTAAGTACAATTGTGGTTTCTGTGGGTGGCGGGTGTTACCCCTTTTTTGAACCACGCCGAAACAACCATGAATTATACGGACAACCATGAAGCCCCTCCTCCGCAAAATCTTCTTCTGGGACGAAGCCGCGCAGGGCGCGTTCTTCGGTCTGACGCTTCTCATCATTCTTCAACGATGCTTCTGGCCGCTTCTTGTGGGCGTGGCCCTGCCTGTCTTCCTGCGCGATACCAACATCGGGACGACGTTGTTCGGCGTCGTGTTGTTTCTGACAGTCGTTGCGGTGATTTATTCGTTGGTTTGCCTCTTTCACTTCTGTCCGAAGAAGGCCATTTCAAAGGTTTCCGCAGGCGTCTTGTTCGTGTGCGCCATGCTGATTCTCTTGGTATGGGCGGTTTCCCCTGAGCATCTGAAGATGGCGACGACCGTCTTTGTATTTCTGTTTATCTTCTGGGAACTCGTCTATTCCTTCCATCCTGCCGTCAAGATTCATGACTGGCTGTTTGCGCTTGTTCCGCTACTGATAGGCGCGGCGTTGCATCTCAACATCAAGGCCGCGAGCCTTCAATCCCTTCTGCAGCCATGCAATTTGGCAGTCTCACCGAAGTTCGACTTCTTCCATCTTGTCGGATATGGACATCTTTGGCTGCCTGCAATCTGTTGCATCGCACTTCTTGTGGCCGCTTATCTTCTCTGCGGCAGGGTCATCGCGAAGGCAGGGGGCTTGCCATTCAGGACACTTTTCGGGAAGGGCGTCGCCGCCCTGTGGATTGTCTTCGCTGTAATGTATCTTGTGAGCGTAGTCATGGCATTGCAGGCGATGCATTCATACCGAAACGCAAAAAGGGAACTGAATTCCTTCTGGGAAGTCGGCATCAACAACACGTCGCTTGTTGAGCTGTATCGGAAGAGCGGCCAAATCGACCAGTCGTTTTGGGACGAACTTGTCGGCCTTAATGTGGAGTTTACCACTCTGAACGAGCAGTATGACGGCATCGACGCCATTGTCGGTTATCCAAACGCCGTCCTGCCACCTGAAATCAACAAGCAGTGGAAGGCCGCTTTCATGGAATCCCCTGAACTGCGGCGATGCGAGGAGATGCTCAACGAACCGCCACCACTGCCTGAACGTGAGTTTGGAACCACCTATGACAAGGCATATTCGGACATCATGTCCAAATGCAGGGCAATGGCGCGTTTGGAGCTGTGGCGCGTCCGGCTCTCTTTGGAGGCGAATGATATCCTTTCCGCGCAGCAGGCCCTTCAGCGGATGGACAACATAACTTCCTCATTCCTAAATGACTATGGCTTTGTTTCTGGCATGGTATGGGGCGCAATCGAGTCCATGCGCACCGATGCGCTTTCACGGATTATCGCCAGTGGACTTGCCGATGAGAAGTGGCTGCGTGAACAGTCGGAACGGTTGATTGAGAAGGAACGCCACATTCCACTCATGCATAAGCATATGATTATGGGCCATGCTTCGTGCATGATAGAAACAATAGACAATACGGAATCTTCAATGCGTGGGCTGCTCCTGTTTTGCCCTGAATCATTCACGCTGCTTGGACGGGAAGGGGCGGCGCTGGCAAGAAGCCATCTGATCAATGACTTTTCAGACTTCCCTCAGAAGCCAAATGGCCTCTTCGCGAGAATGCTTGCCAAATCAGTGCGCCTTGTTGGCACGAAGACCATGCCACGCAGACTTGCGGAATTTCGGATTTCACAGGGGATGATTGCGGCGGAATTGGCGCGTCGCGAAAATGGATGTTGGCCAGACGTCATGGACGACTTGCCGGAGGATCCCTTCTCTGGCAAGCCACTGAAATACACCGTCGGCAAATACGAGACGCCAGAGGAACACTTTCAAACAAATGATAATCCGGAGCCGTTAGACATCCCTCCAGAGGTGCAAAAGCTAATGGGGATGACGGAGGAGCAGGCGGCGGAGTTTTCGCGTCCGCAAAAATATACATTCAAGACGGAATGGCGCACCGTGGATGCCGTGCGAATCTGGAGCGTGGGGTCGGACGGCATCGACGGCGGTGGCCTTCGTTCAACGGACGACATCGGCTTCATCATTCCAATACATTAATCTGAACCATTCATTTTAGGGTTCCATATTCATCATTTTGAACTCAAATATGCGGAGATTAGAGTCTCCCTAATTAGGTTGTCCCATCAGTTGAGCATAAACAAGCATGGAATAGGTCACCCTAAAAGTGAATGGTTCAGATTAATCGTTCTTGCCACATCATCCATTTCGTGACACGCGGTTGAAATGCGCGGTTGACAGGGTAGATTAGGATAGTGGCGAGCAATGAATGGGTCATCGAGTGTGAATGACCTCTGTGCAGAAATTACAGAGAGAAACAATGAAACTCAAGTTCGCTTTATTGTTGCTGTGTGGAATTGCCTCCCTTAATGCCTCTGCTTGAAGCATTTGGACAATCTCCCTGCGGGAAGAAAATGAAATAGAGAGGATTGCATGATGTTTTTTGAGCCAGGTTTCATCGCATTTCTGCTGTTTGTCCTGATCCTGCTTTGGGGAGCAATCTGCGTAAGGGCGTTTTTGTTGTTGCCGCCTCTGCCACGTGGCGTTGGAGTTGTGGCTGCTACGCAGTTGATAACCATACTGCTCTGTGAATTGGTCTGGGTGATTGAGTGTATTAATGCTTCAGAGCTCTACACATCTCATTTGTACCTTCCGAATTCAATAGCTGTTCCCCTTATTGTTTTAGCTTATTGCATCAGCGCCATTGGCTTTTTCACGACCATGGTTTGGGCTATGATCAAGCCTCGGCGCTCAATCATCCTGTGTTTTTGTGTCTCAATTTTCGAGGCACTTGCCTTCTTCTGGTCTTTTATCGTAATCCAGGCTTGGGCTTCGTGCTGACCGCATGACCATGAAACATCTCCTACGCAAAATCTTCTTTTGGGACGAGCCACCTCGTCCATTCAGTGCACGCGGTTGAAAAGCGTGGCGGATGGAAGTAAATTTTTGTGAAGGAACGAAGGCAACAATAGAACCACTTGTGAATGATAATTGAAGGCGTTTAGAAAATAAAGGTGACGCAAGGTGGCATCCACTACCGCCTGCTGGTGGGGTCGCATTTGTTGGCTGGTGGTTTGTATTTTATGGAATAACTGCTATATTCTGTAACGTCAATAGATTTACAGGAGATTGTTATTATGAGTACATCATCAATCAATGTCAGACTTGACAGTGTTTTGAAGAAAGAGGCGGAGGAGTTGTTTGCCGCTCTAGGATTGAACATGACCACTGCCATTAGTGTGTTCCTGCGCCAAGCTGTTTGCGACCAGGCCATACCGTTCCGCATCTGCATGTATCCCAAGCCAAATGCAACAACTCTTGCGGCAATGCGCGAGGCCGAACGGCTGGCGCACGATCCCAACGCCAAGTCCTACGCGAATGTGGAAGAGCTTATAAAAGATTTGAATTCATGAAATACACAATCAGGATGACCTCCCATTTCCGCAAGGACTACAAGCTTATGCAAAAACGCGGCTTGAACATGTCACGACTTGACGCTGTCATCGCCATGCTTGCTTCTGGCAAAGTACTGGACGAAGCGTATCATGACCATGCTCTCGGCGGCGATTATGCAGGACATAGGGAATGTCATATTGCGCCAGACTGGCTTCTTATCTACTACAAGGAGAACGACATCCTTGTGCTTACCCTTGCAAGAACGGGCACTCACAGCGACCTGTTCTAGCCGGCAACCTCATCGTCATTAGGCCAGTCATCGGGCGCATGTCCGCATTTTGACGATGGTGGAATCAAGCAAAGAAATAATCTTACCGCTTTTGTAGATTGTTGTATTTCTACGTAATCTATGATAATGAGAACAGAGTAAGATTGACCATACCGGCGTTTGAATGATAATAGCGGGAAAACATCAAGAAATGGAAGATGCTGCATGCAGGCGGCAGTTCGCAATCCGTTGATTCTGTGTATTTTATGGTCATATCAGCATGCGGACGCCTGGAATCTCTTCAAGACCGTGGAACAGCGCCTCCATGGTGGGGCGGTCCGGAAGCGTGGCGCTCAACTGCCATGAACGGTAGCGGTCGCCGCCGGAACGGCGGCCTTGGGTGATTTGGCCATTCAGCAAAAGACAGCGGAAAAGCTCCTGAACCAGCTGAGGGATGTTCTGGGCGTCGCTGATGGTGATGAGACGGCCATGCCACAGCAGAGGAAACTGCAAATCGGTCTGTGAATCAAAGGGGGAGTTCAGGTTCATGGCTTTGGAAGGACTTTCCGTCGGACACCAATAAACAAAAAGGCCCGGCGAAAAGGCGCCGGGCCTGAGGGTTACCGATCGCGGTCAGAAATTAGTGGTTGAACTTGTCAATGACTTCGCCGATGTTTTCGGGAGTGATGAGGACATAGCGCTTGTTGAAGGCTTCGTCGAAGTCTTTCGGAACGGGCTTGTCATCATACTGGGCATCTTTCAGATAGCCAACGGCGGCGACGCAGGCACCGCTCTTGATGAGGGCGGGAACCGACTGCAGGTTGCCGGCGGCGAAGACGATCTTCTTGCCTTTGGGCGGGGTGAAACGGGCAGGCAGACCCATGAAGGTGATGATCATGTCATAGTCATCGCCAGCGTCCTTCAGCAGGTCGTTCAGGGCCTTCGCGGTGTACCAGCTCTCCACGGGGGGCAGCACATCGCCGATGGCGGCGGTCTTGTTCTTGTAGGCTTCAGGCAGCTCGGGGGCCAATTCCTTCACGATGCTGATGGCGGAGCCAATGCCCAGCTTCAGGCCTTTGACGGCGGCGTTGGGGCTTTCGGGGGTGTCGGGCATCAGGGGGTCAAGAATCACGACGGCCTTGGAGCCGGACTGCTTCTCGGCCAGGTACTGTCCCAGCTTCTGGGTCTGGATGGTCTGGAACTGGGTCTCGCGGTTGCCCATGGAGGACTGGCCGCCGCCCGTCATGGTGCCGATGGAGCTCCACAGAGCTGCCACGATGGCGATGATGGCGCAGACAATGGCCAAGGGCTGGCCCCACGTGGCACCTTCCTTGCTCTTGTTCATGCCGACGAATGCACCGATACCACCAATGATCATGATGACGATTTTAATTGCGCTCATTTTTTTCTCCTTGATTGGATTGACGTTTGCCGGGCCTCGGGTTGCCCCGAAACCACTTGTTGACTAAAACAAAACAATAAAATAAACTTTCTTTAAAATGGACACGTCTGCATACCGGCAGACTGAAAACCTTAACAATATAGCCGACATTTCCCTATCTTCAAGGCGTCAGCCTCATGTCTGTCGCGGATACACCGCTGGCAATGCATATAACCTTAATGCGTCTAACGCAGGTTTGCAAACCGAAAGCCAACGTTATCCTGCATTTTTTTGCCCAGTCCCGCATTTTTCTTTTTCATGCCAATAGACAATTTATGACAATTCATGACGATTTTGCCCTGTGTGCAAAAAGAGGTAAATTTTCATGGACTGTCGTTGAATCAGAATGCTATTTCTCCATGTCGGCGTAGGCGGCGGCATCCATCAGCTTCTCGAGCTCCGCCGCGTCATCGACGCGGATGCGGCAGATCCAGCCCGTTCCCTCCGGATCCTCATTGATTGCCGACAAATCCGTCTCCAGGGCGGTGTTGACGGCGATGATTGTTCCCCCTACTGGCATGAAGACATCAGAGGCCGCCTTGGTGGACTCCACCACACAGAACGCCTCACCCCCCTTGAACGCCGCCCCGATCTTCGGCAACTCCACATAGCACAAATCCCCCAGAGACTCCTGCGCATAGGTGGAAATGCCCACGACCGCTTCATCGCCATCCTGCTCAATCCATTGATGCTCAGCACTATACCGTTTCATCACCGCTCCTTCAATTGCTGTGTCGATGTTGTCGGCAGCTGTGTCATTGGCCGGACATTATCGTCAGTCGGCCTGCCGCCCTCTACAAAATAGTCTGCTTTGGCCCATTTGCAATGTGCTTCGCGAAACAAACTGGATGACGGGGGAACGCCAATGGTGATTTCTTCCCCTTTTCCCTGCCGGCAAGGAAGAAGGTGACAAGAGGAGGGAAGCAGGGTGTGGAACGCGGGATATGGGAAGCAAGAAGAGAAAAGAGCGGAGAGGGAGTCCTCAGGCCAAATGGGGAGAGATTTTCGCTTGCGGAGCCAAATCTTGAAAAATTGTGACGTGTCAGTTTGCCGAATGGGAGACTCTGTGCTACATTAACGAACTCAATGATTTTTCTTTGAAGGCATCGTCTCTATATATAGTAGAATAAGGTAAAGGAAAGACACAATGAAACGGACATATCAGCCCCATTCCCTTCCCCGCAAGCGCAAACTTGGTTTCCGTGCCCGCATGGCGACGCACAATGGCCGCAAGATTCTTGCCAACCGCCGCCGTTGTGGCCGCAAGCGTCTGGCCCTGTAGACCGCGTGTCCGCCGCCGTTTTGTCGGTGCGTCGTCGACCGCCTGAAGGGGCGTTGCCTTTCGGCGGATGATGGCGTTCCGAACGCCAAGCGGGGTTCCCGTGGAAAAGCGCAGTGCCAGCAAGGTGAGGCATCCGGGTTTCGGCCGGGAGTCGCGGTTGCGCAATCGACGGCAGCTGGATATCATGAAGGCCAGTGGCCGTCGAAGCGCGGGAGGGTATTGCGTGGTTATTGGACTTGAGGAGCCGCCAGACGGTCAGCGTAGGGCGGCGTTTTTAATATCCCGCCGGTACAGTCACCTGGCGGTTGTCCGAAACCGGGCCCGCCGCCTGTTTCGGGAAGCGTATCGGCGTCTGTTTCCGGAGCTGACGGAATGTTGGATGGTGATGATTCCCCGCCATCGGATGCAGTCCGACGTGAAACTGGATTTGATCTACGAGGAGATTCGAGGGCATTGTCGGCGGCTGGGGCTCTTTCGGCCGTCGGTCGCGGGGCAGGAGGTTCCATGAAGGGGGGCAAGCTGCCGGCGGATTGTCTTGTGGCGATCATCGGTGTCTATCAGCATTTCATCTCCCCGCTGTTGGGGCCCTGCTGTCGCTTTCAGCCCAGCTGCTCCGAATACGGCCGGCAGGCCATCGCGCGGCATGGGGCTTTGAAGGGAAGCTGGCTGCTGCTGCGGCGGCTGAGCCGATGCCATCCGTTCTCCGGCCGAAGCGGCTACGATCCGGTTCCGGAGGCCGAGAAGGGCAATGGGCCGAACGGCGACTGAGACGTTCTTTATAACCTATTATATATAATAGCGCGTGAGTCTATGAAATACGACAAAATCACGATTATCGGAGTGGTCGGCTGTCTGCTGGCCTTTGTGCTCCTGACCCTTTACATGCCCCGGCCCGTGCCCCGCAAGGCCGCGGCCCCCGCTCCAGCCGAACAGACAGCAGGAGAAGCGGCGACGACGGCGGAGACGGCAAGCCCCGATGGAACGACGGCAGGGGAGCCGGGCCATGAGCCAGCCGCCGCTGTTGACACGGCCGCCGGCAAGGCGTTGTCCCTTGGCGGTGGCGGCGTTGCCCGCTGGCCGGAGCCGGCTCGGCCACCTGTGGAGCTGAGACGGCCGGATGAGGCCACGCTTTTGGTGGATCCCGATGGCGGCGGTGTGGTCGGTGTCTGGCTGGATCAGTATTTTCAGGACAAGCCGCGGAACGGCGAAACTGGCGAACATGTGGTTTTGGGCGCCTATGACCATCCTTTCATGGTGTTGGACACGGCGGCCTCCGGTCTGGATTTCGCCCCGCAGGGCAGCGGCCGCATGGAAGATGGAGCCTATGTGCTGAGCCGTCGCAGCCGTGATGGCCATCTGGAGCTGACTGAGCGCTGGTGGCCCGGCGAGAACACCTATGAATTCCATTATGAGTTCTCTTTGAAGAACGACGGTGAGATTCCGCTGGCTCTTGACGAGCTGACCGTCTCCGGCGGCGCGTTGCCGCCCTCCGTCTCTCCCGCAAGAAAGGCGGGCAGGGGGGAGTCCGCCGGCGGCGCCAGCGCGGGAACCCCGAACAGCCATGCCCGCATGTTCACCATGAGGGACATCGCCAAAATGAAGCCGGACACGGCGGCGGCGCTGCGCTACACCCCCGCAACCTGGACCGCCGTCCACTCCAAATACTTCCTTTTGGGCATGTGGCTGGCGGATTCGGATTTGGCTGGCGTGGAGGTCAAATCCATCGCCTCCATGAGCGCCGATGGAGTCCAGCCGGCGGCCGCGGGACGTTATGCCATTCAGGCGCTGCTGCCGAAGACGCGGCTTGACCCCGGCGCCTCCGGCACCTGGACCTTGACGGGCTATGCCGGCCCCAAGAACTTCGAGCGGCTCCATGCCATGCGCAATGGGCTGGACAACATCATGGAGATGGACCGATTCTTCTTCTTCCGTCCCGCCTGGATGGGATGGCTGAGCCGCTGTCTGCTGCTCGGACTGGTCTGGATCAGCAAATGCTTCCCGCCAAGTCTCGGCTATGGCCTGGGCATCATCTTCCTGACCCTTCTGGTCAAGGTCATCTTCTGGCCGCTGAGCCACAAGAGCACGGTGTCCATGCGGAAGATGCAGGCCCTTCAGCCGCAGCTTAAGGAATTGCGGGACAAATACAAAGACGATCCCCAGAAGCTCTACCGCAAGCAGAACGAGCTGTATAAGGAGAACAACGTCAACCAGTTGGGCGGATGCCTCCCCATGCTGCTTCAGATTCCCGTCTTCTTCGCGCTGTTCAACACCTTCCGCAACGCCGTGGAGCTGCGGCAGGCCGGTTTCCTGTGGGCCAACGACCTCTCGCTGCCGGACACCCTGTCCTTCTCCCCCGAGATTCTGCCCATCCGCCCGTTGGCGATTCTGATGGGCGTCACCATGTATCTGCAGCAGAAGATGACGCCGTCGGCGGATCCAAAGCAGGCGCAGATGATGAACATGATGTCGGTTTTCTTTGTGGTGCTGTTCTATGGCATGCCTTCCGCGCTGACGCTGTACATGTCGGTGAGCTACCTTTTGGGAATGGCCCAGACCATGCTGATACGGAAGATGGAGAAGAACGGGACGGAGGTCACGGTCACGGCCCCCGCCGCAAAGACAAAGTAGACGATTTGGCTGCAAATCCTTGTCGTGCAACAGGATAGATAGGAGCGTCCAGATGGATATGGAACAACTTGCCAAAGCGAAGAGCGATTTGGCGGAGATGCTGCGGCTTTTGGGCATTGGAGCCGACATTGAATGCGCGGAGACGGAGGATGGCCCCCGTCTGGTGCTTCAGTCCTCGGAGGCCGGTCGCCTCATCGGCCGCAAAGGACAGAATCTGGAGAGTCTGGAGCTGGTCATGAACCGGATGCAGCGCCTTCAGGGGGACGATGCCGCAAAATGGATCCAAATCGAGGTGGACGGCTATGTGGCCCCCCGCCCCGAACCCCGCCATGGCCGGGGCGGGCATCCCGATGTCTCTCGGATGGAGAGCATTGCGCGAGACGCCGCCAAAGAGGTCAAGCGGTGGGGAGACCCGAAGGTCATCGGCCCCTTCAAGCCGGGCGAACGCCGCATTGTCCACATGACCTTGCGGGATGATCCAGAGGTGGAGACCATCAGCGACGAAGTGGCCGACGCGAACGGCTGCAAGATGATGACGATTCGGCGAATCGCCAAATAAAGGTTTCGCCGGCCGCCCGAAGGGACTGGCGGCGGGGGCCGGCCAACGGAATGACCGCCAACGCAACCCGAGACGTGTCGGGAGAAAGGGAGACAGAGATGGTACCATTGCTGTGCATCGGCGGTTTTCTGGTGATCGCGGGCCTTGTCGTCCTTTTCTGCATCGGCTTCGTCCTCCGCTATTTCTCCCTGTGGGTTGAGGCAAAGGCGGCCGGTCTCTCTTTGAGTTGGTGGGACCTGTTCCGCATGAAGCTTCAGAGAATCCCCATCCCTGTGGTTGTCAGTTGCTTGAAGACCATGAACAAGGGCGGCGTCCCCGTCACTGTGAACGAACTGTGCACCCACCATCTGTCCGGCGGCCATCTGCTTCAGCTCACGGAAGCCGTCATCGCCTCCACAAAGGCGGACATCCGGCTGGATTTCCGTCAAATGGCCGCCATTGACCTGGCCGGACGGGATGTGCTCAAGGCCGTGGAAAGCCACGTGAACCCCATCGTCATTCTCTGCCCTCCACAGGGTGGCATCTCCGGAGTGGCAAAGGACGGCATCCGGCTGGAGGTGAAGGCGCGGATCACCGTCCGAACCCGGCTGGAACGGCTGGTGGGCGGCGCCGGCGAGGCCACCATCGCCGCCCGAGTTGGCGAAGGCATCGTCACCGCCATCGGCAGAGCGCAGAACCATCGGGACATCCTTCAGCATCCGGAGGCCATCGCCGAATGGATCCTCAACCGCGGTCTGGACAAGGAAAGCTGCTTTGAGATCCTCTCCGTGGACATCGCCGATGTGGATGTGATGGACAACATCGCCGCCCGGCTCTCCATGGATCAGGCGGAGGCCGACAAGCGCATCGCCAACGCCCGCGCGGAGCAGCGACGTGCCGATGCCGTGGCCTCCCATCGGGAGATGAGCTCCCGCACCATGGAGAAAAAGGCGCTGGTCCGCTCCGCAAAGGCCAGAGTCCCCCAGGCCGTCGCCGCCGCCTGTCGTGAAACCCGCTTTGGAAACCGTCGCCCCGTCGCCCCGCTGGTCTCCGATCGGAAACGATGGGAGACCGCCGACTCCCTCCATTTTTCTCAAAAAAACTAATAAAATTGAAAATTATTTGAAAACTTTTAAATTTGATTGAATTTTCGATTTGCAAATTTGTAAAAGTTGCTGTAAAGTGTGAAGCAAGCTGTTTCTTTTTGTCGGCTTTCTCAAATTCTCAAAAATGAGAAGGCCCGGCTTTCAGATATGGAATTGGAATTTTATATAGTGCAACAGGTCGTGGTCTGACCGTTGCGGCCCACGGCGGCTCCGGATTTCGGGGCTTTCGGGGGCTGCAAGGGTCGAGAGCTTTTGGAGGCCAGGCGGTGGCCAAAGAGGCGGGCTGTGATCGCAAATCATTAGGACATAGTGGTTTATGGCAAAAAATGAACGAGTGTTGGCGATTGATATTGGCGCAACCAGTATCAAGTTGTGTGAGTTCATGTACCCTGGCAACAAGGTTGTCCTGGTCAACTACGCATATCGCGAGTATGACGAGGACCTGCCGGACAGCAATCGGACCAGCATCATCTCGGGCCTGCTCCGCCAAATGTTGGTGGAGGGCGGCTTCACAGCCAGGAAGTGCCTGCTCTGCATGTCTGGCCAGTCCGCACTGACCCGTTTCAGCCGCCTTCCCGCCATCAACTATGACCGCAAGCAGATCCGCCAGCTCGCGGAATATGAAGCCATCCAGAACATCCCCTTCTCCGTGGATGAGGTCATTTGGGACTATCAGCTCATTTCAGGGCCGGATTCGGACAATGTGGACGTGATGTCCGTCGTCATCAAGAACGACATCGTGGAGCAGGTGACCATGGCCGTTCAGGCCATCAACTGCAAGCCGATTCTGGTGGATGTGGCTCCTGCGGCCTGCTACAACGTGGCCCGCGCCAACGGTTTGGGCGATGGAAACTGTGTGATGTTGCTCAACATCGGCGGTCGCAGCACCAATTTGATTTTCCTTGAAGGCGACCATATCTTCGCCAGAACGATTCCCATCGCCGGCAACTCCATCACCCAGCAGATCGCCAAGGAATTCGGCATCAGCCAGGCGGAGGCGGAGGAGCTGAAGCGGCGCCACGGCTATGTGGCCTTGGGCGGCGCCTATGCGGATCAGGAGTCGGAGACGGCGGACAATGTGGCGAAGATCATTCGCGCCGTCATGGCTCGCCTCCACAGTGAGGTGGCCCGTACCATCAGCATTTACCGCGCCCAGCAGAAGGGGCAGAAACCCATCAAGATGTACATCACCGGCGGCAGTTCGGTCATCTCCAACTGCAACACGTTCTTCGCGGAGAAGCTGGGCATTCCTGTGGAGTACTTCAACCCCTTCCAGGTCATCACCATGGGACCGAAGGTGGATGTTTCGGAGCTCACGAAGGTCGCCCACATGTTCAGCGAGGCCATCGGCGTCGGTCTGCGCTATGTTGGCCAGTGCCCCATCGAGCTGAGTCTGATTCCTCTTACTTTGAAGCGTCAGCAGGAATTTGACCGGAAGAAGCCCTATTTCTGCATGTCCATCGTGGCGGTGGCGCTGATGGTCGGCGTTCTGTACGCGGGCTTGAGCGAACGCAAGAAAGTCTTCGCGGCCACCTATGACCAGCTGCAGCAGATTGAGAATGGGACGACTAACGGCAATGGCAAGGATGGCAAGAGCTTCAGCTCCATTCTCAGCGGCATCAAGGCGGCGGAAAGCTCCGCAAAGCAGAAGAAGGATCAGTATGATGCCTTGGGCGACCTGATTCTGGAGCAGGCCAAATGGCCCTGCATCCTTAATGAAATCTATCGCATCAAGCCTAACAACCTGTGGATCAGCTCCATCCGTCCAATCATCGGCGAAATGAGACCCTATGTTCCGGTCAGCATGACTGAAATGTCCGAAGGCGGCGCTGGCGGCATGGGCGACGGCGGCATGTTCGGCGGAATGCCGGGCATGGGCGGCGATGGAGCCATGCCTGGCGGCATGGGCGGCGGCGGCGGCGCTGACGGCGAAGTCGTCAACATCTCCGGTCTGGAGATTATCGGCTATCGGGTCAATCCGGACCTTGGCGGCCTGAAGTTCCGTCTGGGCAAGGAGTTCCCCTTCCCCTTCCCGCTGGAGGACACGGTGGCTGCCAGTGACGAGGAGGAGTCCTCGTCCAGCTCTTCGAATGACAAGGCCCCCGCTGAAGCGGAGGAGGCCGAGGGCGAAGGCGAAGAGGCCGCGGCGGCCGCTCCTCAGATTTCCGTGAATGAGCGCATTGAGGCGGCCATGAAGAAGGCCGGCCCGGATCCGGAACAGGCGTTCGAGGCCGCGCTACGCGCCTCCGAGCTGTTCTCCAATAATAAGGAATATACGGTGTTGCGCAGCTATAAGCCGGCTTTCGTCAACACGAAGACCACGCCGGATGCCCCGAAGAACTACGGTGGTTTCGTCATTCAGGTCAAACTGAATACGCCAGTGGAATTCTACAAGGTCATCCCGAAGAGCGCAATTGGTGGCATGGGCGGACCTGGCGCCATGCCTGGCGCAGGGCCTGCGGGCATGTAAGCTCCACGACGAAAGGTTTTGGAGACAGTTGGGTTGAAAGTCAAAATCATTACCTCACATAACAAGGTTCTGCTATGAATTTTTTTAAGAAAAACTGGGGATTTCTGACGTTCAGCGTCCTTGGCATTATTGTCATAGGGTTCGCGGTCTTCATGTGGATAGGGGCCTTGAAGGCCAAGAAGGCGGAGGAGGCCAAGGTGACTCAGGCCGGCGCCTTCTTCACGGAAGTGGAGAATGCCAAGCGCCATCTGGATCCGGAGAACATCACGAAGGCCAAGCAGAATGAGAAGTTCGCGGAAGAGGAATTCCGCCGTCTGCTCCAGATGATGGTCAATCGTTCCGCCATCAAATATGCCCAGCCGGTTCCGCTGGCCGAACTGCAGGAGCAGCCCATGACGGCCCTGAAGCTTCTTCAGGAGGAAATCGCCAAGATGCAGAAGCAGTTGGACGATGCCATGATTGACGTCAATGACGCCACGTGTGAATATTTCACCTTCGATGATATCGCCGGCAGCATGGAGCCGCCCCATCGGGATGACTTGGCCGAGCTGTTCCGCCAGCTGGAGATCATCAAGGACTTGGTTCGCCTCTGCATCGGCTCCGGCATCATGACCATTGAGGACATGGAGCGCCCCATGGGTCTTGCCTCCATGAGCGAAGACCTCTATACCTACACGCCCGTTAACATCACCATCACGGGGTCCCCCAACGCCATTCAGCGCTTCCTTAACAACATCAACAATGATGACCGCCTCCTGTTCTTCATCCGCAACATGGAGCTGGACGGCGAGGAGAACTACACGGATATCGGCAGCGACCTGAGCGGCATTGTCGATGGTCTGGCTGGGGTTCCCGGAGCCGGCTTTGACGGCGACGGCACTGGCGGCGGCGCTGCCGGCATGGGGGGCATGCGCGGTGGCATGATGGACGGCCTCGGCGGCGGTCGCCGCAGTGGCGGTGGCGGCATGATGGGCGGTATGCGCCGTTCTCGCCGCGGTGGCATGGATGACCCCGTGATGGGCGGCATGGGCGGCATGGGCGGCGCCAAAGACAATCAGGAGCAGACCGGTCCCTATAACCGCCTGTTGGCCCAGTTGGGCATGGGAAATCAGAACAACATGGGCATGGGCGGAGGCGTCGGCATGGCTGGCATGGGTCCCATGGGCATGCAGACTGGCCGGATGGCGGCGCGTCGTCAGCCCGCCCAGAAGGAAGGCGAGGAGCCGTTGGGACTCGCCGCCCAGATGGCGCAGCTTTTCCCCGCCGTCAAACGGCAGGCCCTGCTGATTTTCGGCGCCAAGACCATGACGTTGCAGCTGCGGGTGGACTGCGTGGAGTTCCTGCCGCCGGAGGAGCCGCCTGCGGATGAGGACGCGGAGGCCGCGGATGATTCCGCTGAAGGCAACGAAGCGGAAGGCAAGGAAGATTAAGGAGGTACAGCCATGGATTTCATTGCGAAAAATTATGAGAAGATGGTTCTTGGCTTCTGCCTGCTTCTGCTGATAGGCAGTATCCTGCTGGTTTCCGGGTTCATCTCTCGGGACCGCGAGAATCTGAAGAAGGTCATTGCGACGGATCAGCAACTGGTCAAGAGCGGTGGCAAGGACATTGAGACCTACACGAAGGACCAGTTCGACGCGGAGAAGAATCTCTCCGACCGCCGCCGTTTCTTCGCCGTGCTCGCCCCTTCCAGAGACAAGCGCGCCGGCATCGATGATCCCAAGGGGTCCCTTCTGGAGCCCTCACGCTACATCCACTGCATCAACGGCGAATGCACCTATCTCCTTTCCCTTTATGAGTCCAAATGCCCCTTCTGCGGTGAAGAACAGCCCGCTTTGGGCAAGGACGCCGCCGAAGGCGAGGACTCCGATGGCGACGGCATTCCGGACGATGTGGAAATGAAATATGCCTTCTTGGATCCGCAGAATCCGATGGACGCCAAGATGGACTATGACATGGATGGCTTCTCCAATCTGGAGGAGTATCGCGCGAAGACCCCCATGGACAATCCGGCTGAGTTCCCTGCGCTGGGCATCCTGCTGCGCACGCGCCGCGTTTTCCAGCAGAATCTTCCCATTGGTCTGCGTATGGTTGACACGAACAACAAGACCGAGAAGGAGAAGTGGGACATCATGATGTTCGTCATGGATCCCAAGACCGGCAAACCCCGCAACAGCGTTCAGGCTTTGAACAATGTGTTCCAAGGCTATCGGATTGTGGATGTGGGATTCGAAGGGGACGGCGAGGCCGCTCTCGGATACGTGGATGTGGTTTCGGAGGGCGAGGACGGCACCCGCTACCATCTGCTTCAGGGCAAGAACGAGAAGAGCCAGGACGTGACCGTTTCGTTCGTCTATCTGGCCTCCCGCAACCTGGCCCAGGCTCGTCAGGTGGTGGCGCGGTTCACCAAGACCGTGAAGGTTGGAGAAGTCTTCGAGCTGCAGAAGCAGAAGGGCACCACCATCGTCAGAGAGTCTTATAAGGTGCTGCGCGCCGAAGCCGACAATTCGGACAGCGTGGTGATTGGCCGGGTCGCCGGCGAGGATGGCACCGCCGTCAGCGAGATTGAAGTTCCGCTTTTCAATCCCGCCGATGACTTCATCAACTATATGCAGATGAACAATGGCGCCGATGGTGGCATGATTGGTCCGAGAGGGGCCGTGCGAGGCGGCGGTCGTAGAAATAATGGCGCAATGCCGTTTTGATGGTTGGAAATAAGAAAATATCATTTATATTGTAGGTGAATTTATAACAAACAAAGCAGGCGGCAGTTTAGGAAGCTGTCACCTCGAGTCCGGAGAGAACTGTATGAGAACAACAAAGCAGAGCGTCAAGTGGATGACACGCTACGGTTGGTATGTCCTCGTGTGTGCCTCCTTGGGAGCACCGATGGCATTGCGTGGCGAGAACGCTGCGGCGGTTGTGCCGACGGCGGATGTGGAGAGTCAGGCGAAGGAGATGGATGCGACTGAAAACATCCGTCGCCAAGAGCGGTTCGAGGCGGCCATGGCCAAATATGACGAGGCCCGCCGGGAGCATGAGCGTCTGAACTATGAGCAGGCGGACAAGAAATGCAGTGAGGCGGCGGAGAAACTTGACGAGGCGCTGAAGTACTGCGAGGCCGCTGGTCCCTATGCCCAGAAGGTGAAGGACCGCCTGAAAGTCATCAAGAAGTTCCAGGGCGAAGTCTATGAGGACTGGGCGGAATACCTGGTTGACGAGGCGAAGCGGGACATTGAGGCCGCCAAGGTGGACGAGGCCATCGCGCGCCTGGAGCAGGTGAAAGAGGTCTCTCCTCAGTCCAAGGACAAGATTGACCGCATGATCAACAGCTTCCAGAAGGTGAAGTCCGAACTGGAGTTTCGCGAAGAGACCAAAGACGACTACGTGGTCCGCGGCGTGGCGGAAACCAATTACATGATCAAGGTCAAGCTGGAGCGTGGCCGGGTTCTCATGCAGTATGGCCGCTATGCGGACGCTCGTGACGAGTTCGAGCAGGTTCTGCTGCAGGATCCCTATGAGCTGACCGCCATTCGCTATCTGGCCCGAATCCAGGAGGAGATGCGGAAAGCCGCCGATGAGAAACTGGAGATGACCCTGACGGAGCGTCTGGCGGAAGTTCGCTGGAAATGGGCCGAGCCGGTGACCCCGTTGCTGGCGGGCACCACCGCTGAGTTGGGTTCCAAGACCCTGAAGAAGGCGGATTCCAGTCTGGGCATGCGCAACCGTCTGGAAAGCATCATCATCCCCGAACTGAAGATGATTGACATGCCGCTGCCGGATGCCATTCGCAAATTCCGCACCATCAGCCAGGAATTGGATCCCGAAGGCGTGGGCGTGAATTTTGTGGCCCAGTTGGATCGACTGCGCACCATCGCCCCGAAGAAATATGGTTACACCACCACGTTTGCCACGGACAACAACGGCAACGGCGGCGGTGAGAGCTACGGCGGCGGCTTTGGCGGCGGAGCGGGCGGCTTTGCCGGCAACGATATGGCCATGATGGGCGGCACCTACGGCGCCGACATGGCTGGCATGGGTGGCGGCATCCCTGGCGCGGCGCGTCCCGGCATGGGTGGCGGCATGGATATGGCCATGCCCGGCGCGATTCCTGGCGCCGCTGATCCGGCCATGATGGGCGGTGGCATGGACATGAGCATGGCCGGTGGCGACCTTTCCATGATGGGCAATGACATGGACACGGGCATGGCCATGACGTCTACCCCCGTCAGCACGGAAGAGAACTTCAATGAGAAGACCGTGACGATGGAAATGTCCGATGTCAGCCTGGCTGAGGCCCTCAACACCTTCTGCCTGATTTCCGGCCTGAAGATGCGCGTGGACAGCAAGGCCGTCATTCTGAACCATCCCATGAACCCCATGGATGAGTTCGAGACCCGCTTCTTCTCCATCGAAGCTGGTGTGATTGATCCCCGCGAGACCCAGAAGAAGATGAACAGCATGTCCGTCAGCGACGACGATGACGATGACGACGACGATGACGACGATGACGACGATGACGACGACGACGATGACAACAACAATGACAACAATAGCAACAACCGCCGCAATGGCCGTGACCAGACCGTCATTGATGTTCGCGAGCAGTTCTGGAAGATGGGCATCACCTTCCCGCACACTCCCGACGGCGAGTTCGTTGCTCAGCTGTCCTACAATGCCCGTACCGGCAAGTTGGTCTCCTTCAACACTCCGGAGAACCATCTGAAACTGGAGCGCCTGCTGCAGGAAATCAACCAGACTCCTCCTCAGGTCACCATTGAGGCGAAGTTCGTTGAAGTCAAAGAGACCGAGCTGGAGACCTTGGGCTTCGAGTGGGCTCTGGAAGCCGGCGGCGTTTCCTTCAATCAGGACATGAATCGTGGCGCCTACTACCTCAGCAATGATGTGGCTGGCCACAACACCGGCATTGGCAAGAAGAAGGACAACTTCCAGATGGGCGTTGCCAAGTCCACCACGGCGCTGACCAACGGCCTGCGCTATGCCAGCAGCTTCTTCTCTGATGGCGCCAATGACAATCTGTTCAACGTGTACACCATTCTGGGCAACTATGCGTTCAGCACCGTTATCCACGCCTTGGAGCAGGATGACCACAGCGACGTTCTGTCCGCTCCGAAGATCACGACCATCAGTGGCCACACGGGCGACATCCGCATCGTGACGAAGTACCACTTCCCCAGCAGCTGGACCGCTCCGGAACTGGGTTCCGCCGACGGTGACAGCGGCGCCCGCGACTACACGCCGCCGTCCCCCGAACTGGGCGACACCACCGACATCGGTGTGATGCTGCACGTGACCCCCACGGTCTCCGCTGACGGCTACTCCATCTACATGTTGCTGGAACCCAGCGTTGTGGAATTCCTTGGCTATGACACCTCCTTCAACACCTACATGGTGGTTGCGGGACAGGATCTGGAAGTCAAATACAACATGCCGATTCTCACGCAGCGCAAGGCTCAGACCCGCGTGGTGGTGTGGGATGACGAGACCATCGTTCTGGGCGGCATGATTCAAGAGCGTCTGGATCGCTTCACGGACAAGATCCCCGTTCTGGGCGATCTGCCTCTGTTGGGCCGTCTCTTCCAGAGCAAGGGTGAGAAGAGCGTGAAGACCAACCTGTTGATCTTCATCAACGCCCGTATCATCAATCCGGCTGGTCTGCCTGTCCGTGCCAACGACCGTCGTGGTCTGCCGGACTTCAGACGCTAGTCTGAACGTTCAACTCTGAACAAAAGCCCCGGTTTGCCACCATGCGAATCGGGGCCTTTTGCTATATATAATTCGGAATTAGCTGAAGCTACCGCTGGGTTTTGCCGACGCTCAATTCGGAGTTCCAATGGTTCATCTCATGCAGCACATCATCCAATCCATCTTCAAGCGGGATGACATTCGGGGCATTGTTCCTGACCCCCTTTCCCTTCCCGTGGTCCGTCTTTTAGGGAGTTCAGTTGTAGAACTTCTTCATTCCAAAGGAGTTATGAATCCTCGTGGAGTGATTGGCTACGATGCGCGGCTGGCCTCTCCGGAGATGGCGAGGGCCTTTGCCTCCGGTTTCATGGATGGCGGCGGTGCCATGACATCCATTGGAATGGTCTCTTCCGAATACATCTACTTCATCTGCGGGAAGGAGAGTGACCGCTATGACGTGGGGGCCATGATCACCGCCTCCCACAATCCTCCCGAATACAATGGCTGCAAATTTGTCCATGGAGGAGCGGTGCCGTTCACAGGAGCGGACCTGCAGTTTCTGAAGGATTTCCTATTGGCGTCATCGTTGCCGGAGAGTCCCTATCGGGATGATGTGGAGCAGCGGCTGGAGATACGGGATATCCGTGAGGACTATGCGGACCACATGATGGCCATTTCTCCCGCCAAGAGCTTGCCGCCCACGGAGCAGGAGACGCTTCGGATTGTGGTGGCGGCGGGCAACGGCGTGGGCGCGAGGGCCTTTGCGCCTATCGCGGAACGACTTGCCCAACGCGGTGTCCAAACCATCTGGCTGGATCCGGAACCGGATGGCCGCTTCCCCAACGGAACGCCGAATCCTCTGTTGCCGTCCTATGTCAGCCGGCTGGCGGCAAAAGTGCTGGAATGCAAGGCGGATTTGGGCATTGGATTTGATGGCGATGCGGACCGGGCGGGCTTTGTGGCTGAGGATGGATTGGAAGTTACTGGGTCGCAAGTGCTTGCGATGATTATGGATTGCAAGCAGTCGCTTATGGCGGACATGGCGGAGGCGCAGCCCAAATTGGTCTTTCGCAACATCTGCTGCTCCCAGCTTGTCTCAGACCATGCGGCTGGCCTGTCGAACATTGAAATCATGGACACTCCAGTGGGCCATGGGCAAATCAAACAGCTCATGCGGCATGAGGCTCTCCGTTCCCGTGTCATCTTCGCAGGAGAGCATTCCGGCCATTTCTATTATCCGGAATTCTATTTTGTGGACAGCGGCACCTTGTCCTCCCTCTATCTGATCTATCTTGCGATGCGTTGCAAGACGCGGAATACATCCATCGGGAAGATGGCCGCCCCCTGGAGAGGCTGCTATCATTGGAGCACGGAAATCAACTATGAGTTTCCCAAGGACCCTGAGGGGACGCCCATGGAGCGCCGTCTGGTCAATCAGGTCTTCCAGAAGCTGGGCAACGCCTTTTCCGGCCATGGGTTCCGACGGGAGGAAATCCGCAAAGATGCAGAGTTGGGGCTTTGCCGCGCCTTTCCTGCAGAAGGAAGCTATGACCTTGTGCATCAGGAAGTTCCGGATTTAAAAGTCATTTCAGCCATCCCTGGCGAGCGCTTCTGGATGGTAGTTCGTCCATCGGGCAATGAACCGGTTCTACGGGTCAACATTGAGACGATGGGCACGGACAAGGCGGCGTTCTGCCGCGAACTGACGGCATTCATTGATCAGCAAATCGCCTTCCTCAGCGGCTACCGCGCCCGCCGAAAGTAGCATGATGCCGCCGATTCGTCCAAAGCAGATGGATTAGAGCAGGACGGATCTGGCGATGGTGAAATAAAGCATCAGGGTGATGGCGTCCACGCAGGTTGTGATCATGGGACTGGCCATCAAGGCGGGGTCCAATTTCATCACTTTGGCCAACATGGGCAGGAGACAGCCAAGAATCTTGGCGGTGATGATGGTGCAGAATAGCGTGGCGGTTACGGTCAGGTCCACGGCGAAATTGACGTCCTTCATGAACAGGAAGATGCGGAGCAGGTTGACGACGCCCAAGGCGACGCCCACGATGATCCCAATTCGGAATTCTTTCCAAACAACTTTATACCAACAGCTTGGATCAATTTCGCCAACCGCCATGCCACGGATGATCAGGGTGGCGCTTTGGGAGCCGCAGTTGCCGCCGGTGTCCATCAGCATGGGGATGAAGGAGGCCAGAATGACCATTTGGCTGAGCAGCCCCTGGAAGTTGCTGATGATCATGCCGGTGAAGGTGGCCGAAAGCATCATGAAAAGCAGCCAGACAATACGGTTGGAGGCCAGTTTCAGCACGCCGGTCTTCATGTATTCGTCCTCCGCGGGGCGCAGAGCGGCCATCTTTTCAATGTTTTCCGTGTTCATGGCCACGATGACGTCAACGACATCGTCGATGGTGATGATGCCGACAATGCGGTTCTCATTGTCCACCACAGGCAGGGCAATCAGGTCGTACTCCTGAAACTTGCGGGAGACCTCCTCCTGGCTTTCGTGGGTGTTGGCGGAGATGACGGTGGGGGACATCAGCTCGCTGACGGGCCTGCTGTTGGGGCTGAGGAGAATCTGCCGCAGGGAGACGGCACCCTTGAGGACCCGCTTGGGGGTGGTGACATAGCAGGTGTAGATGGTCTCCTTGTCGATGCCCTTTTGCCGGATTTGTGCAAGTGCTTCTCCTGCAGTAAGATACTCTGGAAGGAAGACATATTCGCAGGTCATCAGGCTGCCGGCGCTGTCTTCGGGATAGTTCAGAACTGAATTGATGCTGGCCCGCATTTCGGGGCGGGTGTTGGCCAGAATGGCGTTCACCATGTTGGCGGGCAGCTCATCCAGAAAGTCCACGGCGTCATCGACTTTCAGCCGGTTGACGATGTCCGTCATCTCCTGGCTGCCCAACGCCTCCACCATTTTGACGTGGAGATCCGGACTGAGATAAGTGAAGATGGCGGCGGACAAGTCTTTGGGAAGGAGATGGAAGACGACGAAAATCTGCTCAATGTCCAATTCTTCCAACGCATTGGCCGCATCCGCTGGAATCATGTTGGCCAGACGGGTGCGCAGTTCATCGATTTTATCCGCTTGAAGGAGAGAAGACAGGGAGTCCATGGGAGAATCCTCCAAATTTGGCTACAGAGACAGGAAAAGGGGCACGCGTTGGGCGTGTCCATTGCCAAAGATGGATATTCTCCTTCAGGTTGGGCGCCTAGGGGCGATGTATTTGGTTCCCTGCATCATGGTGGCTCCGTCGAATTGGCGATCTGGCTTCAGTCTGCTTTCACGCTGTGCAGTTTCGGCCCCACGTACAGCTGGCGTGGGCGGTATATGCGGTGTTCGGAGGCGTCCCGCATTTCCAGCCATTGGGCGATCCAGCCGGGCAGCCGACCGAGGGCGAACAGGACGGTGAACATGTTGGTTGGGATGCCGATGGCGCGGTAGGAGATGCCCGTGTAGAAATCCACATTGGGATAGAGATGCCGCTCCTGAAAGTATTGGTCGCTGAGGGCGCCGGCCTCCAGCCGCTGAGCGATGTCCAGCAGCGGATCATTGACGCCCAAATAGTCCAACACCTTGTGGCAGATCTTCTTGGCGATTTCCGCCCGTGGATCGTAGGTCTTGTAGACGCGGTGGCCGAAGCCCATGAGGCGGAAGGGGTCCTCTTTGCTCTTGGCCCGCTCCAGGGCCCCGATCACATCGCCGTGCTGGTTGTTCTGGATATCCTCCAACATCTCGATGACGGCCTGATTGGCGCCGCCGTGCTTCGGTCCCCAAAGGGCGCAGATGCCGGCGGAGATGGAGGCGTACAGATTGGCGTCGGAGGAGCCGACGGCCTTGACGACGGTGGAGGAGCAGTTCTGCTCGTGGTCCGCCTGCAGAATCAGCAGTTGGTTCAGGGCCTTGGTGATGACGGGATCCGGCTTGTAGCCGTTAACTGGCGTGTAGAAGAGCATGTTGAGGAAATTGTCGCAATAGCTCAAGTCCGGCCGTGGGTAGACGATGGGATGCCCCTTCATCTTCTTGTAGGCGAAGGCGGCGATGGTGCGGAGTTTGGACAGCAGCCGGGTCACCATGGAGTCGATGGCCTCATTGGCGCTGTGCTCCAGCTCCGGATAGAAGGTGGAGAGGGTGACCACCATGGCGGAGAGCATGGCCATGGGGTGCGCATGCTCTGGAAACAGGTTGTAGAAGTGGCGCATGTCCTCATGGAGCATGGAGTGCTGGTTCATCATGGAGCTGAACGCCGCATACTCCTCCTTGTTCGGCAGAAAGCCGTGGACAAGCAAATAGGCGACTTCCAGGAAGTTGCAGTGCTCCGTCAGGTCGGCGATGTCATAGCCGCGGTAGCGGAGAATGCCCTTTTCGCCATCGATGTAGGTGATGTTGCTGGCGCAGGCGCCGGTATTGCCGAAGCCCGGGTCATAGGTGATCAGGCCCGTTTGGGCGCGGAGATTGCGGATGTCCAGAGCCATTTCACCTTCTGTGCCCATGTACACAGGGAGCTGGAAGGTCTTGCCGTTGACCTCCAGGGTGGCTTTGCTGATTTCTTTTGCGTATAACATGGTGAAATCCACTTGGTAAAGGCGTTGTCCAACGATGGCATTTTCCCCTAGTGGCCGAAGATGCCAATGTAAAGCATATAATGTAATGCCGAAATGGGAAAGCCGCAAGCCAGCAGGTGGAACTCTGAGGCTTGGCGGAGGAGGGCAATTAGGAATTAGGAATTGGAAATTAGGAATTTATCTAGAGCTTCTAGGGCTTCTAGAGCTTCTAGGGCTTCTAGAGCTTCTAGGGCTAGCTAGATTGCCGTTCATGCGTCAGCCCCAAAGGGACGGCTATGCCAGCTTGGCGGCCATCTCCTTGGTCAGACGCCACTTAAGGGGGCGTCCCTCCAAATAGGCGCGGCATTCTTCGACGGCGGACTGGCCGAGGCGTCGGCACTCCTGGTCGGTGGAGCCGCTGATGTGGGGCGTCATGAAGACGTTGGGCATGGTGTAGAGGGGGGAACCGTCCACGGGGGGCTCGGGGTTGGTCACATCGAGGACCGCGAAGATGTCCGGCCGCTCCTGAAGGACGCGGATCATGGCCGGCTCGTCCACGATGGCGCCGCGGGCGGTGTTGACGAAGGTGGCGCCGGGTTTCATGCTTCGCAGATGGGCCTCCGTGATCATGCCCTTGGTTTCGGGCAGCAGGGGCGTATGGAGAGAGACCACGTCGGCGATGCGGAAGGCCTCCTCCAACGAGACGAGGCGTACCCCCAGCTTGTCGGCGGTGTCCTGCGTCACAAAGGGATCGTAGGCGACCACGTTCAAATGGAAGTTCTTCAGGAGCTTGGTGACTTTGCGTCCGATCATGCCGAGAGAGATGATGGCCACAGTGCTTCCATAAAGGCTTGGGGATGAAGTCTTTGGAACATAGGCGCCGGTGTCGTGGATGGCGCGGACGTATTTCCACCCGTGTTTTAGGGAGAAGAGGATTTCCGCCAGTGCGAACTCCGACACGGGAATGCCGTTGGCGGCCCATGCGCTGGTCAGGATGATGCCGCGGTTCCAGAAGGCGTCCGTCACCATTTTTTTCACGGATCCGGCTCCATAGAAGACCGCCTTCAGGTGAGGGGCGGCGGCCAGGAATTTCGCGTCCATTTGAGGAGCGCCCCAACCGGAGAAAATAATTTCCACATCATACAGCAATTCAGGGTTTTCGGCAATGCTTTCCGCAGTCTGCGGGGTCGCGTAGAGATTGCAGAGGGATGCGATCTCCATTTGCTCCTCCGGACCGTAGATTTTGGTGAAGGCATTCGAACTAAGAATGTAGAGGGCGTTTGGGGCATCCATGGCGTTCTCCGTCTGATGGGGTGGTGATGGTGAAAATCCGTTAATGACAATAAGATAATGCTACAACCCGCTTTTGCGAACAACACGCCTTCAGCCAGAAGAAAATTGACCATGAAAAGCGATAATGCGAAATGCTGGCAAGAGACGCATGGCATGGAAAGAAGCCATGAAGAGCAAAGGGTTTTGCCATGATTGTTGCAAAAATTGCATTAAATGAATTGCAATAAATGAATAATGCAAATTTGCCGTGAGAGGGGGAGAAAGGAGCCAAAATCGCATCTGAAAGGGGCGAAAATGCCATCTGATTTTTCGAAGGATGGCCGCAGGGGGGCCGTAATCGCGCTCTGTCGCGTTTTAGGTGCAATCTGGTATATTAATACCTGCCCTTGCAAAAGGGCCGAAATTGGGCCACTTTTTGAGTATGGTCACTATTGCATTATCTTTCAATATTTGAAGTGTGATCAACGGCTCAGAGGGGGCGGGGACGGGAAGCAAAAAAGCCAGACGGCGCTTGTCGTCTGGCTGAAATGGAGCGGGCGAACGGACTCGAACCGTCGACAGCCACCTTGGCAAGGTGGCGCTCTACCAACTGAGCT
>JAEEYQ010000013.1 GCA_016288215.1 Lentisphaeria bacterium | reverse complement strand
GGTCTGAAGCAGGGCACACCCCTTCTAGTCAATGAAGTCTGCTGGGCTGTCGGCATGGCAATGCTGATGCAGAGCTTTTCCCTGCGTGGGCTGCATGTGATTGCAGCCTGCAACATTGCGATGACGGTGTCCAACATCTTCAACAGCGCCTTCTATTCCATGGGTGGTGCCGTGGCGGTCATCATCGGACAGGAGCTTGGCGCGAACCGGATGCAGCGGGCGCGCGGCTATGCGTGGAAGCTGATGCTGCTCACGGTACTCGTCGCCTCGGTCATGAGCCTGATATTGAGCCTATTCGCGCCGTTCATCCCGAAATGGTACAACACGACACAGGACGTTCAGCGCCTGGCGACAATCATGATGTGGATAGGAGCGGCAGGGTCGCCATTTTACGCCATCAGCCACGTGGGCTACTTCACCATCCGCTCCGGCGGCCGCAGCTACCATACATTTCTGCTGGACAGCGGCTTCACATGGCTCGTGCTCTGGCCCGTCACATGGAGTCTCGCCTATTTCACCACACTGCCTATCCTGCCGCTCTTTTTCATCTCCAGACTGACGGAGACCACCAAATGCATCGCCGCACTGATTTTGGTCAAGTCGAACATCTGGATGCAGAACATCATCGGCAAAGGCTGAACGACTGCGAGACGTCCTGCCGAAACGCCTCATCCGTCGCGTAGTCCAGAAGGATGTGCGCCATGACCGCCCCCGCATGCAGGGCGGACTCGAAGGCCCATGCTGTGGCGGCGGCGTCACGGAAGGCCGCCGTGTGGAGAGCGCAGGGCTGCTCATGGTTTACAGAGAAGCGGAATTGGGCGCCGGGCAGAATCTGCGTCACGTTGCCCATGTCGGTGGAGGCGCGGCCTTCGTCGCCGCGGTTGATGAGAATATCCTTTCCGGCTTCCTTCCAATAACTTGCATAGCGTTCGTTAAGCGGTGCATTGACGCGCACGGGAAGATCCACAGAGAACCATTCCACTTCGCAGCGGGCTCCCGTCTTCTTGGCCCCCAGCCGCGCGGAGGCTTCCAGCCGCCCTTTGAGTGCCTCCAGTCCGTCGATGCGCGGTGAGCGGACATAGAAGCTGCCCTGCGTGAACGCCGGAATGATGTTCGGCGCATCGCCGCCGTTGGTGATGATGCCGTGGACGCGCTCATCGGGGGCGATGTTGCGTTTCCATTGGAGTAAGTCATTGTAGAACAAGACCATGGCATCCAACGCATTGATGCCGAGTTGGGGGGCCTGCGCAGCGTGAGAGGCCTTGCCATGGAAGCTGACGCGGCATTTGGCGGCACCAAGCGCCCCTTCGTCGGTGGCGGTTCGCCCGCAGCCGTGGGCCATGATGGCCATGTCAATGTCCTTGAAGGCGCCGCGGTCAATAAGAATCTGCTTGCCGCAGAATTGCTCCTCCGCCGGTGTCCCCATGAGGCAGAGGCGCACAGGAAGTCCATGGCGTTCTGCAAACGTCTTTGCGGTCCAGGCGGCACTGAGGGCGGCGGCGGCAATCAGATTATGCCCGCAGGCATGCCCTAGTCCTTCCAGCGCATCATATTCGGCAATGACGCAGGGGCACGGTGTCTCAGCCGTCGCATGCTGTTCGAAAAGGGCGTGGACGGCGGTCTCCACTCCAAAGGCGGGGCAGAACACCGTATAGCCGATGTCACAAAGAAACTCCGAAATCTTTTCAGACGCAAGATGCTCTTGATTGCCGACTTCTGGATGAGCATGAATGAAGGAGGACAGCTTCCATAGCTCCTTTCGTTGCTCTTCGGATATTTTTATAAATTGTTGAATATCAATATGTTGATACATTTTAACTCAATGCCGCTTTGAGATTTCAATACATAAAGATTTCATCTCCAATATGTTGACAGCCACCAGCTTCTAACTTTCAATAAACGGCTAATTCCCAATAGGTTAGCTGATAGCCTTAAAGGGACAGACCGCGCTGCACATGCCGCAGCCTGTGCACAGTTGGGCGTTGATGATCGGCTTCGCCTTGATGTCCGGCGTCTCCAATGCGGGGCAGCCCAGCTTCAGACAGGATTTGCAGTTGCGGCATTTCTCCGCATTGATGGCAAGGGCGGGTTTGACGGCCGTCTTCTCCTTGAGGATGCAGGGGGCGCGGGAGATGATGAGGGACGGTTCGCCGCAGGTCAGCTCCTCCTTGAGAACCTCATGCATGGCCTTCAAATCGAAGGGGTTGACGGTACGGACGCGTTTCATGCCGCAGGCACGCGCGATGGCTTCGATGTCCGCCGCGAGGGTTGCTTCTCCCATGAGGGTGCGTCCAGTTCCGGGGTGGTCCTGATGTCCGGTCATGGCGGTGGTGCGGTTGTCCGACACAATCAAGGTGGCGTTGCCTTTATTGTAAACCAAGTTAAGCAAGCCAGTTATGCCTGAATGGAAGAAGGTGGAGTCTCCAACGATGCCGACGACGGGCCGCGTCTCTCCCGCTTTCTGCATGCCGTGGGCCAGCGTAAAGCCGCCGCCCATGCAGATGAGAAGGTCGGTGCGCTCCAGAGGCGGGAAGACACCGAGGCTGTAGCAGCCGATGTCGCCCGTCACGATGACATCGAACTGCGCCAGCGCATAGAAAAGGGCGCGATGGGGACAGCCGGCGCAGAGCATGGGCGGACGGGACGGCAAGTCGGCCGCTTCATCCACAGGTTTTGGCGGCTGGAAGGGCCTTCCGTCCAGCGCGGCATGGATGGAGGCGACGACTTCAGGCGTCAGCTCGCCGCAACGCGGGGTCACGTCCTTCCCATGGCAGGCGATGCCCAATGAGCGGATGTGCTCCTCCAAAATAGGGTCGCCCTCCTCGATGACGGCGATTCTTTTGCAGGAGGCGGCGAATGTCCGCAGCAGCTCGTCTGGGAAAGGCCATGCCCAGCCCAATTTCAGGACGGAGGCCTCTGGAAACTCCTCCGCGCATTCCAATGCCACCATGCCGGAGGAAACGATGCCCAGATCCGCGCCGCGGCGGAAGATGGTGTTCAACTCTGTGTCTGCCGATGAATCCACCGCCTGGCGGCACATCCGCTCCTCCACCTTGCGGCGCAGAGTGCGGCCCCACAGCGGCAGTGGCACGAATTGGGACGGATTTTTGACGAAGGGGATGCGCTCCCGTGGCTGCCGTTCCGCCGTCTCCACGGAGAAGCGGGAATGGCTGACGCAAGTCGTGCTGCGTACAATCACGGGGCAGCGGTAGCGTTCGGAAATCTCGAATGCCTTGATCATGAACGATCTGCATTCAATTGCGCTGCCTGGCTCCAGAACCGGGAGCTTCGCCAGCCGCGCATAGTGGCGGGTATCCTGCTCCGTCTGGGAGCTATGCTGCCCCGGATCGTCCGCCACAAGAATAACCATGCCGGCGACGATGCCTGTGTAGGAAAGAGTCATCATGGGGTCGGAGGCCACGTTCAGCCCCACGCATTTCATCGTGACCAGGCTGCGGATGCCCCCTATTGCGGCTCCCGCCGCCGACTCCAATGCGACTTTCTCGTTAGGCGACCATTCGCAGTAGACATCCGGATATTTGACCAGATTCTCCAGAATCTCCGTGGAGGGGGTGCCTGGATAGCCGAACGCCGCCGCCACGCCCGCCTCCCATGCGCCGCGGGCAAAGGCCTCGTTGCCGGTCAGGTGCTGCTTCATTTGACGATTTCTCCGTTCTTCATGTAGAACACGCGCTTCGCCTTGCCTTCCGTGCGCGGCAGGGTGTTGAGAGGAACCACTTCACCGTCAACGGCAAAGCCAAGGGACTCCTTCAGCTGGCGGGACACCATGTAGCCGGTCACCTGCGGCTCTGTCTCCACCTTGATGTAGAGCTTGCGGATGCCGTCCACTTCATCAATGAAGATCTGATATTCGCCGTGGACGCCGGGAATCTGTAGCAGACAGTGCTCGATTTGGGAGGGGAAGACGTTGACGCCTTTGATGATGATCATGTCGTCCACGCGTCCCGTGATGGGGGCGAGGCGGATGTGAGTGCGGCCGCAGCTGCAGGGCTCCCGCGAGATGACGTGGGTCAGGTCGCTGGTGCGGTAGCGGATGACGGGAATGGCCTCCCGAGTGAGTGAGGTGATCACCAATTCACCTTCCTGCCCGTCGGGAACGGGGGCGCCGGTGTTGGGGTCGATGATTTCGCAGATGTAGTGGTCCTCCCACACATGGATGCCGCAGTGGTCGCAGCAGTCTTGTCCAAGGGTGCCGATTCCGCCAGTCTCCGTCATGCCGTAGATGTCGAACACGTCGATGCCGAAGCCCTTGCGCAGACGGTCTTTCATGGCATCCGGGAAGGTTTCCGCGCCGAAGATGCCGACCTTGAGGTCGGGCAGGGTGATGTTCTGCTGTTGCATCACTTCAAGAATACGTGCGCCGTAGGAGACGACGCACAGGATGGCATTGGTGTGCAGATCCTGCGCCAGTTTCAGCTGGCGGGGCGTATTGCCTGGGCCGGCGGGAATGACGAAGCATTCCGCCTTGCGGCCGCCGTGGTAGCAGCCGAAACCGCCGTTGAACAACCCGAGGCCAGGGGTCAGCTGGAAGACATCGTGCGGCGCAACGCCCGCCATGCGCAGGCAACGCGCCATGCAGGTCGCCCACTGGTCCAAATCGTTTTCCGTATACAGCATCATCACAGGCGTGCCGGAGGTGCCGCTGGACATGTGCATCTCACGAATCTCTGACTTAGGCACGCAGCACATCTTGTCTGGATACTGCTCGCGGAACGTGGTCTTCTTCATGAACGGCAACTTGGTCAGATCCTCCAGACCACGGAACGTCTTCACATCCACGCCCGCCTCGGCAAAGAATTGGCGGAAGAAGGCGTTATTGGCGGCCGCTCGCTGAACCGTGTTTATAAGTCGTTGATTCTGAATTTGTTCCAATTCCGCCCGTGGCAGAGTCTCTTCCTTTTGATTGAAAAACAGTCCTTTCATGTTCTTCTCCTTGTTCCTTTATTCTTTGCGTCCAAAACGAAATGCAGCAAGATTTCCTTCGACAAATTGCGGTTTCACGCAGGCACGGATGGCTTCCTCCCAGACAGGGGAGGGAATGCCGTCCAGACCACGGGAAAGAGCCCCCAGAAGAATGATGTTGGCCATGCGGGCGTCTCCCAGCTTTTTGGCCTCGACGTGGCAGTCAATGTACTCCAGACGCGGGAAGACCTTGGCCAGCCGCTCATCGGCGTCGGCGGGATATTTTGCCTTGCCGGAGGAGACCGTGACAGGAATCAGTCGCTGGCGGGAGACGGCCGCCAGCCCACCCGGTCGGAGCCAGTGCGCATAACGCAGCGCCTCAATGGCTTCCATAGACGCGATGACATCCGCATCGCCAGCACGGAACAACGGCGAAAACACTGTGTCGCCGTATCGCACGAAGGCGGTCACAGAGCCGCCGCGCTGCGCCATGCCGTGGATTTCGTTGGTCGTCACTTCAAAGCCGGATTTGACCGCCGCCGCCGCAATGACTTTGGCCGCCAGCAGAATGCCCTGCCCGCCGACTCCGCATAATAGGATGTTCTGTATCATCGGTCTGCCTTCTTCTGTGAAATGCGGCTCGAAACCGCTTTCATGGTTCTATATAATAAATGTAATACGGGGGACGGTTTCTGCAATATGAAAGGTGACGGATTGGAAATCATCGATGACAAACTTATGTTATGTGACGGCACATGGCCGTCTCTTCCGCGCGAGACGGCAAGCCGCCATGAAAATCAACACATCCTTTCCGATGGTTCACATGAAAAATCCGCATTCCATTGAAATTTTCGTTCCTGGCCGAGTCTGCCTGTTTGGGGAGCATTCCGATTGGGCAGGGGCCTTTCGCCGCACCAATCCGGACATTCAGCCGGGTCAGGTCATCATCGCAGGGACGAATCAGGGCATTCATGCTGTCGTCGCTCCTCGAAAGGGAGTCTTTCATGTGAAGTCCACCTTGCCTGGCGGACTGGTGGAGGAGATTTCCCTTCCCATGGAGCCGGAGGCCTTGGCCGCCGCCGCCAAAGAGGGAAGTTTCTTCAGCTATGCCGCCGGTGTGGCCCATGTCATGAAGATTTTCTATCAGGTGGACGGGTTGGACATCGACAACGATTGGACCACCCTTCCCGTCAAGAAGGGCCTTAGCTCTTCCGCCGCCTTCTGCGTGCTGGTGGCCAGGGCCTTCAATCTTGCCTATGGACTGAAGCTGACGGTGCGGGCGGAGATGGAGGCGGCCTATCAGGGGGAGATTCTGACGCCATCCCGCTGCGGCCGTATGGACCAGGGGTGCGCCTATGGGCAGGGGCCGGTTCTCATGACCTTTGACGGCGACCAGCTGGCTACCCGAAAGCTTGCCGTCTCCCGCCCCGTTTATCTGCTCATCGCAGATTTGAAGGCCAAGAAGGACACGGTGCGGATTTTGTCCGACTTGACGGCGGCCTATCCGATGCCGCGGACGGAGGCGGATCGGCTGGCTCACGACTATTTGGGGCGGATTAACCAGACGTTGGTGCTTCGTGCCGTCCATCTGTTGGAGGAAGGGGACGCCGAGGGGCTTGGGCGGCTGATGACGGAGGCGCAGGGGGAATTCGACCGCTGTCTGGGGCCATTGTGCCCCGAAGAACTGACGGCGCCACGGCTGCACACCATATTGGCCGACGAGACGGTGAAACGGTATGCATGGGGCGGCAAAGGCATTGGCTCCCAAGGAGATGGCTGTGTTCAGCTTATCGCGAAGTCTCCAGAGGAGCGGGAGAAACTGCGGGTCTATTTGGAAGGGACGCTGAAATTGGATTGCTTCAATCTGGACATCCTGCCGCCGGCGACGGTGAGAAAAGCCATCATTCCTGCGGCGGGAATTGGCAGTCGCATGTTCCCTGGCTCCCGCGCCGTCAAGAAGGAGCTGTTTCCCGTGGTCACGCCGGAGGGGGAATGCAAACCGGTCATTCAGCTCATTGTGGAGGAGGCGCTGTCAGCTGGCGTGGAGGAAATCGCCATCGTGGTGGGACCTGGAGAGGCATCCCAAATCCGCGAGTTCTTCTCCCCTGTTCCGGCGGCCATCCGCAGTCGGCTGTCGGAGAAGGCACAGGCACAATGCCGCCATCTTGAGGAGTTGGGGAAACGTGTCACGTTCATCGAACAGCCGGAGCCTCTTGGCTTTGGCCATGCGGTCTACTGCGCAAGAGAATGGGTTGGCGACGAACCGGTTCTGCTCCTGCTTGGAGACCACATCTACCGCAGTGCCACGGAAACCAGTTGCGCGACCCAGCTGCTGGAGGCCTACCGCCGTCTGGGTGGCCGCTGCGTGCTCTCTGTCTGCCAAGTTCCGAGGGACATGGTGCATTGCTACGGAACGTTGACGGGAACTTGGTCGGACAGGGCGAAGACCCTGCTGGATGTGACCGAATTCGCCGAAAAGCCGTCTTTGGACTATGCCCGCGGCCATCTGGCTGTGGAGGGCCTGCCTTCCGATGTGTTCCTCTGCGTCTTCGGCCAATATGTGCTGACACCTGACCTGTTTCAGGTTCTTGGCCGTCAAATTGACGCCAATGTCCGCCAGAAGAACGAATTCCAGCTGACGACCGCTTTGGACGAGTTGCGTGCCTCCCAAGGCCTTTGCGCCCTTGCGGTGGCCGGAACTCATTTTGACATGGGACAGCCCGCCGAATATTTGGACAGCCTGATGCAATATGCACAAAAACGGCGTTAGCGCCATATTCGTGAATGTTGCATTTATTGCAAGTTTTGGTTGCCTTTTTGTTCCTATGGTGGCCGTTTCATGGTGGTGACGAAAACTTGCCATTTCGGACCTTCGTTCACCCCTTTTTTCAGGGGACGATGGCCGCTAGGGCCCCGTAATGCGCTTCTGTTGCATCGGACATGCTTTCAGATATAATTATACCTAAAATATGCAAGATAGATATTCTGAACAGTTGCTTTCAGTTTACATTTAGCTTCAGCAAATTACTGACTATATGTTCAATGATGTTTGGTTTGAATTTGGGACGATGCATGCCCTGACCAAACCAAACTTCATAGAAGCCAAATGCACCAAAGTCATCACAGGAGAAGATTGTTGGATATTGTGCAAACATCTCTGGTGTAGGGAAATATCCCGCATCTCCATTTGCAACAGAAACAGCGATGGGGAATTTGAAGGGCGAACGTGCCCTTATATCTTCTCCCACGGCAAGGAATGGTTCACCCGGCACGGCGTAGATTGCGAGGTCGCCCATTCGCATTGTCTGCAAATCCCTCATCACTTTGAAATCCTTTCCTCTTTCGGCAAGGATTGCCATTTCCAACAGACGGTCATGGGTAAAGAACAGCAGTTTTTCCTCCTGATTGCTTGGACGCGCGTACTTATTAGGAACTTTCGAGATTATCTTTTCCGCGATTTCCCTATACTCCACAGGGTCAACTCTTTCTGTAGGAAATGTCACTGCCTTAAGAGCGCCCTTTACGGGGGCCAACTGAATCTCCTCTCCGTTTGACAAATCGGACTCCAAGTCATTTACGTAGCTTTCACTAATCCAGTCCAGATTCTTTTCCCGTTCTGGCGTTTCATGCGTCCATATTACATTGACATCACCCGCTGTACCATACAGAAAGAATCCGATTTCAGCCAATTTGCGCTCTTTGATTTTGCGGTTGGCGTCTCCCATCCAGTCGGCTGAAACAAGAGGCTGAGGCCCAAACACGACACCATGCATCGCATGGTTGTGAATCAGCACTTTGACAGAACCGTCTTCACGCAGCATCTTAATCCAACGTATTTCAGGGTCAGTATGCTTGTCTTCTGAAGTTGTGCGCCTTGAACCGAGCTGCTTTCGTATGGGCGCCTTGCCAGCAAACGCGTGGACTGGCTCCTCATTTGCCATGGCTTCCATCAGCGTTTTGCGAATGGTGCCGCGCCAGTTTTGACAGAATTCCTGATTGGGTTCACCATAGCCCACGTCACAGCTTGCCACACTCGCCGCCGAGTGCGTATGAGTTGCCACAAACATGATGCCCTCTGGGTCAATGGCAAATTCACTGGCCAGCTCGACACGGAGCCTTCGGCATTCGAGTTCACTAGAGGAAATCGTGTCTGTGACGATGACCACATTGCGGTTGTCACTGTCATTGACAGTCAAGACTTTGGAGTATAGGGGATCACGCACGCCTCTATTACGTCTGCCCAAAAACGGTCCGTAACCACCCAATTCTGCAAAAAGCGGTACTTCTATGATATTTTCCGCACAACCTACTTTAACCTGCATATTCACCTTGCAAGTTGTTCTGAATAGCTACAATTCCTGAAAATATCGGGTCCCATAACGCGTTGTGAAGGCAGGCATGGCGGAATGAAAAGCCACCATGCCTTTCCATTCATTTAGAATCCGTTATGTGGCGTATGCTGATCCCAGTCCAGCCCATCGAAAGTCCGCATGGGGAAGAAGCGGCGGATGGGGAACTGGGTCATGTCGGCGGGATTGCGCATGAGCGTCGCCAGGGTCTCCCAATAAGCTGCATTTGGGACATAGTTTTCACAGCCATCCCAAAACAGGAGGCCGGCGGCGCCATTGTCGATGGCCTTGCGAATGTAGTCCGGCAGTTTCGCGGCGTTGCCTGGCCCGCGAGGATACCAGCGGCAGGCGGTTCCTTGGACAACGTTGCGGAAATATTCGAACTCGATGTTGTCCTCCGACTCATTGTGGGTGCGCACCAGCAGAGCTCCATCCACAGTGATGTTGTCCACGATGCTCTCCTTCGCCAACTTAGGCAAGTTGAGGCCATAGGACTCATTGAGCTTCCCGTTGGCGGGGACAGTCAAGGTAAGCTGTAGATGGCGGCCCGCCGCCGTGCCTTTGCGGTCCAGCAGCTCCCGCAGCTCTCGCATGAATGCGGTGACGATTTCCTCCCGCATTTGCAGAATACGTTCGTCGGACTCAGGCAGCTCCAACGGTGACATGCCGAATTTCTTCTCGAAGAGGCTGCAGAAGGCGGGCTCGAACAGGACGAACGGCAGTGCGCGGCTCAGAATCAGATGGACACCGTCGCAACCGAAATCCATCAGTTCGTTGACCAATTCCAGCCAGTGGCGACGGACTTCCGGCTCGGCGAGGCTGAGTCGTTCCACTTCTGTGCCGTTGCGCAGGCGACAATGATATTCGGGATGCCCCTGATAGAAGCGTGAGCGACTGGGAAAGCCGGGGATGTAGAAAGCGCCTGTGCGGATGGACGCATGGAACTCCATGCCAAGGGAATGGACATAGTCCATCAAGTCTTTGACGAAATTCGGCCGTTCTTCCAGCAATTGCTTCAGGGCGGCGGCGATCTCCACATCCACCTTGCGTCCGTAATCCACGGTGTCCCCCATGCCAAAGGTGCCGACTTTGGTGGGATAGTGGGGACAGTTGTCCCCATGGGCCAGACAGAAGAAGAACTTGCCGGTGCGGATGTCCTTCAAGGGGGCAATCTTATCCATGAACTGCTGAAAATTGTCAATCCAATAGCCATCGCAGGTCACCAGTGCCTCGATGTCTGGTGGCTGAACCTGCACAGGAGTAGCCGGCTCGATGCGTACCCAGGTCAGGGAGGACAATTCGGGGTATCGCCGTATCTCCAGAGCGCAACCATCCAAATCCGCCTCGCGATAGAAATACTCCATGATTTCAGGGAACCAGTTGATGCCGTAGGCGCGGATATTCCTCCAAGCATTCTCCTTCTCTAGACGGAGCAGGACACCCGTGTCATTGCCATAGGCGGCGATCCCCACATAGATGCGGCAATGGCCAAGGGCCGGCAGCGGCAGACGCAAATCCTCCGCCTGACCGCACACTGGCGCAAAGATCATCGTCCCCTTGATGCCGTCCATCGTCTCATAGTCTATCTTCCGCCAAGCGGAGTCCCTGTTGGTGGAAGTGCGGATTGGCTCTGAGACGCCGCACTGCTGTGCAATATTGGCAATCAGCATATATAAACTCCTATATCATTGATAGTCAACAAGTTATGGAATCCATATTTCAAACCAGATGATTTGCCGTGCCTCGCCCTCGGCCAGCTGGAAGGCGATGGTGTTGTAGCCATCCTTCAACGTGCCGTCGGGAAGTTTGAAGGATGCGAGGGCGGAGGCCTCCGCGCCGCAGGGTTTGGCATAGGGCTCAGCCTGAAGCTCGCATGCATTTCCATTGACCTTCACATTCAGCGCAACAGGGGTATCGCCCCAGAAGCCAAAGACGGCGAAGGCCTTGCGGCCTGCGGTGCCGCCGCCGATGTTCAGTTTGAATTCGTTCCATTCCGCGGAGGGCGTCAGCGGCAAGACGGATTCCGTGACGATCTGCGCCGTGCCATAGCTCAGCAGATGGCGGCGCGGCATCGCATAGACTTTGGCAGGGTCGGCGCCCTCGTCCAGAATCCGGCGGAATTCCGCAAGCTGTTCGGGCCCCATGCCCATGCCCGTGGCGCCGCGCATGTGGTTGAAGAGGTAGATGTTGTTTGCGCCACGATAGAGATACTGCGACGCGAAGCCCGCAAAGGTCTCCAGCGTCTCCCCCTCCAGCAGCCTGCCGCCGGGGTAGCCCTGAAGCAGAAGTTCAAACGACGCATTGACTTCCATGTCCGCCCCAAGCAAACGGTGCCACTCCTCAATGGGCATGTCGGAATCCGTATTGGGCCAGAAGTTGCCGACGGAGACAAAATCCATCAGGTTCTCCTTCCGCCAAGTCAGGAAATCAATGCCGATGGCATTGGCCAAAGAAGGCCGTGACGGAATGCGGACGGCGAGGCGAATGGGATGCCCGCGCCGTTCGGCCGCCGCATTGACCAACTTGCGGGCACCGCGCATGACGTCCGTCAGATGCTCTCGTCCCTCAAAGCCATTTTTCAGATGATAGGGGAAGCGCATCCAGTCCAGTTCGAGGCCGTCCATGTCGTAGCGGTCAAGCAGCTCCTGAATCAACGCCAGCTTGTTGGCGCGCACTTCAGGATGCGCGAAATCGAAGGCGGCATGGGTGCCAAGGCGGAATTCGGGATGCTCCAGCCAGAAGCGGTCATGCATGAGGCTGTCAAAGTCCTCCAGGCTGTGTGCATCGTTCATGCGGTCGGAAATCCATGCCTCGCAGCCACATGCGCGGGTCTTGGCCAGCCAGACCGTATAACAGTCCAACCCCGCCTTCTCAATTCGCAGCAGATTGCGGGGCCAAATGTCAAAGGTTCCCTCCTGCTTCTTGCCCTTGTAGTAGAAGAAGCCGTCCTCCTTCAGCTCCGCCTTGGCCCAGATGGGGTCGATGACCTTGCTGTTGTAGGAAGCCGTCTGGCAGTTCGGGTTCCAGAAGATCTTCTTGACCATCTTGCCGCTGGCGTAGAACTCCGCATGCTCCTCAAGGCCCTCTCGGGTCATCTTCTCCGCTGGGAACGAATAGACGAAATTGTTGGAGTCCTCATTGACATAGACACCGGCGGCGCCTGCCATTGCACAGATCAAAATACTGCATGATAACATATTGCGCATCAATGACATAGAATACCTCCTTATGATTTCTGTTCCTTTTTTTGCAAAATAGCTGCAACTTGTTCTACGGCAGGAAGATCTCAAACCAGAGCAGACGGGTAGCCTCGCCTTTTGCCAAGTGGTACTCCACGACGTTGAAGCCGTCCTTCAGGACGTCTTGCGGCAATTTGAACATACGGGTCGCCTCAGGGGCCACGCCACAGCGGCGGTCGAAGGTTGCCTGCTCCATTGTGCAGGCGACGCCGTTGACCTTGACCTCAAGCGCCTCGGGCACTGTCCCCTCAAAGCCGAAGACGGCGAAGGCCTCCCGTCCAGCCGTGCCGCCGCCCACATTGAGGCGGAATTCCTGAACATCGCCGTTGACGGGCATGGGAAGCAAGGCGGGCTGGTCGTCCAATGTGGCGTAGCCAACAACATGGCGACGGCTCTGAGGATACACGGTCTCAGGCCGTCCCCCCTCCATGATGAGCTTCTTCATGCCTTTCTCCTTATAGGCGAAGGAGTAGTCATGGTTGATGGTGGTGAAGGCCTTGGAGTTCATGCCCGTGAAGCCAATCATGTGGTTGAACAGGTAGATTTTGTCCGCGCCGCGGTAAAGATACTGTGCGGCGAAACCCGCAAAGACCTCCGGCGTGTCCACAAACTGGGCCGCCCCCGGATAGGCCTGCACGAAAATCTCAATGCCGGCATCCAGCTCCACCTCATCGCCAAGCAGCTCTCGCCACTCCTCCAACGGCATGGCGGGATCTGTGCACGGCCAGAAGTTCGTGACGGTGACCACATCCACCAACTTCTTTTCCCGCCACGCCGCCACATCGAAGCCCAAGCGGCGCGCGATGTGGGGACGAGACATGATGCGCACACCCAACTTGATCGGGTGGCCACGGCGTTTAGCGGCGGCATTGACCAGCCGACGAGCCTCCTCCATCAGCTCCGTCATCAGCGGCGCATCATCCGGCGTCTTGAAGTACCATGGAAAGCGGGAGAAATCCAGTTCCAAACCGTCCATGTCGTAGCGGTCCAAAAGCTCCGCGATAAGCTTCAACTTATTCTGGCGGACTTCTTTATGCGCAAAATCAAAGGCGCCGCCAGAAGCAAGGCGGTATTCGGGATGTTCCCGCCAGAGACGGTCGTGCATGACGCTGTCCGGATCATTGGTGTAGTGGGCGTCGTTCATGCGGTTGGAAATCCATGCCTCGCGGCCGCATTTGCGGATTGTGGCCAGCCAAACCTCATAGTGGTCAATGCCCGCATCCCGCAGCGCATACAGGTTGCGGATGCATTTGTCAAAGGTCTCGCCGACCCATTTGTCCTTGAACCAGATGGTGCCGTCCTCCTTTTGGACCGTGCCTGCCCAGATGGGCTCGATGACCTTGCTGTCAAAGGATGCCCGCATGCAGTTGGCGTTGTAGATGACACGATCCACCTGGCCACTGGAATAGTACCCGGCCTGCTTCTCCAGCCATTCCACCGTCATCTTCTCCTGCGGAAAGGAGACGAGGTAGTTGTCACTGTCCTCGTTGATGCAAAGACCACCTTTCGGCCGTGCAGTCTCCATATTGGCACATCCCGCCATCAGACCCGTCAAAGCCACTCCAAAGAGACTCATCATCCCACCTATTCTGCATGCAGGGTTCATGTTGTTTCGTCAGCCTTTCGAAAATACCATGACGTAGACTGACGGGGCTGTAAACACCCCGCCATTTTCCTATATACCATATTATATATAAATGAAAAAACCGTCAATCCGGTTTGATGGGCAGCAGATTCTGCCGATGGGCCTCTTCCATCACATAGACTTGGCGGCGGACCTGATCCAGCGTGATAATCCGCTTGGCGCCGTTGAGGACGTCAATCAGGTTGTCGTAGACGCCAGCGGTCAAGGCGGAGCCGGGTTTGCCAGGCTTGTAGACGGCGCAGTCGACGCCATCCCCCTCGCCGGGCTTCCAGCTATCTTCTTGCCACGGAAGCTTTTCAGAACAGTACTTCCGATTGTCGCTCCATGGCTTCCACATCTTCTGTATTGGGGCCTTGGCGGGATCGAACCACCGCCATTTCAGGCCGCCAGCACCACCGGTCAGCCCACCCAACGTGCCCTGCACATTGTACTGCTCCCCTTGCGGATACGCAAGGAAGCTACTGACATGGACTTCCACAACGGGATGCCCCTCGCCGTACAGGGTCAGCGCGCAGAAATTGTCCGCATCTCCGCCAAAGGGGTGATAGGAGTACATGCGGCAGAACACGTTTGGCATGGCCTCGCCATAAAGCACCACTGCCTGATCCACGGGATGAGGCCCTGTGTTATAGAGGTTGCCGCCAAACTGATATTGGAAATTCTGCCAATCCCAACGGCGGCCGAAGCCGCTCCAGTTCGTCCGAATGCAGACTATATCTCCAAGTATCCCAGAGGCAATGATTTCCTGTATTTTCATGAACTCAGGGCGGAAGCGAGAGTTCTGGAAGGGGAAGAACAGCTTGCCGGCGCCTTTGGAGGCCGAGATGATGCGGTCGTATTCCGCCAACGTGGGAGCGGAGGGCTTTTCGCTAAGGACGTGGACTCCATGGGCAAAGCCGTAGAGGCTGCAGGGGACATGGAAGCGCGTCGGCGTCGCATTGACCAGCAGATCAAAGCCACCGGCGTCAATCATGGGATGGAAGTCCTCATAGACCTTGCACTTGTGCTCAGCCACCGCCTGTTCACGGCGTTCCGGCAGCGCATCCGCTATCGCCACCACCTTGAACCGCGGATCCCCCGCCAGATAGACGGCATGAATGTCCCGTCCACTGCGACCGAACCCCGCAATGGCAACCTTGATTTTCTTCTGCATGCTCTCATTCTCCTTTTCGATTTTTGTAACTAATTGATTATGAATATGTTATGATTATAGCCAAGGTCAAGCCGCTTCTGCCCACGTCAACGCCGCGACAGAACCGTTACATAACTTCGCAACTAGAATAATGACCATATGGAAAATGTCAAAGCGAAGACGGACAAAAAGAAGCGTTTCGATGAATTTTCCACCGTAATGCAAAGGCTGCATTCTGCAAAAATCGCTCAATGGCAACGAAACGACTTTGCATTTGAGCAGGAGGGAGTATCTTATGGCAGATGCACATTTCCTGTGCAAAGACCAAACACAAGTATTGGATTCTTATGAAGACTTGTCTTGAATGTCTGCCCTGCTTGGGCAAAAATGCGGTGGACGCCGCCAAACGCTCAACGGACGATTTGGGCATCCAGCGGAATATTGTCGCAGAGTCACTTAAGTTACTTTCCACAAATGATTTACAGAGTCCTCCACCCTACACGGCTCGTCAAATCTTGGACATTGCTTTACGGCACACAGGAACCGTAGATTTGTATCTGAAGGAGAAACAGCGTTCCAACCGACTGGCGGAGAGGTTATTACAGGAACTTCACGAGATTCCGGAGTACAATCCGCAATGCTTTGAATCCAGATTGCGGCTGGCCATCGCGGGCAACATTCTCGATTTCGGCATCTTTGCAGATCTGGACATCGAGAAGGCGTTGCAGGTGGTAAAGACTGCGTTCACAAAGCCTTTGGACCAAACGGCAGCCAAACGCCTTGAAGCCAAGATGAGCTCCGCCAAACGAATTCTCTATATACTTGACAATTGCGGCGAGGCGGTCTTCGACCGCGTTTTCATGGAACCATTTCGAGAGAAGATCATCTTGGGCGTCCGCGGACGGGAAGTGTTCAACGATGTGACAGTGAAGGATTTGGATGACTGCGGTCTGGCCGGCTTCACGGCGGGCGTGGTGGACAACGGTCCAAAGGGGATTCCCGGAATCATGCTCAACGAGGTCAGCAATGAGTTCAAAACCGCCTTTGAGGCCGCCGATTTGATCATCGCCAAAGGCCAGGGCAATTTCGAATCGATGAACGACTATCCCAATCCCATCGCCTTTCTTTTTTTGGCTAAATGTCCCGTGGTCATTCGGGAGATTCAAGCGGAACTCAACTCCATTCAGGTCCGGCTCATCAACGTTTAGCGTCTCGGATGACTTCCACGAAACCTAGCCCACAAAAACGGAATCCATATCATATATAGGTATAAAGGAACACATCATGTCCATGAATTGGAAACTGCTTATGGCGTTTTTGGCTGCGCCCACCGCAGCGCTGATGGCGCAGGAAGGTCGAAATCTGGCGTTCAACGGCGATTTTCGAAACGTTGTCTTCAATCAGGCCAATGGCTGGATATGCCCCCATGCGCCCTACACCACGCACTATGCGGAGGGCGGACCGGACAATATGCCTTACATCGCCATGCGGGCCGGCGGCGACGATGAATACGAAAACAAGCTCCGCCTGAAATACCTCAAGCTGGTTCCCGGCGCCACATACCATTTGAGCGCCTTTGTGCGGACGAGGGGCTTCTCCGCGACGCGCGGTGAGCTGCTGTTAGTCAACAGTCCATGGTACAATGAGACAGGCATCACCAAGTTTCCGGAGACGACCGACGGCTGGCAAAAATTTGAGATGGACGTCATCTGCCCCAAAATGTCTGGTCCTGGCGGCTATGATGTGGTGCTGCTGATCATTGGACAGCGTGGCGAACTTGACGTGGCGGACATCCGCCTGACGGCACTGACGGCCGAGGTCGATGCGCAGAGCGCCCCGCCAAATGTGCTCAGTCAAATTCGGCTGGTTCCCTACGGAACATCCTTTGACGAGGTGCCCACGCATCAGCCAGAAGTCTCCTTTTTGTGGTTTGGACTGATCGGAGACCATTTCAAAGACGAAGACTATTGGGCAGAGGCCATGGTGGCGGAGCCATCATTCATCAGCCCCCGCGTGCCCTTCACAACAGGACAGCCTTTTGTCCTGAGCCTTAAGGGCTTGGGGAAAGGACGGCATCTGGTGAACGTCCGCATCATCGCGCGGGCCGACAGCACAGTCGCCTACGAGGAAAGCTTCAGCGTCCATATCCGCGACATTCCGCGGCCGGAGGAGGTTACAAAAGGACGTCGTCTCAACAACTTGTCCGTGGAGCTTTTCAATCAGGCGGTGTCCGCCGGTGACACCGTGACGTTCACGGTTGCACATGATACATGGATATATTTTACCATCAATGGTTTAGACAAAAAAGAGGATTTCAGGGTTTCTCTTGACGGGCAGGAAATCGGGCTGGATGAACTGACCGGCCTGCCGGAGGCCTTCCGACAGGTGACCGCCGGCGCTCATGAACTGAAGGCAAATTGCGACGGCACACTCATCGCTCGGGTCATTGCTGAACTCTTCTCCTGCGGCATGAACCAAGGGCCGGACATCGCCATCTTCCCTCCTTTCGATTGGGAGTTCGCGCGAAAATACGCCTTGAAAGCCGTCACCACCCTGAACCGAGGCTCCTTCGTCGAAAATGGCCGCGAGCTCGTGGAGGCCGCCCATCGCAGCGGACGACTCTGGCTGGAAGACATGTATGTGGCCAACCGCAAGGACGCCAACGATATGCAGCAGTTCATCGAGAAGACCATGGCCAATCTAGAGTTTCGAGACGGGCATACAGCCAATGAAGTGGATTATTCTTGGGCAGTCAATGAATTCTACACGCCGGCGCTGAAAGCCAGCCACTACGACCGTTCCAAACTCATCTACACATGGATTGGCGGCAATCCGCCCTTCGTGCCCTCCATGCATCAAGATTTCATCGGAACCTGCTTCAACGCCGGCGGCGGCCGCGGCAAAATCCTCTGCGAGACCTACATGTTCCCTCAGCCGACAGAGGCCGCCTCCCTGAAGTTCGTCAAGGACAGGCTGATGCCCTACATCCGGCAGTCCTGCATGTACTATCCGGACTATCGTCGCCGCAGCGGCATCATCCTCGGCAACTTCAACCAGCTGAATGTCATTACCATTGAACATCTTCCGCAGATTGATTTCAAATACTACCTCGACCTGCAGATGAATCTGGTGGCCAACGACCCCGAGTTCGAGGGAATTGGCACCGTCGGCTATTGGGGTACCCATTACGCGGACGAGGAAATGTACCGCTGGAGTCATGAGCTGCTGCGGCATTATGTGGTGGAGGGCCGCCGCGACATGCTCTCCACCCGCTATGGCTTCAGCTACCGCCCCGGCCACATTGTCAACAACGACTTCACGGACGGGCTGAACGGCTGGACCGTAAACGCAGCGGCGGCGGATTCCATTGCCGTCGAGTCATTTAAGGAATATGGCACACGGAATCAGAACCGCTGGAGCTCCCCCAAAGGCTGCGGAGACACCTTCTGCGTCTTCCACAGAGGCGAAGGCCACGCCAACGAAATCTCGCAGCTTGCGACGGGACTGGTGCCCGACAAGCCCTACATGCTGCTGTTCTCCGTGGGCGACTACGACGACCTAAAGGCACAGAAGCTCAATCCGCGCCGCCTCGGCCTGGATGCCGTGTTGGACAATGCCGAAATCCTTCCCGAATCCACCGTTTATGTCGATGAACGGCAAAAGGGCAAGTATGAACACAACCACAACGTGGCCAGACAGAATCTGCACCGCATCCTCTTCAAACCCAAAGCCTCCGAACTGCTGTTGACCTTCACGGACGAAAAAGCCGTCCCCGGCGATAACCTGATGTTCAACTACATTCAGATTAAACCTTTCTTCCCCAAGGACTAACATATAGATAAACTGCTAGATTCCCTTGCTTTTCCTGAATTTCTAAAAACCGCCACCCCCGAATTGCAAAGCCTAACACCATGAAAATCACATAGCGGTGGATTGTATTTGGCAAAAAGCAGGATACATTCAAAAAAGGCACATATATTGATACATATATTATATATAATAGGTATATATCTGACATTGCTATTTTACGGAGACTTGTCATGAAACTGTTCCCGCAAATTGTCTTGCTGACAGCCGCCATGTCATCCATTGCGGCCACTGCGCTGTCCGACCAGGAGTTCGAGGCCCTGCGAACCAAGATGCTAAATCGCCAGCGCAAAGTGATTTACAACACAGACGGCTGTGATGCGCTCTATTATCCGCGTGTCCGCCCCGCCACACGAGAGGCCTTCAAAGGCGAACGTCTTGTCCACACCCAAGGCACGGAAATCGACTCCGTCTTCTACTGCCCCCTTTCCAGCGGCTTCCTCTATTTCTGCACAGGAACGGATGTGGGCGACCGCCTCTACCGCAATCCGCCCCATGACCCCAACGCGCGGAACGTCACCCGCGAGCTGCTTGAAATCGGCACAGACTGCATCGCCATCGCGGAGGAATACTGCCGCGAGCAGAATCTGGAGTTCTTCATCTCCATCCGCGTCAACGACACCCACGACTCAGGCACCGAATTCCTCTTTCCGAAATTCAAGGCGGAGCATCCGGAAGTGCTCTTCGGCGCGGCGGACAAGCGGCCGCCCTTCTGCAACTGGAGCGCGGTGGACTTCGCCCATCCGCTGGTCCGCGAACGCATGGCGGCGGCCATGAAGGAGTTCTGCGAACGCTACACCTTCGACGGCATCGAATATGACTTCATGCGCCACATGCAGCTGCTCAAGAGCGTCGCATGGGGAAACCACGCCAGCCAAGAAGAGCTGAACCTCATGACCGACTTCATGAAGACCCTGCGGGACATCACGGAGGAAGCCGGCCGGAAGCGTGGCCGCCCCATTCTGGTGGCCGTCCGCGTGCCGGATTCCGTCGATTACTGCAAGGCGGTCGGCATCGATTTGGAGAACTGGATGGACCTGAAGCTGATTGACATCATGATCGGCAGCAGCTATTTCCAGCTCAACCCGTGGAACGTGTCCGCCGAAATGGCCCATCGCCATGGCGTCAAATTCTATGCGTCGCTGGATGAGTCGCGCATCAGCCAGAACCTTCCCTTCGCCAGCCGCAACTCGCAGCAGGCCTTCAGCGCCCGGGCCTTGGCGGCCATGGCCGGCGGCTGCGATGGCGTCTACTATTTCAATATGGAATATGGCGGTTTGGAACGCAACGCCTTCGTCTCCGAAAAGGCGCTGGGCGCGAAGGACAAAGTCTACTATGCCACGGAGCGCGGCACCGGCGGCTACACCCCCAGCGGCTATGTCAAAGGCGGCGAGAAGCTCAACAACATGCCTAAATTGGATCCAGGCACCCCGATGGTGTTGCCGCCCAACACCCCCTACGAGTTCTCCATGCTCATCGGCGACAAACTAGAGTCGGCGGACGTCCGTGCCCGTCAGCCGCAAATCACGGCCATGCTCCGCACCAACCATCCAGAGATTCCCTTCGCTCTGCGGGTCAACGGCAAGACCTACAGCGCGGCAGAGACAAAAGACGATGTAATTTTCTATCATATTGCAGCAGAAGAACTTAAGTATGGAATGAACGACTTTGCCATTTCCTATGACAAAGCATTGAACTTCGAACAGGAGTCATTTGATTCCATCCTGAAGGGCAATGTCCTGCTCCAAGGGAAAAATCAGTTCCCGTGGCGGCGTTTCTTCCAGATGGGGGAACTTGCTGAATGCGAACAACTTGCAGAAGGTGCTTGCCGTCTGTGCGATCCTGTGTCCAAAGAAGGCTTTGCGACCAGCTTCTTCTATCCGCTTCCCGTCGGAGACAACGTCCCGGTTCATGTGAAGTTTGACATGAAGCTGGAGAAGAGCAGCGAACCGGATGCCGCCGTCTTCCGCATCGCCAATAACAAGGCTGTCGAGGTCATCCAGTTCATGGAAGATGCCATTGGCCTCAAATTCGCAAAGAAGACAATCCCCTTCAAGACCGCCGACGCATTCCACCACTACGATGTCCGGCTCGAAAACAGCAAATTGACCCTGTTGGCGGACGGCAAGGAGCTTTTCGCATTGGACGTGCCCGGCAGCGTGAACGACGAGGCGACGGAGATGAAGCACACGTCGGAAATCATCCCCGGCCTCCAGAACTGCGGTCTCGTCATCGGCTCCATCTCGGGCTCCGGAACGAGCTCCACGCTATGGAAGAACATGGAACTTGCTCAGAACACGCTACTTGTGCATGACTTCGCCATCGGAATCCATTTTGCGAACCCCAAGGCCGCTGTCGCGCAGGAGCAAGACGAATGGGAAGCCAAGCGGCAGGCGGCGCTGAACCGCAAGCGGCAGGTCCTCTACAACACCGACGGCTGCGACGCCCTCTACTTTCCGCGGAAATGGGAAGGCACCGTGGAAGCGCTCAAGAACCACCGCCTGCGCTACACGCAGGGCACCCGCATCGACACTGTCCTCTACTGCCCCATCTGCAGCGGTTTCGGCCATCTGACCACCAACACCAAAGTCGGCGATCCGCTCCTTGTGGATCCAGAAGACCCCAAATTCCGCAATGTGACCAAGGAAATCATCGCGCAGGGCACCGACCCGCTGGCAGTGGCTTTGGAATACTGCCGTGAGCAGAATCTGGAGTTCTTCGCTTCCCTCCGCTTCAATGACACCCACGACCAAGGCCACACGCCGGAGAAGCCTTTCTTCCTCATGTCCCCCTACAAAATCAACCATCCGGAGTTCCTCATGGGCAGCCGTGAGAAGCGGCCACCCCGCTGCGCCTGGAGCGCCGCGGACTTTACGCATCCAGAAGTGCGTCAGCATCAGGCAGATATGATCCGCGAAATCTGCACGAACTACGATTTGGACGGCATTGAATACGACTTTATGCGTCACATGCAGCTGCTCAAGAGCGTCGCATGGGACGGCGAAGCCAGCGAAGAGGAACTGGACATGATGACGGGCTTCCTGCGTGAATTGCGCGGCATCACGGAGGAAATTGGCCACAAGCGGGGCCGCCCCATTCTGGTGGCCGTCCGCGTGCCGGACTCCATCGGCTACTGCCGCGCCGTCGGCATTGACATTGAGCGCTGGCTGCAGGAGAAGCTGTTTGACATTGAGATCGCCAGCGGCTACTTCCAGCTGAACAAATGGCGCACCACCGCGACCCTCGCCCACAAGTATGGCGCCAAATTCTACGCGTCGCTGGACGAGTCGCGTATCAGCCAGAAGAACGCCATCAGCGGCCGCGGCACCCCCGCATTCTACTATGCGCGCATCGCCGCCGCCATGGCTGACGGTTGTGACGGCGTCTACCACTTCAATCTGGAATATGACAGCCTGAACCTCATCGGCCGCATCGATCCGAACCAGACCGAAGGCTTCAACAAGCTGTATTTCGCCACAGAGCGCGGCAGCGGCGGCTATCGTTCATGGCACTTCCTGAAGAACGGCGACCGCTTCAACGTGCTGCCTAAGCTGGATCCAGGCGAACCCAAGAAGCTTGAGCAGGACAAGCCCTATGTCTTCTCCATCACTGTCGGCGACGACCTCACGTCTGATTTCGCGAAGGAACTCCATCCGACGGCATTTGTCCAAATCCTCACCAACATCGAAGACAGTCAGCGGCTGGTCTTTGCCTGCAACGGCCAGGTCATCCGGCCACGCACCTTCTTCGAGGGCAGCTACGCCTACGACATTCCTATCTCGCTCCTGGTCAAGGGCGAAAACGAGTTCTGGCTCACGCTGAAGGACGGCGTCGCGCAAAAGGACGCCCCCGTCATCCGCGACTTCGTGCTCAAGATCGACTACAAGGAGGGAGCGCCGAAGGAGCTGGTCGAAATCGCCGAAAAGGGAGAAATCACCAAGACCTACATGACCATCACGGCGAAGGATGGCAAACTGGAGACAACGGGCAAACTTGACAACACCTATAACGCCTCCTGCATGAAGCCGGAGGATGATGGCGTCCGTCTCATCCATAATGCGGGCGGAAATCTTGGCTATCAGTGCGTCACCTGCAAGGATCCCGAATTCAACGGCGATGCCAGCGGCGTCCTGTTGGCGAAATGGTGCTGCAAGGCCATCGAATGCGACAATGGAGAAGCCTGCTTCCAGGTCGCCTTCGCCCCCGGCCCCAAGAACGGTAACCCCTTTGCCTCTGCACAGGTCGTGGAAGTCCCCTTCCGCCTGTTCCGAAATCGAGTGGAATGCGGTTTGGGCGAGGTCAATCTGCATGGTGCCAAACTGGCAAATTGGAACGAATTTGCCCTCGCCGTGGACATCAACACCCGCATTGCCGTGCTTCTCATCAACGGCAAGGTCGCCTGCCACGGACTGGTTCAGCTCGGCGGTGGCAGGGACAGCGGCTTCTGCCATGTGGGCGACGCCTCCGGCAGCGTGTCGGGCATCGTCGGCCTGAAGTACTTCACCATGGGCAAAGTAAAATAGCCAAAGCCTCCCAAACCCATTGGTCAGAACGGAAGCGGACATCACCACCGCCGCCGCTCTGGCCTTTTTACAATTGGCACCGCCATGAGAAGAATTTCACCTTACAAAATCAATCATGATCAATGCATCCTTGCTCCAGAGGATTGTGGCCTCGTCAACGGCCTCATCACCGTGAACGGCTGGCTAACGGAGCTAACCTCCCTTCGCGGAGTCTATGCACCACCATATTTCAGCGACAATTTTCGTCTTCAGGTCCGCTTCAACGGCCGTTCCATCCCTGCCTACGGATACACATGGGCTCCCGCAAAGCTGACGCGGCAAGGCCATCATGTCGAGGCTCTTGAAGATGGACGAAAGGTCAACTGGTCCTTCCACAGCGAATTGACTCTTGGAGCAAACCAACGAGTGGCTATTCTTAAAGTGCGTGGCAGCAATGGGTTACATAAAAATTGCAGCCCGATGAAAGTGCAGGTGGAGGTCACGGGAGGTATCCGCAAGCTCCCCCATTGGGAATTCGGACGCCCCTCAGGAGCCGGCATCGCCGACAAACGATGGAAGGACGGCATCTTCTCATTGGTGTCTTCCGACGGCGCACTTTCCGTGGGTTGCACCTTGCCGCTAATGCCCCTTGGCCCCCTTTGCAGCGGCGTTTTGGAGGAGGCTCCTTTGGAACGGCGTCATTTTGAGTTTTACGTTGTGCTGGCCATCGGCGCCAATCAAGAAGAATCGGAAGTCATTGTAAGAAAGATACTTACAAATCCCGTTGCCGCCTGTGACGCCAGCCATGCACGATGGAAGGAGCGCGTGAAGCAGCTGACCACCGCTCTTCCCCTATTTGACTGCAGCGCCCCCAAATGGAATCGACTCTACAACCAGTCTCTTCTGCATCTCCTTCTGAATGAATGGGATGTGCCAGAATTCAAACTGCATCCCTCCTACAGCACGGGCGGCATCAATGGCGGCTGCGTCTGCTGCTATCTCTGGAACTACGGACGGCCCTTCCGGCTCTGGAGCATGCTGAATCCCCAATC
>JAEEYQ010000012.1 GCA_016288215.1 Lentisphaeria bacterium | reverse complement strand
GACGCCTGTAGGCGACTACTCGCCGGACTGGGCCATCGCCTTCAACAACGGAACCGTCAAGCATCTCTATTTCATTGCAGAAACGAAGGGTAGCCTGGACAGCATGGAACTGCGTGGCGACGAGTTGGTTAAGACCGAATGCGCGAAGAAAATCTTCAATGAGATTTCCACGAGCCAAGTGCGCTATGGTGTTGTGAAAGACTATCAGACGCTGCTGGAGGCGATAAACAATCTCAAGAAGTAGCTATTCAGCCGTACCATTTCATTTTAGGGTGTCCCTAAGCCTTGCTGATTCCAAAAGCTCAATCCCCAGTTCTTCGCGAAGCCTTGCCGTGGGCTTTGTGATCTTTGTCAGCCTCCATCCGCCGTTGATTCGATTGACCCTGACGTGTTTCAGGAATGACATCACATCATCAAACTAAGCTCCTCGGTGGGTTCGCTGACAAACCCAACCAGGCTTGCGAACGCCCTCAACTCAGCCAACACCATCGAACAGTACATCCGCACCTGATGCAGGCGTATCTTTTCAGCAAGGCCAAGTGGTATGACGTGAAAGGGAAGAAGTACCTGGAGACAACGTACAAGCTCTACTCAGAGGATGTGGGTATTCGGAACGCGTGGCTGAACTGGCGGCAGCAGGAGCGCACGCATCTTATGGAAAACATCATCTACAACGAGCTCGTAAGACTGGGATATGCCGTGGATGTGGGAGTCGTGAATGTGGAAAGCCGCAAGGGCGGCGTGCGCGAAATACGGCAGCACGAAATCGACTTCGTCATCAACCAGGGATTCGAAAGAATCTACATCCAGTCCGCATTCGCGATGGAGCAGAGATGGACGCCGCGAAGCTGTAGGTTGCTGCCTTCACCAGCGTCCCGAGCGGTAATCATCATCTGGTTCATAGTCCGTTGAATCACCGTTGCATTCGAATGACATCAGTTCCATTCCGTGCTTCTGGCAGAACTCCTTGACCACATATTCATAATTGTCGGAGTAGTCCTCCACGACAGGCTCATAATAGTCATCGCTTGTGCAGTAGTCATCGAAGTCGGAGTCCAGAAGAGCGCTCAGTTCGTCCTGATAGTGTTCAAAAATGTCCTTTTCGGACAGCAGGGGATTCTTCACCAACATTGCCTTCAGGTCATCCGCCACCTGTTGCGGATTGATCACCTTGACGGTGGCTTTGGCACGGCAGAAGCAATCCACGGAGCCGCCTCCCGCCCTCCATGTGCTTTCCCCTTCCCAGTCAAACTCCCATTCCTTGCGGCAGAACTTCTTGAGGCCTGCTCCAGCCTTTTTCCTCCATTTCTCCTGATTTGCCTCGCTGTAAACTTCTGCGAATATGGAGGCAAGAAAACCCGCCATATCCCTGTTCAAGCAACAGCATTCCTCTATATGCTGTGAAATGGCATCAGCCATCACCAATTCGAGGGATTTCTGGTGCACGTCAGAAAGAAGAGCCAGCAACATCATCCTTGCAGACAACGGGGAGACAGATTTCTTCTCCAGCAGTTGTCTGTAGATGTCAAATGCGTTGTCACCCAGATAATCATTCCCCTTCTGTTCGACCGTCTTCTGCAGATAGTCAGCGAGGAAGGTCTTTTCATCGTTCTGTTTCATTGGATATGCCTGTTTGGTTTTGAGTTTTTTGGGGGGATGGACGGTCACATGTCCAGCAGCTTGTCATCCAGAAGGAAATCGTAGATGCCCAGACGCAGGATGCCGTTTTCATCCAGCCAAGGACGGGCGGAGGTCTTGGTGATAAGCACCTTGCGGAACATATCCCTCACGCCAAGAAGCGGACGCAGCTCTTGCCGTGTCTTTTCCGCATCTGGAAGCATCAAGGCTGTCTGAATGTAATAGCGTTTCATTCCGCAGTTGATGACAAAGTCGATTTCGCAATTGTTCTGATGCCGCTTGCCTGCGACATCGGTCTCATTCAACTTCACCACCCCAACATCAACTGCATATCCCCTGCTCACAAGTTCATTGTAGATGATGTTCTCCATGATGTGGCTTTCCTCCTGCTGTCTGAAGTTCAGCCGCACGTTTCGAAGCCCCAGGTCTGCGCAGTAGTATTTGGAGGGATATTCAAAGTATCTCTTCCCCTTCACATCATAGCGTTTAGAACACTTGAACAAAAAGGATTCCGTCAGATATTTAAGATAGTCGGCAATGGTCGCGTCATTGACTGAGGAATGATTTGCACTTTGGATTGCCCTTTGAAGTTTGCTGACGTTCGTAAGAGACCCCACGTTTGAGCAGAGCACATCCGTCAGTTCTTCCAGCACATTGGGCAGCAGAACATCGTTTCGCTCCTGAATGTCCTTGAAATAGACCTCCTGAAAAAGGTCTGCCAGATAGATGGATTTCGCTTGGGCATTCGGTTTGGCGTACACCATCGGCATCCCGCCAAACAGCGCGTAGTCCTCATAGACTTGGGCACGGTCACCACCGAGATGGGAATAGACCTCGGCAAAGGAGAGCGGATGCAGTTCCACCTTGTCGCCGCGTCCTCGGAACTCGGTCAGAATGTCCGTGGAGAGCATCTTGGAGTTGCTGCCAGTCACGTAGATGTCCACATTGCCCAGGCGCATTAGGCCATTCAGCACACTATACAGCCGAACAGGTTTGTCGCGATTATTCATTTCCTTCTTGGATATGGCGTATTGTATTTCATCAATGAAGAGATAATAGAGGCTGCTTCGGTCTGCTATCTTGGAACGAACAAACGCCGACAGGTTGTCAGGATTGCGCAAGTCGGAACATTGGTCATCATCCAGGGCAATCTGAATGATGTGGTCGTCATCGACACCTTCCCCGCGAAGATAATCCAGATAAATCTGGAAGAGAAGATAGCTTTTCCCGCAGCGCCGCAGACCGCAGATGACCTTCACAAGACCATTCTCGCGACGTTCGATGAGCTGTTGTAGGTAGTATTCTCGTTGGATTTTCATCACATCTCCAGAAAGTTGGTTGCATTTGCAACTGAATTTCTGTTAATATAGTTGATGCAGCGATTCCTTCAAGTCATTCCCGCCATTTTCATGATCTCTGTTTTATGGCACTCTGTTGACTTTTGCCGCAACTGCTCCACCATCTCTTTTTAGCCATGACAGAAGTCACACGGCTTTTTCGTATCTCCCCACGAAAACTCACCTCAAATCACCTTCCAGAGACGTCATCGTGTAGTTTCCTGTGTTTGTCTGCTTTGACACAGGAGATTCACTCCTCACGGAAGGTCAGGATGCTGCGTCTCTGGTTGTTTCCCTGCCAATCATCCTGTCCGTCGGGAGAGACGACAGCGGATTCCACCTCAATAGGGCGTTCTCCGGCCACAGCCTGTTCCGACACCTCCACAACCAAACTCACGACTTGGCCAGGGGCCACATTATTGAAGGTCATGGTTTTGGACTTTCCGTCCACGATTCCCGTAAGCTCAACGGAGGTAACGACTTCTGTCCCACGATTCTGAGCGGAGACCGTCACGGGGTATGCGCCGCCCTCGGTTCGCTCTCCCACATCATGACCGGCGGCCGCCACCTCATGGATGCCAGGGGTTTTCGCCTGAACACTGCGCTGTGCATTCAGCAGCCCGACGCCATAATAGTCATCCACATCAGGAGCGCCATTGTCATCGGCGTTGGCTAGAACCTGGGCGGCAGCCTCAGTCGCGCTCAGGCTTCTGTCCTGGCTCATCACATAGGCGATCACGCCAGCCACGCACGGCGCGGAGGCGGATGTTCCGCTGAAGCCCACGATTTCCGCCCCTTCTGACCATCCAGCGGCCACGCCAACCCCCGGCGCGGTCACATCCACCTGCGGGCCGATATTGGAAAAGGCGGCGTATTCACCCGCAGCATCCACTGCTCCCACCGCAATGACCGAAGGATATGCGGCGGGATAGCAGACGGCACCACCATCGTTTCCCGTGGAGGCCACCACTGCCACACCCTTTTCCGCCGCATAGGCCACAGCCTCACGAAGGACCATGCTGTCCATCGGTGTGCCCAGACTCATAGTGATGACGGACGCCCCCGCATCCACCGCCGCCACAATGCCCGAGGCCACCTGAAAGGCGCTGCCTTCACCCTCACCGTTCATGACCGGAATGGAAAGCAGCGTCGCATCAGGCACGATGCCACGCACGTCACTCTGACCAACCAGAATCGACGCCACGGCAGTTCCATGGCCGGAAGTGTTTCCCTCCGCCATCAGTCCATACAGGTCCAAGACGTCGATACGGGCGCCGTTCAAGGTGTCGCTTTCCTGCAGTGCTGTATCAAGAACAGCGATCTTCACCTCGCTGCCGCGTTCTGCGAGACGGTCATCGACCCCAAGCCACTCCAGCAGGCGATGCCCCACTGGGCGTCCCGAATAGTCGATGACCTTTTGTTCATCGGGAAGCCAAACGACCACATCTGCCTCCGTGTCCGCCCACGTCGGCAGATGCGCGGCGAACGTATTCCATTCCTTCCGCGAGGCTCGGAGCTGCAGCATGTTCAGCGCGGGAATTTCCACAAGTTCCTTTGCGCCAGCCGTTTCAAGCTTTACCTTAAGAACGGCCAAACGTTCCGCATCCGGAGCATGGAGGTTCCACAAGCGGGATTCAGCTTCGTCTGCCGCTTCCATGGCCTCTTCTCGCGATGCATCATGGCCTCCCTGCGCTCTCTTCGCAGTGCCGCCCCTTGCATGGGAAGACACCGTTTTGCCGCCTCCCTGCGTGGAATCAACATGAGCACCACCTGACAGCTCTTCCGCCGATAAGGCGGGCCGCCACTGACGCCACCCATAAAAGACAGCAAGCACCCCCAGCAGCCCGAACAGCAGAATCCATGTATGGCCTTTATTCATAGATAGTTAGTAGATATGGCAAGACCAGGATGCAATGACACGAATTGTTAATTCCTAAACAGCTAGTTTCTTATGCCTAAATCATACAAGCAGGTTCTTCTGCACCTTACCGGCAGGATTCCGCGGCAACTTGTCAATGAACTCCACCACATGGGGGATTTTGTAGGAGGGCAGGTTCTTGTGGCAGTGGCGTCGGATGTCCGCCTCGGTGAGACGCTCGCCATCCTCCAACACCACATAGGCCTTGATCATCTCTCCGAGGGACTCCCGCACGCCCGTGGCGGGGATGCCCTTCACAGCGGCCTCCTTAACGGCGTCCAGCTGCATCAGGCAGGCCTCCACTTCAGCGGCAAAAACATTTTCGCCCCCCACGATGATCATGTCCTTCTTGCGGCCCTTGATGAAGGTGAAACCCTCTTCGTCGCGACTGGCCAGATCTCCTGTGCGGAACCAGAGCCGCCCATCGATATCCACGATGGACTCCTCCAAGCGGCCCGGCTGCTTCCAATAACCACTAATTACGTTTTCACGGGCAAAAAGCAGCTCGCCCACCTGGCCGGGTTCGCACTCCTTGCCGTTTTCGTCCACGATTCGCGCCGTCACGAACAGCAACGGCCGGCCGATGGAGTCCGGCCGCTCCAGCGAGTCCGCCCCGCTGAGCGCATGGGTGGCCGAAATGGTCTCCGTCAGTCCGAAGAAGTTGTGCAGCTGAACGTTAGGGAACAGCTCCTGCAGTTTTCGCACAATCTTCACGGGCATGAAGGAACCCGCGTAGCCAATGACCCGCAGGGCCGTCAAATCATAGTCGGCCACGTTGGGCAGAGCCACGACCCGCGCCAGAATGGACGGCACTGTCAGGAAAGTCGTAACTTTTTCTTTTGCAATGAGTTCCAAAAGTCCTTCTGGCCGAGTCTCAGCCGTAATGACCACGGGGGTCTTCTGGAAAGCCGCCGTCGGCAGGGAGCTGTACAGCGCCGTGCAGTGGAACATGGGGTTGACCAGCAGGTGACGGTCGGAGGGCAAGAAGCCCTGGGCGTTGATGGTGGTCATCACGTTGAAAATCAAGTCACTGTGACGCATGATAGCGCCTTTGGGCGCCGAAGTGGTTCCAGAAGTGTGCATGATGATGGCAGGAGAGTCCTCCTCGACAGCCATCTTCGGCGCATGCCCGCCGACTTTAAAGAGGGTCCGGAAGGGCTGGCGGCTATCGTCCAGACTGTAGACGGGCAGCTTGGGGAAGGCATCCGAGCAGGCCAGAGCCTCCTTGTCGCCCCGTCCCGCCACAATGAGCAGGTCAGGTTCCACTGTCTTCATGATGGCCTTCAGGCTGTCTTCCCGAAGCCATGGATTGACCGGAACAATGACGCCGCCCAATTTCACAAGTGCCCAATAGACAAGGTAGTATTCCATGCAATTTGGCAGACAGACAGCGACACGGGGACGCGGGGTTCCGGTGGCCGCCAACAATCCGGCTGCCAGCTCGTCGCAGCGATGGTCCGCCTCCCGATAGGTCAGTCGCTCACCATTGCAGACGGCGGCAAGGGAGTCCGGAGCCAGTTCCACAGCCTCCTCCCAGAAGTCCTGCAGGGTCCGCATGCGGCGGGCGCGAACCTGCGTCGCCTTGCAACCGAGATGGAATTCCAACGCGGGGCAGATGAGGTCGGCGACCTTGCGGTTGCCGTGCTCATTGGGGTGATTGCGGTCGCCCCAGCAGACACGGTCGTCGATAATCGTCTCCTGCAGGTTTGGCACATAGAGACAGCCATGCCGCAGAGCCACGTCGCGCTCCATGACACGGAAGGCGATGGCCCGCTCGTCACAGCCGTAGCTTTTCTCCTCCAGCTTGCCTGTCTGCGGATTCCAATAGGGCCAGAAGACGCCGAGCACAATCACCTTGGCCCCCGTGGCCTGAATCCGCTCGATGATCCACGCCAAATCTGCCGCCCACACCGTGTTGGGCCGCTCGTTCCGCCACCAGTCGTTTGCGCCGTATTCCACAATCACCACATCCGGATGCTCCGCAAGCACATCCCGCTCCAACCGCTCTTTCGCCTCCACAAACGTCTCGCCGCCCACGCCACGATTGAGAATCTCATGGGTTGGGAAACGGTCCTGCAGAATGTCACTGTAACGTCCGTTCGGCGCCCCACAGGTCGTCAGACTGTCACCAAAGCAAATCACTTTCATCATCAACCTCGTAAAGCCATTGCAAACCCAACCCCGTCTTATCGGGGTTTATTGCGTCAATTGGATAATCCATTATATTATTGCATTAAAAACAAAAATGCAACCGCGCGGTTCGAAATTTTGTCCAATGTACCGCCATTGCACCCCATGACGCCATGAAAATCATCCATCAGAACAAAAAGGCACGGCATGACTATGCCGTACTGGACACCTATGAGGCTGGCATTGAGCTGACAGGCACGGAGGTCAAATCCTGCCGCGCCGGCGGCGTAGCCCTCAATGACACCTATGCGGCGGTTCAGCACGGGGAACTCATGCTTCTGGGGGCCCATATTGCCCCCTACGACCAAGGCAACCGATTCAACCATCAGCCTCGGCGGCCCCGACGGCTCCTCATGCACAAGCGGGAGATACTCCGGCTGAAGAAGAACATCGAGGCGAAGGGCCTGACGTTGGTTCCTTTATCCATGTATTTCAACGACAAAGGCAAAGTCAAAGTGCAACTCGCCCTCTGCCGCGGCAAAAACGTCCATGACAAACGGGACGACATTCGGGAGCGGGACGACAACCGGGACATGCGCCGTGCCATGCATGCGAAAAGGAGTGTATGAAAGTCTCCGATTTCGATTTTGAGTTGCCGCATGAGCTCATCGCCCAATATCCGGCGGCCCGCCGTGACGAATCCCGCATGTTGGTCATGAACCGCAAGACGGGAGCCTATGCTCTGCATCCCTTCACGGATTTCGTCCAGTTCATCCAGCCAGGAGATTGTCTCGTGCTCAACGACACCCGCGTCATTCCCGCACGGCTGTGGGGGAAGCGCACGCCAACCGGTGGCCGCGTCCAAGCCTTCCTTCTCGAAAACACGGAAGGCACCTGCTGGAAATGCATGCTGCGGCCCGGCCGACGGCTCCCCCCCGGCGAACGAGTGGAATTGGACGGCGATGGCGGCTTCACCGTGGAAAGCAAGGCAGAAGACGGCACGTTCGTCATCCGCTTTGACCAAGAAGATGTCCTCTCGATTTTGGAGCGTAGCGGAAAAATCCCCCTGCCCCCTTACATCAACCGAGAACCTGAGGCGGCGGACAAAGAGCGCTATCAGACCGTCTACGCCAAAGTTCCAGGGGCAGTGGCCGCGCCGACCGCCGGGCTACATTTCACGAATGAAATTTTGCAACTACTTGAGAACAAAGGAGTTACAATTGTCCGCCTGACCTTGCACGTGGGAGCGGGCACCTTCAAGCCTGTCAGCGTGCAGAACGTCGAAGACCATGTGATGCATGAAGAAGCCTACAGCCTCTCCCCCGAAGCGGCCGCCGCCATCAACCACACTCATGACATCGGCCATCGAGTTTTCTGCGTAGGCACCACCACCATCCGCGTGCTGGAGACCTGCGCAGAACCGGCCACAGGTCGGGTCATCCCCCAGCGGGGCCGCACGGCCATCTTCCTCTATCCGCCCTACAAACCGCGGGTGGCGGACGCCCTGCTGACCAATTTCCACCTGCCACAGTCCACCCTGATCATGCTGGTCAGTACCTTCAGCGATCTGGCCAAGGTCAAGGCCGCCTATCAATACGCCATCGAACAGCGCATGCGCTTCTTCAGCTATGGAGACTGCATGCTGCTGCTGCCTGATAAACCCTAACGCAAACTCATGGGAGAACGCAAGATGCTATACAGCGCAACAACGGTTTTCATGCCTGAACTGGACATGGAGGGGCAGGCCAGACTGCTCAAGGACTGCGGCTATGACGGAGTTGAACTGCGCGTGCGCCGCTGCCCCGACGAGCTCCGCGCCAAAGGAGAGCCATCGCCTTGGGGCTATCATGTCAATGACATCACCCCTGAAAACGTAACGGCGAAGGCCCCTGAAATCGGTCGCATACTGCGGGACAACGGCATCCGGCTGGCGGGCTTCGCCACAAACATGACCTGCACGGACCAGGAGCAGTTCAAGCTGGTTCTGGAAGGCGCAGTGGCCTGCGGCTCCCCCTTCATTCGGCTGGGCGCCTCCCGCGGCTTCAACCCCAAAAAAGGTGACGACTACCACGCCATCTACGGCGAAACCGTCGCCGGCTACGCCAACTGCGTCGCCCTCGCCAAGGGCAGTGGCGTCAAACTTGTGATGGAAATCCACGGTGGAACCATCCACCCGAGCGCCTCTCTGGCCTATCGCATTGTCAGCAACTTCTCCCCCAACGACGTCGGTGTCATCTACGACCCACAAAACATGGTCCGCGACGGCTATGAGACCCCCGCCATCGCCTTCCAGCTGCTCGGCGACTACCTCGCCCACTGCCATTTCGGAGCCCACCGCCCCTTCCCTGCCGGAAAGGACGACAACGGCACCACCATATGGAAATGGGAGCGTTGCCCCGTCGCCGAAGGGCTTTTTGACTTCCCCACCGTCTTCTCCCTACTCAAGCAGATCAACTACCGCCATTTCATCACGCTGGAGGACTTCGGCTCCTGCCCCGCTGAGGAAAAGCTGAAGGACGCCATCGCCTATTTCAAAAAACTGGAACTTGTCTGCTGAACAGCATCACTTATTTTTGCAAATAATTAACCATAAATAATTTACAATATATATTCAATATTCGGAGACACCTTCATGGGCGATACCTGCACATCATGCGGCGCCATCATCCATTCCGTCGGCGAGGGAATCTGGCCAGGCTGGCAGCCAGGGCAGTATCAGGCGCATTTCATCCATACAGGGGCAGGGGAAGCCATCTTCCACATCTTCCCTGACGGCACCACCCTGCTGCTAGACTGCGGCGACCACCCCGCCATCACGCGGCTGGAGCTGGCTGTTCCCATCATGCCCGGTCCCCAACGGCTGGCGGGAGACTGGATCGCCCGCTACATCCAACGGGTTCTGCCGACAAACGCCCCCCAACGCAATGGCCGCCCGCTAGTGGACTACATGATGCTCTCCCATTTCCACGACGACCACAGCGGAACCCCCATCTGGCAGAGCATCAAGGCAGACGGCAAAGGCATCCCTGGCTGTTGCCGCAGCGGTTTTGGACTGGCCGCCGAAGAGCTGGCCTTTGACACCGCCATCGACCGCGGCTGGCCAGACTACGATGACCCGACTCCCGAAATCAACGACGTCGCCGAACGAGATCATATGCGGAGCCTTTATGCTGCCCTTCAGGCACGGGATGGCCTCCATGTGGAGAAATTCCGTCTCGGCGACCATGCCCAGCTCGCCATGCGGCGCAATCCCGCCGCCTTCGGCGATTTCTCCATCACCAACATCACCGCCAACGGCAGAATCCTCTGCAAAGACGGCCACATCCGCAACCTCTACACAGAACGGCTGAAAAAGGGCGGCGCCTTGAACGAAAATGGCATGAGCCTGGGCATTCTCATCCGCTACGGCGATTTTACCCTGTACACCGCCGGTGACTTCTCCGACACGGCGTTGAATGCGGACGGAAGCCGTTTCCAAACAGAAGATGCTCTTGCAGAGGAACTTATGCAAGTTGAGATTGCCAAGATCAACCACCATGGACACCGCTCCATGCCTGAAAAAATCGTCCGCGCTCTAGCTCCGCAGGCGTGGATAGCCTGTGTGTGGGATCAGCTGCACACTTTGGACGAGGTTCTGGAACGCCTCTCCGACCGTGCCCTCTATCCGGACAGCCGGATCCATTTTCCCACCGTGTTCCCTCTGGAGCGAATCAAACAGGCCGCGGGGAAACCCTTCCTCGCGGACATTGCCCCAGAGACCTTCGTCAACGGCGCCCATGTGGTCGTCACCGTACCTCGCGGCGGCAAAACCTACCGCATCAGTTGCCTGACGGCGGAGGACGAGTCCATGCGCATTCTTGGCGAATATGCCTTCACCACAAGGAGCTAATTGCAAATCGCCAATTCCTAATTATTCAACAGAGTGCTATATTATGGGAAGTTCACCACATAATATATATATAAGGTATAAGAAACAATGATGGCAAAACGACTCTCTTTGATTCTGTTTCTCATGGCAGCATGGGCGGCGAAAGCCCAGATTGGCATGCAGCTGACGGCGGCAAACGAACGCTATCTGCGCTATGAACCCATTGAGCTGAAACTACTTATCCAAAACTATAGTGGCAATACCCTTGTGTTCGGAGGTGAAGACGGCAATCAGGACCAAGGCTCCCTGACCTTTCGAATTGACACCCCCTCCGGCCGCATCATCCGGCCGCTGGACCCAAGGGCGAACTTGGTTCGCGACCTAATCTTCAAGCCGGGGGAACGCCGTGAGGTCTCCATCATCATCAACTCCCTCTACGACATGCAACGGTCGGAGTCCTACACGGTGACCGCCCATCTGGAGCACCGTCGGCTGCCCAAAATTCACATCTCCAATTCCGTGACCTTCGAAGTCAATGAAGGTTCCCTCATCATGGAGCGTAGCATCGGACTGCCGGCCATGAATCCGGACGAGAAGATCAAGAGCATCGACGTGCGGCTGCTGCTCTTCAATAGCGGCACGGGCATGATCTACTGTCTCATGCTGGAAGACGACGAAAACGTCTATGGCACCTTCCGCATCGGCCCCTACATCTCCGGCTCCGCCCCCCAGATGGATGTGGACAGCGGCAGCACCATCCACGTTCTGCTCCAGGTCCGCCCGCGACTGTACTCCTACACCATCTACAGCATGGTCAACATGGAAGCGAAGTTACGGCAGACCCGCTATTACGTGCCAGAGAACGGCGTTCCCACCTTGAGCCGAGACACCGGCTATCTGAAGGTTCTCAATGCCCGCCGCGCACAAGAAGGCGTTGATTTCCAGCGTGGGGAAGAGAACTGGAAGCGCAAATGAACAGGAGACCGCAACGATGACCGAGTCTAATCTTGCCGCACCACCGCCCCTCGCCCCTCCGCCACCTCGCAACGATTACGCCTATCCGCCGCCACGCCCCTCCTTTACACCCCGCTCCAACAACAAGGGGAAAGGCTGCCTCGGCATCCTTCTGGGCATTTTCATTGGTCTGCTGATTGGCGGCATCATCGGCTGCTATGCGGTGAAGGGCACCATCTCCGCCGCCATGGAAAGCGTCGTCCGCGATGTGGGCAGCGGTGGTCGCTCCAGCTCCTCTGTGGCCAGCAAAGTCCTCTGCGACGGCGATCCGGACAAGATCATCGGCGTTGTCCGCATCGATGGCGTCATCACCCATGAGAAGCTGACCAAAGGCGCCTGTTCGGAGACCATCTGCGAGCTTCTGGACACCCTTATGGAAACCGAAGACAGTCTGAAGGCCATCGTTCTGGACATGAACACTCCCGGCGGCGAAATCATCGCCAGCGAGGATATCTGGCGTAAGGTCCGCGAAATCAACGAGAGGATTCCTGTAATCACCTTCATGAGGGACATGGGCACCAGCGGCGGCTACTACATCGCGGCAGGAAGCCGTTGGATCGTCGCCCGCCCCACCACTTTCACCGCCAACATCGGCGTCATCATGAGCGGACTCAACGCCACAGGGCTGGCCGACAAGATCGGCATTGCTCCCAAAGTCTATAAGTCCGGAGCCATGAAGGACATGATGAGTCCGCTTCGCCCCGCCACACCTGAAGAGGACCGCCATCTGCAGGCCCTCATTCAGGAAAGTTTCCACCAGTTTGCAGACGTGGTCGCCCAAGGCCGTCCCCAATTCCAAACGGCGGAAGACGTCATGAACGCCGAATTCGGAGACGGCCGTGTGCTCTCCGGACGGCAGGCCAAAGAGGCCGGACTCGTGGACGAGCTAGGGACCTTTGAGGACGCGGTAGCCGCCGCCGAAAGGGAAGCCGGCATCCACGACGCCCAGGTCGTCCGTTTTGGCCGCAAAATGAGCTGGCTGGACTCCCTTATGGAGATGAAATTTAGCCAACGCACTGCCATTGAGGGACTAATACCGATTGATGGGGTGCATGTCGAAGCAGGCAAACCCTATTATCTGTGGTCCGGCAGCATCGCACGGTAACCGTCGGTCGATTTGTTCAGGATATCGCATATGTATAAATTCCTCATTTCCAGCATATTGGCATTTGTCTGCCTAGTCTGTGAGGCAGGGTTTCTGCCAACGGAAAGTCATGTGATGCAGCCGGATCCCGTCGCCAGTCCGGACGCCGTGGTCGGCGGCACCGTCACCGAATATCTGGGTCCCTCCCCCAAGAGCCTCAACTACTATCTTGACAACAATTCCATGAGCGCCCGCATCTTTGACGCGCTCTATGAGACACTGTTGAGCATGGACTCCGAAACCCTCGAATATGATCGTTGCCTCGCGGAGAAATGGACCATTTCAGAGGACAAGCGGGAATTCACCTTCTGGCTGGATCCCCAAGCCCGCTGGAGCGATGGACAGCCCATCACCGCCGAAGACGTCCTGTGGACCTATCAGGCCATCGTGAATCCCGCCAATCTGACAGGGCCCCACAAGCTCAGCTTGGAGCGGCTGGGCGAGCCGGAAATTGTCGACGAGGGCCGTGCCATCCGCTTCCGCGCCAAGGAGGTCCACTGGCAGAATCTGGGGGCGGCGGGCGGCTTCAGCATCCTCCCCAAACATGTGTTCGCCAATTTGGACTTCAACAAAGTCAACTTTGAGTTTCCCGTGGTCTCCGGCCCCTATAAGGTCATGGAGTTCAAGGAAGGCCTCTATCTCAAATTGGAGCGCCGCGCGGACTGGTGGCGGGTCAACTGGCCCAGCTGCAAGGGCAGCAACAACTTCCACATCATCAACTGCCGCTTCTTTGAGGACCGCAACAATGCCTTCGAGGCCTTCAAAAAGGGGGAGATTGACGTCTTTGCCGTCTACACGGCCAGCATTTGGCATCAGATTGAAAAGGATGTGACGGCGGTTCGCAACAACTGGATCGTCAAGCAGAACGTGCACAACAAGAAACCAGTAGGCTTTCAGGGCTTTGCCATGAACATGCGGCGCTTCCCCTTCGACGATGTGCGGGTCCGCAAAGCCATGGCCCATCTGCTGGACCGCCCCATGATGAACCAAACCATGATGTACAACCAATACTTTCTCCACCGCTCCTATTGGGAAGACCTCTACGATGAACAGCATCCCTGCCCAAATCCCGTGACGCCCTTCGACAAGCAGGCGGCCATCCGGCTGCTGACGGAGGCCGGCTGGAAGGCCAACCCCGCCACAGGCATTCTGGAGAAGAATGGCCGCGAGCTCGCCTTCACCTTCCTGAACCGTGACGCCATCTCCAACAAGTTCCTTGCGGTCTTCGACGCCGCTCTCAAGGACGTGGGCGTCAAAATGACCATTCAGACCAAAGACTGGTCTGCTTGGGCCAAAGACATGGATGAGTTCAACTTCGACATGACGTGGGCTGCCTGGGGCGCGGGCCTCTTCAAGAATCCGGAGGGCATGTGGTCCTCCAAAGAGGCAGACCGACCTGGCGGCAGCAACCTCACAGGCTTCAAGAACGCGGAGGTGGATGCTCTCATCGAACAGCAGAAGGCCATCTTCAACGTGCAGGAGCGGCATGAAATCTGCCGGAAAATCGATGCGCTCATCTTCGCGGAGTACCCCTATGTGCTGCTGTGGAACACGGACAGCACTCGCCTCCTCTATTGGAACAAATTCGGCATGCCGGAGTCTGTATTAGGCAAGTACAGTGGCGAAAGCACAGGCTACTGGTGGATTGACGAAGATGCCGCAGCCGAGCTGGAAGAGGCGATGGAGCAAGGGGTCCCACTACCGAAACAGCCTGCGGAGATTTTTTGGAAATAACGTCGATGACGCAAGTTACAAATCCACGAAATGGATTTTGCTCTCACTGCAACATGACAAGGAGTTGAAACCATGCAGAATTTCGTTGCAACCATGATTCTGGTTCTGGTGATTTTGGTGGGCGTGTATTTCATCGCCAGAAATCCCTCCATGCGCTCCAGCTCCTCCTATTCAAGGTCCACCACCAGCGCCGCCCCCCGCTCATCAGGCGTCAATCCAGACCGCGTGCAGGAGGAAGTCAAAGAGGAAATCGCCGAAGAGGTAGAAGAGACTTCCATTTCGGACTACATCAAGGAAGCCATGGCGCAACCCTATACCTATCAAGATGTTGCGGATTTCAATGCACTTTTGGACTACGACATTGACTGGGAGGAGCCGCCAGCCCCCACACAATCCCTGAAAGCCGCCATGCAGGCGGCGGAACAGGAAGTGCAGAACGCCGTCAAGGAGACTCTCCATCCCAAGACTTTAGAGGAATGGCGGGCAGAAGGTGAAAAGAAATACGCCATGTACCCCCGCAACGAGGAGGTGGAAATCCGACTGGCCAGCGGACACGGCGGCACGACGCCCACCGTCAAGGGCATCCTGAAGGAGTCCACATCCACGGAGCGCATTGGAATTGGCATCCGCACCATCGCCAAACAGGACCTCCCCGATGATGAGGTGGCCCGCCTCTTCCCCATTGAACATGCCAAAATGGTGGAGACCTTCGCCCGCAAACAGATGGTTCTGCAGGAGAACGGCACCAACACAGAACTGGCCAAACAGCGCAGACTCAAGTATCCGCAAGCCTTCAAGGCCGCTGGTTACGTCCCCAACATCGTCCTCAAAGGTGCCTCCATGGAGAATCCGGATCCCCGCTTCTGGATTGATCCCGCATCCCTCGTAAATCTTCTGGAGCAGCGACGGCTTCAGGTCGCCTACGAAAAGGAGCTCCCCAAACGAATGAAACGAGCCATGCTCTCCCGCGGCTACGTCTACCGCAACGACAAATGGGTTCCCCAAGGGCCATGAAGAAAGCAACTGCGCTTTTTTCCACAACGCAAGGAAGCGTGAAGACGATTCTTGCACTACTCCTTCTGGGGATATCCATCGGCGCCATCGCGGAGGAGACTCCGAAGGATCTCCGCCCAAAATTTGACAAGAGGGCCTATTGCGGCACGCTATGGACCCATGTGAATCCATGGTGGAAGCCGAACAAGCCGCGAACCGGCTGCCCCTTGGGCGGGCCGAACTACGCACGCAAACTCTATCCACAGAACAACGCCTTGGGCTATCGCGCAAACTCCGTGGGCTATTGGAAGGAGGCCATGCGCGAGTGCCAGGCAAAGGGCATGACCGGATGGCAGTTCGAGCTGGTGGTGCATACACCCGGCTATGCGGATACCCTAAAGGAGGCTGTCCAGGCGGCGGAGGAGCTCGGCGACTTCAAACTGCAGATATTCGTTGACCTCATCCGCGACGCATGCGGCGGCAGTGTTGAGGGCGCTATCCAGAAGCTCTTCGAGCAGTTCGACCTCATTGCGGAGGAATACAAACACTCTGAGGCATTCTTCCGCATCGACGGCGCACCGATCCTCGCCGTCTACACAAGCTACGACTTCTCCCCTGACGAGTGGCTCCAGATCCAGTCGGCCTTCGAATCGCGTTACGGGAAGGCCATCTGGCTTGCGAACTATTGGTGGAAAACCTACAGCGCCGACACAAAGCAGGAGGAGCTGCGGGCCTACATGCCCGTCTTCGATGGCTGCACAGCCTACGCTGACTGGGCAGATCAGGACGAAATAGACCGCCGCATCAGCGAGGTCATGCACAACGAATTCCCACACAAAATCTACGAGGCCGCCGTCCATAACAGCTGGTCCGTCCACTACACGCACGTCGGCGTCAACCCCCATGCATCGCGGAAATACCGCACAAGCTGGGAAAGCATCCGGAAGGCGAAGCCGGATGCCGTGACCATGACGAACCTTTTCGACCATTGGGAGAATTCGCTAATCCTTCCGTGCTACGAACGGGAGGACTTCCTTCTCCGTTATGGAGAGCTGATGATGAGCCAGCTCTACGGAAAGCCCTTCGCCATGCGGAAGCAGCCCGAGGTGGTCGTCACCAGTTACATCGACATGGTGGCGGGATGGCGGGACCTCCTTTTCGAGGTGATTACCTTCCCCATCGATGATTCGGAAAAGGTATACAGCTATGAACTGGAGCTGTTGGATGAGTCAGGACAGGTTGTACATGCCTTCCCCAAAAAGACAATAAAGTTGGATATTGTTCATACAAATGTATTTACAATTCCGTCATCATCGTTTGTGGGGCGCCTGCTGATTCCGCGCCTCCGCGGCTTCTGGCGTGACGAGCCATGTGCGCCGCTGACATTGCCGCCCGTCTGGGTGGACCCAGCCCTGCGAAACAGCATGATGTTCTGGGCTCGATCCACCGCCAATGCCCTGCATTCAAAGGACGGCAGCCATGACTGGACGCTGAACGGAATGCATCCGGGGGAGGTTGTTGACTGGAACGCGACGCAGGGTCGGGGGCTTCTCGCCGCCAATCTGGAGCCCGAAGAGGGGCAGACGGTCACGTGCGTGCGCGTGATGCGCAATGGCGAGGAGTTCACCTCTTTCCGCCATGGTGACTTGAAGGTCCACCTACAGACGACGCTGCCCTGCCCGCTGCTCAACGACGACTACTATTGGCTCGAGATGGAATGTGCAGACGGCAACCGCTTCGAGTCCCTCCCCATCTGGGTCAGCGCACGGAAAGACAACGCGCATACATTCCTTCCGGACATGAACGGCTCCTTCATGGCCGTCACGCTTCCGGCTGGGCGCTTCCCCACCTTCTACTATCCATGTAGTCATGATGCAGGTCAAAAGCTCGTGGACATCGGCGGTCTGCAACACAATGGACGGTTCAATATGGAGCAGCCGGCCGAACCCTTCGGCGCCTTGGAGCGCACAGGCTATCGTCATTTCGTCGATGACATGAATTTTGTCGCCGTTCCAAATCTCTTCCAGACCGATTCCGATGGCCGCGGCTTCATGCACCTTGGGGAGTCAAAAGGCTTCTTCATGATGGCCGGAAGCTCCTCCTTCTCCTATTCCTGCACCTATGAAATCAGTTTGCGGCCAGCAGCCATCGGCCACCGCATGGGCATCTTGGGAACAGCCAACGGAAACCTGAACCTCTTTCTTGACGAAGCCGGCCATGTGGTGGCGCAACGCAACATGGCTGCCAATTGCAACGCCGCCATCGACATCGACAAGGGCAACGAAATCGAGACGGAGGCGGAGACCGTGAATGTCTCCATCGTCAGCAAGGAGCCACTGAAGGCGGGGGAATGGGCCAAGGTCGCGGTTGTGTACGACTGCCGCACATTGTATCTCTATCTCAACGGCATGCTGCAAGGCACGGCGACCGGTTTCCCCGTGGCTAGCCATGCCGTCGTGAATTTCCTCTGCATCGGATGCAGTCTTCATTTCCTACAGGAACCCTACGACTTTTTCAACGGCGATTTCCGCGATGTGCGCCTCTCCGGCCGCCCCCTCTTGATGGAGGAACTGCTGTAAATCTAAAAACAGCAGTTGGCCCTGGTCATCTTTCAGTCTTTTGGGGCTTTGAAGTCATGGAGCAGAGCCATTCACCCAGGTCTTGCCCTGCCTGACTCGAGCTTGCGTTAATTACTCCTTTACAGTAACTTGCATAACACATACACCCTTCATGTTCACACGCCATCGTGCCATAAGGCGGCTCAATGGAGGCAACCACAGGTAGGCGACAGTAAAACTCGAAGGCAGGATGCACCCACAGGTTCAGCGGCCCAACAGGACCGAATGGGCCTGTTGCTGTTCGCAGCCCATCATTTATACGCTCCAACGATTTTATGGACTCTATTTGGCTGGCTTTTCTTTGGGGGCCATGGACAGTTCACGAGTGGACAATTCAGGCTCCAGCCAAGCAGCCTCCATGTGCAGCCACGAAATGCCGCGAGGTTGCGCTTCAAGCTTAAGCACTTTGATTCCAGTCACATCCACACGCAATTCATTCAGCGGCTTCTTCCAATTGACAGTGGCTTCAGCCAATTTGCGGTCATCCCCCCACACCAAGAAGGCCACCTCCTCACTGCGCTTTCGCGACGGTGCCATGGTGCATTCCATGGGATTGCGCAAACACACCTCCGACAGGAAACTGCGGTATTTGCCATCTAGGTTGAACTCCATGGTCACAGGCGCACGGACGCCTAGGCTGTGGGGCTTCTCCAAAGGCTCTCCCCAGAAGGAGCGTTCCCATCCCGTGGCCCCTCGGCCATTGAGCACCTTCTCCGGCATCAGCCGGCTAACAAAGACCCGGTCGGCAGCAGGAAGAGTCAGCGTCGCTCTCGGCTCTTTTTCCTCAAGGAGCCTATCCAGTTCACCATCCAGCCTGTCCTCGGCCTCCTCCACAAACTCCGGACTCGTCATAACTTTTTCTATATCAATACTTTCTGGATATCCTTGCGGAGCCATCCGGCGGCGGACGGATTCCTCTCCAAGAACCCAGACGCCGCTTTCCACTTTCCAGTCCGTTCCGAACCAGCCCAAAAGCAGCAAGGTTTCGGGGGAGACGGAACGGGCGTCAAAAACCGCGTAGTCGAAGTATTTCTTGCTGTCGTAAACGCCCCAATTGAACCAATTTCCGAAGCGTTCCCACACTTGGAAGGCCGCCTTGGGGGAATTGGCGGAGACCACGACCACCATATGGTCCGGCGCCTCCGTCACATTGGGATAGACGATCATAGAGCCCAAGCTGTCATCAGTCAAATCGACGCCTTTCAGACGAAGAGGGGCCATAATGGCGGTCAAGGGAATGTTCCAGACGAAATCACTGCTGACGGCATTGTCTCCCGTGCCGCCCAAGAGAATGAGGTTTCGGGACTTCATCATGTCAGGCGTGCATTCCGTGTCTTTGACCACAAGACACGGGGCGCCATTGCGCCGTTTCCACCATTCGGAGAAGGCCATGGCCTCCCGATGCCATGCCTCGTTCATCAGCGGATCGACGGACTGGGTCCCCACGACGACCACAAAGGGGGCCATCAGCGCCTCCTGAATCGGCCCTTCGCAGCCGCGGCTTTTGCGGAGTCCAGCCAGCTGGGGCACTGGCTGCTCCTCCCACTGGCCACGGGCGTCTTTCGCCAGCGTGGTCCAGCCGAACACCTGCGGATTCGGCGGCAGCGTAAGGCGTTGTCCATCAACAACTACGTTCACAGGCTGCATGGGCGGGAAGAGAGCGGGAGGCCGCTGCATGGAGAAAGCCAGCAGGTTGCCTGTGGAGACCACCAGCTGTCCACCCTGCACATCCGCCTGAAGAGTGGCAAAGGTCAGTGGCTTCTCCAGTTGCTCCATTCGCAGCCAATAGGCCTTGCCGTATTTGAGGTTGGCAGAACGCCAAGTCACATGGGCTGGCCATGGATTCCGCTCCCAGCCGCACATCCACGCCAGCCCGTTGTTCTTCGCCTCCCCGGGGAAGCCGCCGTGGCCCACGCCCGGATATTCACGGTATTCAACGGGATAGCCCATCCGCCGCAGCTCAGCCACCATGTTCCGCGAATGGTCCGTGGGCACGATGACATCGGCAGAACCACTGATGATATAGGAATGCAGATTCCTCAGATTGCAGGCATAGGCGCGGGCGGTCTGCGCCTCCTGTATCCATTTGCGCAACGCCGTGTTACGCCCCTCGAAGGGCCGATTCCAGCCCCAATGGCGACTCCAGACCTCAAAATCGCTGTTGCCCACCACAGGCATGATTCCCGCAAACTGGTCCGCATAGTGGGTGCCGATTTCGAAGCAGCCGGTCCCCCCCATGGAGTCGCCGGTCAGGTAGATGCGGTTCTCGTTGATGTTGTAGTCCCGCTTCACCTCTTCAATGCAGGCCAACACGTCTTCGCATCCCAAATCCTTATAGTCAGAAGCACCTCTTCCGCCGGGACTTAGGCAAAATACACCATTATATCGCGGCGCAGGATGCCCCTGAAAATGGCGATAGCCGCCATGGCCATGCAGAAATACGATCATGGGCCAGGCCAGCCGTTCATCGTAGTCGGAGGGGATGTTCAGCGAATAGGGCTGCAATGTCTGGTCCACTTGGGAGATGTAGGCCCGCAGTTTGGCGTCCCCCTCCTCCTGAATCTGCTCGACCCCCTGGCGGTTCTGATGGACGGCGCGGAGAAGCAACATATACATGTCCTCCAAGGAGTTACGACGATTCGGATCCTCCATGGACTTTTCATTGAAGTTTCCCTTGCCGTCAAAGGCGCCCGTCGCCTCCAGCACCTGGGCGGCCTTTGCCCACAGCCAGCCGGAGCGGCGAGACTCCAAGCTGCCCACCTGACTCCATGCGTGGGCCTTCTCCGCGGCGGCGATGGCCCGCACCTGCTCCGCGATGAACCGCGTCTCCTCCATCGTGCGCGGAATCCGCTCCTCCTTCGGCGGGGTCTTTTTCGCCTTATAGCGCACGCAGCCATAGCGCACACCACCGCCCACCACAAGAAGCACCACCGCCAAGATGACGATTCGGGTCCCGTTCAGCCTGAACATCTCGTCTCTCCCTAAACAAACACCATACCAACGGGAGGAATTGCTCCCCCCGTTGGCGTCTTTCCGCAATTTGACAACTGCCAATTGGCAATTGCTAATTACTAATTGCTAAATACTTAGTAGTCTGTGGCCACGAAGCGGCGCAGGTTCTCCAGCCCCAGCGCGATACCCTGCAGCACATCCTCCATGCCCTCGAACTCGATGGAGAGCACACCTTCGTAGCCTTTGCTCTTCAGGATGCGGAGGCTCTGGTGGATTGGCACATTGCCGTGGCCGATAATGGCGCCGCGAGCCCAATTGCCACTGCGGGTCATGAACCAGCCCTTGCCCGGGTTCGGCCAGATGCCCGGCTTCAGGTGGAAGTCCTTGGCATGGCAATGGAAGGCATAAGGGGCGAGACGACCGACGGCCTCCACGGGATTGTCATCCGCGCAGACGAAATTGCCCATATCAATGAGCAGACCAAAATTGGGATGATCCACATGGGTCACCAGTTGCTCAATGCGGCGACTCTCCTGGCTGAAGAATCCATGATTCTCCACCATGGTTTTGATGCCTTTCGAAGCTGCGTATTCCGTCACGGCACGGCAGCCTTTCGCCACATGGGCCACTGCCGCCTCAAAGGTCTTGGCACCCTTCCACCAGGCAGGAAACGCGCCGTAGGTGCAGTCATGGCGCATGCCGGGGCAACCCAGAATGGCGGCCACGTCCACTTCGGCCTTCAGCCGCTCGATTTCCTTCTCTTGGTCGCCGTCGCTGCCGGCCAGCAGATCAGCGCCTATGGTGTAGTTCATGATGGGAATACCCACCTTGGCGGCCTCGTCATGAAGCTCCTGCGCGAATTCCGGCAAGGTCTTGCCTTCCGGAACGGCAATGGTGGAAAACTCGATGGCATCGAATCCCATCTCCTTGGCCTTGGCGATGACTTCAATCTGCTTCATCGCGCCGGAATTGACCAGACGGCTGTAACTGTAGGAACTTACTCCGATAATCATCTTGTGTTCTTCTCCTTTTGGAAACCCTTTCGTCATGAAACCAACTCTCCGGAACAGCCGGAGACTCTAAAAATAACATGGAATCAGCAATTTGTCCACCCCACGCAATGCCTTTCCCGCAAATTCTTCCACGAAAATCTCCCCTTGGTCCATTTGTCGCCATGCGGAGACCACAATTCCCTCCTGAATCCGCAGTCGAAGAGTCCACGACGGCAACGTTAGCCGAAGCTCGAAATCTGCCGTCCGTTCATAGGTCCACGCCTTCCCGCCGTATTTGGCCACATAGGCCGCGTGGGCGGCGGCCGCCAAGGTTCCCTGCTCCTCCAGTGGCCAGTGCTCCATTTTGAGGCAAATTTCATTAAATGATTCTATAATAGAATCTTGCAACTTTTCAACTGTGAGATGAGGGATGAAGTCGGTCAGATTAGCCACAGGCATCCGCATAGAAGCCGTCCCGCCGCCGCAGATGTCCCATCCTGCGCAGGGCGTCAGCATCTCCCGCAACCGCTCCAAATCCGCATTGACCAACATGCATCCGTGGAACAAGGCGCTGTCGCCACTAAAGGCGGACGCCGTGCCCGCGACCTTGCGGCCCCTCACCGTCACGCTACGATGACAATCCACTGCCGCCTCAGCCCCCAAGTTCCGCAGACAGCCGGTCAACTGTGCGGTAACTTTCTCCATATCAAGATGTTCCTTTCGAACCAAAAGGGAGAAATTCAGGTTGCCCAAGTCATGATAGACGGCACCGCCGCCCGACAAACGACGAATCACTCTGATGCCCTTTTCCACGCAATGGGGCACGGGGCATTCACTCCATGGGTTCTGATTCCTGCCAATGAGCACCGATGGCCCATTGCAATACAGCAACAGCATGTCACCCAACTGCGGCACCTGCCGGAACAGCCATTCCTCCAACGCCGCATTCTGCACCGCATCCGTCTGTTTTGATTCAATGACCCACATGGCTCACCAATGAAACGGTCCGATTGCAGGAATCCCTTCACTCCAAAAGGACTCCGGCCTGTGATTGGATGACATTGGGCAGCAACAGGTTCCGCGTCTGACCATTACGCTGGCTCACCACCGTCGCGCCCACATCGCCGTCACGTCGGAACATCACACGGACTACGCCGCTTGGCAACGCCAGCTCCACACCGTCCTCTGTCGCGGTCTGTACAAGAGTGGCGGGAACTGGCGTCGCCATATCCTGTCCGCCCACCGTCATGACATGCAGGAAACGGTCGTTCTTTTGGGCGACGGCAGGAGTGACCTCCAACCGCCAATTGCCCAAAAGGGTGCGGCGACCCGTTTTTGCCTCAATGTTGTGCAAGATGTCCGTGAATTTGCTGTCCAATTCCCAGTTTTTGCCGTTGGACCAAAACTCCCGTCCGGGGCCCCCGACCGTTGTCAGAACGCCATCCGTCGGCAGCAGCGTCTCGCAGAAGAGCCGCCCATGCCATTGGTCGACAGTCATGACGTGGCCTGAAATCTGCGGCTCTTCCACCGTATGCAGCAGCCATTGTTTCGCATAGGCGGCCTCCGCGGCCCCCACGCGGTCATACACGATAAAATAGTCGGGTTGCAGGAAAACGAACTGACGGATGGCCTCCGTGCATTTTTCACCGTAGCATTTCGTGGCGTCGCTGGCGATGTAGGTCAGCGCATCGTCGGTGTGGAAGGCGAGGACCGTCGCGCTCCCGCCGCCCATGCCACCGTAGTTGGTTTTACCTTCGGGAGCATCGCAGGACGGCCCCCAATAGGACGGCAGCGGCTCATTCGGTTTGTGAACAAGGATGCAATTGTGGGCCACCGACTGACTGAAGTAGTATTTGAGGTTATAGTCCGTCTCCTTGCCGCGGGTGCCGGAGTCCAAGGCAAGAAAGCCATTTTTATAAATCACGAAGTTGTTCTCGTCGTAATGTTTATGGGCGGCGATACTGGCTCCTGCTGTAAACAGACAGAATGTGTCGTGGTCCGTCCAGCCGGAGCGCAGAATGAATTGGCCCATCGTCTCGAAGTGCCTGGCTTTCAGCTTCATATTGACAAGAGATTCCAACGGGAAGGGCTCCACGTCATCGACGGACGTCAGAATAAACGGCAGCATGGGCCAATACTGCCCGATGCTACGATTCGGAGCCAGTTCCCTTAACGTCGCCGCCAGCCGCGCAAGCTCTGGATTGGCGTCTTTGTAGAAATACATGTATTGCGTAAGATGTTCATATATCTTGTCTAACGGCAGACGGTTCTGTTCGTGCTGGCAGTCGCCGAATCCGAAATGGAAGGGACGCTGCGGCGAATCGTCGGCGGGAATCCAGTTCCAGAAGATCCAGTTGGGGAAGAGGGCCAGCCCCGGCCATTCCTGCGCGATGCGCCGACCGCAGGCGGATTCATAGCTGTGCATGAAGATGAAATGCGCCCATGGATAGGCTTCCATGCTGTAGGCAGGAACGGCGCTGACCAGACCGCCGTCGTCTCCTGCTCCCTCATCACGGAATTTCATCACCTGCATATAGAGGTCATAGCCCTGATTCAGATGCCGTTGCGCAAGGTCGTCACAGAAGCCGTCTCCATAGGCCGCCAGACCCGAAAACCAAAGCAGGCTGTCCACGCCATAGAATCCGGCGGTGACGCCGCCATGGTTGCGCCGATGGATGTGCGGCTTGCCCGGCCCCGGCTGCACATCGTCCACATGCTGCACTAGTGGCACGATGATCGCCTTGCGCTGCTCTTCTGTAAGTCCTTCGTAAATCCAGTCATACGCCGCAAGCGCCAAAATACGGGACCGGCTGTACCAATGCACGGCACGACGGTTGTTATAGGCATCGTGATAAGCCGCCACGCTGACTTCCAACATCTTGCGAGCTCGCTCCAAAAGAACAGGATCCCTCGTCATGCGCCATGCAAAGGCGGTCTTGGACGCCTGTTCGCCCCACTCCTTCACATTCTCAATCAGCAGATGGCCGCTGGTCTTGAGCACGTGGGTTCCCGTCGCCGTCGTCACGGTTTTATTCTGAACACCCTCCGTATTGCTGCAGACCGGGTCGTCAGGAAAAGTCTCCACCTCCTTCAGCAGGGCTTCCCATCGCGCTTTCTCCGGTCCCAAGGCGCGGGCTTTCACGGCAGGCCAGCTGTCCGCGTTGAAGAAGATCCGCGGATGGTCCGGTCGGATTTGATCTGGAATTTCCGCATGCAATGCCATCATGCCACCCAAAATCCCCATACACAAAAATCTTTTCATGTCTATCTCGTTGCGGGAGATGCAATTCCCCCTTTCAGTCATAGATTCCCTCTGTCGACGAAAGCGTGTTCCAATCCGTCTGACATGACGACTTTCAGCATGATGAAGACCGGCTCCATCAGTTCATCGAATGTGTACGTGCGAGACGGATTCTGTGGCTTGTCATAGGAGACGGAGCATTCCAACGTGAGCGGAAGCGCTCCGGAGGCCATGATGGCCAAGTTGTTGAGATTGATGGTGTTGCTTGCCTCCGCACCCTCTTGGGCGCTGGCCGGCCTCAGCCCCGCGTCCACAAACGCCTGATTGATGCGACGGCGCAGGCCAATGGCCCGTTGCAGGCTTTTCGGATAGGTCAGCCGCGTGGGCGGCTCCATGCCGGGGGCGAATTCGCAGGAGTGGGCATTGAGCAGCAAGTCCACCCTCCACCGTGCGCACAGCTTCGCCAAAGCTTTGGCCTCTTCGGAGCGAATGTCCCCCGGCGTGGCGTCATGCATGATGTTGACGCCGTCAAAATTCGGATAGCCTCCTGGATAAGACACCTGCTCCAAAGGCAACGGAAAGAACATCTTGCTTCCACGCCAGCCAATCAGAGTACCGTCTTTCCACACGCCCTGCGACGCCGCACGGAAATCCTCAAAGGAGGCCTTGCGCAAATGATCTGGAGAAATCGAGCGGCCATCCATGTTGACACAGGGCAGGATGATGACGCGGTACTTCGACATCAGCGTCAGCAGCTCCTCATCCCGCTTGCCGCGAAAATCCTGTCCCGTCTCAAGCATCTGAATCCAATTGACGGCCGCCGCAACTCCTTCCGCCTCAGCACCATGGATGCCTGCGCAGAACAGGATGGTCTGCACGTCCGGCTTGTCTCCCACATAGCTCTTCCAGGTGCTGGAGGAGGCTCCCGCCGACCAGTTCGTCTTCGGCGCCTCCTCGCTGAAGTCCCCATAGAACAGCGCATAGACGGGATAGCCTCCCGGAGTCGTGGCGACAATTTCCGCACGGCCTTTCGTCACATTGGCGCACAAGGCCATGATCTCATCACATCTCACCTTCCAAAAACTAGGCCTATCTTCTTGATTATCAATATGATATGGATTAAATCGACTGGCCGCCTGCACGGTTATGGCCAAGGCCGCCATGGAACACAACGCCAACTGTCCGAAATCGTGCATGTCATCTCCGATGCTATCACATATGAAATTACCGAACACTATATATTCCATATTATAGTATAGGCGTCACAAGTGTCAAATGACAAGGCTGGGATTGCACCATGACAAATTGCAAAGTCACAAAGCCGTATTAACTTTTGTAGCATGCATAACCAATGAACAGGATAAAGACGACATGGGACATTTGACGACATTCAGCGGACATTGCCGCTATGTGGTGACGGACATTGACAACACGTTCCTTAACAAGGACAAACAAATGCTACAGGCCAACCTGGACGCCATCCGCGAGGCGCAGGCCGCGGGCATCCGCGTGGCCTTCGCCACGGGACGCTGCATGAGCGCCGTCCAGTTATGGTGCGATGAAATGGGTTTGACGGCGCCTCAAGTGGTGGACAATGGCGCCACCGTGTTCTCCCCCGTCACGAAATCCATTTTGGCCGCCCAGACGCTGACGGTCGAGGCCTGCCGCTTCTGGATGGAGGGCTTTCGCGACGCGGGCTTTCCGCCAGTTCTCTGCACGCCGGAAGACTACTATGTGGCAAACGCGAACGATGACACGCGACATCAACTGGACATCCACGGGGAGCATTACACGGAATGCGATTCGTGGGACGCGTTGATGGCGGCCCATGGCGCCCGCGCGGTGAAGGTTTCAGGAACCACCGCCTGCCATGTGGCGGAAATCGAGGCAGCAGCCACCGCCTTGACAGCGGAGGGCCAACGGCGCGGCATCCCCTTCAACGCCACTTACACGGAAAAGGGCATTCTGGTCGTGACAGCGGCGAACGTCTCCAAACTGAGTGGCGTAAAGCTTGCCGCCAGCAAGTTGGGCTACGCCATGGAGGACGTGGCCGCCATCGGCGACGGCGACAATGACGCCGACATGCTCTCCGGTTGCGGACTGGGCTTCGCCCTTGCCAACGCCACACCTGCCGCCAAGGCCGCCGCCTCCCATGTCGTCGGCAACTGCGATGAAGCCGGATTCGCACAGGCCATTCGGCTCATCGTGGAACGCAATAATGGAATTGGAAATTAGCAATTTGAATCTGAAATGTGGACGGTAACCGTTGGCGCATTACATTAAGTTGTTGTTTCATCGGCGTCGCCTGACCTTCATGGACAACCAAGGCGACGCCATAACCGATTCATTGTCAACATAAAGGGAAAAATCACATGTCACGCACAGTCTTATTTCAAGGGGACTCCATTACGGACTGCGGCCGCACCACCTGCGGCGGCGCCGGCTATGACAACCACGGGCTGGGGCCCGGCTACCCCGGCATGATCGCCTCCCGAATGCTCTGCGACCATCCAGAGGCGGACCTTCATTTCATCAACAAAGGCATCAGCGGCAACCGCATTGTGGACCTGTACGCCCGCTGGAAGATCGATGCCCTCAACCTGAAACCGGACATCATCAGCATCCTCATCGGCATCAATGACTTATGGCATGAGGTCGGCAATCGGAACGGCGTGGAGATCCCTCGCTACGCCCGCTTCTACAAAGAACTGCTGACCTGGAGCCGCCAGACGCTCCCCAACGTCCAGTTTGTTCTCATGGATCCTTTCGTCTGCCCGCATCTCCCTGGACGAGAGGAATTTCTGGCGGATGTGCTGGAGCGGGGGAAAATCGTGGCGGAACTGGCGGCGGAATTCAACGCCGTCCATTTGCCGACTCAGGACATCTTCAACGCCGCCTTCAAGCGGGCGCCGGAGGCCCATTGGTCAGAGGACGGCGTTCACCCCACCGCCGCCGGCCATCAACTCATCACGGATGCGTGGATTAAGGCCACGGAACAGCTCTTCGCCTGACGCCGCTAGTCCGATTCGACTGGATTCGGCCCTGGCGCCGCAGCGGCTCTTGTGAAATTACATAACATTTTGACTATCAAGGAGATACAAATGAAAACCCTTGAAATCTACACTTGTGAGAAATGCGGCCTAGTGCTTGAAGTCATGACGGGCTGCGACTGTCCTTTGAGCTGCTGCGGCGCAGAGATGAAAAAAATGGAGCCGCAGACGGCGGAGTTCAAGTTCGAGAAGCATGTGCCGTATCCGGAGGCAAAAGGGAACGGCATGAAGGTCTCCGTGGGCAAGGAGATGGCCCATCCCATGACCGAAGCCCACCACATCGCATGGATTGAAGTCATTAATGGCGCGTATGTTAACCGCAAATATCTGAAGCCGGGGGAAGCCCCCGAGGCGGAGTTCTTCGTGCCGCTGCAAAAGGGCATGATCGTGCGCGAATACTGTAACATCCACGGGCTGTGGGAGTTCGTCGTGGAATGACGCAGAACGGCATGCGGATTTTGGCTGAAACGGAGGACAACCATGAGCAAGATATCCTTCACGGTGTGCTGCGTGGAGTTCTACGCCAACCACATCGGCAAAACAGGGCCCGAGGTCTATGCGGCATTCAAGGAATCCGGCCTCCTCAAAGAGCTGGATGACGGCTATGAGGACCTGCATGGCATGGGCATGGAAGCGCTGATGCTGCTGTTCGACGAATGGTTCGGCAAGGAGGCGTCCCAATGATTCTCTTCCATGGCGGAACTCAGCAAATTGAACACCCCATGATCATCCCAAGTGATCAAGGACGGGATTTTGGATTCGCATTCTACACGACTGACATTCGCGAACAGGCGGAGCGGTGGGCTCGGCGAAGAGCAAAATTCCGTAGCAGAGAATCCATAACTAAGGTAAAGGCAATCGTTTGCGAATATGAACTCCCTGAAGAGGCCTTTCAGGATTTGGCGGTGCGGAGATTTCCGGAGCCGTCGCTTGAATGGCTGGATTTAGTTGTTTCCTGTCGCAGCAATCCTACATTCAAACATCCATACGACCTGGTGATTGGAAAAATCGCGAATGATAACGTGGGAGAAACCATCTCCTACGTGGTACAAGGCATCATGCGTCGCGAAGACGCTCTTGAGCGGCTTCGATTCCAGCGCATCAACAATCAGTATGCATTCTGTACCGACAAGGCCATCGGCAAACTCCGTTTTCTGCGTAGCATTGAGGTGAACGATGAGTGAACATCATCTGGTCCGAACCCTTCTCATTCCAGAAGTGACGAAATTCATCGCACAGCATTTCGACATTCCCGAAGCGGAGGCCCTTGACCGATTCTATACCTCCGCAACGGCGCAAAACCTTGCCGATGAAGAACATGGACTTTACGGGCAATCCGCACTATTCATTTTCAGTCTGTTTCTAGAGGAATGCGAAATCCGCAGTGGGAGACTAACGCCTTCCGGAACACCAACAGGAAAAGCCTAAACGTTGCCAATGCATTTCAAGGCTGATGCCTAACGGGACTTTGCCGCCTCAAGCAGGCGGCGCACAGCAGTGCTCAGAGAACTGGGCGTGTCCTCCATGGATGGCATGATCGGCGGCAGGAAGGCCACCGTCACCTGCTGGCCAAGAGCGGGGAAGGTTCGTCCGCGGGGCAGTACATGGATGGGACCGTCCAGCCGGACTGGAACGATGGGCACTTGTGCGTCCAAAGCCAATTTGGCAAAGGAGGACTTGAACTCGTCCAGTTCGCCGTCCACAGAGCGCCGTCCTTCAGGGAAGATCACGACGGAGTTGCCGGCGTCCAGCAGACGCTTCAGCAGTCCCAACGAAGAGCGCAAATCGCCGTTCAGCTCCATGGGGATAATGTTGTGCCGTTTGGCGAAACTTCCTTTCAGCTTCCCCTGGAAGAACTTGGAGATAGCGTAGAAATAGGTTGTCCGCAGTTTTTCTCTTGAGAAGGGCAGACAGACATAGAAGGCATCCAAGGCGCTCTGATGATTGGGAGCCAGAATGCAGGGGCCCTTCGGCACATGCTGCAACCCGGTGACCGTCACCTTGGAGATGGCCTTCAGGAACAGGCCCATGGTGCGGTTGAGAAGGACGTGGGTGCAGCCCGGCACCGGCAGCTCCTGGCTGCCCGCTGATGGAGCCACTACCGATGCTTTTTCACTAACCTCATGATTATGAATAGCTTGTGAAAGAAGACGGGCAGTGGCGTGCTTCACCAGAACCCCTTCGTCAATCCAGTCGCCAAAAGCCTCGTTGAGATAGCTCAGAAGCCCCATCTTCCCCAAGGAGTCCAATCCAAGAGACATTTCCAAATGCTCATCGGGACCCACGGGACGACCGACACATTCCTCCAGATAGGAGGCGATTTTGCGGTACACAGGGTCGGCAGGCGCCGTCTCCTGGCCAACGGCGGTCTGCGCCTTCTCGCCAGAGAGCATCTCCCTCACCACATGGCGACGCAGCTTTCCCAACCGTGTCCGCGGAAGCTGTCCATCCAACAGCCGTAGATGCAGAATTCGCTTATAGGACGGGGCTTCCACATTGTAGGGCTCCAGAATCTCGTCCTTGATGGTCTCTTCGATGTTGACGATTTGCCGCTCCTCCAGCGTCTTCTTGTCCGGAACGGCCACCAATTGCATGGACTCTCCGTATTCCGTGACGCAGCATTCCGCCAACAGCCCGTTGGAGAGGGCCATCAGCTTCCGTTCAATCTCATCCGGATTGATGTTTTTGCCATTGCCAAGAATAATCAGCTCCTTCAGGCGGCCGGTCAGCCACAGGAAGCCATCGTCGTCCACATGGCCCACGTCCCCTGTATGAAGCCATCCATCAGGCTCCAGGACTTGCCGAGTCTCTTCCGGCTTGCCGTAATAGCCGACCATCACGTTCTTTCCGCGAACCTGCACTTCACCGTCCACGATACGGACTTCATTGCAGGGGATGGGAAGCCCCGGAGAACCGGGCTTGTGTTTCCACGGCGGCGTAAAGGAGATCATGGGAGCGGTCTCCGTCATGCCATAGCCTTCCAGCAACTGGAAACCCAAAGCGTAGAAGTCCCGCGTGACCAACGGATCCGCCGCCGCGCCGCCACTGGAGATGTAGCGGATGCAGCCGCCGAAAGCCTGCTGGACCTTGGCGAAGATGCGGCGGGACAGCCATAGCGAATGACAATGGACAGCCACATGATAGAACAGCCGCCCCAAAAGGGAGGCGTTGACCTTGCGCATCATGGCGTTGCGAAACAGCTCCAGAAGCCGCGGCACCCCGACGATGAAAGTGCAGTGATGGGTCTGAAGCGCCGACATGATGCCTTCGGAAGTCAATGACGGAGCAAAGGCGGCGCTGGCGCCGATGGAAAGGGGCATGATGACCGTGGCCATCAGTGGATATGCATGGTGCAGGGGCAACGCCACCAACACGCGATCTTCTGGAATGAAAACCTCAATCTGCTCCGAGCAGGCCTGCGTGTTGGCCCACAGGTTGTCGAAGCACAGCATGACCCCTTTGGGAGCGCCAGTGGTTCCAGAGGTATAGATGATCAGAGCAATGCGATCTCCGGGCACATCGGGGAACGAAACACTGCCATCCGCCGTCTCGGGAACCTGAAGGGACTCCAACGCCATCAGCTGCGGCCGCTTCTCGGGAGCCAGCTTGCCAGTGGCCTCCTCCACCTTGCCGCGGTTGGCCGTGTCGCACCAAATCGCCTCCGGTCCGCAGTCTGACAGGATGTAGGCGATTTCATCCACCGTGGACATGAAGTCGATGGGCACCAGCTCCGCCCCACCGTACCAGGTGCCATATAGGGCGATGACCCACTCCGGGCTGTTGGCCCCCAACAGCGCAATCCGCTTCGCATGGGCGGGCAGGCGGCTGGCGCAATCTCTGGCAGCCGCAATGAGCTGGGTGTGGGAAATCGTGCGTTCGCCGCTCATCAAAGCGGCCTTTTCGGCGGGATTGAGCCATTTCATCTCGTCTCTCCAAAAACGCTCCAAGCAATTAGGAATTAGCAATTAGCAATTAGCAATTAGCAATTAGCAAACAGGACAAATGAGACAAAAAACATCCTATTGAGTCTGTTATCGCCATTGTCCTGTTGATTCAGTCGTCACTTGTCAAAGGTGACTCTGAAATCGTAGAAGCGGTTCAGTCCTTCGCACGCCGTGATTCCCGCGCGGACCTTTTGGGGGAATTGAGGCGCATTCAGCGAAATGTGTTCATCGCCGCATTGAATGTCCAAAATGGCCCCTTCCGCCTGCCGCCGCACATGGACGACCAAATCGTAGATGGTGTTCGCCTTGAAGAGATTATCCGATGGCCGCTTTGCGTATGCCGCCAAGGTCCAGTGTTGTTTGCCCTCTTCGTCAAAGACGTGATGCCACACATTGATTCCTTCATCCCAAAGGACAATCTCCCAATGCTGACGGAATTCGGGGAATTCGGTCTTGCTGGCTCCGATCTCATCGGCCAAAACAATCAGCGGCGCCATTCGATAGTCGAAATCCATGCGGGAGGCCACCGTGAAATTGCCTTCCAGCTCGGGTTTCCACAACAAACTGGCATAGGTCTCCGGTGTCTTCTCATGCAGCAACTGCTCAGGCGTGGCCCCTTCCGGAACAACGTTCTCAATCCAATTCTCACGTTGCACAAAATGGCTGCACACGTCCCAGCGGGAGCTCTTCACTGGCGTCCAGTCTGCCTCATTCCATTTCCCTGGCTGAAACACAACCACCGTGTCCCGTGCCTGCTTCCCCAAATCCATACCGTTACCGGCCTTCCCATCACGATTCATACAACTGACCACAAACAGGCCCACCGCAAAAGCCATGGATGCCAACAGCACCCTGTGGATTTTGTGCAAATCATTGACTGTCAAGTACTTATGATTCATTTTCCGCCTCTCGCCACACCAGGGCAATTCACTTCTAGAGCCTCCAAGGGCTTCCAGAGGCTCTAGAATAACTGCTAATTCTTGTGGCAGCCGCAGTTGCAGCTGCTTCCGCAGAGGATTCCGTTCAAGAGGCTATAGACGACGAACGCCACAAGAATGCCGTTGATGGAGGAAATTCCCGTGGGAACAAAATTCGCCACAGCCACGCCGCATGCCCAGGCGACCACCGCTTTCCACTTCACCTGGCAGGCTCCCTTCTCCGCCTCCGCCTCATAGCGCTGGCGACGAACCACGAAGAAATCCGCCATCAGCACGGCGCCGATGGACGGCAGGGTGGTGTTGAGCATGTTGAGATAGCCGCAGAAATTGTCGTAGAGGTAAATGGCCAGCAGGGTGCCCAGCAGGCCGTTGAACAGAACCATGAACCGCTTCGGGAAGCCTGTGATGTTGGAGAGCCCCAGGCCGGAAGTGTACAGCGCATTGTCGTTCGTGGTCCAGATGTTCAGACCAAGGACAATGATGCCGATAGCCAGAAGTCCTTGACGGACAAGCACAACGGAGATGTCATTGGTGTCGTAGAACATGCCGCCCACGGCGCCGAAGATGAACATGAGGGAGTTGCCGATGAAGAAGGCGATGGCCGTGGTGGAGACCGCAATGCCCTTGCTTTTCGCGAAACGGACGAAATCCGGCGTGCAGGTGCCGCCGGAAATGAAGGAGCCAACAGTCAGGGCGACGGCGGCGCTGAAGGTGAGGTAGCTTTCCGCCGAGGGGGTGAACGCCTTCATGGTCTGCCAGGCATGGGGATCGTCCGCAAAGACTTTGATGGCGGAGTAGCAGCCGAAGACGGCGACGGCGGGGACAGCGACGAAGGAGACGATGGTCAGCGCCCGAATGCCAAAATAGGCGGAGGAGGTGAAGGCCAATCCGGAGACCGCCGTCAGGATGAAGAGGCAGCGGATGGGCAGGGCGTTTTCACCCCACACGTCCATGAGAGGGCCAGAAAGCAGCCAGCAGCCCTGCAGAGACTCCACGCCCTTCAAAAAGACGGTGGTGGGAATGGAAAACATGGCGACGCCCACGCCGAACCAGCCAATCTGAGTAACCGCCAGCAGGACGGAGGGCAGCCAGGAGCCCCGCCGCCCAAAAGTGTAGCGGGAAAGCAGATGGACCGAAAGCCCTGTATGAGAGCCCATGTACGCCAACGCCGACGTGTAGACACCCAAAATCAGGTTGCCGCTCAAAAGGGACAGCAGCAAGCGGCCAAGCGTCATGCCATGCCCCAAGGTGGAGCCGACCCACATGGAGGCCGAAAAGAACGTGAACCCCAGCATGATGACAAACATGCCCCAAAAGCCTTTCCGATTGGCCATCGGGACTTCCTCAAAGGCAAAATCCGGATCGGTTACCGGCACGGGGGACGCTGCTTGCGGTTCTTCTGACATCTTGGTTGCCTTTCTCTGACGTAATGGACGTTGTATTTTTGAACAAAACCTATGCCGGCCATCCGACCGACACCAATCAAAACGAAATTTCAGGGGATGAAGGGCTTCATTTTCGCTAACTGCCCCAATGCCACATCCTTAAGGGACATTTGCCCGAATTTGTCCGCCTCGATTTCCGGAAAGCGCTCCTTCAGATACTGCTCGAAGGTCACGCCGCGGTCCGCCAAATCCAGAACCTGCTTCCAATAGTCGTAGACATCCGCCGCGAACTCCCGCACCCAGAAGGCCCGGGAGCCGGCGTCATAGATGATGCAGCGTTCAATGGGATAGGCGGGATTGGCGTATTGGGAAGTGACGAACTCAGGGGCCATAATGGCCTTGTAGCGGACTAAGTCCGTGCCCGTCAAGCGGATAGAAAGCGGAGACGACAAATCGGGAACCTCGAAGCAGCCTTCCAGATACACCAATGTGGTCTGCTGGTAGCCGGGGAAGCGGAGGCGGCACTCTGCGTCCACCTTCTCCAGAATCTCCAGGGCCTTAGGCCCGCCGAAGGTGAAGAACAGGATGCTTTTGAGGCGGGTTCCGGCCTCCAAAGCCGTCCGCAGCAGTTCATCCAATGCATAGCTCAGACTGGTTCCCGTGGCTACCACATCGCCGATGACCAACGAGGTCTTCCGCGGGAAATAGACCTTGCGGTATGCGTTTTCCGTGATGTGCCATTCCTCCGGATTTGAGGTGTTCCGCGCCCGCTGGGCGCTGATGAAGCAGGTGGTGTGGTTGTTCCAGCCATAGGCCTCATGGAGCGCGTCCCGCAGGCCGAAATTCAAGCCGCCACGAAGGATGTTGATGACCACGATCTCGTCCTCCACCAATGGCAGAAAAGCGCCACCAGCCTTCAGCACCTTCGCGCAGGCCATCCGCAGACGGCTCGTGTAGGCGATGCCCGCGACAGTGGGGTCGTTGCAGATGCTCCGGGTCTCCGGCGTGCTTGCAATCAGCGTGCAGACCTTGCCTTCCGTCTGCATCCGATATAACACAATGTCCTCGTCCTTCGCAAGGCATTCCAATTTGTTGTCCATTGTTCCAATCCTCATGGCATGGCGTACGCCGCGACCGCCGCTCCGCCCCTATCCCAAAGGAAATGGCCGGAGTCCCGCCGTCGCGTTCAAGAACCAAACAAACTTATGTAAGATAATTTGTCTGCGACGTTCCGCAATTCGGCAGGTCGCAATTTGTCCGCTCCCATGGCGATTTTTGGAATTTGGACCGTCTGTATTTTGCCGACAAGACGACGGAAGAACAGCAACATGGCGTTTCCGCCGATGTGCCACATTTGATTTTGGGCGGTCTGCGCTATATTAAAAATGATTGTGACTGCGAATCTGGACATGTGGCCAGAAGAAGGGATTAGACACCTCAAATTCATTCAAGGAAGGAGCCGCCATGATTTTCTTTCCAGAACTTACCGAGGATTTTCTTGTCTCCCGCCTCACACCGCCAGCCGACCGCCCTGTGCGGGCCGTACTGGACACCGACACCTACAACGAGGTCGATGACCAGTTTGCATTGGCCTATGCCCTGCTGTCCCCCAAGGCCCTCAGCCTGGACGCCGTGTATGCCGCCCCTTTCCACAATGGCCGTTCCTTCGGGCCGGAAGATGGCATGGAGAAAAGCTATGAGGAGATTCTGCGGATTCTGGCCCAATTGCATATGAACAAAAAAGGCTTTGTCTTCAAGGGGTCCCGCCAATGGATGGAAGGCCCACACCAGCCCGTGGACAGCCCAGCGGCCAGAGACCTCATCGCCAGAGCCATGGGCACCGATGAGAACTCCCCCCTCTATGTTCTCTCCATCGGCGCCCCCACCAATGTGTCCTCCGCCCTGTTGATGGAGCCAGAGCTCATCCGCCACATCGTGGTCATCTGGCTAGGCGGTCAGCCCCTCACATGGCCCACGGCCAGGGAGTTCAACCTGCAGCAGGACTTGTATGCCTCCCAAACGCTCTTCGACTCCGGCGTCCCCCTGATTTTGATTCCCACCACCAACGTGGCGGAGCATCTGCGGGTCACCCTGCCGGAACTGGATGCCTTCATCGGCGGCAAAAGCCCCATCGGGGACTATTTGTGCTCCATCGTCCACAACTACACCAACGATCCCTTTGGCTGGTCAAAGGTCATTTGGGACATCTCCACCGTGGCCTGGCTGGTCTGCCCCGACTGGATTGACAGCACGCTGGAACATTGCCCCCTGCTGACTTCCGAATACACCTACAGCCACGACCCCCACCGCCATCTCTTCCGCGTGGGGCACCATCTGCTGCGGGACGCCATCATCGCCGACTTGTATAAGAAGCTCATTACCTGCGTTTAAGGAAGCCCCTGCTCCGCCTATCATCCAAAACGGACGGGCCATCACCACTGTGGAAAAGACCTGGCACATCACTCTTGCCTACGACGGCGGCGCCTACGCCGGCTGGCAGATTCAGCCCAACGTCAAAACCGTTCAGGGCGAACTGCGCATGCGGCTGCGGCTCATGCTGCGGGCTCCGGACCTGCTTGTCTACGGCTGCAGCCGCACAGACGCCGGCGTCCACGCTTTGGATCATCATGCCAGCTTCACCGTGGAAACGCCCGATGACTTGACGCCGCCCGAATTGGTGCGGCGGCTCAACCGCTGGCTCCCCGATGACATCATCGTCCACCATGCGGAAATCTGCGACGGCCCGTTCAACGCACGATTCGACAATAAGGGAAAGGCCTACACCTACTGCATCTCCCCTGGCCGAAAAGTCCACCCCCTCTTCTCCCGCTTCGTCTGGCGGACGCCCCATCCTCTGAATCTGGATGCCATGCGACAAGCGGCCGCTTTCCTGCAGGGGGAACACGATTTCGCCTCCTTCGCCGCCAATCCCAACCGAATCGTGGAAAACACCGTTCGGAATCTTTATAGATTGGAAGTCATTGAATACCAAGGACTTATATTTATAAATGCCGTTGGGGAAAGCTTCCTCTACAAAATGGTGCGGGGACTGGCCGGTTATCTGGTCCACGTCGGCATGGGCTACGCCACTCCAGAGGACGCCCTTCGCGTCATGGCCGCCTGTGACCGCACTCAAGCGGCGGACAGCGCCCCCTCCCATGGCCTCTTTCTCGCCAAGGTCTTCTTCAAATCCGACGAATGGCGCGACTACACGCCCACCCTGCCCCCCTTCACTCTCACCCCTCCACAATAATCCACTTTAGGAGCCTGTCATGACCCAAATCATCCGCTGCCGTCTTGCCGACGACGCACAGGACCTGTTCCCCGCAAAAGCCCACGCCGACGATGCCGCCTTCGATCTGAAGGCCCGCACCGCCATGACCATCGAACCGGGCAAGGCCGCCTGCGTGCCCACGGGACTCTTTCTGGAGCTGCCCGCAGGCTATGAGGCTCAGGTGCGCCCCCGCAGCGGACTGGCCCTCAAACGCGCCATCACCGTCCTCAACAGCCCAGGCACCATTGACGCCGGCTATCGGGGCGAGGTGGGCGTCATTCTCATCAACCATGGGCAGGAACCCTTTGTCATCCAGAGGGGCGACCGCATCGCCCAAATGGTCATCCAAACCCTGCCGGACGTCTCCCTCCAGCTGGCCGACGCCTTGGCCCCCTCTCAACGGGGTGACGGCGGTTTCGGCAGCACAGGTGTCCACAACCCCTCTAACTAACGACTTGCCATGGGGTTAACCCTAAAAACAACAGTTGAATTTTTCTTCCATGCAAATCATCATGCTGAATCGGTCTCTCCCCTAGTTATCATAATGTATAGAAGAGGAATGGTGGCAGAAGGCAAGGCATGCCGAAAAAGAGGAGCCGCTAAAGCGGCGGCAGGATAATAGCCGTGGGTAAGCGCAACGCCGTAGGCGTAAGCGTAACCCACGGTACACGAGAAAGTTAGATTTTAGAACCGCGTAGCGGTGACCCTCCTTCGCCCTTCGTGCTACGGCAGAGCAAGCAGGAGCCTGACGTGGGTGAAGCGAAGCGAAACCCACGAACAAATTTCCTTTAACGACGTTTGTTGCGTTCATGGACATCATCAGGGCTTCTGAATCTGTGCCTTTCTTCAAATCACTGCAATATAATGCAACACAATGAAAGAATGGCAAACTCGCAAAAGCGGCCCTTTCAGGCCCTATAGGACAAGAGAGGTATTAATATACAGGGTTGCGCCTAAAATGCGCCAGAGGGCTTTCTAGGGGCCTTAGCAGCCATCCTCCCCCAAAACAGGGGCCATTTTTTGCTCCAGCCAACACGTTTTTTCGCCATTTTTGCCTCTCATTATGGCGAGATGTTTTCATTCATTTTATGCATTCATTATCATGCATAAAATTTCAATTTTGCTGTGTTTACGAGGGCAGCAAAACAGCAATCATCCACGGAACACTTCAAGTTATTCTGTGTGTTCTGCGGATAACATTCTTCATTATACAGAGGCTGTTTCGGCGACTTTGCCCACGGAGACCCCATTGGCGGTCTCCTCGCCAAAAAGGCGGTTGAGCTTGTCCAAAGCCTGCCGTTGGATTTGGCGGATGCGTTCGCGCGTCCGTCCCAAGGTGGCCGACACATCCTCCAAGGTCTTCGGTGGATTGCCATCCAATCCGAAACGCTGAATCAGAACGGTGCGCTCACGGTCGTCCAAATGGCCCATCAGATGCTGAAGATTGGAGATATCTTCTTGATGTTCAGCAGGATGGATTGGTGCTGGCGCATGGGCGTCCGCCAACAGCTCCTCCACCACGCCGTCTTCTCCAGACTGGATGGGTTCGGAAAGGGACACCATGTTCACATTGACATTCAGCAGGGACTTCACGGTGCGGACCGTTAGACCGGTGGCCTCCGCAATCTCCGCCAAGGTCGGTTCGCGGCCAAATCTCTCCGCCAGCCGCCGCTGTGCGTCCCGAATCTTTCGGATTTTGGCGGAGGTCTGAATGGGCAGCCGCACCGTCGAGTTGCAGTTGGCGATGGCCCGATGCATGGACTGTTTGATCCACCAGGCAGCGTAGGAGGAGAATTTCGCTCCTTTGGTGGGATCGAATTTCTCCACAGCGCGCAGCAACCCCGCGTTCCCTTCGGCGATCAAATCCTCCAGCATGAGTCCCCTGCCCTTGAAGTCGTGGGCGATCTTCACCACCAACCGCAGGTTGCACTGAGCCAGCCGATCCCCCGCCGCCTGGTCGCCGGCGGCGATCTTCTTCGCCAACTCCCCCTCCTCCTTCGTCGTCAACAAAGGATAATGGGAAATGCTTTCCATATATATTTTCAGCGAATCATTTTCCATGGGAACCACTCCATCAGAAACCAAAAAGAACCGAGCGAGACGCAAAAATGCGAACTGTCACAATATATACGAATCAACAAGGGGTTTTATTTCAAAAAACATGAAAAAAGATGAAAAAACGGACAAGGCCGAAAGCCGCCGAGGTTTTCCCGGGGCTTTCGGCTCTCCTCCCGCCCTTTCCCTTAAATTGATTTACAAACACTTTATAATCAATTTATTATATAAATAACTGCCATTAATCCAACGGAATAACGATGTAGAACCGGAAGGAGTTGGAGCGGTTGCGGTATTTGCGCTCCACCCACAGCATCACCTTATTCTTATTGGTCTGCTTCAATGCTTTGCGAACATCTCCAAGGGAGCGGACCGGCTGACGGTTGATCTCATGGATGATGTCTCCGGGCTGGAGGTTCACATCGCCGCCGCCCACACGGGCCGCCGCGCCGTCAGGGAAGACTTCCTCAACCACGATTTTACCATCCTCTTCCGTCAGTTTCAGACCCAGCTGTTCAGGGCTGCTCTCCGAAGCATTGGCGTCCCGTGGCTCACGGCTGCCGTCGGCGGTCCATCCGTCCACACCTCGCTTGCCGGCGATGAGCTCGAATTCCATCTCCTTGCCAGAACGCAGCAGCGTCAGTTTGATTTTGTCTCCAGGCCGATAGCTGGTGACCGCCAAAAGCAGCGCATGGGGGGACTGGACCTTCACGCCATTGATCTTCTGGATGATGTCCCCCGCGTTGACGCCTGCCCGTTCGGCGGCCTCTCCAGGAAGAACACTGCTGACCACCACGCCGTAGTCCGCCTCAAATTGGCTCCGCAGGTTTTCGTCCAGCTCCTGCATGGAGATGCCCAAGAAGGGGCGTGCCACTTCGCCATCCTGAATCAGGTTGTCCGTCACCTGCTTCACCAGATTGCTGGCGATGGAGAATCCCAATCCAATGCTGCCGCGGGAGGCGCCGCCGGTCATGATGAACTGGTTGATGCCCACGATTTCCCCCTTGATGTTGACCAGCGGGCCGCCGCTGTTGCCGGGGTTGATGGAGGCGTCGGTCTGGATATAATTGTCCAACGTGCTCATGCCCATGTCATAGCGTCCCATCTGGCTGACGCAGCCAATGGTGACGGAGTAGTCCAGATTGAAGGGGGCGCCGATGGCGATGACCCACTGGCCGACCCGGACTTTCTCCGAATTGGCAAACTTCAGCGCAGGGAAATCCGTCTTCTGGCCATTGCCGATGCGCAGCACCGCCAAGTCCGTCTCGGTGTCCACGCCGACCACCACCACGGCGTCCTTGTCCTTCTCGTTGTCATAGACTTTGCCGTCCTCCGTCTTCACTTCCAGATACTCGTTGTCCTTGATGACGTGGTAGTTGGTCACGATGTAACCATCCTCTCGGATGATGACGCCAGAGCCTTTGCCCACCGGCAAGGCCTTCTGGGGCTGACGCCGCCGCATGGGGCCACCCCACCGTTCCCGACGTTCCCGCCGCTCAAAGCGCTGCCTCGGAATCCCGAAGAAATCGAAGAAGTCCGGCGGCAACATGTTCTCGTCCCCCATCATTGGCGGGGCGCTTTGCTTATTGCTGATGACCACCACCGCAGGCTTGGTCTGATCGACCACCTCGCAGAAGGCATCCTCCACCAGACGGGCCGCCTTGATGGCCTCTGACTCCTCAGAATAGGCGGGATAGGTCAATCCGACGCATGCAGCCGCCAACACCATTGATTTCCATGCTTTTCTGTTCATTTGTCCTCTCCTTTTGTTCTCTTCTGTTCTATTTTCCAACCCAATCGGGGTCATCGCGTTCATTTGAAACACTTCTTTAGAATCCCCACCATCCCCCAAAGTTCCTGTCATTTGAAAAAAATAACAAAAAAATCACTTTTTTCACATCTCCCTCTTGCTTTTTCTCAAAAACTTCAGTATAATTATGGTTGGAATGCAGAGATTTGCCATCCTGGTCCCGAAAAAATTCGGGGGGGTAAAACGTTCCAACAAAACAAGTTAGAAAGGAAGACAATCATGAAGAAAGCATTCACCCTCATCGAACTGCTGGTCGTCATCGCCATCATCGCCATCCTGGCGGGCATGCTGCTGCCGGCGCTGGCCAAAGCCAAACAGAAGGCCTTGACCGTCAACTGCACCTCCAATCTGAAGGGAAACGGCGAATCCATGATTCTGTACATGGACGACTTCGGCGGCCGCTTCATCATCTACGATCAAGCCCGCTGGGTCGGCTCCCCCCGTGGCCAAATGTGGGTGTACTCCTGGGCAGGCAACCTGTGCCGCTTGGGCTACATTGAAGAGGAGTCCGGCATCATCCTGTGCCCCGCCTACTCCAAGGGCGTGGAATGGGCGACCTACGGCGGTTACAGCTATTTCCGCACCTATGGTTCCTACCACGTCAACAACTGGTGGAAGGATGGCTACTATGAAGGATATGATCCGGGAAACCAGCACCGCTTCATCTACTCCAATCTGCTGAAGAACCCCAGCTCCATCCCCATGTTCACGGACAGCTGGGGGACCTCAGCCAACGAACTGCATGGCATCTACGGCCCCTTCTACTGCGTCAAGCCTACTGAAACCTGGGGCTATTACATGAAGATGTCCCACAACGAGCGCTGCAACCAGGTGTTCTTCGACGGCCACTGCGCCGGCCTCACCGCCGGCGAGATGCTCGCCAACATCAAGAAGATGCCGCTGGCCTCCAACACCGGCACTTTCTATTTCGTAAGCGAGGACAACACGCTGATCAACCTCAGCTATTAAGCCCTTGCCATCCAATGGGATGGACGAAAATCCATCCCATGTCTCCGGCCCCGCTCCCCTCCCTTCCATGGGATGGCGGCGGGGCTGTTCGTTTATGGCCTTTTTTTGTCACATCAAAAGCAGCAAGGCGCATAAGTTGTTGAGGCTGTGCATGAAAAAAGCCTCTCGAATGCCGCCGCGGCGGCAGGCGTCCTGAAAAAACAGCCCCAAGAGGAACAGACTGGGCAGGGCATGAGGCTGTCCATGCATCATCGCGAAGAGCAACGCCGTCAAAACGGCCGCCAAAGGGGTATGGAGTCGACGGAACATCCGAAAAAAGACCAGTCGAAAAAGAAACTCCTCCGCCAATGGTGCCCACAGCAGGGTGACCGCCACAATCAGCCATTTCAGCCGAACATCTAGCCCGGAATCCAAAAGTGCCCTCACCGGCGATTCTGGAAGAGGGACTCCAAAAAGTTGCAAGATATTGATGATCAATATATTAATAATAGATGAAACCACAATCATCAGAAAAAAACGCCCAATAAAGCCCTTGAGACGGCTCCACTCCACAGAAAGTCCGACGTTCCACATTCGAATGGCGGTCTCCAGCCGCGATGGCCGTTTCCATAGCAGATAGGCCGCCGCGCCGCCGGCTCCGAGAATCTGAACGGGCAGCAGCCCCACAAGAAAGAGTAGAAACGCCTTTATGGTGGTGGCGTCATGACCTTGCCAAGCATACACAAACTGCTGCAGCGTAGGAACAAACAACATTCCGGCAAGAATCCCTGTCAGACCTGCGGCTCCCGCCTTTGGCCAATCCGGCACCCCGCAGTCGTCCCGCCCCACCGAAGGGGCGTCCATCTGAAGAAAGGTGACGATGAGATGACGGAAGGACTCTCTGGTCATGCCTCAGTCCTGCTCCCAAATGACCGCATGTCCCGTAATGCGATCCACTTCCAACTCATAGTTGATGCCCTTTAGGGAAAAGCGCAGCGCCGCGCCGCCGGCCTCGCCGTCGGGAAAGAAGGAGAAGACGATTTCGTTGTCCTGGTTGATATTGGCTTCCTCCGGCTGCCATTCAATGTCTTTGCTGAGGGAAAAGGAGCTTTTATCCCCCAAAATGCCGTTGGTGGGGCTGTCTTCCTCCTGATTCACGGAGGGAACCCATTCACGGGACAAGTTGCCGGGCAGGACACTGACCGTCAAAGTGGAGGTGTCCGGATCCAGCAGAAGCTGCATGGGCTGTCCTGTGGCGCGGGCCCGCATGGCGGTTTCCTGAAACGCCTGCCGCAGCTCCGTCAAAGCCGCCTCCGTCAGCAGGCGGGAGGATGTCTTGCCGATGCGCGGCGCCACCACTCCCAACAGCAGGGCAAGGACCGCCATGACCACAAGAAGCTCAATGAGGGTGAATGAATGCTGTTGTCGTTTCATTGCCATGGTTGAAAATCGTACTCGTCGGCGTGCAAAGGGCAGAATTCCCCTTGGAAATCCCGTCCTTTGCCTTTCATCCGGTCAAACGACCGTCTGCCAAGCCGCCACTTCAGGGCGACGAAAGCGATGGACATCAGTTCCAGCAGGAGATGTCTTCGTTATAGCCGTTGCCGCCGCTCTGCTTGTCCGCCCCAAGGCTCATGACCTCGAAGGGCATATTGTCCGAACCCGGCACAGAATATTGGAAGTCGTTGTCCCATCCATCTTTAGGAACGTTCTTCGCATCAAGATAGGGGCCATCCCACTTGTCATTGCCCGGATTGACCAGCAGATTCTCCAGACTTTGGGGATACTCGCTCATGTCGAAATAATACTGCTGCACGGCGTCCTTCAGGGAGACCAGCTGGCTTTTTGTGGCCTTCACTTTGGCCTTGTCCAAGGAGCCGATGAGGTTAGGGGCCACCAACGCGGCCAGCATGCCGAGAATGGCGACGACAATCATGATTTCAATCAGCGTAAAGCAATGGTGACGGCGGCTTTGGCGGTTTCTCTTCTCGATTTTCATGGGGGCTCTCCTATGTTGTTTCATTCGGGACATTTATCCGGCCACGCTCTGCATGTCCATCATGGACATGAACATCAGCAACACGATGATGCCGATGCTGAAGCCAAGGGCGATGATGACCACGGGCTCAAAAAGACTCAAAAGGCGCTTGACCAATCGGCGCATGTCCTCTTCATAGCGGTCCGCCACCCGCTCCAGCATGTTCTCCACGGCGCCAGTCTCCTCGCCGACGGCTACCATGCGAAGCATGAGATGGGGGATGTATTTGCTTTGGGCCAAGGCACTTGAGAGTTTCTGCCCCTGCCGCAGCTCGCCGGAAAGGCCCGCGATGGACTGGCTGATGACCCGATTCTGCACAACCCGGTTGGCGATGGCCACCGTGTTCAGCAGATGGACGCCGCTGCGCATGAGGATGGCCATGGTGCGGCTGAGGCGGGAGATGTTGGAGCAGATGACCAGCCGACCCGCGAAGGGGATGCTGAGGATCCAGCCGTCATACCACAGCCGAATGGCGCTGTCTTCCTTGCGAAGCTGGTGGATGAACGCCACAATGGCGGCAATGATGACCAGAGACAGCCACCAATAGTGCTGCAGGAAGCCGGAGAGCCCCAGCAGGATGTTCGTGGATGTGGATTGGATTCCGGCCCCCGCGATGGCCGCTGCAAATTTGGGGACGATTACGCCCAACACAAAGGCCAACATGCAGATGCCCGAAATGCAGATGAAACCTGGATAGATGGAGGACGAGATGATGAAGGAGCGCAGCTCACGGCTTTCCGAGAGGAAATGCCGCAGTTCCCCCATCACCTGCGGCAGGGCGCCGGCCTCCTCGCCAGCCTCCACCACGCCCGCATACACTTGCGGGAACGCATTTCCGCGGTCTCGAATCAGGTCGGAGAATTTGCGGCCCTCATGAAGCCCCCGCCGTAGGTCCGCGATGGTTTGAGTCATGACCGGACTGTCCTTGTCATCACCAATGATGCCCAAGGCTTTCTCCAATGTGATGTTGGCCTCCAAAAGCGGAACCAGTCGGTCCGTGAACTCCACCACATTGAGCTTCGGGGTGAAGAGGCCACCTTGGCGGGTGCCTTGGGCGCCCTCTCCAAGAAACGTCAACGGCATCATGCCCCGCCGCTGAATGCGACGAGCCGCATCCGTCTGCGAATCCCCTTCTATGAGCAATTCGCTGATGTTGCCGCTGGCATCGCTGACCTTGTACCTGTATAATGCCATTAGTTTCTATCTCATTGCATGACAGTTACTTACCATCTTCCGGAGCGCGTCTTCTGAGCAATACCGTCAATGGACGGCTCATCAACAGCGTCTCGTCCGCATAGGCGCAGAGCAAATAGCGCCCTTCATCCTCAAAGCGGATGGAACGCAGCTCAAAGACCATGTCACTGACCTCCATGGGGCCTTTGAAGGTCACTTGGCATTTCAGCGAAAAGACCTTCTTCCGAGTCTCCTCATGGATGCAGCACATCTCGCAGGGGCACACTGAACAGCCGCCGGTCAGAGACACATACAGATACATGAATGGATGGACATACGGCAACGACGGCACATGCAGCTGGCTGAAAAGCCCAATCAGGCTTTTCTTTGAGCTGCGCTTGTCCTCAATGACCATGTCACATGGCAACAGCGCCAATCCTATGGGAAGTTCATTCAACGGCATCCGGCTCTCCAACCCTGCAAAACTCTCCTCCGATAAATCCGCCTGGCTGCCATATAACGGGCAAAGTCACCCTGTATTGTATCATGGCCCCCAGCAACCATCCATCGTCTAAATATAATGCCTTTTTTCCGCAATGAAACGGAAAAGTCCACGGGCATTCTCAAATAACACCTTTTCCAGACAGCCCGCCGGCACAGCCTCCAACATGGCCCGTAGCTGCTCATAGTAGAAAGTGGTAAAGGGATAGGCTCTGGCCGGATCGTGGAGAACCGTGCCGATGGCCACATCATCCGCCATCAGATAGGCATAGTCGTTGTTGATTTCCACGGACTTGCCATGCAGGCAGGAGATGGGGGCGTCCGTGGCGAACAGAACCCGTTCCGCCGGGAAATGGTCGAAGAGATAGGACAGGACGCCGACATGGTTGACCATGGCGGTGTCAAAATAGGCGTTGGGCAGCTTGGCCAGCTCGTCCACATTGCTTTCACGGATGTTCTTCATGAAATAGGCCCGTCCCACATGGGCGAAGATGAACGTGGCATGGGGGTATTTTTGGCAAATTTCCACCATTTGCCGCTGATTTTTCGGATCCGCGAAACGGTCCTTGCGTGGAATATGAAGGGTGATGGCCAATCCCTCCCGATCCGCATAGGCCAGCTGGTCGGGAAGCAGCATGTCATGAATCTCCACATCATTCTTCGGCTTCTTGAAGAAGTCCGCCGCAAAATTCAGATAGGGTTTGAAGCCCACCAGCCGGTCGGCCTCCACACGGCGCTGAAGCGCCTCCACGGAGTCCGCCGGAGACAGCAGTGCCATGGCGAAGATGTGGTCGTTGTCCGGCTTCGGGCTGATGTCCCGATTCACTTCTGCCTCCGGATTGCCGAACAGATTGCCGTACACATCCTTCCCCGGCAGCATCTCCTTCATGCAGGCCTGCCATGACGCTTGGGAGAACTCTCCGTTCAGCCACGTTCTATAATCTTTCGGTCCAAAGGTTTTCCCCTTGGGATAGCAGGACTTGTCAAAAATATGGACATGGGCATCGAAAATCCGCTGCGGCAGCCGCGGCCCCAACTCTTCCGCAAAAATCTTTTTGTCATTTTCGAAAACAAATGCATTCATAATCATTCCTTTTTATTCATCATTTATGTCAAAGCTGTGAATGACGCCGATGGCATGGCAAAAGAGGCAAGGTGCACATCAAGGTTCGCCCGCCGCCAGCATGGCCGCTCCGACGGCGCCCGCGTCCTTCGCAAAGGGCGTCGCCTCAATCTCGCAGCCCAATTCGGCGGCGGCCTCCCGGCTCCAGGCCTCGGACTCCGATGGGCCGCCCACCATGACCAGCCGACGGAAACGACCGTCGCCCCCTATGCGCTCCCTAAAGCGCCGCAACACGTCTTGCATCATGTCCCGCGCGGGGCCGCCGGCCAAGGCATCAGCCGTCATCCGACGGTAGCGGTCCTTGTCCGTGCCGATATGCTCTCCAATCCATGCCTCAATTTCCAGCCCGACAGCCTCAAGGGACACAATCTCCCCCCACGGACCGCCATGGCAGGCCAAATAGGGGTCCATCAGATGGCGGGGCCGAATTTGCCGCTGTGGCACCGCCTGAAAGCTGACCCATGAGGTGCCGCAGGACAACAACAGCTCGTCCGTCTCGCGGATATGGACCGCCCGCGCCGCGGACGGATGGTCGAAGGAACCCGCACGCACCATCGTGCGGCCGTCCAGATTCTTGCCATGGCACAACGGAAGCAGCGGAGCGATGGGAGTCCCCGAGGGAACCAACCGCGACAGGCTCTCTTCTCGAATGCCAAGCCGCTCCAGATAGGGGACATGATAGCGGAAATGCTCCTGATCCTGCAGGTAGAAGGGAGTCGCCGACGAATGGTCCAAAACCCATTGGCCGCACAGCATGTACTGAATCCAATCATTGTTCATGCAAATCCGCACATCCGTCGTAAATAGTTCAGGGCGATGGGCTTTCAGCCAAAGAATATGGCTGTAGGGGAAGCGGCCGTTCCAGCCCCAGCCAACAATCTGGTGGACCTGATCATCCGGCGGCTCGCATTTGCGCTGGTCCAGCCAGCTGATGATGGGACACCGCGGCGTCCCGTCGCCGTCACACAGCAGGGTGTTTCCAGAGGCAGCGCACATGGCAATGCCCTCCACAATGGCAGGGGCCGCGGCCGCCAAACGCTGAATCAACCCAAGCGTCTGTCGCCAATAGGGCATCGGCTCAATCTCCACTTGAGCGCCATCCCGTTGCAGCGCAATCTCAAAGGAGTCCCGCGCAAGAATTCGTTCTCCGTCAAACAGAACCCCTTTGACCGCGCTAGTTCCCAAGTCAAGACCAATTGTCAGCATATGTTCTCTCCTCAAAAAAAGATGGCGTTCTCAAGGTTCCAGCCGCCAATCAACGGGGGACTGTCCCATGTGCACAAGGGCCTCATTGGCCTTCGAATAGATGTGGCTCCCCGCAAAGCCCCGATAGACAGACAGCGGTGACGGATGGGAAGAGCACAACACCACATGCCGCGATGTGTCAATCAGACGCATCTTGGTCTGGGCAGGGCGCCCCAACAGGATAAAGACAAGATGAGGCCGCCGATGAACAAGGGTGCGGATAACCGCATCCGTGAAAGACTCCCACCCCTTTCGGGCATGAGATCCCGCCTCATGGGCCCGTACCGTCAACACCGTGTTCAGCATCAGGACTCCTGACGCCGCCCATGGCTCCAAGCTGGCTGTCTGAGGCATGGGCAACCCCAAATCGTCGCTATATTCTTTCAACATGTTTTTCAAGGAGGGCGGTGCGGGCACTCCAGCGGGCACGGAAAACGCCAGACCACAGGCCTGCCCGTCATCATGATAGGGATCCTGTCCCAACCAGACCACCTTCACCTTCTCGAAAGGGGTCAGCCGCATGGCCCGAAACAGCTGGTCTTGGGGAGGGAAAATTATCCGAGACGCATATTCCTCTTCAAGAAAGGTCTCAAGCTTCTCCAAATCAGGAAGATAGCCAGAGGCGTTCAGTTCCCTTCGCCAATCTTCAGGAAGCCGTTCCAGCAAATTCATGTCCGTCCTCCTTTACAAAACAGGCCGACTGGCCCGCCTTTTCAGTCATCCTGTCAGGCCAGGTCCCGACATGCCTTCCAAATCAGCTCGAAGATGTCCGGAATCTGCTCTTCCTCCACGCAGCTAAACGCGACCCGAAGGTCGCCCCCGCTGATGGCAATGGTGCCCACGCCATATTCGTGGAGCAAATGCTTCCGTAGCGTCTCCGCTTCCAAGTGCTTCAGCTTCAAGCACAGAAAATACCCGCTGTTAAAGGGATACACATCCCATGTGTCCGCATATTTCGGATTGGCAAGAACTTCCATGGCGCGGGTGGCTCGTCTGGCCATCAAAGCGGCTTTCTCCCCCCGCTGATCGTAGAAGGCCGGATTGGTCAACGCCTTCAGAACCAGCCGTTGGGACAACGCCGAGCAGTTGCTGATGACACTGCGCACAAGGCCGCTCAGCTTCTCATTCAACGCCTTGTACACCCCACTGTCCTCTTCCGCACCGCCAACGGACATCGTGATGAACCCCACGCGAAGCCCCCACACATACACTTCCTTCGTCGCGGCGTCCGCCTTGATGGCCATCAGCCGATGATGCCGCCCTGCGATTTTCGTGAAGAGGGACTGATGCATGAGCTCACGGCCATAGAAGAGGCCATAATAGGCGTCGTCGATGATGGCGACCACCCGGCAGCCACCTTCCGCCGTCTCCACAAGAATGTTCGCGATGGCCTCCCCCTCCGCATCCGTGGGCGTATAGCCGCAAGGATTGTTGGGGAAATTCAAAAGCACAATCAGCTTGTCCCGTTGGGCGGCCTGACTCCGCATCGTCTCCCGAAATCCCTCCACATTGAAGCCGCCTTTTGAGTCAAAGAGCGGGAAGAAGACCGGAACCGCCTGTTTACGAACGATATAATTCAGTTCATAATTATCCCAGTTCTTATCTGAATAGATTAGGACGTCCCCTGGATTCACAAACAAATCACCCAGCAGGGAAAGCGCATGGGACAGACCACTGGTGACAATCGGCAGACTGATGGCCTTTCCTCGCAAATCCGGATTGTCATGGCGAATCTTCGCCAGCCAGGCCTCCCGCAGTGGCATCAGGCCGGAAGAAGGGGCATATAACAACGCCTCGTTGGGCGAAAAGTCCGGAAGTGACTCCATAAGACATGGAAGCGACATCGCCACCCCTTTGTCCATGGCCGTCCCAATTGTCGCATTGTATCGAGTCGCAAACTTCTTCGCTTCAGCGGATTGGCTCAAAATGCCCTTGCTGGGGAAATAGATGTTCTTGCCAAGTTCGGACAACATGGCGAACACGTCAGAATTTTCAGCCTGAATCTGCTCATTCAAGGCCTCTGCCAGGGGATTCATATCTACTCCATTAAACCATAATAACTTATGTATTCATTGATACCGCCGATTTCTTACCCTTCTGATACATCGACGACATCTAAATTTGTCATTCCTTTAATATATTGAATCTAGCTGGATTATCTACTTGACACATCATCCTTTTTGACAAGTTCGTAAGGGAATGTCCCATTGGGCTTATGAAGCTCATTTATCCCCAAAAAACGTCGTTGGCTCTTTGCGGATGAGACAAATGGTCTCTACTGTCATGGGGACATCCTCTCGGACAGGCAGCAGTGTTTTTGTAAACCGCAAAATAATGAAATAAAATGCAACAAAGATCAAAGTCGCAAAAGTGGCTCATTTTTGGCCACTTCATGCAAACAGGTATTAATATACGACGATGAGCATAAAACACAGCAGCGTGGCCTTCCGGGGCCCTTACAGCCATGTTTTGAAAAATAGAGGGTCATTTTTCCTCTTTTGGACGCGATTTTCACCTGTTTTCCCTCTTTTTTAGGGCTGTTGCAGGCTTTCATTATATGCATTTCATTATTATGCATTATAATTCATTATTAAAAATGGCTGCGGCCATCCATTTACGGCTGTACAACCACAAGACGTGGAGCCGCCTCAAGGCCCGACGGTGCAAGATACCGTTCCATGAAATTAGCGAAGGTATTGGAACAGCGCAACTTAAGATAATGGCGCCCCGCAAGCTCCTTCAGGTTAAATTCCTGCGGAGTCAGACAAGTCCACCCCCTGGATTGATCGTCAACCAGCAGTTCAGCGCTGCCCCCGACGTTTGGAAGCTCCAGCACGGCTCCAGCCGGAATGTCAACCTCCCCAAGGTCATAGACGGCAGTCCCACTATAAAAGGGACGCCCCTGACATTGCCATCCCACATCCGTTCGGATAGTCCGATTCTCCGGTGACACGATAATCTGTTCATGGAGAGGCTCATACATATTCAGTTGATAGTTCTCCATGGCCAAATGGTCCCAGTCACCCTCTCGTTGGGATTTAGCGGAAAAACATCCCATTAAGATGGCCGGGGTCCAAAATGGCACTGCCGTCGCCAGCTGGATGGAAAGGGACGCCCCCTCCGGCAACGCATAACGGACATATGTCTCGTCCCCCCGCAAGACGATTTGTGATTCATGCAATTGTATGTTGTTGCAGAACAATGAATTGCACTTTTCTTCAGGAATATCCACCCATAGCGGCAGAGAGGGGTCTGTTCGTCTGACCTCCAGTTTCTGCTGAAAAGGCACAGTATTCTCTTCCTCCCATGCAATGGGCAGGGGCTCGCTGAACGTGCGAACACATGTTCTACCGCCCCGCCGGCGGAACAACTCATGGGGGCCGCCGAAGACTGCGATTTCCCCCGGAGCTAATTCGATTTCATATTGGCGACCGTTGAAAGTCAAGGTCCCGGCCAAGGTGTGGTCCTGCCAAAGATTGGCAGCCAGAAGAGAAGCAGATCCATCGTCAAGACACCGCCGCATAAAGGCGATTTCTCCACCGCTAAATGAGATTCCAAAATCAGGAAGGGAGGGAAGCGTGGATTCTGCTAAGGCGTCAATGACAATGGGAAAACGTCCGGCCTCCTGACGCGGGCAGATGACGAAACCAGCCGGATGGCGGTTCAGTCGGTCAAAGACCTGGAAGAAAGGTTCTGGGTCAGCCCCTGCCCAAACCTGTTCCGTGGGGTCGATCAAGGCGACCGCCGCCTGCAGGGTGCCCGCGCTGGCCGCTTCGCAGCAGCGCGTAAGCTCATCATTGAATTCACGAAGCCCATTCCGAAGCGTGGAATGCATGAACTCAGGCGGTGCAAAGCATTTCAATTCACCGCGAAAACGATGATGCACGGCATGGGGAACAATCATGTTGATGCCTTGCATGATCTGCCATGTGGCAATGCGGCGGAGATCCTGATGGGTCGCGCCCCAATTGGTGGCCGCAAACATCTCACACAGCGCCCGTCCCTTTCCATAGAGAAACGCGGCACTTCCCGCATATTTGGCCCTTGTGTCATATCGGGTGTCGTTGAAACGCGGATGAAGCAGGTGCTCTTGCCCGCCGCCACGCGTCACCTGCGGCATGAAAAGACGGTCGTCATAATGAGTTCCGCCGTCCAGAACCAAAATCTCGTGGTCTGTTCCAGGAAAATCCGAACAGGAAAGAAGACGCAGCGGAGCCCCTTCAGTGAAGAGAGAGCTGCGATAGCAGGCTTCCCAAGTCAACGGACCACTGTCCGACGTATGGAAGGAATACTTCAGCCCGTGTTCACGGCACCATGCCCCATTGTTGAAGAACCATTGCTGATACAGCTCGCCAGCAAGAGTCCAATAGTCCACGGCCACCTGTTGGTCGCTGCCATCGAAAAGCCCCTTCAGTCGACACGTGACATCATAGCCGAAACGACGTTCAAATGTTTTCGCAAATCCCTTGCTCCACGGATAATAGCGCTCTCCATCCAATTTGGCCTTGGTCTTATAATTGACCCGTCGATTGTCTGCGTCGGAAAAGAATCCCGTGATTCCGTTGCCAAAATAGTATCCCAGACGATTGTTGTGGGCTTCATAGACCAGTTCAATGAACAGCCGAGAGCTCTCCGACTCCTCAAAGGCGGGAAAGCCCCAATCCGTAACCACGGGAATCAATCGGCCTTCTGCATTCGGCCGCAGTCTCATCTGGCGGAGTTCTGGATTACATTGCGCAATCCGACCAGCCACATCCCCCGGCGGATAGTTAAAACCGTCATTGATCCAAAGTTCAAGGCCATGATGGCTAAATGCTTGAACCGCATTCTCTAACGCCACAAAATAGGATTCAGTAAGATAGCTCGTCTCATCAAAGCCCACGACGGGCTTGTTGAAGAAGATGATGCCGCCATAGCCGGCGTCCTTCATGGCCTTTGCAGATTTCTCCATGGCATCAAGAGACAACTCCTCCGAGTCATGGGAATTGATGAAATAGAAGGGAATTGGACGGTAATTCATTGATTTGTCGTAAAAAACGCCATTGAAGGGGAAATTAATGAATTAATTTCCGACAGAAAGAAACAAAAACGCAACTTGTTTCAAGGAAGCAAGTTACACAATCAGAACGCCCCTGAAATGAAAAGGGCCCCCGCCCTGCATTGCGCAGGGCGGGGGGCCCAAGGGGAAAGGCTGGCGGCGCGTTACGTTCCCGCGCTCCTGGGCGCAGTATCATCACCGCGGGGGACCTTAACGGCCGAGTTCGGGATGGGATCGGGTGTGACATCCCCGCCAGAGCCACCAGCCAAAGGGGGAAAGCCCGGCAGCGGAGAGGGAGGAGGCAGGGGGCCATGCGGAGGGCCCTTTCTCAGGGGCCGCCATCGTCTCGCCCCCCGCGGGGGCGAAGTCGCCCGCGCGGGGGGGAAGGCGGCCAGGCCTCACGGCCCATCAGAACGGATCGGCTGAGACCCGCGCTGGCTTTGCGCCTTCCGCCTGTCAACCCTGTGGTCTCCCGGGGGCCTTGAGGGCGCTCGCGCGCCGGGACGGACATTCTTCGGGGAGGCTTGGCGCTTAGATGCCTTCAGCGCTTATCCCG
>JAEEYQ010000001.1 GCA_016288215.1 Lentisphaeria bacterium | reverse complement strand
TTTCACTCTTCACTTTTCACTCTTCACTTTTCACTCTTCACTCTTCACTCTTCACTCTTCACTCTTCACTCTTCACTTTTCACTCTTCACTTTTCACTCTTCACTCTTCACTTTTCACTTTTCACTTTTCACTTTTCACTTTTCACTTTCCACTTTCCACTTTCCACTTTCCACTTTTCACTTTCCACTTTCGCGAAAACTTGTTTTGGAGACACTTGACAGACAAGGCGGAACAAATTAAGTTAAGTCGTCCGCCATCCGGGCACGCATACATAAAGTTGAATAAATTGTAGAAAACATTATAAGTCATTGCGACAGAAGGAGTCAATGTGGGTATCAAACTAGGCATGGTCGGTCTCGGCCAATTTGGACGCGCATTCACGAAACTCTTTGCGGCACATCCACTTGTGGACAAGCTGGCGCTGTGCGACTGCGAGGCGGACAGAATCAAGGAACAGCTGGACGATCCCGCCATCGCCATCAAATCCAGTGCGCAGGATTGCTACACCTCTCTGGATGACATCTGCAAGGCGGATCTGGACGCGATCGTCGTCATCACCCAGCCATGGCTGCACGCGCCACAGTGCCTGCAAGTCATGGAATCCGGCAAATACGTCTACAGCGCCGTCCCCGTCATCTGTCTGCCGGATTTCGACGAATGCATGGACTGGTGCGGCAAAATCTGCGAAACCGTCAAGCGCACGGGCATGCAGTACATGCTGGGCGAAACCACCATCTACCGCCCGCAGACCATGTTCTGCCGCAGAATGGCGGACGCGGGCCGCTTCGGCAAGTTCGTCTATGCGGAAGGCGAATATGTCCATGACGTGGATGCCCGCTGCAACTTGCGTGAAGTCAACAAAAATCGCTTCACGGGGAAGGTCGGCAGCCAGGCAGCGGCCCTGTTCAAGAGCTATCTGGACCGCGGCATTCTGGAAAGCTCCATGGCCTATCCCACCCATTCCATCTCCGGCCCCATTTACGCCATGCGGACACACGCCGTCAAAGTCAACGCCTATGGCGTGCCCAACGTGAACGGCGATGAATTCTTCAAGGGATTCTGCTTCCCGGATGTCGCCGCTCTGTATCAATTGGAGAACGGCGCTTCGCTGCGGATTTGCGAATTCAGGGAAATCGGCGCGTCGGCCATCGACCGTGAGGAGAGTGAAATCTTCCGCATCTTCGGGCAGAACGGCAGTTTTGCGCGGAACATCTGGCAGGAGAATTTCCGCATCCGTCCGGAGCTTGTCAAACCCCTTGAGTCCACGAAACTTACGGATATCGAGATGCGGGATCCGCTTCCGGAGGAAGTCAAGAACGCCTTCATGACCGCGCTGATGCCAAACGCCAAGCCAGGGGAGGATTTCAATCCCACGGGCCACGGCGGCTCCCATCCGTATCTTGTGCATGAATTCGTCAGCTCCGTCGCGGAAAGGCGGGAATCCGCCATCCCCGCCCGCGAAGCCTGCCATTGGATGGCCATGGCCGCCGCCGCACATCGCTCCGCCTTGCACGACGGCGAAACCGTCCGCGTCGCTAAATTCGACTGACGACAGCGTTCAGCCTTTCTTTTCTCTTTTCATGAGACGTGGGACGAGAGACCAGAGACGGGGTGTGTGGGACGTGAGACGCGAGACGAGAGACGAGAGACATGGGACGGAAGACGGGAGACGGGAGACGGGAGACGCGTAAGTCGCTGATAAATCGTTACTTCCGCTTTTCACTTTTTCACTCTTCACTTTACAAATTCCTCATTCCTAATTTCTAATTCCTAATTCACTTTCTCGCGTCTCGCGTCTCACGTCTCACGTCCTCGTCCCACTCTTTACTTTTCACTCTTCACTTTACAAATTCCTCATTCCTAATTTCTAATTCCTAATTCCTAATTCACTTTCTCCCCGCCGCCAGCGAGTGGAAAAATCGGGGGTAACTATATTATAGGAATGGTTATCGAGTCATGGATGTGACTCATTTTTACCCTCATCCTTTTCGAATCTGGAGCAAGTTATATAACATGTTTATTTTAAATAAGTTACACTTTTCTTTGGTGCTTTCTGCTCTTTGTCTTTGGGGAGTGCGGCAGGGACTTGCCGTGGATTCGGCCGAATTGACCTTCCTTCCTGTGGAGCATTGGAATCATGGAGAGCATGTCACCGTGGAGGCCACAGGAGGCCACAATGGTCATGACTGTCTGAGCGTTAAGGCCAAGCTGCCCAACGGCACCATGAGCGAATGGCATGGGAACAGCCGAGAGAACTCCAGCCGCTTCTTCCCCGTGGAGCCGAACAAACCCTATTCCCTTTCCGTATGGGCAAAGGGCAGCGGCTGTTTCTGGCTGCATGTGTGGACCTACGAAAAGGAGGCGAACAACACATTCGTCTACAGCTCGACTCACCCCGAAGGGTTGGACCGCTTCACGGTCGTTCCCGACGGCGAATGGCATCGCTGCATCTCGCCGACGCTTGTCCTGCCGCCCCGCTCCAACTTCATCAAAATCGTGCTGGAAATCGACGGCCCTGCCATGGGCGCGGGATACATCGACTTGAGCTTCTCGGACGTCTCTTTCGATGAAACCATGTCCCTCGGCTCAGAAGTGCCCCGCGTCGCGGTGGTGACGGCCATCACGGACAAGTTGATCACGCCCTCCGTCGAGACAATTCCCGCTTTGGACACCGACACGCTGTCGTTCCGCGCCGCCCACGGCGAATACGCGCCGGCCAGTTTCGTGGTGGAGGGATTGGCGGAGAAGGAACTGCTGGCCGTCCTGCCGACGGCGGAAGATCTGGTTTCGGACAACGGTCATGTCATTTCTGCAAAAGCCCTTGACATCAAGCATGTTGTGACGTGGTACACAGGAACGCCGCAGCAAACGCCAAAACAGAAGCATTTCCGCATGCTCAACCCCGAGCTTCTACTCAACGATCCAAATCTTGTGAAGACCAATGAAGAAGACCACGGAAACTATCTGCGGCTGGACTTCCCCAACCGCTCCTTCTATTCCTATATCTCCGCCACCATGGACGAACGGGACACCATCCCCTATCATGAAACGTTCCATCTGGACATCAAGGACTTCCCTGTGCGCGACAGCGCCTCTCTCAAGCCGGTGCGAATTCCTCCCAATGAACGCCGCCAGTTCTGGGTCACCCTCCATGTGCCTTCCGACGCGCCCGCCGGCGTCTATCGTGGCAAAATCCGCATCTCCAACGGCGACAATGTCTTCAAGGAACTTCCCGTCACGGCGGAAGTCCTTCCGTTTGAACTACATACGCCAGAGAACTATGTGTCGTCCATCTACTACAAAGGCCAGCTTGGCCCTAACGGCGCCATCGGAGCGGGCAACTTCGCCGACAGCAAGAACGCCACGCAGTATCTGGCGGAAATGCGCAATCTGATGGCCCATGGCGTCACCAACCCGCCGATTTTCCAATGGTGGAAAAGCGATGGCGTCCAATACATCGAACCCTGTCTGAAACTGCGCCAAGAGGCCGGCATGAGCAACCGCGTCCTCTTCCTTTGGGGCGACAACACAGGCGCCTCCGACAAGCCGGAGGACTTGGCGAAGCTGAAGGAAAGCGTCGAACGGGTCTTCGCCCTCGCAAAGCCCTATGGCACGGAGGAAATCTATTTCTACGGCATTGACGAGGCGGGCGGCGAGGTATTGGCCCGTGAACAGGCTGCCTGGAAGGTGATTCACGAGGCAGGCGGCAAGATCTATGTCGCCGCGCTTATCGAGAACTGCCATGAGACCTCGTTGGACACGGTGGTCATTGCGGGAGACCATTTCACGGCGGAAGATGTGGCGAAGGCGCGGGCCAAGGGCCGCAAGCTGTTCAGCTACGGCAATCCCCAAGGCGGCTGCATCCTGCCTGAAACCTATCGCCGAAACTACGGTCTGCTCATCTGGCAGCGGGGTTTCGACGGCGCCATGACCCATGCCTATCAATGCGGATACGGCCACATCTGGAACGATTTCGACGGAGTATACTACGATGAGAACATGACTTATCCCACTGCCGACGGCGTCATCGACACCATCCAATGGGAGGGATACCGCGAAGGCGTCGATGACCTCCGCTATTTGGCCACTCTCAACGCCGCCCTGCATCGTTATGCGGACGCGAATCATCCTGCCGTCCAGCAAGCCACAGCGTTCCTGAAGGAACTGAAGACCGCCGATTTGGCGAAGTTGGATCTGGACGATGTCCGCCGCCAGATGATCACCCACATCCTCAAACTTGGTAACGCCAACTAAAGATAGAGTCCACAAAAAACACAGAAGACACAGAATAGACAGAAGCAGTCAGCCGCAAGCGTTTTTATTCCACACTTTTCATGGGACGAGGGACGGGAGACGGGGGACGGGGTGTAAAGGACAAAGACATGGGACATGAGACGCGAGACGTGTAAATCACTGATAAATCGTTATTTTCACTCTTCATTTTACAAATTCCTCATTCCTAATTTCTAATTCCTAATTCACTTTCCCCCGTCCCCCGTCTCCAGTCTCCCGTCCCACTTTCACTTTTCCAAATTGAAAAAGGCAAATGGTGAGGCATAGTAATATTGAGTCGGGGTGCGGTGCCCCATGGCCTGAAATATCATCATAACTTATTGAACGAAAGAATGTTATACCTATGAAGAAACTTGGCATTGGCCTTCTCGGCTGCTCCGTCATTCTGCACAAAGCCCATGGTCCCGCCATGTTCAGCCTGTCGGACGACTATGAGCTCATCGCCATGTGCGATATCGATCCCCAGCGGTTGAACCAAATGGCGGATGACTATCATCCCAAACGGCGCTACACCGCCCTGGCCGACATGTTGGCGGACCCCGAAGTGGACGTGATTCTCAACACCACCCCAACCTCCGAACATGCCGCCACCACCATCGCTTGTCTAAAGGCCGGCAAACACGTGCTTTGCGAAAAGCCCATCGCCATCACCATGGAAGACGCCGACGCCATGGTGGAGGCCGCCCGCCAAAGCGGCCTTGTCCTGCAAATGGCCCTGCAAAGCCGCCACAATCTGGCCTGGAAGAAAATCCATGAATTATTGCAGCAGAACGCCATAGGCACGCCACACACGATCACGCTGACGCAGTACTGGAACGAACCGACCGTCTATGACAACTGGCGTACCACCGCCTCCGTCTCCGGCGGCGGTATTTTGGCGGATTCCTGCGTCCATTGGATTGACATGATGCGATGGCAGATGGGCGAAATCACCAGCGTCTGCGGCATCGGCATTCCGTCACCGGATTCTCCGCGCCCCGAAATCGAGGACACATCGCTGACGCTGCTGCGCTTCGCCTCCGGCGCCATCGGCTGCCTTCGCAACGGCTGGCGCAATCAGACTTTGAGCGGCAATGCCGAGTCCGTGGAAATCAACGGCACGAAAGGCTCCATCCGTGCAGAACTGCGGACGCCATGGTCCAACTCAGGCGTGCAGGAAATCCATCTGATCACCAACGGCGACGACGAGCATGTGTTCACCTATCACAGCCCCCATCTGCGCTTCCGCGACCAGCTGAAGGACTTCGCCGAATGCGTCCGCGGAGAGCATCCCGTCACCTGCACCGTGGAGGACGGACGGCGGGCCCTGAAGATTCAACAGGCCATCTACGCATCCTTTGACAGCCGCCGTTGGGAGGATGTCCCATGCTGAAATTCGGCTTCACCTCCCTCATCTACCACAAGCGGAGTCTGGATGACGCCATCCGCCACGCCGCCTCCTTGGGCTACCGCTATTGCGAGCTGAACTGCGTGGTCAAATACCGCGCCCACTATCATCCCGTGGAGCTGGCGGCCGATCCGACGGAGATGCGGCGGATTTTCCGGCTTGCCCAAGACTGCGGCATGGGCTTCAGCGCCATTGACTGCCATGGTCTGGCGGGCAACACCCCCTATGAACTGGGGGCCACGACTCGGCAGGTCCAGGCGGGCTTCGCCATCGCGGAGGCGCTGGAATGCCCCATCGTCGTCACGTCCCTGCCGCCTTGCGCCATGGGCCAAGAGGCTGTATTCCAACATGTTGAACAACTGGTGGCCGAAGCGGAGAGACGGAGGCTGATTTTGGCGTTGGAGGCCGAATTCCGCTACTATGTAGGCAGCGGACAGTCCGTCCGCGACCTTTTCAAACGCATCGACAGTCCCGCCCTCCGGCTCAATTTCGATTCCACCCATTTCGTGGCCAACGGAGAGGACAGTCTGGCGCTGCTGAAAGAATTCTATCCGAAGGTCGCCCATGTCCACCTCAAGGAGGCGCAACGGAAGCCCTATGCGCCTCTGATTTTCCAAGGGGAAGAAGGAACGCCCGCCACGCTTATGCTTAAGCACTTGCAGAACTGCAACTTCGGTGGTGTCATCGCCGCAGAGACGCTGGCGTTGGACGAACCGGAGCCGGAAGTCATCGCCGCCATGATCATGGACGGCATCCACCGCGTGGTCGACTGATGTAGAATTAGAAATTAGAAATGAGGAATGAGGAATGAGGAATTTGTCTTGGGGTTCGGAGGGTCCCCAAAACGGGGCTGAATTACAGCCGTAAAACCTGCTTTGCAAATAGGTTCTGAATCGTTGCTTTTTCTACTGAATGCAATTGGCAAAACCATATTGCGCCAGTATCTTAAGCGACAGTCAAGAATCCCACATGGGGTGGGGTTCTGAATAGTTACCATCGGTTTGACAAACTTAACAGACACAAAAACATAATTGCAAAAAGGCAAGACGCTCATGAAGAGACTCTTCGGGATGTTGGTGTTGGGCTTCGCCTCCATGATGGCGCAGGCGGCGGACAAGCCGCTGTTCTCCTCCACCATTGACTTTCTGGACTACGCCATGGTCCATGGCGACCCCAAGGCGGGCTACTACAAGCTGGAAGACTACGAGGCCGCCCTGCGGAACATGGCGGAAGGAGGCATCAAAAAAATCTATCTTCGCGTAAATATCTGCGGTACAACGCATTATCCAAGTGAAGTCTCCGCGATGTATGGAGACAATGACGCCTATCATTGGTTTACGCCGAAGGAGTCCATGT
>JAEEYQ010000011.1 GCA_016288215.1 Lentisphaeria bacterium | reverse complement strand
TTTCGCGCCCGAGGGCGCGCTCGTTCGACTTGCATGCCTAATCCATGCCGCCAGCGTTCATTCTGAGCCAGGATCAAACTCTCCATTGCAGAAAGACCTTGGGGGCCGCGGCGGTCCTCCCGCCGCGGCTTCGCCTTATCTTCAATTTCGCTTCGTTTCTCGTGACAATCGCTCTGTATTGCGCTGCTCGGTTTCCAAGGAGCCCGCCGCCCTCTTCAGGCGGCGAGTGTTTAAGATAGCACGGATTTCCCCCTCCGCAAGTCGTCAGGCCGAAAAAAGTGACTTTTTTCGTGAAAAAAATGGCCTCCCGCTTCTGTGAGCGGGAGGCCTCTATATCCTCTATATAATAATAAGGGTTATCAAAAACCATCAAATATGGTCCAACCTGCCCCAATAGATAGGCAGCGGGAAGGCGAGTCGAATCCAAGACTTATTCATGGCACAGGCAGCCATAGGCGGGAAGGGGCCAAAGAGCAGCTGAGCCATTTGACGACGGTTTAACACCAAATCTGGCTGAACCGTTGCGGCGGCGGCGGATATGTTCAGCTGGCCATGGACGCAGGTGACCGTAACGGCCTCTCCATCGGCAACGCCAAGAGTGAACATGCCACTCCACGAGCGGAGCCGTTGGCTCAGAAGTCCACGGAAGGCATTGAGAAGCCCCACGACATCATTAACGCGGAGCATGCCACAGGGGGAGACATTGTATCCCGCGGCATAGGAGAGGAACATGTCCTCCACAGGGCCGGAAAGTTCCATGGGAGGGAGGGAAACGGACCAGCTGCCCGACTGGAGCAGAAAACGCAGAAGTTTCTCCACTGCAGTGACATCGCCGGCATATTCGGCGATGCGGTTGCCACCTGTGACCGTCATGTAGGCAAAGCATCCATCGGCATCATGAATGTAGGTGACCAGCCCAGGCCGTCTCATGGTGGCGCGGAAACCCTCAATGCCAGGCCGTAGCACGCGGGCGGTCTTTTGGCTGTAGGCCGCAAACATGCGGGTGGCATCGTCGAGGTTTCCATCATGGTATACCCTGAACTCCGTCGCATGGGGTTGTTGCCCCAAATTCTCATGGCGTCGAATATGATTGGACAAGGACATATCCCGCTGACCACCAGCGATTTCCCAACCATAGTTTCCATAGCGGGTTCGGTCACCGCCAAGAAGAGAAATCATATCGCCTTTGGCCGTCATGTCATGGACGCAACATTGCAGCAGGGCGCTAAAGCAACCATGAGAGCGAAAGGGCATCCAGCAATAGACATTGCCGATACCGCCCACGGGGACTTCCGCCTCGCCTAATTTCAGGCGCTGGGGGATGATCTGTATGCCGGCGGCCACCTGTCCATCCACTTCAGCCAACCGCCAGGTGGCCATCTTCTCCATGGAAGGGCCGATGGCATCTGGCTGAAGCGCCTCAAACCGGATGTGGGCAGGATTCCGCTCCCGAAAGCTCTGGACAACCTGCTCCATGACCGTTGGGAAGTCCTCCGGCCGTCCTTGACGAATAGTAATCATCTGCATTATCCTCTCAAATGGCTTTTTCCTTGGCCAGAAGCGGCTCAAAATCGCTTTTCACCGTAGCTTTCATGTAGGCCTCCGTGGCGGAGATTCGTCCTTCGCGGTAAAGCCGCATCAGATCATTGTCCATGGTCTTCATGCCTCGTCCGCTGGACTGTTCGATGATGCTGCGGATGTTGGCAATCTGGCCATCGCGGATGGTGGAGGGAAGCGCCTCATGGTAGAGCAGAATCTCATGGGTGGCGATGCGGCCATGTCCGTCCACGGTTCGGCAAAGCAGCTGGGAGATGACCGCCTTGAGGGATTGGGCCAGCATGGCGCGGATTTGAGGCTGCTGTTCGGCGGGAAAGGTGTCGATGATGCGGTCCACGGTCTTCGGCGCGTTGTTGGTATGCAGCGTGGCAAAGACCAGCATGCCCATGGAGGCGCAGGTCAGCGCCAAATTCATGGTCTCGAGATCTCGCATTTCGCCGACAAGAATGATATCCGGGTCAGCTCGCATGGCACCCCGCAAGGCAATGCCGAAGGCCTCCGTGTCGCTGCCGACTTCCCGTTGCACGATGATGGACTTCTTGTTGGGATGCACGAACTCGATAGGGTCCTCGATGGTGATGATGTGCTTGCTGCGGGTCTCGTTGATGTAGTCGATCATGGCGGCGAGCGTGGTGGATTTGCCGCTTCCCGTGGGGCCCGTCACCAGAACCAGTCCGCTGACATAGTCGCAGACTTCCCGCAGAACGGGCGGCAAATGCAATTCGTCAATGGTCTGAATGTGGGTGGGAATGATGCGCAGGACCGCGCCTGGCCCGAAATGGTTGTTCATATAGTTGACACGGAAGCGCGCAGTGTCTTTAATCTCATAGGCGAAGTCCTGGTCCAGGTTCTTGAGGAACCACTCCCACTTGGCCGGAGGCGCAATCTCCTTCAAGATGACAGTCATCTCATCCGGCGAGATGGGCGGCACGGGCAATGCCTCCAACTGGCCATGGACTCGGATTTTCGGCGGCAACGTGGAGCACAAATGCAGATCCGAGCCGCCTTTGGCAATCAGTTCATGAAGAAATTCGTCAATTTTCGGCATAGACACAGTCCATTATATAATTAGGAATTAGAAATTAGAAATTAGGAATTTGAGATGAGAGATTAGGAATTATGGAGAGGGAGGACAATGATTCGGCGAATGTCTAAGATGCTGATTATCAGATAGTTAACCTTGTCATGGCGTGGTGACCAATGGCATTTCCGTCATGCGCAACGTCGTGCAGCCGTAGGGGATAAGCGTCATTGTTCGCGCAGGGCCCTCCGCGACAGTGGCTTCGGGGCGCTCTTCGCAGACGAATGTGAAGCCGTCCTTGATCTTCCATGGGACGGGAGCCATCTCCCCCTCAATGACCAGCGCCGGAGCGCTCTCGCTGAAGGGCGTGTCAGAGACGGGACGTTCCACGATGCGGAAGCCGTCCCCTGCAAAGCCATAGTTCCATGGGGCGTTGGGGCGGATGTCGTAGTCGCAGAAGGGAAATTTTCGCAGGACGCCATCGGCCTCGTATTCAAGGACTTTTTTGACGGAGGGGATGGGCAGGGAGAAAAGCAGCGGACCGTAATGCAGTGCCATTAAGCCACTTGGACGCTTCTCCAGCTTCGGGGCGAACTGCAGCTTGACCTGAATGGCGGTTCGCCCTTCCCACCGTCGATGGATGCGGTGGATGGCTCCGGTCCGCACGGGCGCGCCATCGACGGAGGCGGCGTCCGCAAAGCCTGGAATGCGGATATCCAGGCTAAATTCCACGGGGGCAGCGGATTCGACAATGTAGACGAGCGTGTCTCGGAAGGGATACTCCGTCTCCAGACGGACGCGGACGGACACACCATTCATGGTGGTGTTGAGCGTCGCAGGCGCAAGGACAGCGGAGAGAATACTGTCGCCGTCATCGCCCTTCATGAAGGTGGCCAATGCCAATTTCGGCCATGCCTGCCCCATGTTGGCGGTGCAGCAGCCGTAGTTCGGCTCAAGTCCGAACATGTTGGCATGGTTGCCGTTGGTGGTCCAAATGATTTTGGACTCCGAGATACAGCCGATCTGGTTGGTCTGCTGGTCGTATTGATGGGTCCACATATCCTCCGAACAGGTTGCGGGAAAGGCGTTGAAGGCAAGCTGCTCCAGCCAGTCGCCCCAGACGGGATCGCCGCTGAGCGCCAGCAGGATCTCCTCCGAATACATGGCCTCCGCCACGCTGCACAGCTCACTGCCCTGAATGGGGCTTGTGCCCGCAAGACATTCGTCCCCCGTGAAATGGCCGTGAGCCATGCCGTGGTATTTTCGCAGCAGCTCCAGATAGCGTTTCGGCAAGGCGGCCTGACGTTCGTCCTTCTCGAACAGATTGGCTAGGGCGCCAGCCTTGAGCGCCATGCCCTGATTGACCACATGCGCCTCAAAGGTCCAGCGGCTTTCTTTTTCCTTGAAGGGCCAATTGTCGCCCTGCGCGGCGTAGTCGAACCCCTGGCGGCGCATTTTGACGGCCAGCTCGGCCAGCCACGGCTCCGCCTTGCGCCGCTGCAGCCAGTCGATGGCGATGAGCCCCTCGAACCAGCGGAACTTGCCCCAGCCGAAGAGAGGATAGGCGTCAAGATGGCCGCTGAACTGGCGGAAGGCGCGACGGAGGGCGGCGTCCACGCGCGCATCGTCGCCGGAGCAGTCCGCATAGAGGCAGAGGACCTTGCTGAGGAGCAGCAAGGCCCACATGTCATATTTTGCCCGCTCCTCCTGCGTGCAGGGGCAAATCCAGCCGTCGTCGCACTGCTGCGCGAGAATGGCGTCCACGTAGCGTTTTGCGCGATTGATCATCGGCTCGTTGCGCAGGAGATAGGCCAGCGGGATGAATCCGTCCAGCCAATAGGGGACCCGCTCCCACCCCTCGCGGTTGCCGCCGATCCAGCGGCTGTCGCGGACATCTGGCCAGAAGAGGTCCAAATTGCCCGCCTGACTGGCCGCCTGAATCTCCAGCTGCCGCCGCAGCCAGCCGCAGGGCTCGATTTCTTTGGAGGTGAAGCAGGAATAGGTCATGGATGGAATCTCCTGTATTGTGTTCTTTGACAGGGGTTTATATATACAGGACTGCAGTGCGAGGCTGACGGCGAGACATAGCGCGGTCAAGGCAACATTGGATTTCATGGTTAGTTTCTCTGAATGAAGCGGATGAGCAGATCGCGGTAAGCATCAACGCCAGAGAGCAGAAGCCGTTCCTGCGGGCCATGGGCGTCATCCCCCGGCAGGCCGATGATGCCAAGCGGCACGCCCATGCTGACCAGATGCCGCGCGTCGGTGGCGCCGTTCATGCGGAGCGTGTCCACCTTCTTCTCCGGGAAGGTGTTACGAAGTTCCTGAAGCAGGCTTTGCACAAGGGGATGCCGGTCGTCGGTGACCATGGGAAGGCAATGATGGGCGCCTTCCACCACCTCCAGCTGCGTCACCTCGCGGACCCATTGGACGATGCGTTCATGGTTCTCTTCTCGTATATATCTGATATTCAATGACATACGTGCTTCTCCAGGAATCTGGTTCGTGGCGGCGGGATCTCCGGCCTGCAGGACGGTGGCCGCCATGGTGTCATGCCATTGATCATTCTCCGTCACGGGTTTCCATGCGCTCCTCAGACGAAGGTAGCCGTCAATCAGCTTGTCCAACGCATTGTCAAAGGCCCATGGGGCGGAGGCATGTCCGGCCCGTCCACGAGCCACCAGCTCAAGGGAGATGATGCCCTTTTGGGCAACGGCGACGGCATAGGGGCTGCCGTCAACGACCAGGCCCATTTTTGTGGCGGCATAGCCACGATTGACCATGCCGATGGTGGTCTGTCCGCCGTGCTCCTCGTCCGTGCTGAAGATGGCGCAGACAGAGGCCTTTCCCTTAAGCGCCGCCACGACCTGAAGGGCGCAAAGAGCCTGCCCCTGATCGTCAAAGGGGCCGCGGCCATAGACATAGCCATCGCGGATCTGCGGCGTAAACATGTCCTCGGAAGGAACGGCGACCACGTCCAGATGGGTATTCAGCAGAAACTCCGCCGTCTTGCCCGCCACCGTGGAGATGAAGAGCGCCTTGCGGCCGTCAAAGTCCTCCACCGCCGTGTACAGCCCCTCTTGGCGTGCATAGTCCTCCATGCATGCCACGGCAAGGTTGACGCCGGCGACGTTGTCCGTCATGGCGCGGCACGCCATCAGTTCCTTCAACATCTCCAAATATGATTTCATGGGCAATTCCTTAAATAATCAGCAATTCGTAATTAACAATTGGACGTGGGACGTAAAAGGTGAAATGTGAAAAGTGAAAAGATAGAATTAGTTTTTTTACTCTTAATTGTTGATTCCCAAATGCATGCCGCCATCCACATAGAGGATTTGGCCTGTGACAGAGGGGGCATGGGCCAGATACAGGCAGGCCTGGGCAATTTCCCCTTCGGTGTTCCGTCGTCCCAACGGACTCGACTGCAAGACATTGGCGATTTTGGCCGGATCGACACCCGGCGGACTGCACACCAGTCCAGGGGCCACGCCGTTGACGCGAATGTCCGGTGCCCACTCCAGCGCGGCAGCCTCCGTGGCATGCCACAGGGCCTTTTTGGCCAGAGCATAGACGCCGCGCCGTTTGTCCGGATAGGCGATGCTCTGATCCAACAGATTGATGATGTGGCCTTTGCCGCAATGGCGGGCAAATGCCTGCATCAGGGACAGCGGCGCGGTAAAGTTCACCGCCAGAAGGGCTTCCATCCGCTCTGCGGAAACCTCCCGCAGATTTTCCCGTCCATATTCGGAGGCGTTATTTATAAGACATTCTGGGAGAAGATGTTGTGACTCAAGCTTCCCAAAGAGCGTTTCGCCGGCGGCGGCAGAGGAAAGATTCCCCTGAACAGCCACGCCGCCCAATTGCGCCGCCAACGCCTCCGCCTCCGCCTTGGAACGGCGATAATGGACAATGACTCGCCAGCCATCCTTCGCGAAAGCGCAGGCCAACTCCCGCCCAATGCGGAGGGCAGCCCCTGTGATGAGCACGGTTTTGGACATGACGTCCCTTTATTCCTTATATAATATAGCGCCGCAATTGGAGCAGACGGTCATCCGCCCGCCCATGGTGTCGCTGACGGTCTGTGGCGTGACCTGCATGCGGCAGCGGCCGCAGCTGTCATCCACCACAGGCACCACGGACGGCACCGTTTTTGGATAACGTCCGGCCCGCAGCAGCTCATAGCGCCGCAGCGCCTCCTCGTCGATGGCTTTCATGGCCTCCCGCAGAGCCGGACGCTCCCCGCGAAGCTTCTCGATTTGGGCGGTGCAGTTCTGTCCGCGGAGCTTCAGCTCCTCCAAAATCGTCTCCGCCCGCATTTTGCCTTTGGCCAGCGCCTCCTCGCACTGCTTTTTGACGGCGACGAGGGCTTCCAGCTTCTCCATGGCGGCTAGCTGGCGGTCCTCCGCGTCGGCGATGGCCTTGTCGCACATTTCAATCTGCAGCAAGGCGGTGCGGTATTCGTCATTGTTCTTGATGAGGGCGGTTTTGGACTGGAAATCCCGTTTTTTGGTCCGAATGGACTCGATTTCCCCTTCAATCCCGCGGATGGCGGTCTCGGCGGCCTTGCAATCCGCCGTCGCCGCCGCCAGCGCCTGACTTTCCGCCGCATACTGCTTTTCGGCCTCCTTGCGCTTTTCGGGAATGCCATTGAACTGCTCTTCCAGCTTGGACAGGCGGATGTCCAGCTCCTGCAGCGCGACCAGTTTCTCAATCCATTCGTGCATATCACTCCTTTGGGTTGGCCTGAAACCACGGTTGAACCAATACAAGACCTAATATATTGCAGAAATCTCCATGTCAAAAACAGACAGTGCAGGAAATTTGCAATCTGTCGCGGATTCGGTTTTATGTTATGGATTTTGGGGTTACGTTATAGACAATGCAAAACTCCAAACCTTTTTCGACAAGGCAACGCCATGGACTCCAATGACCTCCTAAAGAACGCTTCCACCAAAGCGGGAATCGGCTGCGGCTCCGCGTTTTTCATCTTCATTGTGTCGGCGATTCTGCTTTCCACCGAAAGGGCGGCTGGGATCTGCCTTGCCCTTCTTCTCATCACCATTCCTCTGGCCATCACGGGATTTCTTCTCAAATCGCTTTTCGCGAAGCATGGACGGGCCATCTGGGCCATTGCCCTCGTCCTTGGGACTCTCCTCGGTCTTGCCTTCCCCCTGAAGGATGACGGCGAAGCAAAGGCCCAGAAGGAATCAACACAAGTCATTGCAACAAAACAAGATAAACAAAATGTCGAAGCCCCTGCGCAAGGCGAAGGCCAGCTGGCTCAAGCTGTTCCACAACATCCTGGGCCAGAACAAGATGCACCAACATTGGAGGAGGCGTTGGCGGAGCTGGACAAGCTCGTCGGACTGACGGAGGTGAAGGCGGAAGTCCATAAGCTGGCGGACTTTGCCAAAGTGGCCCAAGCGCGGAAGGAACAGGGGCTCAAGGTGCCCACCCTATCCTACCACTGTGTCTTCACCGGCAATCCAGGCACGGGAAAGACCACCGTGGCCCGCATCATGGGCAACATCTACCGCGCCCTCGGCATTCTGAAAAGCGGCCACTTGGTGGAGACTGACCGCTCTGGACTGGTGGCGGAGTATGTGGGCAAGACCGCCATCAAGACCAACGCGGTCATCGACTCCGCTTTGGACGGCGTGCTCTTCATCGACGAAGCCTATGCGCTGGCCGGCGGCAACAACGACTATGGCAGCGAGGCCATTGCCACCCTGCTCAAACGCATGGAAGACAATCGGGACCGCCTCGTGGTCATCGTCGCCGGCTATCCGGATGACATGAAGCACTTCATCGACACCAACCCCGGCCTTCAGTCCCGCTTCAACCGCTACATCCACTTCCCTGACTACACGGCGGAGGAGCTGGCCGCCATGTTCCGCATGCGGGCCAAGTCCAACCAATACACCCTCTCCCCCGCTCTGGAGGAGAAATTGGACAAGGCCATGGTCCAGTGGACGCGGCATCGGGACCGCCAATTCGGCAACGGCCGCTTCGTCCGCAACCTGTTTGAGAACACAGTGGAGCGGCAGGCCATCCGTCTGGCGGCTCTGACCAACGTGAGCGCCGAACAGCTGACCCTTTTGGAGGCGGAGGACCTGGAGCAGACCACCTCCATGGACGATGACAAACCCACGCTGGAGGAGGCGCTGGCCCAGCTGGACGAGCTCATCGGGCTGGACGCCGTGAAGGACGAGGTCCACAAGCTGGCGGACTTCTGCAAAATCGCGAAGGAGCGGGAGGCAGCCGGCATGAAGGTGGCCACCATGTCCTACCACTGCGTCTTCACCGGCAGCCCCGGCACGGGAAAGACCACCGTGGCCCGCATCATGGCCAAAATCTACCATGCCCTCGGCATTTTGGACAAGGGGCATCTGGTGGAGACGGACCGCTCCGGACTGGTGGCCGAATACGTGGGACAGACCGCCATCAAAACGAACAAGCTCATTGACAGTGCGTTAGGCGGTGTGCTCTTCATCGATGAAGCCTACAGCCTCGCCCCGAAGGACAGCAAAAACGACTATGGGCAGGAAGCCATCGCCACCTTGCTCAAGCGCATGGAGGACGATCGGGACCGCCTTGTGGTCATCGTCGCCGGCTACACGGAGGAGATGAAGCAGTTCATCAACGCCAACTCCGGCCTTCAGTCCCGCTTCACCCGCTACATCGAGTTCCCCGACTACACCACCGCCGAACTGGCGGACATCTTCCGCATGCAGGTTCGCAAAAACCACTACGCCCTCTCTCCTGAGTTCGAGGAGAATCTGAACAAGGCCATGGCCTACCTCACCAAAAACAGGGACAAGAACTTCGGCAACGCCCGCTACGTCCGCAACCTGTTCGAGAAGGCGGTGGAGACTCAGGCCCGACGGCTGGCCGCCGACCCCGAACACACGGAGGACATGCTGCGGATTCTGGAGCTTTCCGACATCGGGCTCCGCCTGAAGCCCCCCGCTCCAAAAGCAGAGGATGGCGATGGCAACGACAACGCAAACAACGATAAAGACAACGAAGGAGCAGACAACGAAGGAGAGCAATAGCATGAAAGAGCGAATGACCCTTGTATACCAATTGCTGATTGTCGCCCTCTTGGGGACATTGATTTTCATGGCCTGGAAGCAGCACCAAACCGCCCCCTCCCCTGCCGAAGCGGCGGCGCCACCCCTCCAACCTCCGCCCTTTCATCTGCCATTCGAGACGGATGGCTCTTCAGAGTCTTCACAAGCAACTGATTATCAAGAACTTGGAGAAGACATCGGAAACGGCTGGCGGCGACTGGAGCCCACCGACATTCCAGAGAATCCCATTGTTCTGGTGGATGGCTACAAAGGCATTCTGGCCATGGGCGACCGACAGGAGCACAACGCCATGACCATCGGCTGGGGCACTCTCGGCATGCTGTGGCGGAAGCCCGTCTTCAACGTCTATGTCTCCTCCAGCCGCTTCAGCCATTCCCTCATGGAGAAATTCGACACCTTCACCGTCTCCTTCTTCAACATGTCCCATCTGGAGGACGTCATGTATCTGGGCCACCACTCCGGCCGCGACGGCGACAAAATCAGCCACACCCACCTCCACCTGAACTACACCAAAGCCGGCACGCCCATGTTCGACGACGCCTTCCTCATCATCGAATGCAGGAAGCTCTACGGCGGCCCCTTCGACGTGACCAAAATGGCCGAGGACCCCGCCGCCATGTACGCAAGCGGCAAGATGGGCGTCCATTCCGTCTACGTGGGGGAAATCCTGAACGTCTACATGAAGAATGACAACCGCTAAGGCATTCCAATGAAACGACTTCTAGATATCATCATCATTCTGCTCCTGCTTGTCTTCACCGCCGTGAACAGCGGCCGCCTCTTCGGAAGACGGCTTCAGCCCGAGCCGCCGGAGAATGCCGCCCGTAACACCATGACTCTGGAGACCGCCCAGCGGCTGTTTCCAGAGGCCACCACCTTGACGGATGCGGGAAACGGCGTCTACGAAGTGGGCGGCAACGGCGGCAAGGCCGTTTTGGGTTTCGTCACTCTATCCTCACCCGACTCCGACAACATCGCCGGCTTCATGGGCCCCACCCCGCTGCTGATTGGGCTGGACGCCACTTCCAAAATTGTCCAAGTCATTGCCCTGGAGAACAATGAGAGCCCAGGCTTCTTCGACAAAGTTCGGTCCTCCGGCCTGCTGAACGCCTGGAACGGCCTCTCCGTCGCCGAAGCAGCCACCCACGACGTGGACACCGTGACCGGAGCCACCTTCAGCAGCCGCTCCGTCATCGACTCCATGCGGGCGCGCATGGGGGCCTTGGGGGACATTCAGCCGAAACCCGTCCGCTGCTGGAAAGATTGGGCGGCTGACGCCGCGCTGCTCCTTCTCGTGGGGTTCTCTCTGGCCGGCTTCTTCCGTCCGTCGCTGTTTGGACGGAAAGGGCGGCGCATTCTGCTTGCGGCCTCCATCGCCATTTTGGCCATCTGGCAGGGCCGTCTGCTTTCCATAGCCCAACTGGTCACCTGGTTCGCCAGCGGCATCCCCTTGGCCGCCCAATGGGGTGTCCTGCTTCTCTTCCTGCTCGCGGTCGCCCTGCCGCTGATCTTTGGCAAGGCATTCTATTGCACATGGTTATGTCCAATGGGAGCCGCTCAGGAGCTGGTAGGGCTTTTAGGCAAGGGGAGGAGCCTGTCTTTGGGAGCGACGTGCCTGCGATGGCTTCAGACCCTGCGCGGCGCCATCCTCTATTTCGGCCTCCTCGTGACAGCCATTGGCATCGGATTCGATTTCTCCATGTTCGAGGCGTTCACGCTGTTCCGCCCTTCCAGCGCCCCCATGGCGGCTCTGGTCTTGGGCATCCTCTCTCTGCTTCTCTCCATCTGGCTGCCACGCCCTTGGTGCCGTTTCCTCTGCCCCTTGGGCGAGCTTCTGGAGACCCTTCGCCGCAAACCGTCGCCCAACCCCGCCAAAGGGAGCACCACGCCTTCGTGACACCGCGGCCCCAACAACCCCTCACAACCTTACTCTTTTGATTTGACACCCCGAACAGGCGCTATAATATCCCCCATCCAACACCCCCTCACAACCTTCCTTTTTGGCTTTGACCCCATGGTGCACACGTTCATGAAACATCTTGTCGGATACGTCCTTACAATGGTCTGCCTTGGACTTGCCGCCGGCGATTTTGTCGTTGACAGCGCCTCGTCCGTCCAGATTGTCCTGCCTGACAAAACCGTCCATCCCGTAATCGCCGCATCGCTGCAAACCGCCGCGTCAAGAATGACAAAGGCGTTGAACGTGTCGTTCGGGAAGGACGTCCCCTGCGTGACCGAGAGTCAGGCCGCCCCGAACAAGAAGACCATCTATCTCGGAAACACCCAAAAGGCGCAGCAGCTAGGTCTCTCGCCAGCCGACCGATTCAACTACTGCATCCATGCGGATGACAACACGCTCTGCATTGTCGGCACGGACCGTCCTCGCCTTTCAATCCTCCATAATCCCCATCGCGGCCTGCAGGAGGAATTCTATTGCGGGTCGCTGCGCGGCATTGTCGAGTTCTGCGAGAACTACCTGAATGTCCGTTTCCTCTGGCCAGGCGAATACGGCACAGACTACGCAAAAATCACGGTGCTCCGCGTGCCGGCGGGCACGGCCCTCAGCAAACCGCCTCGCATGGTATTTGCCGGCGGCGGCTATCCGACCTATCTGGACTCATGCTACGACTATGCATTGGGCTGGTATGGCCGCGGCGGCTGGCAGATGTACGGCGGCCATTCCATCCGCAACATCGCGTCCCATCCGATCATTCAGGACCATCCCGAATGCTACGCCCTGATCAACGGCGTGCGCAAGCAACAGCAGCACATCTACATGTGCCTCAGCAATCCGCTGGTGCTCGACGCCTATTATGAAGTCGTCAGAAAAATGCTGGAGGAAGGCGCCGACTGCTACGAAATCGGCGTGGATGACAGCAATGTGTTTTGCCAATGCGAAAACTGCAAGGCTGTCCATCCCGTTCCGGCAGAACGCATTTGGATTTTCTACCGCAAGCTGACGGAGCGTTTCGCCAAGACGCATCCGGACAAGAGCCTCGTGCTGATCTCCTATGACCAGACGGAGACGCCGCCGCGCACCTTCGACACATTCCCCGGCAACGTCTACATCGAAATCTGCCGTTTCTCCGAAAAGGACATGCAGGAATGGAAGAAATACAAAGGCATCAAGGGGTTTTCCATTTATGACTACTCATGGGGCTATTACCATATCGTCGGAATGGCCCCCAAGCAGACGCCCGAAAGCGTCGTCCAAAAGTGCCGTGAAATCGCGGAAAACAACATCATTGGCTTTTATCGATGCGGATTTGGCGAAAGCTACGGTCTGGATGGCGTGAATTATTACCTGCAGGGAAAATTGCTCCAGGACCCGACGCTCGACCCCAAGGCCCTCGAGCATGAGTTCTATCAGCGTGCCTTCCATGAGGCTGGCGGTGTCATGGAGGAGTTCTTCCACAAAATGCAGGAACAGTTCAGCTACTATCCACGCCTGCTGGGGAGTTCTCAGATTGGCGAGGAGGACTATCTGACGCGCCGTGTCCTCTCGAAGGACTCACGGGAAGTCCTCCAGATGCTCTGGCCCTCCTCATTGCTGCGCATTCTGGAGCGCGACCTTGCGACGGCGGAGCGAATTGCCGTCGACCCCGTGGTGAAGAAGCGCCTGGAGCTTGTCCGGATGGAATTCGACTACAATAAGCTGCTCGTCCATGCGCTTCGCGCCTATTCGGCCTATCTTGACCAGCCTGACCAGGCCGGCTTTGACAAGGTCGAAAAGGCCGTCATGGTGCGCCGCGCATTCGTGGACTCCCTCTGCGACGACAAAGGGAACATCAAGACTCTCCCCGACTGGCCGGAACTGCATGTCTTCGGCTCCAGCCCGATGAAGGGCTTCGGCGCCGACCGCAAGGTGCTGGAGCTCAACGGACGGAATGCCGCCTGCATCCAGGCCCCCCTGACATGGAATTTCGAGAACTACAGAGAATCAAAGCAGCTGCCCGACGCCTCACGGAAGGGCATCGCCGCCGTCGCCTGCGTCAATCCGCCGCCATTTGAAAACGACCATGAATGGCTCGCCGCGAAATGGGGCCGAATCGGCCGAATCGGAACCTCCACGGATGAACTCGGCGGCTGGTTCAAGATGGTCTACGATGAAAAGAACCTGTATGTCCTGCTGTCCACGCGAATCCCCACTGGACGAGATTATCCGCCTCAAGGGCGGAACAAGGCCGCCTGTGGAATGGACAGCCTCGAGCTCTTCATCGATGCCGACGGCATGGGTCAGCGATACTATCATTTTTTGATCAATCCCGTGGAGAACTCCTTCATGGACGGCGCGTTCGGCCTGGCCGAAGACCCTCGCGATCTTCTTTATAATCAATATGATCCGCTATGGGACGGGCAGTGGACCTATCAGACGAAACGGGGGCCTGAACCGGACGGAAAGCAGGACTGGTTGGTGGCGCGCGTCGTGATTCCCTTCAGCACCTTTGGCCTGAAGTCCAAGCCGCCAAAAGGAACAATATGGAATCTGGATGTGGGCCACACGCGCTTTGGCACACTTGGCGATTGGGCGACCGCCGCTCTTTTCCTCTGGTCGGCTCCAGACGGCAAGTTCCATGACCGCGCCTCCTTTGGCGAGCTCGTCTTCGAGTAGTCGAACGCCAACTCCAATGTTGCATTTTTTGCAATATCAAATTCCCAAAAACGCCTTTTTTCTTCCAAACAGGGAAAACGCAGGAACGCATCCAGAGGGGCCTAGAAGAGCCCTTATGCATTTTAGGTATTAATATACCTAAAAACAGGAACCATGCCATAGAGGCCACGCCAGCGAACGCAATGGCCATCATCCCTCTAAAAAAGGGTCAAAATGGGCTTCCGACGGTGAGTTTTCGTCATGGTCGCAAAAGGGCGGTCACAGGGGCAAAATCGGTCATTGACATTGCAATAAATGCAACATGCATCTAGAGCACAAAAAACATCCGCCGCCATAGGGGATGCCTATGGGACGGATGGATATGAGACAGGATGAATGGGATGGCCGAAATGGCCTTTTGAGGGTTGTCAGAGGCTTTGCGCCTGCACCGCCGTCAGGGCGACGGTGGTGACGATGTCCTCCACGGAGCAGCCGCGGGAAAGGTCGTTGCAGGGTTTGGCAAGGCCTTGCAGGACGGCATAGGCTTCTGCGCCGCCAACGCGTTGGGTGATTTTGTAGCCGATGTTTCCAGCCTGTAAGTCAGGGAATATCAACACATTAGCATGACCGGCAACGGCGCTTCCCTTGGCTTTGGAGGCCCCGATTTCAGGAATGAGGGCGGCGTCGAACTGCATCTCGCCATCCAATGCCAGATCGGGGGCCAATTCGTGGGCGATGCGGGTGGCTTCCTGAACTTTGGTGACCAAATCATGCTTTGCGCTGCCTTTTGTGGAGAAGGAGAGAAGGGCCACTTTCGGCTCCTCGATGCCGCAAAGGGTGCGGGCGGTCTCCGCCGCGGAAATGGCGATGTAGGCCAGCTCCTCCGCCGTGGGACACGGAACGACAACACAATCCGAATAAACCAGCAACCCGTTGTGACCCAGGGACTTATTAGGACAGTCCATCAAAAAGCTGGAGGAGACCACCTTGTTTCCGGGCTTGGTCTTGATGATCTGAAGGGCGGGCCGAAGCATGTCCCCCGTCGTGTGGACGGCGCCGGAGACCAGTCCGTCCGCCTCGCCCATCTTGACCATCATGATTCCATAGTACATGGGATCCTCCACAAGGCGAGTCGCCTGCTCTTCCGTGACGCCTTTGGCCTTCCGCAGGCCATACAGCGTCCATGCATACTCCGCCGCCTTCTGGCTGTCCAGGGGATTGATGATTTCGATGGCGGAGATGTCCGCCCCCACGCGGGCCGCCGTCTCTTTGACGCGGGCCGGATCCCCCAGCAGGACGGGACAGGCCAGCTTTTCACGCACAATGGCCGCCGCCGCCTGAACGGTCCGCGGTTCGTCGCCTTCCGGAAGGACAATTCGCTTGATGTCCAGACGCGCCTTTGCCTTGACTTCCGCCATGATGCCCATGTTCAATCCCTTTCTTTTGCAGCGCGCAATTGCATGAAATTACGTAATATATTGATATAGAACAATTTACAAATCAATGCCAGCAAAGCCCGACCAAACCGGCTTCCCCGAATAGGTCAGAATGGGGGACTGGCCACGCAAGGCCTTGAGGACGGACAACGCCAGCGCATCCTGCTCCATCTCCCCTGGATACACGCTCACGGGGGCGATCCAGCCGCAGCGCCTCTGGATCCCCTCCGTGATGTCCGCAAAGCGCATGAGACCGCCGGTGAGCAGGATGCCATCCACCTTGCCGCACAGGACGGCGGCCATCTCGCCGATCTGCTTGCAGATTTGGTAAATCATGGTGTTCCACACCAACGTGGCCTTGGGGTCGCCCTGCTCCACCTTGGCGTGAATGACGTCCGAATCCGCCGTGCCGAACAGGCTGACGAAGCCCCCCGCGCGGGAGCACATGAGCCGTGCCTCGCGGATGGAATGGGCCTCGATGTAGTCCAAAAGGGACAGCACGGGAACGCTGCCGATGCGGGTGGGGGTGAAGGTTCCCTCGCCGTCCGCCCCCATGTTGCCGTCCACCATGCGGCCATGGTCATGGGCGCTCACGGTGATGCCGCCATCGATGTGGGCGACGATGAAATTGCATTGGTCGTAGCGTTTGCCCTGCTTTTCCGCATGGAATTCGGCCACCGCCTTTTGGTTGAGCACATGGGAGTGGGAGGTGCGGTAGACGCCCTTGATTCCCGTCAGGCGGGCCACATCGGCGTATTCATCTGTGTTGGTTGGATTTAGGGTATAGGCGTTCTTTCCAAACGTGGTGGCGAACTTCCAGGCCAGCATGACGCCCAGCTTGGCCGGATGCTCGCTGCCGCCCACGGCCGCCACGGTGTCATCATACAGCCGCTGGTCGATGGCCGTCACGCCACCCGGCTGGGAGTAGGCGCTGCCGCCACGGCCGACGAACACGTCGATGTCCTCCGCGGAGACGCCGTAGTCCTTCAGCATGTCCATGATGACCTGAAACCGGAAGGGCATCTGGTCGTTCACATGGGGGTACTGCAGCAGCACCGGCGCATCGTGGAAGACACTCTTCTCGAAAAGGGACGTCTCGTTCTCATAAAGGCTCACCTTGGTGGAGGTGGAGCCGGGGTTGATGACAAGTATTTTAAGCCGCTGGGTGTCTTGATTTTCCATAAGTTATTTATAATCAATATGTTATGATTTTTGCGATGGCCATCGTCATTGGCCGCCTAATGCAGCATGACCTGACCGCCGGTCACGGGGATGGCCTGGCCCGTCTCATAGTCCTGCTCCACGCAGTACAGGATGGCCTTGGCCACATCGGAAGGCAGGCAGCCGCGGCGCATGGGCACCTTGTCCATGTAGGCCTTGCGCACATCCTCCACCGTCTTGGCGCCGGGGATCTTGCCCAAATTGAGGTACTGGACAAAGAGCCCCTTGACGGGGTCGCTCCACAGGGGGCCGTCGTAGTAGTTGCCGGGGCAGACGCTGTTGACTTTGATGCAATCCGCAACCAGTTCCTTCGCAAAGCTTTGCGTAAGACCGATGGTGCCGAATTTGGAACCGGCATAGGCGCCGTTCTTGTTGCTGCCCTCCAGTCCGCTCTTGGAGTTGACCTGCACAATGTCGGACCACAGTCCCTTGCCGTTCACAATCTGGCGGGACATGACGATGGCCGCGTATTTGGAGCAGAGGAAATAGCCGTTGTAGTTGATTCGGGTCACAAAGTCCCAGTCCTTGAAGGTGGTCTCCTTCACGGAGCCGCCGCGGACCACGCCCGCGTTGGACACGAACAAATCCATGCCGCCGCACTGGCGCGTGATGGCCATGGCCATGGCCTTGACGGAATCTTCATCAGCCACATTGACGGCCACGGAGAAGGCCCGGTCCGCTCCGTATTTGTCGCAGAGGGACTTGGCGGTGGCGGCGGCGCCTTCCGCATTCAAATCCGCGATGACCAGAATGCCGCCGTTGGCCGCCAGATACTCCGCGATGCCGAGGCCGAAGCCCTGGGCGCCGCCCGTGACCACGCAGACGCGGTTGTTCAGCCGTCCATTGCCTCCATTGGACATGCTGATGGAACGACGATAGGACTCCACCTCCCAGTTCTGGATGAACATGTACTGCGGTTCCGTCAGATAGTGGGGGCCGCCGAAGGCGCCGGCGTACCGCTGCACGAGCAGGGCGTTTTCAAGGGCCATCTCCACGGCGCGGGTGTCCTTCAGGGTATCCGCCGCCACAAAGAGCGCCTTGTCCTGAATGGAAATGACTTTGGGCAGATAGCCTTTGGCGCCGCGGAAGGCCTCAAGGGACGCCTCCGAGACCTCATCTCCTTGATAGGCAAAGCCTTTGGCATAGACCATATGGTCGGGAGTCAGCGGGCCGCCGAAGGCGTCGCCTTTGCCCAGGCAGCGAACCACGGCGCGGCCCTTGTCATTCCCCAACAGCGTGCGGAGCGCGGGTGCAAGAGCCAGCACATCATCGTCCGTCGCCGCCTCAAAGGGCGGGAGCTCCAGCGGGATGTCCGCCAGTTTGTATTGGGCGGCCAGCGTGTCCATGATTTCGCTGTAGAGGGAGCGGATCTCCTCCGGCGTCTCGGCGCCCACGAAGACGCCGTGGTTCTGCAGGAAGAACACATTGGGCTGCTTTCCATGGGCCGCCTTGTATTCGGCAAGCGCCTCCTTCACGACGAAGGCCAGCGTGCAGCCCGGATTGCAGTAGTCCAGCCAGAGGGCCTGGGGAAACAGCCGTGCGCAGGTTTCCTTTCCCGCGTTGGCGCAGGTCATGCCGTTGACCATGGCCGGATGCAGATGCACAATGTACGTGTAGTCAAATACCTCATGGACAGGCGCTTCAACCGAAGGACGCCCCGCCCCCAGCGGACGGACCGACGCCAGCATCACCGTCTTGACCAGCTCCTCCCGAAGGTCCGTGTTCTCCGGAAGCGGCATCTCGAAAACGCGACGGATGGCCTTGCGGTCCAACGCGATGAACTGCTCCGGCTGGATGGTCGCCAACGCGACGCCGCTGGGCTTGATGTACAGGGTCTCTCCGTTCTTCACGGACGTGTTGCCCCCGCCCATGAACACATAGGCGGAATCCGATCCGTAGTATCTGGACAACTCGGCAATTTTCTGTAATTCCTGCTGCATGACGTAAACCACTCCTTGATAAGTTGTTATGACTTAACGAGAGTTGGACGTCCCCGCCGCCCTGCGCAGTTGGGAGCTTTTCAGCCTGTAGCCTCTGCGCTGGAACGTGGGAATGTCCAGATTCTGTCCTTGAAACAACGTGGGCCGGTCTTTGGAGAAAATCCCCAGATCCTGCTCCCCAAACTCAAACTCCTGCTGCCGATCCGCCGTGCCGCCATCCGCCGCGGTGGCCTCTTCGCGGGACGCGACTTTGCCGATCCGCGCGGCGGCCAACGCCGTCGCCACGGCCTGCACATTGGCCGCAAAAGCACTGCATTGAAGGGTCTCCAGCTCCTCGTCCGCATCCGCATCCGCCGACATGCCCCCCAGCACATCGTCGTTGGAAAGCAGCAGGGCCGATGGCGCCGCCTGCCGAATCGACTCCCAAAGCGGCAGCTCCCCCTCCGTCCACAACGACAAACGCACCAAAATCAGCGGTCGAAGGCCGTTTTCGAAAATCCGCCGCAACCACTGCAACGTGTGGGAAAGGGTATTCGGCTCCACCCCCACGACGGCAATGCAGACGGAACAGGCGCCGCAGAATGCGCGGAACGGCTCCTCCTGCTCTCCGTCCTCCTCTGGCAGAAAGACATTATTGGTGGGCCAATGGGAGGTCCGGCAAATCCACTGGACCGTCTTCCGTCCAAGCTCCCCAAGGCCTATCAGCCTCAATTCCCTGATGCTTTCACTGTCCATGCGGTTCCGTCTTTCCCTAAGCCAATGCGCGCCGACGGCGCTTCACCAATTCAATACAAACTAAAAATATAAAGGAGGTTCAGGGAAAATCAACGAAACAGGAAATCTCTATAAGAAGAGGATCAGGGGATTGCAAGAAATTTCCATAATTCGCAGAAAATTGACAAAAAGCCACTTGAAAAATTCGGGGGGTATTTTATTATATCTATTATTTTAATGAAAGGGTGCGGATGTGCCCTAATGACAACCCATTGTGCAAAAAGAAGGAATGACATCATGAAAAAGACGTTTACCTTGATTGAATTGCTCGTTGTGATTGCAATTATTGCAATTCTTGCAGGCATGCTGCTGCCTGCGCTGGCCAAGGCCAAGCAAAAGGCCCTTGCGGTCAACTGCATCTCCAATCTGCGTAACAACGGCGAGGCCGCCGTCCTGTACATGGACGACTTCGGCGGCCGCTTCAACATGTACGTGGAAGGCTTCACGTCTCTGGAAGGCGTCGCCAATACAGGCAAGAAGGGCGCCGACTGGGCGTCTTTCCTCATGAACCTTGGCTACATCGAAGACATGTCCCCGATCGCGACCTGCCCGATCTACGGCAACAAGCTGAAGGTCACCGATGACGGCACGTATCGTTATCTGGTTGAAATCTATGGCTCCATCCGCTGGGAAGGCCTGAAATCCAGCATCTACGAAAACACACAATCCTCAAGCAGCTCTCCCTTTGTCCAGAAGAACCGCATGCTTCTGACCAACCTCATCAAGAACCCCAGCTCCTTCAACCTCATGGGCGATGGCTACTACAACGGCACCGGCACTCCCTTCTACTGCTGCGAGCTGAAGCCCGGTTTCAGATACATCTATAAACTGGCTCACAACGAGCAATGCAACATGACCTTCCTGGACGGCCATGCCTCATCCACCACCCTGTCCGCCTTCCAAAGCAACCTGAAGAAGATGGAACTCAGCGTCACGTCTTCTACCATCTACACTCAGGACAACATCATCATCACCGTTCCGTTCTAGGCGGAAACAACAGAATCACATTCTGAATCGAGCAAGACGGCAGACGACCCCTTCGCCTGCCGTCTTCGCATATTACTCTAATTCAGAGTGTTACAGAACGCATTGCCGTTGCAGAACGCGGATTATTTCTTTTCAATGGTATAAAAACCGCGGACTGCCGCACGTGCATACGGCAGTCCGCATCTGTTTATTCCATGTATTCTGTGGTTAAAAACTGTTCTTTGCCTACCCTCATGGGGAACAGAGCATTTACAAAAAACATTCATCAGTCTCCCGTTTTAAGCGAGGCCGATTTGTCCTCTTCCACAAAGAGCGGGCTGCGGTTGTCTCGGACTCGCACAAGCACAATGCGGTCAGTCAGGACCTTGTCCCCCTTGAGTCGGTTCGAGACATAGAAGTCCCATTCGCAGTTGGGGTCGCTGTTGTCGAAGAGATGGCCGACGTAGGCACAGGCATAGCCGCCCATGCCGCCGATATAGGGTTCCGTGCGGTAAGCGGGGGCGGGGGCGGTGACGACGGCGGCATGCGTCAGGCGACTGCGCCCTATATAATGAAAGGTATAGGGACCGCCTTCCACAAGGGTGAACTGGCGCTGCTGCCGCGGCAGGGTTTCCTCTCCGTCGGCCTGGCCGACGATAGCCGGAGCCGGACAGACAATGGTGTAGGTTGCGCGGCCATCTGGCGATTCGCCGAAAAGAGCGACGCCAAAGGCACCCTCTGGTTCCTCTGGAATAAGTTCCTTGTTGGCGACAGGAACAACTTGGCGAATGTCTGTGAGCGGCACGGCATCGAAGGCCGGCGGCAGCGGCTTGCCTCCGGCGGCGATGTTATGGAAGAAGCGGCCTGTGCCGAGGACAAGCTCCCGCTGCACGGGATTGCTGGCGGCATTGTCCTTGGCGAAGGCAGCGTCCGGCGGCAAGATTTGGAAGGCCTTGTCTAGAGCATAGTTGGCAGCCTTCGTGAAGCGGCTGTAGATGGCCTCGGAGTCCAGTTGGTTTGGCACGCCGGAGGCCTGTATTTCCTGCCAAAGCAGCATCGTCATCAAATCCAAGTTGATGCGGGAGCAGCGCAGGTGGGCAAGGGCATTGGCGTTGTCTGCGACCAATGTCTCCATCTCGTCATAGGCGCTCTGCCAGCGGACAAGATTTTCCGGCGTGAGGTAGGTGGCGGTTCGCGGATCCGGGTTCCAGACAAGAATCTCCGTCTCCGCCGCTCCAAGTTGCTCCAGCTCATAGAAATAGTCGCGCATCCGCTGACCGGCGGCGCCGTAAATGGCGTCGGTGTATTCCGTGACCAGATTATCGACGTCGAGTTCTGGCTCGTTGGACAGCCGCGTCATCAGATAGTATTGCAGGCAATGGAAACCGCTGTCCAGCTGAAAGAAAATGGGCTGGAAGTCGTTATAGGCATATCGCACATTCTGCTTGGCCGCGTCCCGATAGTCCTGTGTTGTGCGTAACACATTGCCAAAGAGATGGATACTGACCAGTGGACGTGCGAAGGTCGAGAAGTAGTAGTACAGGAACATCTCCCGCGAGATTGCGCCCCACTCCTGAAGGGTGCGGTAGTCGTCTGCGTTGCTTGGGGCACGCATGGGCTTGGAGTAGTCCGTTCCAAGAGCCAAAAAGGGCACGACGTTGGCGGGCAGACGGCCATCGGACAGCAATTGCGGCGGTGGCGGATATTTGGTCTGGTCGCGGCCGCCGTAGGAGAGGACGCGCATCTTCATCTTCGGGAAATGAGTCTTGAAATACGGCGAAGCCTCGTTAATGATATAGTCGAAGAAGGCGCCGCCGCCACAGCCGTATTTCTGCTCGAAGTCAGCGCATTTGGGGCAGTGGCAAAATTTGCCGCTGCAGTCTTCGGCGCCGAGGTCGATCATGCAATGGGTGTCGTCTAATCCCTTGAAGTGGATGAATTCGACGATGTTATTTGTCAGTTCGCGGCGAAGATCCGGATTGGAGAAGCAGAGCTGGAGATTGGGGGTTCGCGTTCCATCGGCGGCCATGCCGAAGAAGTCCGGATTCGATTTGAAGTAGGCGCGGTCGCGGAAGGGTGGATAGGGGCCGCTGCGCCCCGGAAGTGTCTGGCCGGAGGGGATGAAGGCATTCAGGCTATGGCAGCCGGTCACACAGCGGATGGGGTAATGGCCAGGCCCATGCATCATCATCCGCCGGAAGGCCAGCGGGGCGGTGGGGCATCCCGACAGAAGCCAGGCGTATTCGTTCAGTTCGCGGTTGACGTAGGCCGGCTCGCGGTCATAGGCGAGCGGTGGCAGCTCCAGCCGCTCATGCCGCGGAAGGATGATGTCACCCCAGAAGTGAAGAGCGCGGAAGCCCACCGTGTCCATCAGAAACTGATAGACGGCATAGGCAGTTCCGCAGGGGCCACCGCCCACGATGACAATATCCTCACCCACGGTGGCACAGACTCGTTCTTCGTTTTCTAACTTCTTGAATTTCAAATAGTTACGACATTCAGGCATGTCGCCGATGAAAATGCGGTGCCGGCAGGTGGCGGCCTCCTGACGCGAGACGATACGGAAGTCCGCGCCACCGGAGGATTGGCGCAGGAGCTCGCGCATGTCCTCGACCGCCTCCTTTTCCATGGGAGAGGCATCTTCGGAAAGGACGATGACATAGTCGGTGTGCCTGTCTTGAAAAAGCGTCACAGTGCTTGCCTTTCGGGTGGCGCAGCCCTGCAACATGGCCACAAAAAATGCAAGAACGGCAATGGTAGCCGACGGCACTAACCATGCCAATTGTTTTCGTAACGCGTTGATGTTCATAGGAGTACGTCCTTTATGGTCTCTGTTCCGTTTTGGGAACGTTCTGTTCCCCACGGGGTCGATTAAAAACAGCTTCTTTATCCATAGAATCCACGGAATACAGGTGTGAACCGCCACGAACGGCAATTCGTTCCTAATTCCTAATAATCAATCACTTATCCATTTCACGGTGGTTTTCAGCGTCTCTCCCGGCTCCAGATGGGCGCAGACCTTGCTCCGCCGCGCCTCCGCCAAGGTGCCCGGATAATTCGTACAGGGTTCCATGATAAGGGTTTGTGAATCGTTCAGACGGCCGTAGCTAGCAAAAATCCATGCGCAGGGGAAAATTGCCATGTCAAAGTCGCAACGGAAGACGCCGCCGTCTTTGCGGTGCAGCCATAGCTTGCCGGCGGTCAAATCCGTCAGATAGAAGAAATCAGAAGTGCCGTCCATACAAGGAATTGCATATTTCCCAGGCCATTGCCGCGGCATGCCGTGGGCGGCGGCGGACCAGTCGCCGGGGTCAGCCGCCTGAACGCAGCGGGCGGGGGCCTCCAGCATATCGCCCTCCTCAATGCGAAGGGCGGCATGGAGTTTCCACAGGAAGTCCAGCGGTCGGTCGGATGTGTTTTCAATGCGATAGGTGGAGACCAATGCGTTGTCCTCCAGATGCATTTCGCGGCGGTAGCTTAGCTGGCTAATTTGTAATCTATTCTGCATCAATAAGTTATAATCTGACATCTCCCATGTCAGCGGCAGCGTCCACAGCTCGCCATGGTCGGGAAAGCCGTCTTCCGGCGGGTCGTTGGGCAGCAGTTCGTCCATGCCGCCGGCGAAATTCCCGTCGTAGTCCAACGCGGGATTCACAGGCAGTCGGGTGGAATCATACCACAGCTGTTCCGCCTGGCGCCTCTTGTCGAAAAAATGAATGACCCGGCCGCCGTGGTTGGGGTCGATGACGACGCGGAGGCAGTCGTTCTCCAGTACCGGAAAAGCGGTGTTCATGGCTATCTCCCTATGTATCAAGGGTTTCTGTTGGAACAACTAGAGAAACCCCTTGGCGGCGACGGCATCGCGGAAGCCTTCGGGGAAGTCCTTGACGAACCAGCTTCGAATCAGCGGCAGCAGCTCGAACTGGATGGCTTTCGCCCGCTGGAAGTCCCCCTGCCGCCACGCCTCCACAATGGCCATGATCTTCTCCGGCTCAATGCCGCCGGTGGCGACGGTGGCGCCGTCCGCCCCGAACATTAGGCTGGCCAGCAGCAATTCCTCCGAGCCCGTGAAGATTTTGAAGTCGGGCCGTGCGGCTTTGATGGTGGAGAGCAGGCCTTGGAAGCGGGCGAAGTCCCGTGAGCTGTCCTTCAGCCCGTGGATGTTGGGATGGGCGGAGAGGGCCACGATGGTCTCAAAGGTCATTGGCGATGTAAATGCTGGAATGTCATAGAGATACACAGGAATTGGCGAGCCATCGGCCACTTGTCGCATATAGGAGAGGATGCCCTCCTGTCCGTGTTTGAAGAAAGGCGGCGGACAGACGGCGATGGCGTCCGCGCCGGCCTCCTGATAGCGGGTGGCGAGGCGGATGGTGAGCGCCGCAGAGCCGGCAATGGCGCCGGCGACCAAAAACATGCGGTCGCCCACCGCCGTCTTTGCGATGCGGACCGTCTCCACTTTCTGCTCATCGGTCAGAATGGTGAATTCCCCTGTGCTTCCATTTAGAAACAGCCCGCTGATGCCTTTGTCGGCCATCCACTTGAAATGTCGGGCCATGCCAGCCGCATCCAGTTCGCCGTCCTTGAGCATGGCCGGCGGCGGCACCAAAATCTGTATTGCTTTCATTTTGAACTCCATAGCATCTGATTTTCGTATTGGATGGAGACTTGGCGGCCATAGCGTGCGATGGTGTCGGGATTGATGTCCACGCCGAGGCCGGGGGCGTCCGGCAGCCGAATCTGCCCATTGGCGTCAGGCAGGAGCCGCTCCTTCGTCAGCAAGCGGGAGGGCGGCGCGCTCTCCACGGGAAACTCGCACCAAGGGGAGTCCTTCAGGCCCGCGAAGGGCTGAATGGAGGCGGAAAGGGCCAGCGACGTGGTGAAGGTGTGGTTGACATAGACCACGCCAGTCTTCTCCGCATATTCGGCCACCTTTTTGGCGGAGGAGATGCCACCAATGCGCCCCGTGTCAATCTGGATGAAGCCCAATTTGCCGAAATCCATCAGGTTGAAGGCCATGTCCGGATCATGGGAGCCTTCGCCGGCGGCCAGCAGTCGGGCGCATCCATCTTGTTGGGCCAGAGCCGCATAGGCCTTCAGCGCCCCGGATGTGAACGGCTCCTCCAGCCATACCGCCTTCGCTTCCCGCAAGGCCGGCAACACCGCCGCCGCCCGCGCCACATCGTGAACCCAGACGGTGCCCGCGTCAATCATCAGCGCCAAATCAGGGCCAAGCCCCTCCCGCGCGGCGCGGACGTGGTCGATGTCCGTCTCCGGCGACCCCAACCCGAAGGGGCCCCAGCCGAATTTGGCCGCACGGAAGCCCGCCTCGCGGGACTGGACGGCCTTCTCATAGGTCTGCTGCGGGGTGTCCCCAAACAGTTGTGATGCGTAAGCTGTTTTGGGATAGGCATTTGCGTAGCCAAGCAAGTTCCACACGGGTTCGCCGCGCTTCTTGCCGAGCATGTCCCACAGGGCGATGTCAATGCCCGAGAGGGTGTGGTCAGCCTGCAGGAGGTCGAAGCTGTTGCGGCGCACGCGGTCCGTCAAGGCGTAAATGTCTGCCGGCCCGTTGATTTCGAAGCCGATGACGGTGGCCTTGAGGGGCTTGCAGGCCAGATGGGACATGGGGCAGCACCAGGCGGCGATGGACACCAGCGGCGCGGCCTCGCATTCGCCCCAGCCCTCGCTGCCGTCGTCCATGCGCACATGGACCAGCAGGGCGTCCTGGCTGCCGTCGCCAATGTCCAAGATGGTGTCATTGGCCAAATAATGGAATTCAACGTTCTCGATTTTCATGGGTAGGATGGGGTTAGAAGGTGATGGTGAGGCCGCCGTCCACGATGAGGGTCTGGCCTGTGATGTAGGTGGCGTCCGGTCCGCAGAGGAAGAAGAGGACCCCCGCCACTTCCTCCGGCCGGCCGGCGCGGCGCAGGGGCAGATGGCGCCCTTTCACATAGTCGTTTTTGAACCACTCCGTCTCCAGCTCCGAGCTGCCGGAGGCCGAGCTCATGGGCGTGTCCACAAAGCCGGGAGCCACGGCGTTCACCAAAATGCCGCGGTCCGCCAGTTCCAGCGCCGCGCTGCGGCAATATTGGCCGATGGCGGCCTTAGCCGTTGCGTAGGAGGAAGATAGGGCTTCCGCCCGATAGGCGTGAATGGAGGTCACATGGACAATCCGGCCGCCGTTTTTCATGAAAGGGACGGCCGCCCGCGTCATGCGGATGGCGCCGTTCAGAATGGTGTCCAACGGAATCCGCCACTGCTCCAACGGGCAGTCCATGATGGGATCCGCGCCGATGATGGCGGCGCAGTTGACCAGCGCGTCCACGGTGTCAATGCCGCGGGCGGCCAGACGGGACGTGAGCTTCTCTGATGTCTCTGGAAGGGAATAGTCGCCGTCGACGACCTCATGGGCCTCCGGATTCGGCAGGCTGGCAGCAATGTCCTCCAAAAGGGCGCGGCGGCGGGCCAGCAGGACGACGCGCCATCCTTCCGTTGCAAAGCGGCGCACGGTCGCCAGACCGATTCCAGAGGAGGCGCCGGTTATGATCGCTGTTTTCATTATGCTCCTTGTCAGGTTGTCCGCCACAGGGACGGCTCGTGGTTTCCATACTTATACAATATATATATCAATGGTCCATTTGTCCATGCGGCGTTTGACAAAGGGGTTTCCAGAGCATAACGTATGGTGTCGCCATGGTTCCATTCTCTCGGCTTCGACCCTCGGGGTCCAGATTATGGAGAATGGCTAAAATCTCCATCAACAATTTCCATTTGCGTAGAAGGGGCTATATTACTGGAAAACCGCAAATAAGGTGCTGAAATGCTGTTATACCATGGAAGTAATGTAGAAGTACGTACCCCAAAGTTGCTATCCCCTCGTCGGTTATTGGATTTTGGTGCGGGGTTCTATATGACCAGTGATTTGGAGCAAGCAAAACACTGGGCAGAGCGTACCACCAAATTTCGTGAAAGCGGTTTCCCTCTTGTGAGCGTATTCGATTTTTCAGACGAGGCCCTCAATACATTGAAAATGCTTGCATTTCCTGTGGCTAATCAGGAATGGCTTCGTTATGTTGTCGCAAAACGGACAGCCCGTTCTCTCCATCTTGATTCCGATTATGATCTTGTCATGGGACCGGTTGCCAATGACCAAACCTATCAAACGATAAACCTTTTCCTCCGAGGTTATATTACTGAAGAAATCACCCTTCAATTGCTTTTGCCACAGAAACTGAAAAACCAATACGCCTTCAAAACCGAAAACGCTTTGTCTTGTCTAAGATATTCAAGGGCAGAGAGATATGAAAAGAACCACTCCTGAAAACCTGGAATGCTACGACATGGAAGTTGTCGAGATGATGGTTGAGAAGTACAATCTGTCTCCCATGGATGCGCTGCGGCAGTTTACCCAGTCCAAAACCCATGCATTGCTGGAAGACGCCGACTGCGGGCTGATTTCGTTTGGCTTTGGTGCCCTTTTGGATATTTGGGAGGCCGAAAAAATCACTGGCGATCCACGAAATTCCGTCTACCTGCGGGAGGAATGACCATGACCAAAGAAATGGAGTTTTTCATCTATCTTCTAGAGTATTACGCAAACTACAAAGACATGTTGACCGGCGAAGTCCTGAAAAGCTGGGACGATCATCAGCTTACCCAACGCATTTATGACAACTATTGGAGTTATCATACAGAAGCCATCGAAAACGCCTTCAAGGACATTGACAGCATGTTGGCCACTGGCAAATCCGCATGGTGAAACGACGCGGGTTTTGACTCCTCCGCAAGCGGCGGCGCTTTTGAATATTGCAAAATAGTGAAAGAAAGTGCAAGAACGGCAAAGCTCGCTGGAACAGCCATTTTAGGCCCTATGGGGCAGAAGAGGTATTAATATACAGGGTTGGGCATATAACGCGCCAGAGGGCCATCTGGGGCCCTCTAGGGGCATCTTTCGAAAATTTGGGTGCCTTTTTTGCTCTTTCAGACACGGTTTTCGGCCCATTTTGCCACTTTTGCGGGCAGAAAAGCAGCATTCATTTATTGCATTCATTGTCATGCATACCCCGATGGCAACGGTTTTGAGGCAGACGAAAAAACGTCCGTCGCAGAACCATGGAGGGAAATGAACAAAACGGGGGGAGACAAGTTGATTTCCGCAGAACACCGAATACATTTGAAGGTGTCGAAAACCCGATGCCCACCGCGAGAGGCCACGGCCCTGGTCGGATATTGTAACCTTAACGAAAGGAACAGCTTACAGATGAAGATATTTCATATATTGCCCAATGCGCATCTGGATCCGGTCTGGCTCTGGGACTGGAAGGAGGGCTTCAACGAGGGCGTGAAGACCTGTCGGGCCATCGTCCGGCTCATGGACGAGTTTCCCGAACTGACCTTCAACCGCGGCGAGGCGTTCATCTATCAGCAGATCCAGAAGTGGGATCCCGAGCTGTTCAAACAGCTTCACGCCCTGGTGGAGGAAGGACGTTGGAACATTGTGGGCGGCAACGGGTTACAAGCCGACCAGAACATGCCGGACACCTGCGCCCTGCTACGTCAGTTCGAATATGGCAAGGCCTATTTCAAGAAAGAGTTTGGCATAGACGTGAAGACGGCCTGGTCGGCGGACTGCTTCGGCCATAGCGCTGGCATGCCGGAAATCTTTGCGGCCAGCGGATTTACGCGCTTCAGCTGCAACCGCCCCTCACCGGCGGTGATTCCACGGGACGGCCTCTTCACATGGTGCGGCGCCGGCGGCGCGCGGATTCTCGCGCAGCGGCTGCAGATCGGCTGGTATGGCTGTGAACGGGGCGAGATGACCGGACGATTGAACGCCGCCCTCCAAATCTGCAAGTCCCTCAAGGGCGAGAACTTCCCCATTGGCTGCGGTTTGGGCGACCACGGCGGCGGCCCTTCGCGGCGACATGTGATGGACATCATGGCGTGGCGGGAGGCCCATCCGGAAGTCCGCGTGGTCTTCAGCACTTTCGACCGCTTTTTTGACGCCGTGGAGAAGGAACTGGCGGCGCACGCACGGAAGGCCCCAGAAGTCTACGGCGAGCTAAACTTCTGCCTAAGAGGATGTTACGCATCGACTGCCTTGATGAAGCGCCAGTACCGCCGCGCGGAGAGCGCCGTCCGTCTGGCGGATCGAGTCTGCGCTCCGATAGACGCCGCCATCGCACAGCCGTCGGAGGAGGCCCGCGAATGGCCCAGCGTTCTCTTCAACCAGTTCCATGACATCCTGCCTGGAACCGCCATTGAAAGCGCGCTTCAGGAGGAATTTGACCGGCTGGGCGGCGCGGTGTCCGCCTCCTCCATCCGCATCCACAATGCCATGAACGCGTTGGCCAATCAGGTGCAGGTGGCCGTGCCGCCACTGGCGGCGGAGGATTGGCCCGAAATGGTCCCCATGTTCCTGTATAATCCTAACCCACGTCCCTACAACGGGTTAGTAGAGATGGAGACCAGTCTGGACTATCGCCCCCTGCCCATTCCCCTCGACAGCGACTTTCTGGAGGTTCTTGACGAGTCGGACCAGCCCGTCCCCTTCCAGGAGCTTCCCACGGCCCATCAGAGCATGCCCTCCCTGCCATGGCGGAAGCGGGCCCTGTGCCGCGTGGCGCTGCCTCCCTTCGGCTGGCGCGTGCTAAAGATGGGGGCGACGAAGACCGCCCCGCGTCGTGCGGCGGCCCCCGAAGGCCCACTGGCCACGGCGGAAGGAGACCACTCCATCGGCAACGGCATCCTCTCGCTAATTGCCGAACCCACGTCACACCAAATACTTATCCGCCGAAATGGACTGGCGGACATGCCCCTTTCCGTGGCAGGCTATCTCGACCGCTTCGGCTCATGGGGCGGCATGGGCGAAGAGGAGGCCTCCTTCCATCAGCAGGAGCTGCTTGAAGTGTGGGAGATCAGCCGCTCGAAGGTCATCGAGTCCGGTCCGGAGCGGGCCGCCCTGTTCGTGGAGCTGAACGGCCGTCGCTCCTCCATGAGCCTGATTCTGCGACTGGAGCGTGGGAAGGCCGCCTTCGCCGCCTCCCTGCGGCTCCTGTGGGGCGACCGCGCCATGCGCCTGAAACTTCGCCTGCCCGACGCCCCCGCCGTGGTCTACGACGTGCCCGGCGGCGAAATGCGGCGCATTCGAACCGGCCAGGTCCCTGGCGTCCGCTACGCCAAAGTGCTCAACGGCAACGCCTCCTACGGCTTCGCGGCCAACGGCACCTATTCCTACGACAACGAGGACGGCTTCTTCACATGGACATTGGCACGGGGCAACCGCTTCTCCACGGACATTGTCAGCGGAGCGGACTTCACTCCCGAAAAGCCCAGCGAGCGGGGTGAGTTGCGGGCGGACTTCGCGTGGAGCGCCGCGCCGGAGCAGGCCCCCGAACTGGCGGACCAGCTGGAGTTTCCCGTGCAGGTTCAGATGACCTGGCCCCACGATGGCCCCCGTCCGCCACAGGGCAGCGCACTGAATGTGCAACTACCTGATGGTATAGAACTTGTGGATATCCATCCGGGTTCGGAAACCCCTGAAATGACCTGCCAGAACCGCACGGACAAGCCCATCCCCCTCCACCTCTATGGAAAGGATATTGTTCTCAAACCTTGGAGTTTAACTCGTATCTAGTTCTGCCATAACAGGTTACAAAAAATCGACGAACAGGGCGCCCCACCACCGCCGCCAAGCGTCTCCAGCACAAGTTCTTCTCATATATATATTATATATATGGTATATAAGAGACTTGAGACGTGACGCAGGGCATCATGACGGAAGCATCGGCCTTGGCGTCTCATCGAATGGAAGGCTTCCCCCTTGGGGGAATATAGCCAACACCTTCATCATCAAGGAGAAACATAATATGCCATTTGATCAAGGATCCCTTTCTTTTCGCATCTGCCGCCTTCCGGAGGCCTTGCCGGAGGATGCCGTGGAGCGCTTTGCCGCCACCGCCGCGCTGTCGTTGGACGATGTGACCGACGAACCCCAATGGGGCTGGGTCTCGCCGCGGCATCTGCTGGACAATTCCATCACAGAGGACAGCATCCGCACGGCGGGCTTCTACCACCTCTGCCTTCGTCAGGCGGAACGGAAGATTCCGTCCTCTCTGCTGACCGCCGAATGCCGCATGACGGAGCTGCAGCGCATGGCGGAACGGCAGGTGGACCATTTGGGCCGCAAGGAGCGCAAGGCCATCAAACTGGAGGTCCAACAGCGGCTGCTCCCCCAGATGCCGCCCCAGATCTCTGGCGTCTATTTTGCCATAGACACCACGGAGAACCTGCTTTACACCACCGCCACCTCCTCTCACCAGCTGGACGTGTTTTTGGGGCTCTTCTCCAAAGCCATCGGCTTCGAGCCCATTCCCCTGACACCAGACACCGCCGTCTCCGAACTGTTCGAGATGGATCCGGGCAGCGTGCCCGCCTTGGGCATCTCCCCTGACCCCGAACAGGACAAGGAGTCCAATGGCACGTTGGGAGAGAATTTTCTGACGTGGCTGTGGTTCTTCCAAGAGGAACGGGGCGGCGTCCTTCCCCAGTCCCGTCTGGGCGAGTTCGCCCTGATGATCGACGGGCCGCTGGTCTTCGTCATGGACAGCGCCAGCGAAGGCGGCGGCGCCGTGGAAAGCGTCATCCGCAAAGGCGCGCCCACCTTCAGCGCGGAGGCCAAAGCGGCCCTGACCGTGGGCAAGAAGCTGCGCAGCGCCAAAATCACGCTGGCGCGGGACGGCGGCGAGGAGTGGACGTTCGGCTTCGATGCCAATGAGTTCATATTCAAGGGGTTGAAACTTCCGGAAGGAGAAGCGATGGACCCCGCCAGCATCTTTGAGGAGCGGATGACCAACCTCTTCATCCTGTATACCGTCTTCTTCGCCCTGTACCGCCGATTCATCTCCGAAATGCTTGATGACACCAAGGCGAAGGAGTATCAGGACAAGGCCCGCCAGTGGGTCAGGGAACGGGCCGGACGATGATTGTCGGCATCGGCATTGACATCGTGGAGGTCGCCCGCCTGAAATCCTCCATGGAGCGTCACGGTGAGTTCTTCCTGAAGCATGTCTTCACGGAAAAGGAGCTGGCCGCCGCGCCGACGACGGACAGCCCTGCCCGCGCCGCCTATTTCGCGGGCCGCTGGGCGGCAAAGGAGGCGGTGTCCAAAGTCTTCCGCACGGGCATCGGCGCCCAATGCGGTCTGACGGACATGGCCATCCTGCCCCGCGAGGACGGCTCCCCCACGGTGGAGCTTTCCGGCGCCGCCGCACAGACCGCCAAACGACTGGGCATCAAGAGCCTTCAGGTCAGCATCTCCCATGAAAAGACCTATGCCGTCGCCATGGCCATCGGAGAAAGCAACTAAAGTCATAAGTCATTGATAATAAGCATATTATAATAACACGCAAAGGATTGGCGGCAACGCAGCCATCTGTGAAGTCATGGCCTCTCCGTCTTGGGCGGAACGCCTTGCCGCCGCCTTTTGGAAAAATAATGACAGAATGCTAATATTTTTTTGCTGATTCATGTTTGACAAAATTAAAACAGGCTGTATTTTTATAGTATTCGACATTCACATGCAATGGAGACGACCATGACAGACAGCGAAAACCATGATCACACCGACCTGCCGTTCAATGACTTGGATAGTACGGCGGCGGTTGCCTGCCTAGGCGACTTGCTTCGGGCCCGTGGGCTGATGATGGCCACGGCTGAATCCTGCACGGGCGGCGGCATCGCGGCGGCGCTGACGGACGTGGCGGGCTCGTCGGAATGGTTCTCCGGCGGAGCGGTCACCTATTCCAATGCATGGAAGCATCAGCTTCTTGGCGTGCCGCTGGACACGTTGGCGCAGCATGGCGCAGTCAGCGAAGAGACGGTGCATGCCATGTTGAATGGCCTGAAGAACCGTCTGCAAGTTGCGGTGGGCATTGCGGTCAGCGGCATTGCGGGGCCAGGGGGCGGCACGGCGGAAAAGCCCGTCGGCACCGTGGTCGTCGGGGTCTTCGCTCCACAAGGACGTGCAGTTCGCACAATGCATTTCAGCGGCTCCCGCGCGGACATCCGCCAATCCACCATCCGCCATTCCATCTCCATGCTGATCTCCCTTCTGAAATCGTGAGACGCCCCTCACGCCATTTGAAAAAACCAGCGCAAAATTCGCATTTATAACCATAACCCATTCAACATCAAGGAATTCTGACTATGGCAAAAGAAACGGCTGCCCCCAATCCCGCGGACGTCCATGACCGCAATCTGAAACTGGCCTTGGGCCAAATCGAGAAGGAATTCGGCAAAGGCTCCATCATGCGTCTGGGAGACCGCTCCCACGAGGCGGTTCCCGTCATCAGCACTGGGGCCTTGGCTTTGGACATGTGCCTTGGCGTGGGCGGCTTCCCCCGCGGACGCATCATCGAGATCTTCGGGCCGGAGGCCTCCGGCAAGACCACGGTGTGTCTCCATGTGGCCGCCAACGCCCAGAAGATGGGCGGCACCTGCGCCTACATCGACACGGAGCATGCCCTGGATCCCCGCTACGCGAAAATCATCGGCGTGGACACGGACAACCTGCTGATTTCCCAGCCGGACTGCGGCGAAGACGCCCTGAACATCGCGGAGACGCTGGTTCGCAGCAACGCCATTGACGTGCTGGTCATCGACTCCGTGGCCGCCTTGGTGCCCCGTGCGGAAATCGAAGGGCAGATGGGAGACAACCATGTGGGGCTGCAGGCCCGCTTGATGTCCCAGGCCCTGCGCAAGCTGACGGCCATCATCAACCGCAGCCGCACCTGCGTCATCTTCACCAACCAGATCCGCGAGAAGATTGGCGTCATGTTCGGCAGTCCCGAAACCACCACCGGCGGCCGTGCGCTGAAATTCTACGCCTCCCTCCGGCTGGACATCCGCCGCATCGCCACCATCAAGGCTCCCGACGGACAGGCGCAGGGCAGCCGCGTCAAGGTGAAGGTCGTGAAGAACAAGCTCGCCGCTCCCTTCCAGGAGTGCGAATTCGACATCATGTACGCGGAGGGCATCAGCCGCGTCGGCTCCCTGCTGGACGTGGCTTTGAACATGAAGATTTTGGAGAAGCGGGGCTCCTGGTTCTCCTTTGAGGATGTCCAAATCGGTCAGGGACGGGAGCAGACCAAAAAGGCCATTGAGCAGGATCCCGCCCTGGAGGCCCGTATCACGGAGAAGATCCGCGCCATGCTTCCAGGTCAGGATGCCGTCGCCGCCGATGCAGGAGCCATACCCGCCGGCGCGGACGATGAGGACGAGGAGTTCGTGGAAGACGACACCGTGGAGCTCAACTCCTGAAGGGTGTAACGACGTTCCGCCGCAGAACACGGATTAATTCGTTTCAAATGACATAAAAGAACCGCGAAGTGCCGCTCGCGAACGGCACTTCGCATCTGTTTATTCCGTGTATTTTATGGATTATCAATGGGTTCTGAATAGATACAAGGGAGTTTCAGAACCTCTCGTTCTTCCGGCTCCTCCTTGAAAATTCCTAACAAATTGATTATAAATTAGTTACAAAATTTCTTCCCGGCCTTCAAGTCCCACGATGCATGTTCTTCTGTTTTATGTCTATTTGGTGGCCGCCTTGGTCATCGGATGCCTTTGCGCACGAAAAATCCATTCTCCAGAGGATTTTTACGTGGCGGGACGCCACGCCGGTGTCCTCTCCGTCACAGGCTCTTTGCTGGCGACCATTTTAGGCAGTTCGGCCATTTTGGGAAGCATTGACGTGGCCTATGCCAAAGGATGGGCGGGAGCCTGGTTCATGCTGTGCGCCGCCATCGGGCTACTGGCGTTGCTGCCCTTTGTGGGACAATTGTCAGCCTTTCGCGGCTACAATCTGCCGACGCTGCTGGGCGGATTCTACGGCCCCGTCGCCCAAAAGCTGTCAGCGGGAGTCATCGCCATGGCCTGGCTGGGGGTTGTTGGTGCGCAAATCATTGGAGCGGCGAAGATAACAACATCCGTCTTCGGACTCTCCTATGGCTGGGCGACGGTGGCCATCGGGCTGACGGTCACCGCCTACACGGCGGCGGGAGGACAACTCTCCATCCTCCGCACTGACCTTGTCCAGACCCTGTTGATCTTCGCGGGACTGCTGCTGATTTTCGTTGTCCTGCTCTTCCGTTCGCCGTCCGTTGAAGGGCAGCCATTGCTGTCATCATCCTTCACATGGGTTGATTTGGTGGTCATGCTGTTCGCCTATTCCAGCACCTATCTGGTGGGGCCAGACATTTACTCGCGTCTCTTCTGCGCCCGTGACACGGCCACGGCCCGAAAAGCCATCGCGGCAACCGCCGCCGTGCTCATTCCCACCGCATTTCTGCTGGCTTTCATTGGCATTTATGGTTCCAGGGGTTATGTCCACGGCGGCGAATCCACCCTGTTCGCCATTGTCAAGGGCGAATTTCCACCAGCCGTGACGGTATTGCTGGCGGTGACGCTGCTCTCCGCCATTCTCTCTTCGGCAGATACCACGCTGTTCACCGCCGGCAGCCTGCTGTCGCAGTTTCTGCGGGACCGAATGGACTCGGCGGAAAGCGTGAGATTGACACGGTTTTGCACGGTGCTATTGGGCGTACTGTCCATGGTAACGGCGCTTTACTGCCAATCCATTCTGACGGCGCTGCTGTTTGCCTTGGGCATCTACGCAGGAGCATTTGTGGTGCCGGCGCTCTGGGGGATGTGTGGCCAGCGGAGCGACCGTCGATACGCCATCGCGGCCATGGTAGCGGGCGGAGCATTGGCCTTGAGCGGTAAGGCTTTGTCCCAGAGCATGTTAGGAAATGCACTCATGCTCTTGGCCTTTCCCGTCAATCTGGCTTTGCTGGCCATGGGAAGCCATCAACTCCGCCGCCAATCCGCCTCCTCCAGCAAATAAAAACAGAAAAGCCGGCCCACATGGAACCGGCTCTCCCAGAAGATTAAGCTATCGTTTTGCGATGGCTTACTTCTTGGCCTTGGCTTTGGCGGCGGCTTTGCATCCGCAGGCCTTGGCAGCGCAAACAGTGGCCTTCTCGTAGTCGGCAGCGCTCACGAACTTGGTCAGGCTGCGGCCATCAGCCGTCTTGGCTTTCAGCGCATAGCGGCCGTTTTCGTACTTGACCTTGTCGACCACTTCCGCTTCGACTTTCTGGCGCAGTTTCACATCGTAGAACGTGTCTTTCATGATGCACTTCCTTTTGTTTTATTTCTGAGGACAGCCCGACACACGGCGCATCTACACGACTCTCCTCTTTAATTTTGCTTGCCGATCCATGTTCCTTTGACCCTCTGTCAACGGTGTTCACAGCGGCATACGTATACATTACATCAATGAAATAAAAAAATACAACTGACAAATCGAAAAAAAATGAAAAAAATGCAATTTTTTTGCAAATATTTTGATTTTATGCCCGTACTTATGAAAAAACGGGCATGTTGATGCAAGGTCTGGAGAGTTTTAGGGTTGACATTCCCGACGGCGTGGATATGTTTTACGTTGTGCATTGGGCAAATGTCGGCCAAAGTTTTATAATGAACGAAAAGGAAACACGGAGTATGTCTGTTTATTCCAGCAAACGGGTCCTGATCACAGGCGGCGCGGGATTTTTGGGTTCTCATCTGGCCGACCGGCTCATCGCCGCCGGCAATGACGTGCTTGTGGTGGACAATTTCTACACCGGCTCCAAGGACAACATCCGGCATCTGCTTGGCAATCCGCATTTTGAGCTGATGCGGCACGATGTCACCTTCCCCCTGTATGTGGAAGTGGACGAAATCTACAATCTGGCCTGCCCGGCCTCTCCCGTGCATTATCAGCGGGATCCGGTCCAGACCACCAAAACCAGCGTCCACGGCGCCATCAACATGCTGGGGCTTGCCAAACGCATCAAGGCGAAGATTCTGCAGGCGTCCACCAGCGAGGTCTATGGAGACCCGGATGTGCATCCCCAGCCGGAGTCCTATTGGGGCCGCGTCAACTGCAACGGCATCCGCTCCTGCTACGACGAGGGGAAACGCTGCGCGGAAACCCTTTTCTTCGACTATTGGAGACAGCATCGGACCCGCATCAAGGTCATCCGCATCTTCAACACCTACGGGCCGCGAATGGATCCCAACGATGGCCGCGTCGTCTCCAATTTCATCGTCCAAGCCCTTCAGAATCAAGATATTACCCTATATGGCGACGGCAGCCAGACCCGCTCCTTCTGCTATTGCGACGACCTGATCGAGGGGATGATCCGCATGATGGCCACGGAAGATGATTTCACGGGCCCCGTCAACATCGGCAATCCAGGGGAATTCACCATCCGGGAGCTAGCCGAAAAGGTCATTGAACTGACCAACTCCTCTTCAAAGATCATCTATCATCCTCTGCCGCAGGATGATCCGAAACAGCGCAAGCCGGACATCACGCTAGCCAAAGAGAAGTTGCAATGGTCACCCACCATCCCCTTGGAGGAAGGGCTCAAACGCACTATCGCCTATTTTGACCAATTGCTGAAACGGCATTAGCCCCTTTCCCGCAACAACCCGACACCATAATACCTAACTAACTGATGATTAGTTAGTTATACACATATCACAGGAATTCATCATGAGTCAGACCACCCCTCCTGTTCGGGACACTTTCACCGCGGACGATTTCGTCTCCAAGCGGCCCGACGGCCGTTTCACATGCAGTGTCGGCTATTTCATGAACTACCTGCGGCGGATGAAGCCCCAGCTGGGACTGGAGACCGTCGCCTCGGCGGCGGAGTTTCCCACGTGGAAGGCCGCCATCCGTGAGAAATTGCGGTCACATCTGCGGATTGGAACCGAGTTCAAGGCGGAATTCGTGCTGCTTTCCACGGAACGGCGAGACGGTTATCGGCTTTGCCGCTATGAGTTCTATCCGGATGAGCTGTTGGCAGTTGGCTTCATCATGCTGATTCCCGACGACGTCTACGAGATGAAGCGGAAAGCTCCTGCCGTCATCTGCACTCCCGGCCACGGCGGCAGCCGCCATGCCCTTGCGGGGGAGCCGGAAGTGGGCAGCTTCCCCAACCGCTATCCCCTCCGCAATCGGCAGGCGTGGTATTATGTCCACGCGGGCATGATCGCCATCGCCATTGAGAACCCCGCCATGGCGGAAAACTGCGAGCCCGGGCTCCATTGGGGCTGCGTGACGGAATACTGCTACGGACTCATCGATTTGACCGGCCGCACTTATCACGGCATCCAAGTGGAGCACACGTTGATGATGCTTGAGTTCCTCAAGAGCAATCCCATGGTGGACGCCAGCCGGCTGGCCCTCTCCGGCCTCTCGTGGGGCACGGGCAACGTGCTGTATTCCTCTCTCTTGAGCGATGATGTGGCGGCGGCGGTGTACAACGACTTCATCTCCTCTTGGGCAAAGCGGGTCATGGTGGTGACGGAAGTCCGCGCCGCCCGCATGTGGCGCCGCAGCGACGAGCCCGGAAGCCAGATTTGGTACGACGACGAGCCGGATCTGATGGCCGCCCTCGCCCCCCTGCCCGTCATCTACACCGAAGGCGGTCCCATGGTGGACGCCATTGACAAGATTCGGCGGGGCTATGAGCTGGCCGGCTGTCCGAAGAACCTAACTGTCTGCTATTACCGCAAATACGCCTCGCCAGAGAGCCGTCTGCACGACCATGAGAACATTCATAAGCTCACAGGCCTGACCGACTTGCAGTATCTGGACTACTGCAATGTGGACGCCCGCGACCACAGCTTCCACCCCGAAGTCGCCCTGCCCTGGCTGAGCCGCCTCTTCTTCGGTCATGCGGACTTTTCGGCGGAGCTGCAGGCCGCCATTCAGGAATCCATCGCCGAAACACCCCACGAATACCACCCGTAACCCTTTGGATGAATCGACCTAACTCTCTTATATTCAAGAAGTTGACAAATTCCTAATTGCTCATTCCTAATTCCTAATTCCAATGGGGCCGCCATCGGAGGCGCCATGGGCGCCGGGGGAATCCGGAGCCAGATGGAAGTCGCCGTTTTCGGGATGCTCAAAATCCGGCCTGACGAAAACCGGGCGGGCGGCAATGGAATGGAGGTCTTTGCCGTTTTCGGTCTGCCAAGTGGCGAACTCGCTGAATTTCAACGCCATCTGCACGGGATAGAGGCGAATCAGCATGCCGTCGGGCTGCTCTTGGAACCACAGGTTGTAGTCGCAATCCATGACGGAGCGCAAGTCCGAATGATGGAGAATCAGAGCCTCCCGTGCATTGAAGAACACATTGTCGCGGATGACGAGATTTCGGGTGGGAGCCACCACCTGATAGGCCAGCAGATGGCAGGAGTGTTTGTCGGGCCGCTGCCAATGGGCCCAGCTCTGGCCGGCGTTGACGCAGGTGTTGCCGATGAACTGCACGTTCTCCGTGACGGCGCTCTCGGGGCTGCGCCAATATTCGTAATGCTGTTCGCAGTTATGCAGGAAATTATTGCGGTAGATTAGGTTACGTTGTGGTGAATGGGGTGTGTTGCCTTGGTTTGTGATGGCCACGTCGTAGACTTGCCAAATGTGGTTGTTCTCCACCAGACAGTCCTGAGAGCCGCACCAAAACTCCACGCCGTTGCCGTAGCGGGTGTTGTTATGAGTCCACAGCACGCTGCCGCCGATGTAGCAGATGTCGCAGTTGCGGATGGTGACACGTTGGGCGTTCCCGCCGCCGAAGCCATGGGCGCCGGAATAGCGGCACCACAGCCCGTCCACCACGACATCATGGGCACCGGAATGATTGACGCAATTTGCCTTCGGCGCCAGCTCCAAAGACGACCACGCGCCGCCGCCTGGGTTCCCCTTGTGGTGCATGAAGAGGATTCCGTGCTGAGTGTCGTGGAAATAATCCAGCTCCTCCTTGAGCTCCTCCACACTCCACCGTTTCCAGCCACAGGCCTTCCCGTGGTCGAAAATCACATTGCCCACATCGCTTAAAAGAGGTGCTATCCCATTGAATTCCACTTCCTTAAGACTAATGGGCTGGAATTCCACCACCGCGCCCTCCGGAAAGGTCTTCCCGAAGAAATTGTTTATGCGGATGGTGGTGCCGTCGGGACAAATGCCGTCGTGGTACAGGAAGCAGGCCATCTCCTGCCATTCCGTGGTCACCTGCGCCGTCCCGCCCATCTCCAGAGCGAAGCTCACCCATGGCGAACTGGTCTGCATAATGCGGAACCTGCTCATGGAAAAGGGTTTATCTGAACGGATGCGATAGGTGAACAGCATATGGACGTTGCCATTCTCCACCAATGGCCCCAAAAGCTGCACATTGGTCTCCCGATCCCCCTGCCGCTGGCAATGGAACGTGTAGACCTTTCCGTCGTCGCGGTCGACGCATTCATCGCGGACGACCGCCGGCTCCTCCACATACACATGCCAATTCGAATTGCGCAGGTCCTGATTGATGCCGTCCGTCTTGACCGTATAGGCCATGGATGTTTTCGTCCGCCACAAATCCTCTCCGGCTTCCTCCCATTTGGCGCTGTCATTGTAGTCCATCGACGGCTGGATGGCGGGCTTGTGTCCCGTGCCATAGGATGAATAGGTCACCGGCCGGCCCGGCTCCCCCGAATGCAGCCGCAAGGTTCCTCCGCGAAAAATCTGCCCCCGATGGAACTGCACTCGGTCCCCCGGCTGCAATGACTGCAAATTGACCATCGCAATGCTCTTCCACGCCTGCTCCGGATGGGTTCCCGACGCCTGGTCATTGCCGTTCTCCGCATCCACATAATAGGTCGTCGCGGAGGCGATGGCCGCCGCCAGCAGTCCTATGGAGGCGATGGCGCCTGTCACGGTCTTCATCATGTTCATGTCCTTTCTTCTCTTATACCATATATAATATATATAACAGGAAGCCTCATCGGCGCAGCACGGCCCGTTTGAGGATAGCCAGCCGCACCAGACCCATTCGAAGGGCGTTGGAGAGGCGGAGCAGGATTAATGCGATTATGTTATGTCGTTCATAATACGTGAAATACAGATTTCCCCCCGTGAGCATGTTTCGCACCAGCAACAGGTTGGGAGCATTTTGGGATAGGGTGGCGCCCACCCAATGGCGAATGCGCACGGCCGACTCGAAATAGAAGCGTTTGCCGATGGCCTCCATGCGTCGGCTCATGATTTCCTCCTCCCAGAAGAGGAAGGTCCGTTCGTCGAACATGCCAGCGGCCATGAAATCGGCGGTGCGGGCCATCATGAAGCAGCCAGAGACAATGCTGCAGGGGCCAGACTCCCGCGGGCGGGACGGCTCTCCCAGCAAGGCATTGGCCCGCGTTCGCCCCAACAGCGGTTCTAAGATGTTGTTGGCCATGATTTTCCAGATGGAGGGGTGGCGGTACAGCGGCCCCTGAAAATTCCCCTGCAAATCCACGACATCCGGCCCAATCATGCCGATGGAGGGATTTTCATCCATGGTCCGCGACAGTGTCTCAATGACCTTGGGAGAGAGGAAGGAGATGTCGTCGTTGCTGAAAAGCAGTCGGTCGACGTGCGGAAAATGGCGAAGGAGATAACGGACGCCCACGTTGTTTCCTCTGGCGTAGCCCAAATTCTCCGCCACGGAAAGCACCGCCAGATTGCCCACAGGAGGCTGTTCGGGGTCGCAGACGGCCACGCCCAGCTCCTTCGCAATCCGCTGGGCGTTCTCCAACGGACTGCCCACGTCCACCACCACGATTTTGCAGGGCATGGCGCAGGCGGCCAAATCGTTGCGCACATATGGCCCGATCCGATCAAGGGAACGGTAGACCACAATGACGATGCCCACACAGGGCGATGACGATGATGACGCGTTCATGCGAAACTCAACGGCCAGTCCCCAAGGACGAGCCATGGAATATTTGTAACATATTTATAATCAATGAGATACATATTCTGTATCGGTTTTGAGACGGTTGAACTTGCCGAGGAGACAAATGGGACACCGCATTGAAAAAAGGGCCTATCTCTCTCCACTACAAGTACATCCAATATGGCTAATTCATGAAATCAAAGGTCAGCTGTTGAGGGGCGTTTGTTTTCATGTCGCCCTTCTTCGGTTTGCTCGGGGTGTCGGAATCCTGCCGCTTCTCTGGCTCTGACGTCGCGGTGGAAGTCTCTCCAGTGGAGGAGGTTGAAGATGTCTCATGCCAACGGGCGGCGCTTTCCTCCGTCAGCTCTTCCACAATGCCGTCTCTGGCGAAGGCCCGCAGCATCCGCAGAAAGATGCGGTTCCGCGCCTTGCCGCAGAGATGCTCTCCGTCGCCGACGACGATCATCTCCCGTCGGCTCCGCGTATGGGTCACGTTCACGCGGCTGGGGTCATCCACAAAGCCGATGCCTTTGCCGCCGGAGCGGACATAGGAGATGATGACCACGTCGCTTTCGCCGCCTTGAAAACTATCCACCGTGGAGATGCGGTCATGAAGGAAATTCTGCCACGTCTCCTCTGGGACGGTTTCCGGCCGCTGCTCCAGAAGCAGCCGGCGGATCAGAGCCGCCTGGCCCCGATAGGGCGTAATGACCGTGATTTCCCCCAACGCGTAGCGGGGAAGGCAGTCCATGACCCAACTGGCGCAGATGGCCGCCTCCAGCGGGTTCTCCAAAATGGGAGTCTGGCCAAGGAGCAGCCGTTCACGGCGCCACTCCAGCGGCAATTTGGACGTGCTGATGAAATGCAAGGTGGATTTGGGGAAGCGCTGCTCCCGCTGCCGATAGTCCAGCCGAAAATATTCTGCCGTCTCCGCCGTTTTCACCATGGCGTTGTAGAAGAGCATGGAGGAGAAGCGCATCAGCCGCGGGTTCTGGCAACGGTAACAGTTGCGTAGCATGAGGTAAGGCAATCCGCGCCAGTCATGGAGCCACGCTAGGAAACTGCCGCTGATGATGCTGCGTTGGGAAAGGGTGAGACAGCCGCAGCGGCTTTCCAGCTCCTTCCAGAGCACGGGGGGCACGGGAAAGGGAGGAAGCTGCTGAGGGTCGCCGAAAATCAGCGCTCGGCTCGCCAGACAAAGGCAGAGCATGGCCTCGCCGGAGCTGGTCATGCCGGCCTCGTCGAAGACAATGATGTCGAAGAGCCCGTTTTTGCGGATGTCCTCCGCCATCTCAAGGGAACGCAACAGCCCCATGTGGGTGCCCGCCCAGATTTCACAGGCCTGCTCCTCCCGCTTTTGGCGGAAGGCCGCCATGGCCTTGTCGTCTTCGTGCCAGCAGGCCTCCGCGATGTCCGTGTCCACGGCGTCCCGCGAGCTTCCCTGGCGGACGAGAGGCATGTCCAGCAGATGGCGGCAAAGGGCGTCGACGGCGGCGTTTGAGGGGGCGGTCAACAGGATGCGGCGGCCGGTGCCACGGCATTCGCGAAGGATTTCAGAAAGCAAGCGCGTTTTGCCGGTTCCGGGGGGCCCCTGAACCAAGACGGCGGGATTCTGTTCGTTCAGGCAGGCCTTCAAGGCCCTGCTCTGCCAGGCGTCCAGCCCCTTTTGCGGCGGACAGGGCACAAAAAGATACGGCAGAGGGGCGAAGCCAATCAGCCGACTGAACACGGAATGTTGTTGATAGTCACCACCTTGGAAGCCTTCCTCCATGGCCTGCAGGGACTTGGCGATGTATTCATGGGGCGTGCGCCGCGGCGCCGCGCACAGAAAATCGTCGAAGGGGAAGCGATGGGCGGGATCCTCCCATTTCAGCAATGCTATAAGTTCATCGCCATCAATGAGATGGATGACAAAGGTCCCTAGTTTCTGCCGCGGGTTGCCATGGCGGAACACCGTCAGTTGGCTGCCTTCGCGGAGGGTGCCCGTAGCATCCTTGGGCAGGGGCATCTTCACGGTCACCATCCCCGCCGCCTCATCTGAAGCCAAAACCTCCACGTTGCCGAAGGTCATGACGAACTTCTCCTCCAGCTCCTGAAGGATGCGATAGCTTTCCGCCAGCAGATGGATGTCCTGCCGCACCTGCCACGACGTCCGCTCCGAAATGGTGATGGGGGGCACTTCCGCCGCATCGTCTTGTGGCAAAGTGGCGAAAGGGGGCACCGTCGCTGTCAGGGGCAAGTTCAAGGTGAGCTGATTGCTGGTCTCGTCGTCCGCCATGTCCTCCAGAACCCGGTCCAGCAGCTGACGGCGGCGGCGCACCCCGCCCTTCAGAATCGCCTGAATCAGCCCCTTGTCGCAGAAATCCTCCTTCTGCAATTCCTCCAGCGCCTCCGCCAGCAGGGCGTTGCCTGTCTTTGACAAATCGAGGCCAGGGTATTTTGCATGAATGCGGGCCAGGGCCTCCGCCATGATCTCAACCCGTTCGCCATAGGTGCTGTCTGGAAGCGGAAGTGACTCTGCAGGAAGAACTTCAACATCAAGCCCCGCGGACGATGGCCGCAGCAGCACCCGCTGCACCGTCTCCGTCCCCTCCGCCACCAACGCCACGCAAAGCTCTGAGTCGTCCCACTCCACATGGGCGATGCGAGGTTCCTCCGATGCCGGCAGCAATGGTTTGCCATTGCGCTTCAGTCCCTTCGGCGGCACAGGAAACGGCTGCGGCTGGCAGCCATCCTCCCATAGAGAGAAGAACCGCTTGCTTTGGACCATCGCCGTGCTGCTTTCCCAATGCTTGCGGATCTCCGCCTCGTATGAGTCTAGTTTTGCAAGTTCCTGCATCCCTTATCCTTAAGTTCTAGCTAGCTCTAGAAGCCCTAGAAGCTCTAGACAAATTCCTAATTCCTAATTATCAACAGCTTCCAACTGTTTACAATGTTGCGAAAAACTCTCGGGGTCCTCTGCCTGATAATAGTCGCATTTTTCATGGGCAAGGTAGTATTCGGCAGTGACGACCACGGGCTGAAGGCCATCGGGAAGGCGGTCCACTCGCTGTTGCCATGCGAAGTCCGTCAAAGGCTTTTGGGGCGTCAGCGCCTGTTTCAGCTTTCGGAGCAAGGGGAAACTGGCCAGAACCCAACGGAGGCGCTGCGCAAAGCGGCGGTGGAGAGGCTTCCCATTCGGGGTCACTAAATACTTAAGTTTCTGCAGCAGAGTACCTTGTAGAATATCCACGCAAGCTTGGTAGCTTTGGATGTCCTCTTCCATGCCTTGAAGCTCCCACGTCTGGCGAGCCTCCAGAGCCTGCTCATGGGGGATTTTCCAACCTTGAGACCGCCTATGCTCCAGATCCGCCAGTCGTTGGCGCACACCGGCCATCTGCGCCTGATAGACTTTGATTTGGTATTGTTTCACGGCAAGGGCGGAATTTCGGCCCTGCCCCGTGAAGCTGTGTCCGTCCATGCGGTACTGCACGGTGCAGTCAGGAAGCTTGACGAGGGTTCCGCCCAAGAAGAAGACCCGCGTCAGCAGGGGGATGTCCTCCGTGCGGACCTCCGTGCCCAAAGGGGGAAAGTCGGCGAAGAGGGAGCGGTGCCAGCAGATGACGGCCCCCAGCCCCACCGGATAGTCAGGGGAGAAATAGCCATGGACCGTGCCGTCGCCGTCAATGAGCTGATAGTTGGTGCCGAAGGCCAATGCCTGCGGAAAGGCGGCGATGCCGTCGGCGATGACCCGACAACGGTTGGGGAGGGAAATGTCGTCCCCCGCCGCCATGAACAGCCAGTCCCCCGTGGACAAAGAGTAGGCCTTTTGAAAATTGGCCCCAATGCCCAGATTCACAGGGTTTTGATGCAGCACGATGCGAAAGGGGCCATGGTATGCCGCCGCGATTTCGCTGGCGATGGCGAAGGTGCGGTCGCGGGAGCCGTCATCGCAGACCACAATCTCCAAATTCGGAAAGTCTTGTGCCAGAGCCGCTTGCAGGGCGGCCGCAATGTACTGCTCCTGATTGTAGGTGATCATCAGGAAGGACATGCGGGGCATGGAGGACGTGGGGGACATGGAAACTGGAAATTAGAGATTAGGCATTTTCAGGGCCTTGTCAAATCCATGAAGGAGTCACAGGGCCATTCCAAGGACGCCGATGAGCAGGATGACGGCTTCCGCGACCGCCATGATGGCCCCGCAGGCCTGCGGTCCCGTGCCCAGCCGACTCTCCGGCCAGTACTTCTCCACGGCGATGGGCATGAGCCATGCCACGGCGGCGGAGAACAACGACAGCATGAACAGCGCCTGGCCTCCCCAGCCCAGCCGGGTCACGAAGCCACAGCCGACCACGCTGACGATGCAGGAGAGGATCCAATGGGCTCCGTGGGCGCAGCGCAAAAACGTTGATTTATTGCAAGTCACTGATACAGAGGAACTTAGAACAATTGCTGGCACCAGCCAGAACCAATTTCCGCGAAAACAGAGGAGGAAATAGGCCAAGGGCGCCAACGCAGTGGCCATGACGCAGGCCTCATTGCCTAAAGGCTTGGACACCGCCATCTTCCGAAGGGCGCGGGCGGCGCCACCGCTCTCCAGCGGACCGCAAATCCAAAAGCGGAGAAGCCATGCCGCACCAACCCCGAACACGGCTCCCACAAAGGGGTCCCGCGTGAACCATATCAGCAGCTTGGCGACGCCGGCGCACGCCAGCGCCATGACTGTCCGAATGGCCACGAACCACAGTCCGTCGGGGCCGCTCTGCTCCGATTTGGAGGCAGCGGCGGGAAGGCACCCGCCATCGAGGCGCGTGGCCCAAACCAGTGTGCGCAAAAAGGCTTCCATTCGTTCCTCCTCCGCCTGAACCGCGTCAGGCCTGTGTGTTGGCTATGCGAGAAGCCCGACCTTTCTCATGGTCGCCAAAAGCGTCTCCTTGTGGGCCGCCGTCATTTCACACATCGGCAGACGATATTCCTCCGCAATCATGCCCATGGCCGCCATGGCCGCCTTGATGGGAATCGGATTGCTCTCAATGAACAGGTCGCGGAACAGCGGATAATAGCGGCGATGCAGCGCCTTCGCCCCCGCGAAATCCCCCTCCAACGCCAATTTCACCATGCGGCTCACCTCGCTGGGGATGATGTTGGAGGCCACGCTGACCACGCCTGAGGCACCCACGGACAGCATGGGCAGCGTCAGGCTGTCATCCCCCGAGAGCACGGCGATGTCACAGGCGTCTTTGATGGCGTTGACCCGCTCCACGCTGCCGGCGGCTTCCTTCACCGCCACCATGAGCGGATGGGGGGCCAGCCGCGCAATCACATCCACGGGAATCTCCTTGCCGGTGCGGCCAGGCACGTTGTAGAGGACAACGGGCAGGCCGGAACTCTCCGCCACCTCCATGAAATGGCGGTACATGCCCTCTGGCGTGGGCTTGTTGTAGTAGGGGGTCACCTGCAGCGTGGCGTCGACTCCCGCCTTCGCCGCGTTGATGCTCAGCTTCTTCGCCTCCTCCGTCGAGTTTCCGCCCGTGCCCGCGATGACTTGACAGCGGCCATGGACCTTCTCCACGACGAATTCGATGACCTGGTCATGCTCCTCAAAGTTGACGGTGGGGGACTCGCCAGTGGTGCCCACAGGGGAGACGCCGCTCACTCCATTGGCGATCTGCTCCTCCAGAAGCCGACCCATGGCCTCGTAGTCCACCTTCCCGTTCCGAAATGGCGTCACCAACGCCGTATAGCAACCGGAAACATTCATCGTGTCATCTCCTCATGGCGGGCATCCCGCATTCCAAATCCATTGTCCCGTTTCCCTGCAAAATCCCCTGTCATCCTGTCCCCTCTTAACTATAACTCCCCTTTTCCAATTCTCAATTCGCCAAAACGGTTCATGACCTTCTGTTTTGCAACAGACTATGACTCCGGCGGCGATGCTTCGGGCGTCTCCGGCGGCGACGTGGAGGCACGGCGCTTTCCGCCCATGAAGGGGTGGGGCGCGGGAACGATGTCCGTCACCACGGCCTCGCCGTCCCCTGCCTTCCAGACCACTTCGTGGCCGGAGAGGAAGACGCCGTAGACGCGGCCCAGCTCCCGCTGATAGGCGGGACGTGGGTCAGACGCCACCACTTGCCGCGCCAGCTCTCTGAAATCCGCCAAACCCCGCTTCTCCAGAGCCGCCGCCTTTCGCTCCGCCTCTTCCGTGAAGCGGACGCGGAGGGCATCCGCCTTCGGCGCTTCTGGCGCAAAGCCGCCGATGGCATCCGGAACACTATCTGTATAAGGAAGATAAGGCTTGATGTCCAGCACGGGCGTTCCGTCCACCACATCCAGTCCCTCCACCTTCAGGACAATTTTTCCATGGCCACCGATGTCGATGCCCGTGAGTTTCAGCACCGAAAGGCCGATGGGGCAGGGGCGAAAAGGGGAGCGGGATGCGAAGACGCCGATGCGGCGGTCCCCTCCCAACCGCGGCGGACGCACGGTGGCCTTCCAACCGTCCCGAAGGGCCTCATGGAAGACGAAAAGCACCCAAATGTGGGAGAAATCCTCCAAACCGCGGATGGCATTGGGCTGATTGAAGGGCGGCAGCAGCCGAATGCCCCCTCTGGCCTCCCGAATCAGGCCCGGCTGGCGTGGAATGCCAAACTTCGCCTTGAAGCAGCTTTCCACAACTGCCACGGGCTGAAAGGAATAGGATGAAAGAGCCGGTTCGTTCACTGGCTCCCTCCCGCCGCAAAGCGCTTTTTCCAAATGGCGGCCACGGTCGTCATGGTCGGCGGCACCGGCCAGTTGGGAGCCACCTCGTGAAGCGGTTCCATCACAAAGCGGCGCAACAACATCCGCGGATGGGGAATCACCAGATTCGGCAAATCCACCATTTGGGTTCCGAACAGAAGAATGTCCAAATCCAACGGACGGCTTTCATGGCTGGAATGCCGCGCGGGGCGGCCAAACGCCCGCTCCGTCTCTTGACAGAGGGCCAGCAGCGCCTCCGGCGACCCGTTCCAACGGCCCGTCAGGGCGCTGTTCAAGAAGTCCGGCGTTCCGGGGACGCAGTCCACAGGAGCGGTGCGGTAGCAGGGAGCCATTCGGATGGCTCCCAGCCCTTTAGCGGCCAGACGATCCACGCAGGAGGCAAAAACCTCCTCCGTCCTGCCCAGGTTTCCCCCAAGGGCAAGGGCAATGTCCACGCCAGAGGTCTCGCCGTCCATGGTCATGACAGAAGAGCTTCCGGCTCAGCCCTTTGGAGAAGCCGCAACATCGGCCTTGTCATTGAAGTCCGCGATCTCGATGTTGATCTCCTTAATCTGGCCGGTGATGCCCAACTGGGTCTCCAGACTTTGGAAAATCTTCTCCCGCAATTGACTACGGGCTTCGGACAAATTGCAGTCCGGCTGAGCCAGCAACTGGATGTCCAAAGCCTTTCCGTCATGGCTCTGCATGATCGCCACCGATTTCAGCTCCAATGTGGGGAAATGGACCACAATGCGCTGAACGAAGGTCTTGATGGCCGCCGTGGAGACCGAGAAGGTGCCCACGGTGTCATCCACCACGGTGATGGCAGGCGCAGAGGCGCGAGGGCCCGAAAACAGACGCATGGCGCACCAAATCAGAATCGCCACCACGACGCCCGCGATGGCCCCATAGCCGAACGCGGGAGTCCGCAGACAGGCGCCCCATGAGCATTCCGCCAAAACAGACATATTCATGGTCTAACTCCTTTGCGTTCAGGGGTTTATTTGGAAGCTCCGGCCTCTTCGTCTTCCGCGATGTCCACCGTCTCCGTCTCGGGGGCGGCTTCTTCGTTGACTTCCTCCAGGGCAAGCACATTGATGTTGACTTTAGCCACTTTGTAGTGGGTCATGGTCTCCACCTTCTCCTTCACCACCCGCTGGATCTCCTGCGCCACTTCGGGGATGCAGACGCCAAAGCGGAAGATCAGAGACAGGGTGATGACGGCGCCGTCCAGCGGCTCTTCGCCCTCGTCTGCCTTGATTTTGATGATGATGTTGCGCTCCGAATTGCGCTTGCTCAAAATGTCCGCCAAGCTGTCCACCAGACCCTGATTCGGGAAGCGGATGACGCCGTCTACGCTCAACGCATATTTTCGCACGATGGCGGAGATGACGCTGTCCGTGGTCTGGATGTTGCCCTGGACCTCCTGGTCAGGAGACGTGATGTCCACGATGTTGAGTTCCGTGCGCGGGGCAGTCTTTTCGTTTGCCATGGTCATTTCTCCTCTGCTGTTGTTTGGATCGTTCCGGTGGCCTCATCCGACCACTCGGACGGAACAAAGTGTCCCTTACCTCTAAAACTTAATCGCTTAATCCCCCAAAAGCAAGTCCGCACCCTTAAGAAAAGCGTTATTCTGTAAAAGTGTTGGGCATTGCCTCGGCGTTTGACATGCGTTGCTCTCCGCTTTTTTGCCTTTCGCGTCCCATGGAGTTGCATTTTACTCTATACCATATATCATATAGGCGATTTCACAAATGACGACCTTCCCCTTTGCGACAATTGCCACCGAAAATGTCTCCAAACACTCCAACCCCATCCGACTGTGCCACGCCGCCGTCAACGGTCTGGCCAGGTTGGACGGCACCCCCTTACAAATGGCGCAAGTCCTTGATGGCGTTTGGGTTGATGATGGCGTACTGCGGTCTGCAGTGGATTGGGTTCCACAAAATCCAGCTTTGTCCGTTCCGCTTTGTCACAGGCCATCCCTGCCCCGGCTGCGGCTTGACCCATGCCGCCCTTTGGCTGGCCAGAGGGGACATCGCGGAGAGCCTTCGCGCCCATGCGCTCCTGCTGCCCACGCTTTTCACCCTTATATTTGCATCTAACATATTGCACATCAATAGATTACAACATTTCTTCCGCCATCCGGCCTGGATGGGTGGACTGGCGGCGGCATTTGTGGTATATTATTTGTTTCGAATGGCTTTCCTGTTTCCAGGGGAGCCTCCCATGCATGTGGACTCCGCCAATTTGATGGAACTCGTCCATGATATTCCGTTTATGTTCAAATAACGACAAAAGAGGTGGATGATGAGAGAGAAAGTGTTGTTGCTCAGTGGAATGGCGATGTTGATGCTGTCCGTGTCATGCCAAAGCCCCGCCCCTGTAAAGTATGCGGAAGTGACTGGAAATCAGGATGTTCGGTATACCGCTGAGGAATGGGCGGCCATGCGGGACAAGACCCTGGCCGACTACCATATCATCATCGATGACGACGGCTGCGACATGACGGAGTTCCCCAAGGACCTGGAGCTGACCCGTGAAAACATCTACAAGCAAATGTTGGACGCGGTGAAGGGCACCGAAGTGGACACGGTCAGCTTCTGCCCCTTCTCCGTGGGTCATCGGCTGGCCACCCGCAGTCTGGTCACCGACGTGCATGTGGAGCGGGCCGCTTTGGATCGCGACCGCAACGTGACGCCTGAACTGCTCGCGTTGGGAACGGACACCATGCAGGTGGCCGTGGAGTTCTGCCGCCAGAACAAGGTCAAGGTGTTGGCGAATTTCCGCGTCAACGACGTCCATGACGCATGGTACAAGCACTGGATGTACGGCATCAAGGTGGCCCATCCGGAGCAGCTGATTGGGACGGAGGAGAACAAGCCCCTGTTCGGCTCGTGGACGGCCTTCAACTTCGCGCTGCCGGAGGTCCGCCAGCGGGCCTTCGCCATCTGCAAGGAGCTGCTCAGCCACTACGATGTGGACGGGTTGGAAATGGACTTCTATCGCTTCCCTGTCTTCTTCAAAAGCGTGGCGTGGGGCGGCTCCGCCTCGGCGGAGGAAGTGGAGGCCATGACTCAGCTCATGCGGGATGTGCGGGCGGAGGCGGACCGCATCGGCAAAATCCGCGGCCGCTATCTGGTGGTGGCCACCCGCGTGCCGGACTCCGCGCCCGTGGCCAAGGACGCGGGACTGGACATCGACACCTGGATGCGCGAGAAGCTCATTGACATCTTCATCGCCGGCGGCGACGGCGGCTATTACAATACCTATGAAGGCGCTGTGGCCTTGGGGCGGCGGCATGGCATCAAAGTCTTCCCCTCCATCGACACCAGCTGGATGGGCGGCGGCCGCAACAGCATCCCCGGCTACACGGCACAGGCGGCTGCGGCCCTGAACGCCGGCGCGGACGGGCTGTTCTACTTCAACATGTTCTATGCAAAACCATATATCAAATTGATGCACAGGAACTTAGATGATCTCCGCCTCATGGACAAGCAATATTACGGCTATTATCAGCGCAGCGGAAGCTTCACCGCCATCTCCGCCAAGACGCCGGAGCTGGACGAGCTGGGCAATCGGCGGGGCGACCGCCTCTACCTGCGGGAAGGCCAGCTGGCCGCCACCATGCAGATGGAGATTGGAGACGACTTCAGCCGACCGGAGGTTCTGGCCAAGAATCCCCAGCTGAAGCTTCGCGTGGAGACCAAGCTCAATGAAGACTACAAGGACTATCAGCTGAAGGCCGCCATCAACGGAACGCCCCTTCCCAAACCCGCCTTCGAAAAGGGCGTCTTCGTCTTCGACGTGGCTCCCGCCGTCCTCAAACCGGGGGCGAACTACTTTGAATTTGAGGGCATGGATCCCCTGAAGAAAATCGCCCCATGGATGATTTTGAAGGGGGACGTCATTCTGCGGGGCGGCAACCAGCCGCCGTGGCGGCGCCTCTGGACCGCTCACGACTTCGCCAACGCGGAGAAAATCGTGGACAACTCCTATCGGCTCATCGACTCCGGAACCGGAGAGACCGAATGCGAGAATCTGCTCTATCCCATTGTCCCGTTTGACCATGCGGTCACCTGCGAATTCGAGATGATAGGAGAGGGTTCCACCGCTCCGGAGGCCATCGCCTTCCGTATCGCCAACGGCGAATTCGTGGAGGTGCTCTGCTTCGGGCCGGACGCCATCTCCCTTAAATATCACGGGGGCGTCTTCCCCTTCAAGACCGACGACGCCTTCCACGCTTACCGCGTGGAGACCAAAGGCAATAACCTGAAGCTCTTCGCGGACGGCACTCTGCTGGCGGACGTGACCCTGCCCATGGCGGCGAGCAACCCCGCCTGCCATCTGAAGGGAACCCACTCCACTATTCCTAATATGAATGACTCCAGCGTGGCCATCGGCTCCTTCTCCGGACCCGGAACCGGCTCCTCCCGCTGGAAGAACATGACCCTGTCTCTCCCCTATGTCCAAATCCACGATGTGTCCCTCTCCCTCACCTTCCCGAAGCAATGACCATGAAGCACTATATTTGTAATTTGTTTGAAATCAGGAGATTAGCAATACCATTTGGCCTTTTGCTCCTGTCCATGAATCTGTCCGCGGCGGAATACCGCGTGCCGATGGAGGGAATCCGCCGTTACGACAACAGCCAAGATTGGTTTCTGACCCATGAGGACGCCTATCCCATGGCGGGGGAGGCGGCGGACAATTTGGCCGAATTCTCCTCCTCCGTGTGGTTCTGCATCGAGAAGCTGCCACATTTTTCGATGGAGAGACATCGTGACGTGGCCTGCATCTTCAGCCGCGGCTGGAGCCAGGAGCTCCGCCTGATGCCAGCCGGCAGCATGAGGAATCACTACTGCTGCACGGATGGAGAAACCTATACTCCTGTGGCCAAACGACTTCGAGTGGGCCACTGGACTCATGTGGTCGTCACGTTCTCTGTCGCCCAACAGAAGGTCATCTCCTATGTGGATGGCATAAAGCAGGGAGTCTATGAGGGGAAACTGTATCCCGTCCGCCCCTCTGCTGCCGGATGCAAACTGACCGTGGGCCAATCCGCCGAAAACTGGAACCCCTTTGACGGACAAGTGGCGGACATCCGTTGGTTCGACCATGCCCTCACGGAGCAGGAAGTTCAGCAGCTTTTCCAAAATCCGCTGCCTGAAGTGGCTGAAAAACTTGCACAAGATACTGTGTATCAACAACTTATAGAAATCTATCCCGTGGCGGCCCCCTTGGGGGACGGGATGATTCTGCCGATGACCACCTTCCCGAAGGGGACGCCGCAGGCCACGGAATGCCGCGTTACCTTGGCGGCGGGGGAGTATGAACCCGCCGCGCTGGCGCTCCATGCGCCGACAGAGGAGCTGGGCCACATTTGGATTAGCATCGCCGCCGATGACGCAGCCGGCACCCCACTGCCGGCGGAGTGGGTGAACCTCCGCTATGTTCAGTGTTGGTATCAGGCCGGCTCCGCATGGCAGAACATTGAAGCGTCCATGGACGTCTCCAAACTGGTTCCCGAGCTGCTTGTGAAGGACCCTAACCTGGTCACGGTGGATTTCTCCAACGCCAACCAGTCCGTCAAGCTTGGCGGCGAGACAGGACGGCTGGCCCGCGACATCCATGCCCGCAGCCAGGTCTCCGGCTCCCGCTGGGACCTGCATTATCCCGTCGACGACAACAACGACATCCGCGACGCGAAGACCCTCCAGCCCCTGCGCCTGCTCAACGGCATGACCCGCGAGCTCTTCATCACCGTCCATGCCCCGGAAGACGCCGCCCCCGGCCCATACACCGCCAACCTGGAGATTCGGGACAGCGGCATTCTTCTCCGCCGCCTCCCGCTGAACGTCACCGTGCTTCCCTTCCCGCTGGCGACGCCGCGGCGGGCCTACGACCTCGAAAAGCCCTTCATCCCCTCCCTCTATTATGTCAACGGCATGGACCCCAGTTGTCCGCCAGAGCTCAATCCCATGCACCGCTCCGAGCCGCAGATCGCCGCCGAACTGGCGAATCTGAAGGCCCATGGCATCGACAACCCCTTCAACTATCAGCTCCAGACCACCTTCCTCAATCTGGACCTCCTCCGCGTCATGCTGCGAATGCGGGCGGCCGCCGGCCTTTCCAACCGCCCCGCCTTCCTCCATGGCCCCGAAGGCAACATGAGCCGCGGCTTCGACCAGTCCGAAGAGGCCCTTGCTTTTGTGCGGCAGAAAGTCCGCGATATCATCGCCGTTGTCAAGGAGGAATGCGGCCATGACGAGGTCTATTTCTACGGCGTGGACGAAGCCTCGGCGGAGAAGGTCGCCCAGCAGCGGCCGCTGTGGGACGCCATCCATGAAGCCGGCGGCCGCATCATGACTTCCGACTGCTCCCCGCAACGTTTCGCCGCCGACATCGACGGCAAGGTCCTCGACCTGGTCATCATGGCATGGGTCTCTTCCGCCGAGCTGGCCGCGAAGCGTCATGCCACCGGCGGTCTCATCTTCAGCTACGGCAACCCGCAAGGCGGCGTGGAGAACCCCCTGACCTATCGCCGAAACTACGGCATCCAGCTGTGGAAACGCAACTATGACGGTTTCGCAACCTATTGCTATTACGAGGCTTTTGGCCATCCGTGGGACGATTTCGACAGCATGAGCTACCGCGACCACAATCTGGTCTATCCCACCGCCGACGGCATCATTGACACTCTCGCGTGGGAGGGCTTCCGCGAAGCCGTGGATGACATCCGCTACGCCTCCACCCTCGCCCTTGCCATCCGCGACAACCCCAACCACCCGCAGGCCGCCGCCGCCAAGGCCTTCCTTGACGGCATCACTGGCAAGGAGCCCGACCTGGACGCCCTCCGCCGCGACATTATCAGCTGGATCTTGAAATTGCGTTAAACGGGGTACATGGACAAATCGTTGACTGCTCTCCAGAGCATCCAGACCCTCTATTGATTTTATAAAATATTTATAACCAATGAGATAAAAATATGACTCTTCATTCCATGCAGGTTCCGCTTTTGGCCATGCTTCTTTCCACCGCGGTTTTTTGCGGCAGCCGCGCCGTCGCGGCGCCGCCCCGCTTTCCAGATGACACCGCCCTGCTCAATCCAATCTCATGGCAGTTTAACTCCTCCGGAGCCATGAACAGTTCCTACGACCCGGCGGAACAGGCCATCCGCTTTGATGTGACTTATGATGAAAAGGTGACCGACCGATGGGTTTACCCACGCTTTTTCATGCGTCCCCCTGTGACCCTCAGCGGTGCCACCGCCGTGACCTTTGAAGTCAAAGTCCTTCCAGATGAAGGATTTGCGGGTATCAGGACTGCCAATTTCATTTTGGACGGATTCAACCCCTATGAGCCAGGTCCTCCCGGAGCATGGAAAACTATCAGGATTTCCTTGGAAGGGAAGGACTTAGACAACTGTGAACGATTTGAGATCGGCATGAATCCCAATGCGGCGAAACATGCATTCCTCCTTCGCCGCATCCGCTTTGAGGGAACGCCACGAAAGCCATTGTTGCCTCCAGGCATCACCACGGAGGCACCGTCCGCCGTGTTCTTCGAACAGTCCGCTCCCGTCTTCACTTGCACAAGAACCTTGCCCAAACTGCATTACACGGTCGTGGACTGGCTGGGGGCGCCGTTGATGGAGGGTGATTGGCCCAATGAAGGAGACGCCCCGCTGACCCTCCCTGCCCTGCCCCCCGGCTACTACCTGCTGAAAACCACCAACGCCTCCGATGTCGTCTTGAAGGACTATTCCTTCACGGTCATTGTGGATCCCAAGCGGCGTCGGCCCGTGAAGGACCCCTTCTTCGCTGTGGATGCGGCGCTGAGCTGGGTCGCCTCCCCCGGTACCTTCCAGTGCCCATGGTACGATGGAGACTCCTACCGCCTTGTCATGGATTTGTGCCAATGGGCTGGAATAACCCATCTGAGGGAACGGATGTCGTGGTCAGGCGTGCAATCCCATCCGGACAATGCTCCATACTTCAGCCATTATCTGAAGAACGCCCAAGACTGCTATAAACGTAACATCTTGGTATCAGGCATGTTCCATGATTGTCCCCCATGGGCGGGCAAATCCCGAGGCTTTCCGGACAACCTCGCCGCCCTTTACCGCTTCTGCAAAACCGCCGGCGAGACCTTCGGCCCCTGCATGGAAGACTGGGAGTTCTGGAACGAACAGGACATTGGCATCATGCCCGCATGGGACTATGCCGCCGCCCTCAAAGCCGCCTATCTGGGCTTCAAGGCCGCCAATCCGGACATGGCCGTCACCATCGGCGCCTTCTGCGCTGGCGCCGCCAGCCCGTACTTGGAGGCCGTCTTCGACAACGCCGCCGCAAAATATTGCGATTTCCTCAACTACCACACCTACAGTCCGTTGCGTCATTACAACAGCCTACACGACCAGCTCCGAAAGACCATGGAGCGCATTGGTCGCAAGGACTGGCAGATCTGGATCACTGAATGCGGCACGGACATGGAAGGCAACGCCACGGAGGACAGCGTCCGCAAAGGCCTCATGGCCCATTCTACCGAGCAAGAGCGGATTTTGGCCGAATTCTATCCTAAATCCCAAATCGGCCATATGATGAACGGCGTCTATCGCAACTACTATTTCATCTTCGGCGCCTATAGCGAACGGGATGGAAAGAAGGACTGGGGCATCATCCGACGGGATGGTTCCGTAAAGCCCTCCTACGCCGCCATGTCCACCATGACCTACTATCTAGCCGGAGCTCGACTGGCCGGCGAACTTGCCGTCAACGACGCCGTCAAGGCATACCTTTTTGATCTGCCCGACGGTACGCAAACGCTTGTCTATTGGGCAGTTTCCAATTTGGACACCAGCAATGGCGGCGTCCAGAAGATCACCTCAGACAACGCCACAACCTTTACGCTGCCAATGTCGGACGGCGTCTACAACGGCTCCGATCTGGTGGGCACGCCCTTCCAGCTCAGCCCCCGCAACGGCACCGCCGAAATCAAAGCCACGCGATATCCTTCATATCTTGCTGGCATTAAAGGATTAACAGCAAGCAATCCACCTCGATATCCCATCGGACGCCCCCAGCCCTATGTCCCCACGGCAACCGAGGACCTCTCCGTCATCGTCACAGCAGATTTGAATTCTGATGACTTCGCCACCACCAACAGGAACTCCCTTGCGGAGCTGTTTGCAGAAAAAGGCCGTATTCAGCTGCACATCTGGAATTTAGCTGACACACCGAAGACGGGCCGGCTTCTGGTCAAAGGAGGAACGCTCCATGGTCTGCCGGAGACCCTGCAGCTGCCGCCCATGGGCGAAGTGGCCGTGGATGTTGAATTTCACCCTAACAATGACACAAATCCCTGGAGGACAAACATTAACATAATTGGCCAGTTCGCAGGGAAAGAAAGCACGCCTTTGATCATTCCCCTTCGTCTGACGGAACAGCTCCTTCATAACAGCGAAGTCAAAGAACTGGACATCCTGAAGCCCGATGCCTGGATACGAAACACCTCAGCGGACACCTATGTGGCCGAATACGACGAAGCCGAAAAGGCGCTGCGGTTCGACGTGAGCTGGGAGGACGAGAACAAGGACCGTTGGTTCTATCCGGAACACATCATTTTCTATCCGTTTGAAGACCTTGAAGATGTGGCGTTTATTGAGTTTGAGGTGAAAACGGCCCAGGACAAGGTGGAGAACGACCATGGCTATGCCTGTCTCATGCTATGCAAGATTGACGAGAAGGACGAATACCTTCCCTACACGTCGCCGACTGGACAATGGGAGAAGCGACGCGTCGAACTGGGACCGGAAGGACGGTTCCACATCTTCAAAATTCGACTTGGATGCAATCCCATCGGCATGCGGATGTCATTCTGGCTCCGCAATATCCGACTCATCAAACAGCCCAAGAGACATCAGGCGCCATAGCCTGTTCACGTCAAGGTCGACAAGGCCATGCCAAAGGAATCATGAGTTCAAGGAAATAATATGAGAATCCGCATCATCAACGGCCCGAACCTGAATCTGCTTGGAATTAGAGAACCAAATATTTACGGCAAACAGGACTATCCGGCTCTGGTCCACTTTATTGAGGAGGCCGCCTCCCGATTGGATATGGAGGTTCAAATCCTTCAATCCAACCATGAGGGCGTTTTGGTGGATTGGATTCAGGAATGCCTAAACGAATGGAACGGCATCGTCATCAATCCCGCCGCCTACACCCACACCAGTGTGGCGATTTTGGATGCCCTAAAAGCGGTGGCTCTGCCTACGGTGGAAGTTCATTTAAGCGACATCCGCCAGCGGGAGTCATTCCGTCAAATCTCCTATGCGGGACAGGCCTGCATAGCCACCTTCTGTGGACTGGGCTTCGAAGGCTACGCCAAAGCGTTGGAGTTCCTTCATAATCGACTATAGTTGACAAAAACCTATCCCCTTTTTAATCAGCCTTTTGTGACCTACAACCCTCTATCACCTCCACTTCACACTTCACTTTTTTGGGGTCGTTTGGCCATCGAGCCCAGGCGCATATTCATAGGTGCTTTCCGCGTTGCCAACTGCTCGAACTCTGTTCGCTAGCAGACGATTATGCAAATTGCAACCTCCAGGTACTTGCGGCTTTGCGTCAAACACCTCCCCTTACCCCCGCGACTGCGTCCCTTGTCCCACGTCCCATATTCTTAAACGACAATCCTATTTTGAAATGCACCCCAAAGCCCATTCACCGATGGGCTTTTTTATTTCCCTATCTAATGTATTAATAATTACTTATACAATTCTCCCCTGTCGCTTTGCCTCCTGTCTCCTCGCCTCCTTTTCCTTATAATTATATTTTACTATAGTGTATTATACTATATTATATTATAGTGTATTATAGTTTAGTTACATGCATAAAACAGAGGGAAGAGGAGGAAAAGCGGAAAATGCCTCAATCTCAAGAGTTTTTCAGGTTTCCTGAAGTCTGACGGCTTGACATTATAAAATTTGATATTAGTGTAGTATCATTTAGTGTTTGTTGTATATGTTGTCATAACCATGAATGGAGAGAGCGGAATTGTCGGGTTTTGTCATGTCTCTCAGGTTCCTCTCAAAACTACCACCTTTGGGTTTCACGACATCTTTTGCTTCAATTTGGGTCTCGGTTTTTGCTCTTCGTTTTTAACTATTTTGAATAATCATGGACAGCGGCTCGGCCAACATCCTATTTGATGCCCAGGTCAAACGGCTCGGGGAAGCACATTCTCTGATCCTTTACTGGTGCTCTTCCGCGGAGGGCCGCTCTCTGAAATACAATTTGACCAATTGCTTTGATGACTTGAAGTCCGCCGGCATCACCCGCACCAAGCAGACGGCCATTGCGGCGGTCGAGGCCCTTGCCACCCTTTGCTTTGTCGATTTGAAGGATGAGGGCAATCGGAAGAACATCTACATTACCCGTCATGGGGCCAAGGCGTTGGAGTATTTGGTTAAGAATTCCCTGTTCCACTCGAAACCCTCTTCATTTTTGGAGGACGTCTCATCATGACCATTGGTATTGGCGGAGCGGGCAGCAAAATCGCTGCCAAACTTGACAATCAGGCGATTCTGATCAATGTCTCGGAGACGGAGATGTCCAAGGTGGATGGCGGCTCTCGCCGTATTCTTCCCACCATGTTCGCCGCAAAGGGACAGTTGAGGGGTTCTCGCAAGAATCCTCAGATTGGTCTTGACGCCTATCATTCTGTGCAGCGGGAGCTTCAGGAGCTCATTCGCGGTAATTTTGTCTTCTGTTCCACAGGCGGCGGCACGGGAAATGGCATCACATCGGGCATTCTCAATGATTTGGCTTCGCAGGAAGATGTGTCCTTGACGGACAAGACCTGCTTTGGCATTATTCTTCCCTATGCCAAATTGGAGTCCAATGAGTTTGTGGACAACACCATCGCTTTCCTGACCGGTCCACTTTCGGATGCCATCGACAGCGGCAACACCGGCAACATCTTCCTTATCAACAACAAGAAGAAGTTTGTCGAGAAGATTTCCGAAGAGCATTATAATCAGATGATTGTGGATTCTCTCAATGTCTTCTTGAGCATTCCCGACAAGAATGACCGCCTTCCTCTTCTTGACGGCCACATTGACCACGAGGACTTCACGTCCTTCATGTCTAAGCCATATTTCAACTATTTCACCTATTTCAACTACAATCCGTCAGCGCCGTTCGAGAAGCAACTGGATGCCAATCTGAACGATCTTCTGCTGCCTCCTGACTCCGCCATTGAGGCGCTGTTCCTTGTTGAGGTCCCCAAGGGGGGTGACCCCACCATCTTCTATGACATCCTGCAATACTTCTCCACCAAAAATGTGGCTCCCATCTACAGTGTGGTGGAGAATCCTGAGGTCAATGCGCCTTTCGTGACGGTTTCTCTTCTTTATTCTCGGAAGCCGGCTGAGCTAGTGGATGACTTTAATCACATTAGCGAAGAACACGTTAAGGCGAAAGTCAATAAGACCCTCAACCAAAACGTTTCTTTGGTCAAGTTGAATGTCAATATGGAGGATGAAGCCAAACGGGCTGTCAAGCAGAAAGGAGACTCGGACGACATTCTTGCCACGCTCCGCCGCATTGGCAAGCTGTAAGTCGCCATTTTTAGCGTGAATCTTTTGGATTTTGTCTGAAATTTGTCTTTTTTTCATAATTTCATTTTTACCCTATTGTTTTTTGTGTGAAAGTTTCGTATAATTATATATACGTAGATTTTCATCTTTTTTATTTTTTATGAGTCCCACACGTTCCAGCATAGCTACAGGAGACATAGACGCGACAGTGGAAATGCCTGCGCCTCGCATGGAGAGGCGTCGTATTAAGTCACTGTCCTTCTGGGAGCAAGACCGCAAGGCACTTGCGCGCTATCCCTATGTCTGCCACGAAAAACTTGCGTTTGGAGCGGAAAGCGTCCTGTATCGGGCAACCTGCAATGGCCGTCTTTTCTGTGTAAAGGCGATTCGCAATGCTTTTGCGGGTTTTTTGGGAACGCCACCCACGAACAAGTATGAGGGCAAACTGAAGAACGTCAGCTACAAGACGAAGGTTCGCCATCTCAAGAACGAGTTCGCCATCTCCAAACACCTGTACAACGACGGAGATCTTCCCTTTGTCCATATCTATGACCTGCGTCGAATTAGTCGTTTCGGCATTGAAATCGGCTATGATCTGCTCATGGAGTTCTTTGAGGGCAAAGACTTGTCGGACAAGGACTTCCTGAAGCGCCGCACCATTGAGGACAAGATCAGCTATCTCTTCCAGGCCGTGCAGGCGCTGGATGTCATCCACAGCAAAAACATCATCCACATGGACATCAAGCCAGCTAACTTCATGCTGGCCAACGGTGGAGATGCGATTCGTCTGATCGACTTTGGCGTTTCTGTCCCGAAGCGGACTTTGGCCCAATCCATCACCGGGACCGGCGGTTATCTCTCTCCCGAGCAGATCTGCAAGGACGTGCTCAATGAATGCACGGACATCTTTGCCTTGGGAGTCACTTTCGGTGTCATCATGGGCAGCAAGCCCTTGAATCAGCCACAGGAACTGCTTCTTTCCCGTCAAGGTCGACAGGAGGCCAAATACATGTTGGAGCATTCCACCACGCCTGCCTTGTCAGACATCCCCGAACTGGCCAGCCTTCCCAAAATCGCCGATGTGCTTCGTCAATGCACCATTCCGCGGCGAGACAAGCGGATCAGCTCCTGCAGGGAACTCATGGCCCGATTGGCCAAGGCAGCCAATGAGTCCGGTTTCGAAATTCAAGAATTCTGATTCCCGAAATCCGGCCATTTCTTCTTTTAATCCACGGCAGGATTGATTTCACTTTTATTCCTTTTTATTCATAAGGAGCGCATATGGCCTTCGAATTGATTCCAAATGGTTCTGTGACAACGCCTTCCGGCTTTCAGGCATGTGGTATCCAAGCGGGTTTGAAACGCAGTGGCGCATTGGACATGGCATTGATTTACAGTCCACGGCCCTGCACTTCCGCCGGCGCCTTCACATCCAATCTCTTTGCCGCCGCGCCCGTGATGGTGGACCGCCGCATCATCGCCTCGGGAACACCTGTTCACGCGGTCATCATCAACAGCGGCAACGCCAACGCCTGCACGGGAGAACAGGGGCTAAAGGATGCGGAGGCCGTCGCCGCCCGAACGGCAACACGTCTCCAGCTGGCTCCAGAGCAGGTTTTGGTCTCCTCCACAGGACGAATCGGCGTTCCCATGCCCATGGACATCATTCTCAACGGGGTTGACAAGGCCGTGGACGCCCTTTCCGCCGACGGCGGTCCAGACGCCGCCCGCGCCATCATGACCACGGACACCGTCTGCAAGCACATCGCCGCGCAACTGGACATCGACGGCGTGACGGTGCGACTGGGCGGCATGACCAAAGGCGCCGGCATGATCTGCCCTCGTCTACGCATGGAGCCGCCGCAGGCCACCATGCTCTGCTATTTGACCACCGACGCCGTCATCGACGCCGATGCCCTGCGCTGCTGTCTGGACTTCTGCCTTGATCGTTCCTACAACCGCATCACGGTGGACGGAGACACCAGCACCAATGACACCGTCATCCTGCTGGCCAACGGCGCGGCGGGCAATGCCCCCATCCGAAAGGGAAGCCCTCAATGCCAAGCCATCGCAGAGGCGCTCTGCGGCATTTGCAGCCATCTCGCCAAAGAAATGGTGAAGGACGGAGAGGGCGTCTCCCGCTTTGTGGAAGTCAAGGTCACCGGCGCCGCCACGGATCAGGACGCCAGAATCTGCGCCGAATCGGTGGCCAAATCCCCTCTCTGCAAGACCGCCTGGTTCGGCGCCGACCCGAACTGGGGACGCATCCTCTGTGCCGCCGGCTACAGCGGCATTGCCTTTGACCCCGCGAACGTCAGTTTGGACATGATGGGCATCCCCGTGGTGCGCAACGGATTGGACGCCGGCGTGATGTCGGAGGAGGAACTCGCCAAAAAGGTGGCGGTTCCCGAAGTCTTCATCCACCTGGACTTGGGGGCAGGGCAGGGGAGCTTCACGGAATGGACCTGCGACTTCACCTATGACTATGTGAAGATCAACGCGGACTATCATACGTGAAAGTGAAGAAGCTATTGGTTATTGACTATTTACGAATAGCGGTCTTGGCTAGAGCTTCCATGGCCTCTGGAATTCACAGGAGCGTGAATAGATGAAATTGCATTGTGAACCGAAGCCCGTCTTGGCGGTCTGTCTGAATCCCGCTTGGCAGAAGATCTTGACTTTCAAGAAGATCCACTATGGCGAGGTGAATCGCGCCATGGCTTTGAGCACCTGCGGCGGCGGCAAGGGGGTCAATGTGGCGCGGGTCTTCCGGCTTCTCGGGCTTCCTGTTGCCGTCGCCGCCTTTGTAGGCGGCCATAACGGTCGCTGCCTTATGAAAGAATTCCTTGATTCGGGAGTTCAGCCGCTGACCGTTGAATTTGAAGGGGAAACCCGCTGCTGCTGCACCCTGATTAGCCAGGAGGACAACGCCGCCACCGAGCTCATTGAACCCTCCGCCACCATCCCGCCGACAGTCGTGCAGGCGTTGTTGGACAAGATCATCGCCGCCATGGACAGCTTTGGGGCGGTGACGCTGTCCGGAACCGTGTCTCCAGGCGTCCCGCCGGATTTCTACGCTCAAGTCGCCCGCTGCGCCCGCGCCGCCGGCGTTCCCGTGGTGCTGGACGCCGTCAAATCCATTGCTCCCACCTTGACCGAGGGAGTCCATGTGCTGAAGATCAACGCGGCGGAACTGCGTGAATTGACCGGTCTTGACAACATGAGGGCAGGGGGGGACAAGCTGTTGGCAACCTATGAACACCTCCATTGCGTGGCCGTCACGGACGGACCACGGCCCGCCGGCCTTTTCACCCGTGGCATGGCCAAACGCATCATCCTTCCGCCACTGACTTCCCTTGTCAGCGCCATTGGGGGAGGGGACTGCGCCACCGCCATCATGGCGCGGCGACTGGCCGAAGAGCCAAATTCCCAAAACCTGCCCCAGTTCTTCGCGGAGGCCCTGGCCTGCGCATCCGCCTCTTGTCTCACCGCAACGCCTTCTGTTTTCGAACCTACTTTGGCCCAAGAACTTATGAATAAAGCTATCATAGAGGACCTCTAAGGCGGATTTTGGGTTGCAATTCGTAATAAGCTATTTATCAACATATTGGCTATAAGAGCAACCCATGGAGAAGGCATGAAACATATTCTGACGATTTGGTGTCTCTTCACCGTGGCTCTGGCCGCGCAGACCTACAAAATCATCGGGCCGCAAAACCCGAAACCCTACGAGAGCACGGCTTTAGAGGAATTGCACGAATATCTGGCAAAACGCGTCAACGGCGATTTGACCGTCGGAGACAGAAAGGATATCACGTTCCATGTAGGGGACACCGCCTTGGCGGCCGAGCACGGACTGACCTCCACGGCGCTTCCCGACGAGAAGTGGATTATCAAAGCCTTTGACGGCGATGTGCTCCTCAATGGCGGCGGAACCCGCGGCGCCCTATACGCTGTATACCACTTTCTTGAAGATTGCTGTGACATCCATTGGTGGAACGAGTTTGAGGAGTACGTGCCGCCTGCCTCTCCTCTTGCCCTGCCTGCCCTTGACATGGAGGGACGGCCGTTCTTCATGCATCGAGAGATCTATCGCACAGGCACGGGGGCCAACGGACCCGCGACGCTTGCGCGCAACAGACTGAACTCCAACATATCCAGCGGAATCCCCCTGCAGTTCGGCGGCTCCATCGACTTCGGCGCCCTTAAGCCGCATCACACCTTCTTCACCTATATCCCCCGTGACCAATACGGCAAGGAGCATCCCGAATATTTCATGATGGACAAAGACGGGAAGCGGGTTTGGGACAACCCCCGAACCCAACTTTGCCTCTCCAATCGCGAGGTTCAGAGCATTGTCATGGAGAAGATGATCGCGTTCGCCAAGGCCGACCAAGCAAAGGCTAAATCTATAAACTATTGTCCTCCAATGATTTATGATTTCTCGCAGGATGACAACGAGGAATACTGCCATTGTCCTGAATGCACGGCGTTCAGCGATGCGCACGGCCGTTCGGGGCTTTTGGTGCATTTTCTCACGCCAATCTGCGAACGACTTGCAGCGGAGTTTCCGCAACTGTTCGTAAGCACTCTCGCTTACGAATACACAGAGGATGCTCCTATTGGCATCACCGTGCCTGACAACCTCATCATCAGGCTCTGCAACACGAAAAGCGACGCGACACGCTCCATTCATGATTCCCGCAATGCGTTCTTTCGCAAACAGCTCCAGTCATGGGGGCGTATGGCAAAGCGCCTCTTCGTGTGGAACTACGCCATCACCTACACAGGATTCACGGCTGAGCTTCCCCTTGCCAACGAACAGCATTTTGGCGACCTCCACAGGATCCTTGCCGAAAACCATGTCTCTGGCGTCTTCTGGGAGCATGAATACGAATACAAGGCGGACATGTGGGAGCTCAAATTCTTCCTCGAAAACAAGCTCATGGAAAATCCATATGCGGATGCCGAGGCGCTGACCGCCCTCTTCATGGACCGATACTACGGTCCCGCCGGTCCGTTCATTCAAAAGGCAAGGGAGACGATCGCCGCCGCGCAACGAAAAGAAAAGGCCCTCGGATTGACCCCGAAACTCAACAACTTCGATTTCCTCACGGATGACGATATCTCCCTCTGCCTCAATCTTTTCCAACAGGCGGAGGAAGCCGTCAAAGATGATGCAGACCGGGTGGCACGTGTGCATCGTGCGCAGCTTGGCATCGACCTTCTGATATGCTACCGCAGCCGCCCGGTACCCCATTATGGCGGAAATGACACGGAAACAGGCACTTCCGCAGCCGCCTCCGTGAAGCGCATTCAGCAGTCATGGCGACAATGGGTGCAGCACTACGATGACCGCCAGAATCTGACGCACGAGGTGGAAAGCGTCATCCAGCCGTTCGTCGGCGCCTTCACGCCCCCAACGGAACTCGCCAACCGTTCATTCTCTTATCTTTCCGCTGGAGCATATTCCAACTTCGACAGCAGGAATCTGCAGATGGTCGACGATGCGGAAGCCTCCACCGGCTCCGCCATGCGCATCCGCGTGGCCGGCAATGACATGTATTCATTGCCCTTGAAATTTGGAGCCTACGACCGATCCCTTCAGAAGGATCTGGCGACCGCAACCATTGAAAAGCCGCCAGAGAATAGGGGATACCATTTATTCCATCTAGGGAAGGTCAACGTCGCGGAGCGCACCGTCATCTGGATCAACCGCGCGTGGACCATTCAATGCGAGGTCATGCAGCCTATCCTCTGCAACCGGGTCTTTGACGTCTATCTCACCTTCAAGTTCGAGGGGCCAATGTTCAACAAAGACCAGCAAGGAGAGAACTACATCTATTCCGACGCCATCTATTTGGTCGAACAACCATAGCCGCCCGCGTGCTGTTCATGATGGACGGGATGCGGTTGCCGACAGAAAACACTATCGTAGACACCTTTTTGCAGGATGTGTAATTTCTTATTTTGTCAGTTGATAGACATGGACGGCGAAGGGCGCGAAGTCATCGTTGAGGTTTCCATCAGCGTCGATGGAGACCGTGCGATTCTCGAAGAGGACAGTCGCGCTTCTGAAGCCCTTGAGTGAAATCTGAGCCGTGATGGCCGCGTTTGCGGAATTCGCAGTCATGAGGATTTTGTCGCCGTCGTTGTCCTTGAGCAGGCAGTTGATGGACGGATACATCAGAGCGTCGACCTGCGGACCATCAATGACCTTTGCATTCGGCTGCAACTTGGCGCTGCGCGAAGTGATCGCCTGGGAGAGGGAGGACAGCTCCCGCGCGACGATGCAAATTTCGTTCCAGCGTTCAGGGGAGGATGTGACGCCCAAATTGGTCTTGTCATCGCCGCCATACGTATACCATGTAATGCCGTGGGCACCATGGATGATTGACAGATAGCTCATGGCGCGCAGTTCATCGAAGGACGGGAAGCGTTTCCATTGGCTGTATCCTTTGAAGTGCTGGATGATCGCCCAGATGCTTTTTACCGGCGAACCATTGATGAGGACAGAGTAATGGCAGGCCTTCATATCCCTGATGACGGCGGGGACTTCCACTGGCTGTGGCGTGGGGGAGGTCACGGGATAGATTTCGGGCATGAACGAATCGGTCGAATGGACATACGGGATGTAGCGGTTGGTACTGTAGGCGTTGAGGATGTCTGCCTGCGTCGTGAGGTGCGCGTTGTCGATGGCATGGCACCTCAGGTGGTTTCTGCGCACGACATCAGCGGGAACGTGGTCGGCGGTGTCGTCGCCGAGATACCATGCGAGGATGGCGGGGTGGTTGCGTTCACGGAGCATGCAGGTGACGAGATCGCCCGTGACGGGAATCCATACCTTGATGCCGTTGGCGGCGGCGCTGTCGAGGAATCTCTGACGACCAGTGCCGCCAGTGTCCTTGTAGGTGTGCGCGAAACTGAAGCCGTTGGCGCGGAGGTCCTTGAACGCCTTGTCGTAGGAATTGTCGTTGAAGGGCTTTTCGGACATGCCGTAGAGGCCAATCGGGAAGAACGGCTTGCCGTCGATGAGCACGAAACCATCGTCGCGCATGGTGACGACGTTCTTCTTGACGGATTCGCCAAAGAAGACATAGCGTTCATCCGCGAATGCGTTTCCGCAGAGGTCTTTCCCTGAAACCTCAAGCGTGTGGTTATGCGGGATGGAATTGTCGAACGCCGCTGGCTCGGGGCGCTCGCCGTCGACTTCCAGGCTTGCCAGGTCAAAGTGCTCTCCGACATGGATGTTCGGGATGTCGAAGCCGATGCTGACCTGCACGGCGAACGTTTCCGCAGGTGGCGTGAGCTTGCATTCATAGGTGACCCAGTCCGTGCAGGCGGGGCCGAATTCGATGACGGCGGCGGGCTTGCCGAAGGGCTTCAGCTCCTTGTCAAGCCAGATGATTTTGTTGCTGCTAGGCTCCTTTCCCTTGAGGTCCATCGTGTGACGGACGCGGATGCGGAAGGTGTATTCCTTTTGTGAATAGACAGGAATCGGCATGGAGGAGAAGCTGAACGCCGTGTCGCCTTCATTTTCACCTCGCAGTTCGACACGGACGGCGTTTGGCGTGTCTTCAAGGAGTGTGAATTTCAGAAGGTTCTGATAGTTCCCCTGCGTCCAGCGCAATGGGCTCATGCTGATGCCTAGCGGAGAGAACGGCTTGTCCTCCTGATAGCTAAGCACATTGCCGTTGCGCTTGAGTTTCGCGGTCACGTCCTCCTGGTCGAAGAAGCACTTGAAGGACGTCCAGTCGATGGGCGAGTCATCCTCGATGCGGAAGATAATCGGCTGTTCGGGGTGCTGGTTTGGGGATTCAGTCACCATGACGAGTTTCGGGGAGGAGAAATCGCCGTTCGTCCATGAATCGTGTGTGGTCTTGCCGATGGTGACGGATTTGAGGAGCGGCGTGCGCGTGCCGCTGGAGGTGAAGAACGCCTTGTAGCGGACCCACGGCTTTGAAGGAGCGACGACGGTTCCACTAGTGGCGTAGAACGTTCTGTCCGAACCATCCGGGCCGACGAAGCGGGACCATTCTCCAGGGATGCCGTCCTTGTTGTCGGCGAAGGCGAGCTGGAACTTGAGTGTGCCGTTGTCTTGCGTTTCCGCATTCCAGGAGAACGTCTGGCTTTGGCCGTCGGTCAGAATGGGCGATGAGACGAACGACCCATCGGGAACGCAGGGCATGGAGGCATCGCGGACGAACAAGGAGACCTTCGAGATGGCAAGCGTGTCATCGGGGTTGAAGTTCGGCCCGTCGGCACCAATAAACAAGACGGCAGTGTCGGCGCCTTCTGGAACGACGCTGTCGATAATCGTGTCGGTCCATTTGTCCTTTTTCGTCGGGAAAGCGTACGGGAAGGAGATGTCCAGTTCCTTCCCCTCCTTGTCATACCAGACGATGGAGTTCTTGTAGTTGGTGCCGTAGCCATGCGGGAAGGCCATGTTGATGGTTCCACGCGCGCGGATTTTGATGGTGAAGTCGGAGCCTGGGATGACTTTGAACGGTTTGGAGGCCAGTTCCCACGCATTGTCGCACTTGGCGCGTTTCAACGAGATGACGCAGGCGTTTTCTCCTTCAAACACCTCCGTCTTGAAAGTGAGGAGGTTTTCATAATTGGTGACAGTCCATTTGGCAAGCCCCTCGGTGAAGTCGTCGCTGATGGATTCCGCGCCCTGGCGGTCAAGATAGACGACGCCAGCTTTTGAAGCGTGGATGGCTTGGGACTCGAAGATTGGCGATGCAACGCCCATCAGAGAGATGGTACAGAAGAAGGCAAGCAAAGTGAGTTTCATTGTCTGATTCCACACAGTAATATTGATTGGAACTATCCCAATGAGTGGGACTATGCAGTCACTGGTATGACACAAAGCAGGGCAACGCCCGTTGCCCCATCCATTCTTTACAATATAATACCCCCACTATTTTTCCAATCAATATCTTTACTTTTTCTTGGCCAATCGTGCGTCCTTTTTTGGCACTGGAAAGCTGATATTCTAGACAATTCAAGACATTGCCGAGTGCCCGTGAATAATTGCAAGATGTTTTGTATTATATAGTTACGATATATCCACACATTGGGAAAAAACTGGACAAATGGTCAAGCATGAATTGTCGCGCCCCTCGCGGACCATCAGGCACCTGGCTTGCAATCTGAAATAGAATGGACATAGTATACTTTGGTCAAGTCATCACGCTTCACATGAAAAGGGAATGACTAATTTTAGGCTAACTTACTGATTTATAATTACTTATGCATCTTATCGCCACAGAAACCATCATTCAAGCATCTCCCTATCCATCAGGCATTTACCTATATACGCCAGCACTAGTCGAAGGCTTTGGCGGTCGCCTGGTGGCCGCCGTGGACTTTGGCGGCCCAGACACCTATCGGCTGGACGGACCTCGGTCGGATTTTGGCGACTACCCTTCCGGCAACCAAATCCGTGTCTTTCTTTCCGATGATCGGGGGAAAACCTGGCGGGATGTCCATGCACGACTGCCCATGATGCATGAAATCCTCTTCAAAGCAGGAAAATCCCTCTACATGATTGGCCATTCAGGCCGACTTCTCATCACCCGCAGCGATGACAATGGAGAAAGCTGGTCGGACCCCGCCATTCTATGCGCTCAACCCCGTTGGCATCAAAGCTGCGGAGCCGTGGACATTCATCATGGGAAGGTGACGCTAGTCTACGAAAAATGGCTACGGGAGAATCACGCCTGGCCAGGCGTTGGTCCCATTCTCATGCAGGCGAAGGAAGACGCCGATCTGACTCAGCGGGAGAACTGGCGCTTCTCCCCTCTCTTCGATCCGGATTCGATCATCGCCGCGGCCGCCCCATCCGGGATTCCCGCCTTGCCTATCGATTTCTGTCATGGAGCCTCCCCTGGCATCTTGGAAACGTCCACGCTGCGCATTCACGACCCATACCATCCGTGGTTCGACCCTTCCGACCGCACCGTCATCTTGCTCATGCGGGCAAACACTGGCTTCCATGACATTGGCGTCGTATTGAAAGGCGTGGAAAAGCCAAACGGATCTTTGGCCATCGAACGCATCACACCCTCTGGAGGCAATCCCCTATTCTATCTCCATATCCCTGGCGGACACTTGAAGTTCCACATTCAATATGATGCCGAAAGCCGTCTGTATTGGATGGTGCATTCCCAAATCACCGGCTGTATGCACGAACGCCGCCGACTGGCGCTCTCCTTCTCTCCCGACCTGATGCGATGGACCTTTGCGGGACTTGTGGCCGTGGGTCCTGCAGAAAACGCCGCCCGTCACTATGCCACGATGGCAATCTCAGGAGATGACTTGTTCATCTTGAGCCGTTCCGGAGACCAAAGGGCTAAGAATCCGCATGACAACAATTTGACGACTTTCCATCATATTCCGTCATTTCGGCGCCTGGCGGACTAGTCCGCAACGTGAACCCCAAAAATCCAAAGCCAAAATCACATGCAAATCCGGTGGTAGAATCACGGTTCACTGAAACAAAACGCATAAAAACGAATACATTTAATGAATAACGACAGGATGCCGAAAAAAGAGGCTAAATTGGCTGAAAATCACGTCCGCAAGAGCCAAAAATGACCCCTGATTTTTTGGAGAATGCCCTTTACGGGCCCCAGAGTGGCCTCTGACGCATTATGTGCCCAACCCTGTATATTAATACCTGCTTTGCACAATAGGGCCTTAAATGGCCACTTTTTTGATTTTGTCCATTATTGCAATTATTTCATTTTTTGCAATATTCAACAAACTCAAAAATCTGGCTGAACCCTATTTTTGGGGGTTGAAACCATTATTCGAATAAGTCCGCTTCAACAGCCGCGCAAATGGCATGATATACAGGCAGATGAAGCTCTTGAACCTGATAGGTTTCCGTGGCGGGAACTTTGATGCAGATGTCAGCGATGTCGGCCAACTTGCCTCCCTTGTCACCAGTCAGACCGATGATGTCCATCCCTTTGAGTTTGGCCACTTGGCAGGCCAAATGCACATTTCTCGCATTGCCGGATGTGGAGATGCCAAGCAATACATCTCCTTTATTGCCAATAGCATACAGTGTCTGTGCATAAACGAGGTCTTCACCTAGGTCATTGGCCACGGCCGTGGCCAAGGCAGACTGGCTATGCAAAGAGATGGCGGGAAGTCCAATCTGCAGCTTTGCCGCCAGCAAGGCGCCGTCTGGAACTTTTGTCTGCAGCATTTTCCTCTGATCTTCGGGAAGCGGCCTTTTTTTCAAGAACCCCTTGGCCAGTTCTCCGACAATGTGATCGGCGTCCGCACAACTGCCGCCATTTCCGCAAACAAAAAGTCGTTTTTGTTCTAAGAACCTATCTATCAATATATTACATACATTTTTAATATCCGTTTTACAAACTTCTAGAACCGGATATCGGCGAATAAGATCCATGATGATGAGATTATCTGAGTCAATCATTAACATTCTCCATGTTTTGCACTATATTATGGTTGTCTGTTTTCTATCTAGTATCGTTGTCAAGAGGGCATCTGTCAAATACCAATCCAATAAATTGTCTGATTTTCTGTTGATAATTTTCTGAAAACTTCCCTCAACAGGGTTGTCAACAGGCTTGCAACAGAGTTTTAATTATATTTAACTTATTTATCTTCAATATATTACATTGCTATAACATCTTTTTCAACATTTATATAATAAGGATATCATTTTAACCTTTTATCTTTTCTTATAGGAAGAACACCATGAAAATTACGGTTTCCAAAGAAGACCTTGCCAGTGCCATCCGCCGAGTGATGAGTGCCATCAGTGCACGTCCTATCATTCCTGTACTAAGCAACATCCACATTCAGGCGAAGGAAAATCGCCTTTATTTCAAGGCGACGGATCTGGAGATCAGCGTCCGCACCAGTGTGGCGGCCTTGGTGGAGGAGGAAGGGTCTACCACCTTGCCGGCCAGGAAGTTCCAGCAGATTGTCTCCGCCCTTCAGCCGGTGGACATCACGATACAGACGGACGAAGAGGATCGGAGCCGGATTGTGGGCGGCAAGGCGAATTTCCTTATCCATGGGCTATCCGCTAGCCAATATCCGACGGATGACGAGTTCACGGAGGACTGGTCATTGAAAATGGCTGCGAAGGATGTGGTGGGCAACATGGAGAAAGTCGCCTATGCGCGCAGCAGCGATGACACCCGCAAGCAGCTCAACGGCATCTTGTTCAGCATTCGTTCTGGAATCTTGACCATTGCGGCGACGGATGGTCGCCGGCTGGCCTTGGTGGAGCGGGTTCTAGAACAGGATTGCAAGACGGATGGGGACGTGATTCTGCCGAGCAAGACAGTCTCTGAGTTGATCAAGAACATGTCCGTGGAGGGGGAGATGACGATTCGTCTGTCACAGGCGAAGGTGATGTTCGAGACAGCGGACACGGCGATCACCACCAAACTGGTGGAGGGCACTTATCCGAATTTCCGTCAGGTCATTCCCAATGGCTTCAACTGCTCGGTCAAGATCCCTCGCGTCAAGTTCTCCGAGGCGCTGAATCGCGTGGCGACGGTGGTCAGCGAAAGCAATTCGGCGGTTCGGATGTCTTTGGAGAAGGACTCCCTGCTGATTTCCGCCCAGAGCCAGGAGTATGGAGAGGCCAGCGAGCCGGTAGACGTGCTGTTCGACGGCGAGCCCATGGTCATCGCCTTCAATCCGGATTTCTTCAATGATCCCCTTAAGTACTTGACCTGCGACCAGTTGGAGCTGAAGTACAACGACGAACTCAGCCCTGTGGAGCTGACTGGAGACGAAGGCTTCATCTACATCATCATGCCGATGCGCAATTGAAGGTGGACGGTGGTCAATCGCATCTGTCTCAGTCATTTCCGCAATTACACATCCTGCCGGATTGATTTCGAGCCAGGGATGAACGTCCTTTTGGGCGGCAATGGAGAGGGCAAGACCAATGTTCTGGAGGCGGTCTATTTCCTCTCCCTTCTGCGTTCCTTCCGCACCGGAAAGGTGGGAAATCTGAAACAGGCGGGATATTCGGAGTTTTGTCTGGAAGGTGTTGTCACAGAAGAAGATGCATTTCCAGTTTCTCTTGGAGTCTCCTATGGGCAGGAACGGCGGCTTGTCATCAATGGCAGTCCTGTGGACCGTTCCAGCGCCTTTGTCAACCAGTTTCTCTGTCTTACGTTGATTCCTCAGGATTTGGAGCTGATTCAAGGGCCGCCGTCCTTGAGACGCCGTTGCATGGACATTGCCATCAGCCAGTGGTCACGTTCCTATCTTCTTCATCTTCAATCCTTTCAGTTAGCGTTGAAGACTCGGAATATCATGCTGAAAGAGCCGGATCGCTATTCGGAATCGGCTTTTAAGGCCTATGACGAGCAACTGGTTCGAGAGGGCGCCGTGGTGGAGTGGATGCGCATGGATTTTGTTCGTCAGCTCAACGAAATTCTTTTCGTTAAGTCGGATCGGTTGCTGACGCGGGGAAGGAAACTCTCCGTCATCTATCAGTCCCGCTGTGGAACGAAGGGACGGGAGCCCTCCACGGTGGAAGAGCTTGCCGATTGGTATAGGGAGGAGCTGGAAGCCGGCAGGGCAGGGGATATTGCCCAGGCCGCGACCCGCTTCGGTCCTCACCGCTCCGAATTGCTGTGTCTGCTGAATGGATGCCTTCTTTCGGACTTTGGTTCGGAGGGGGAGTGCAGAATGGCCTCTCTTGCGCTGCGCTTCGCCTGTTTGGAAATCCTCTGCAGCCATGGACAGTCCGCCAAGGTCACGGTGTTGGTGGATGATGTGACCGGAGAACTTGACGAAGAGCATAAGCAATTGTTTTTCAAAGAGATAGCTATATCTCACCAAGTGATTTTCGCCTGTACGCAGATTCCCCGTGAACTGCGGGACACAGGACAAGTCCTTCATGTGAGTGGGGGTATGGTAACCCGATAGACGATAACGCAATACGGAGCCGCTGGCCATGATTTTCCTCTACAACCTCTTGTTTCCCCTGCTGTTTCTTCTATATATACCTTATTATATAGTTCATCTGTGCCGTCGGGGCGGCTTGACGGCGGACTATTGGCAGCGCTTCGGCATTTTCAGCGGCGAAATCAAGGCACGGCTGAAGGGGCTGAAAGAGCCGGTGTGGATTCATTCGGTCAGTGTCGGAGAGACGGTGGCGGCCATCACCTTCATCCATGCATGGCAGAAACGCTGGCCGAGTCAAGACATCGTTCTTTCCTGCAGCACCTCCACCGCCCATGCCATGGCGGAGAAGAAACTGCCGTCCAACGTGGTTCTCATCTACTGTCCCATTGACTTCTGGTGGGCCGTTCGTCATGCATTGAATTTGATTCGGCCTCGGGCGTTGGTGATTTTTGAAGTGGAAATCTGGCCTAATCTGATTCTGCAGGCGGCGAAGCGGGGAGCGAAGGTGTTTTTGGTCAACGGTCGCATGTCCGACTCCTCTTCCAGAGGCTATGCCAAATGGTCCTTTGTGTTCCGCCCCATCTTCCAGGCCTTCCAGGCCCTGTGCGTTCAGACTCAGGAGGATGCTTCCCGAATCGCCCGTGTCTTGGGGGACGACGCCAAAATCCATGTCTGCGGCACCATGAAATTCGATCAGGTTCCCGATGTGGACAACGCCGACAAGACGGCGGTTTTGGACGCCTGCTTTGGCTCCGGACCCCGTACTGTATTGACGGCAGGAAGCACCCATCCTGGCGAGGAGGAATTGGTCTGCGATGCTTATCTTACGTTAAAAAAGGAATTTACAGATTTGCGGCTGGTTTTGGTCCCCCGTCACTGCGAGCGGGCTGCCGAAGTAGAGAACCTGCTGAAGGAGAGAAACTTGAGCTGGAGACTGCTGAAGGCTCCGGAGGGAAGCCCCGCATCTGCCGCTCCTGTGGATGTGCTTCTTGTCAACACCACAGGCGAACTGATGAACTTCTATGGCGCATCGGACATTGCCTACGTGGGAAAGAGCCTTGCCGGTCAGACGGGCGGTCACAACATCATCGAGCCGGCCATTTTCGGAAAGGCGATTATCCATGGCAGCCATATGGAGAATTTCCGTGAAGTGGCCACCCTTTTCCGCAAGCATAATGCCACGGTGGAGGTGCCGGACGAGGCGTCCTTCCAGTCCGCACTTCGTCGGTTGTTGGAGGCCAAAGAGGAACGGGAGTCCATGGGACAGCGGGCGCGGGAAGTGGTGGACCGCTGCCGCGGCGCCATCGATCGGACCTTTGACAGAATCGGTCCCTTCATTGACAAATAACCTTATGCCCTTCAATGGGTTAACATGAATATGAACGTACCGCCTCCCATGCCAAATTCAGAGACTGCCTCCAATAATGGACAGCCATCCTCGCCACCGCCGATGCCTTCCATATCTGCCGGAGGGAATTCCATGCCGCCTGTTCCGCCGGATATGCCGTCAGTGCAATCGCCAGCGGCGTCAGCCGCCAAGGACAGGGCCAATGTGCCGCCCATGCCACCTGACATGCCATGGGATAATAAAACACAATATATTGATAATCAACAAGTTACAACTATAAATAATAAAAATGGGAAAAAGCTGGGAGTCCGTCTGAAATCCTGCCCAGGCTGCACCAATGCGTTGGTCTACAATCCGGAGAAGGGAACATTGCATTGTCCTGTGTGCGGCTATGAGGAGCCGGCTCTGGAGTTCGCCAATGATCAGGTGACGGAACAGGATCTCTTGGAGCGGCTGGAGACCATTTCCGAGGAGGACGAGGCTCCAGTTCACATCACCATGAACTGCGCCAACTGCGGCGGCAAGGTGGACTTCGATGAAAATGTGTGCGCCCAGCCATGTCCCTTCTGCAAGACTCCGCTAGTGGCTTCCGCCCTTAGCACACGGTTGCTGAAGCCTCAAGGGATGCTGCCCTTCGCCATCACCCAAAAGCAGGCGCTGGAGCGGATCCAAGCATGGTGGAGTAGCCGTTGGTTCATGCCCTCCAACACGTTGCGCACGTCTTGGCTGAAGAACATCCAGGGGATTCTGAAGCCCCATTGGACCTACGATTTCAAGACCAGCTGCCGCTACACGGGAGAGCGGGGCGACGACTATTACGAAACGGTAACACGCATGGTTCGAGTCAACGGCAAAACCCAGCGGCAGACGGAGCGTGTTCGGAAAACCCGCTGGCATTCGGTGTCCGGCCGTGTGAACAACGCGTTTGATGACCTGCTGGTTCCCGCCGGTGTGGAAAGTGCTCAGCAGGAAAGCCTTGGCCCTTGGCCTTTGGCCGACCTCTGCGACTATCATGAGGACATGGTGCGGGGTTTTCGTGAAGAATGCTACACGGTGGGCATCGCCAATGGCTTCCAAAACGCAAAGGAAAAGGCGAAGGAAACCATCCATGCCACCATCCGAAGGGACATCGGCGGAGACCATCAGCGCATCGGCACAACCAATATATCCTATTCGGAGTTAAGCTTCAAGCACATCCTGCTGCCTGTATGGCAATGCCTCTACCAGTACGGCGACAAACAGTATTCCATCATGCTCAACGGCAAGACCGGCGCCATCTCCGGCAACCGCCCCTACAGCGCATGGAAAATCTTCTTTTTGGTCCTTTTCATTGTCGCCGTCGTTGCGTTGCTTCTGTTTTTTCTTAATGCCCAATGAGATATGAAAGGAAACGTCCATGAGCGGTAACCTGTTCCCAAATCATCTTCCTGTCCAGCGGTTGACTCCAAAAGACGGCATGCATTATTTCTTCGGCTATTTTGACAAATCGCCGTGGGACTCCACAGGAAAGCGCCTTCTTGCCCACCGCGTGAATTTCATCAAGCGGCAAGTCCGCTTCGGCGATGTGGCGGAAGTGGGGGTTTTGGAGGACGGCGTTTTTACTCCCGTGGCTTCCACCCGCGCATGGTGTTGGCAGCAAGGCTCGATGCTCCAGTGGTTTAACGACAGTGAAATCATCTTCAACGACTTTGAGGAAGACCATTATGTGGCACGGATTCTGAACCTGTCCACGGGAAAGATTCGAACGATCCATCGCCCCATTTACTGCCTCTCCGCCAACCGCAAATACGCCATCAGTCTGGACTTCGCGCGATTGGACCGCGAACGCCCCGGCTACGGCTATCCTGGCGTCTGGACGCCCCTTCTGGAGAAGGGCTGGCCGTCCAATGACGGACTATGGCTTGTGGATTTGGAGAATGACACATCCTCCTTGTCCGTCTCCTTGGCCCGCATTGTGCAGGACTATCCGGGTCTTGGATCGGATCAGGCCACCAGCTGGTTCAACCATATTCTCATCAGCCCGGATGACAAACGCTTCGCCTTCTTCCACCGCTGGCGTCATTTCGGGCCATGGGGTCCTGGCGTGCTCTCTCACATCACCCATATGTTCACTTGCAATCTGGACGGCTCCGGACTCTATCCTCTCAATCTGGAGAACATGAGCAGCCATTACACATGGATAGACAACACTCACATCATCAACTACTCCCATCGTTTCGCTGATGGCGACCGCTACCACATCTTCACGGATCAGACCAACGAGGTGACTGCCATCGGCGTCAAATCCTTCGCGTCCACAGGAGACGGCCACTGCTCCTTCTCCCCCAATGGAAAATGGATGCTGACGGACTCCTATCCCGCTGCAAAAGATTCCTGCCGTGGGCTTTACCTCTATGACATCGCCAACGACGAGGGCTACGAGGTGGGCCGTTTCTACGCCGATCCCTCCTATTTGACTCCCGCCCGCTGCGACCTCCATCCCCGCTTTTCCGCCGACAACCGCCAAGTCTGCTTCGACTCCATCCATGAGGGCTTCCGCGGCATCTATCTAATGGATGTCTCCTCGCTCACCGCAAAATAATCCATTCTGACTGAATACGGTTCACCATTATTCTGCCAAACTTGAATGATGGTGTCACCCAAGGCGACGGTCAAACCGCCAAGGCAGTAAGGGCCGCGTTCATTCATGGAGTTCAGGTGTTGGTTCAAATCGTTCAAATCATAGAGTAGGTGACTTCATGTGCAAGCATGCATTGTTGTGTTCGATGCTTCTGGGTTTGGCTGCCAGTCCGTTGCTTTCGGATGTGGCGCTCATGTACAGTGGCTATCCCAAAGGTGCCAAAATCTTTTCCACGGAGTTGGATGATGTCTTTGCGGAGCTGAATGTCACGGCCGTCAAGTACCAGAATACGCAAATTGTTGAGCTGACGAATAATCTGCCGAAATACGACATGGTTGTCTGCTCCACGGTGGCCAACTACGAGGACACCTTCACGCTGACGCCCTATGCTCCCGCCTGGAAGGAATATCTGGCCAATGGCGGTGTTTTGTTCCTCCTTGACGCCACCTATGACAGCGCCACCGAATCGTTCCTCAACTGCATCTCTCCTGAACTGGCCCTCAAGCAGGAAATGTGCTCCGCCCACCTGAAGCCGTCCCCTGAAACGGAGAAGACCATCATTCAGAACCATCCCCTCCTCAACTTCCCGTATGCGGTTCGCTTTCCGTTGGAGAAGCTGTCCCATTGGGGGCATTTCACATGCCAACAGCCTGATGGATGGATACTTCTGGAAACCTGTGCTGATGGCAAGGCCTTGACGCTGATGCATCCTGTCGGCAAGGGCCTGGTTCTGGTGGCCGCCCATGGCAATCTGAGGTCGACGGAAAGTTTTGACTTTGTCAGAGAATTCATTAACAACATATTCTTCAGCAGGAAGTTGGAAGAAAAGGGCATCACGGTCCTTAAGGCCGTGCCGCCTGCCGCCGTCCCTCGAACCGCCATGGCGTATGCCTTCAAGGCGCCTGATCAAGCCGATGCGCTCTCCTTCCGCCTCGTTCATGCCACCGCCGACGGCATGAAGCCTGTCGCTGTGCAAAAGGCTGTCCACGGTGATACGGTGGAGTTCACCGCGCCTGTCGACGTCGATATTCGCGGCGATGTCCGCTATGAAGCGACGCTATGCCTTGGCGACGAGGTCCTTGCCACCAAGGCATGGACGGTGACACTTCCCGAAATCCTTGAATATAAAATGCATAGGAAGCATTTCTATCCAGGGGAGACCACCTTGAGCGTGGCGTTCAAGGCCCATCTGAAGGAACGCGATGGCGGGCCGCTGCTGCTGAAGACCTCCATTGATGATGTTGAATATAACTCATTGGTATTCAATAACTTAGAAGAAAATGGCGAGTTTAGTCTCAAAGGACTGGAACTTGGTCGCCATGTGGTGACGTTTACCCTGTTCCAAAATGACCGCCAACTCACGACTGTCAAGGCGGATCTGTTCATTCACCCTGAACCGACTGTCCGCATCCGTGATGACGGCACCCTTTTGATTGACGGCAAGCCATTCTTCCCTATGGGTATGTACCATGTCTCCTGGTCGGAGACGGTGGAGCACCGCAAGGCGATGATCGCGGACATCGCCCAATATGGCTATAATGCGGTGCATGTGGGCATTACGCAAGGCGAAGTCAAAGAGGAGACCTATGGTGACTTTTTGGATGAATGCCAACGGCACGGCGTCCATGTCATCACGGAGTTCAGGCCATCGGAAGCTCTGGATGTCATCCGCAAATACAAGGACCATCCCGCTGTTTTAGGCTGGAATCCGGGAGATGAGCCCTGCGCTTCCGGCGTCTCTCCACAGGAGATGTTCAGCCGCTACGATGCCTTTAAGCAGCTGGATCCGAACCACATCGCCTATACGGTCATCTGCACGCCGTCGCAGTACAGGAACTATGCCTCCGGCACGGATGTTCTTGCCCCCGACCCCTATCCCGTTCCCAATCAGCCCTTTGACTCCGTTTACATCAACTATAGGGACGCCGATACCGAGGCCCGAAAGTTCGACACTAGCTTGTGGGCTGTGCCCCAATGCTTTGGATATGATGATGAGTCGACCTGGCCCCGCTATCCCACCGCTGACGAATATCGTTGCATGCTCTATCTGGCGTTGATCGGCGGTGCCAAGGGCTTCATCAACTATACTTACTTCGACCAAAAGTTTAGCCTGCCCAAGGCGGATGGCCTCTGGGACGCCTGCAAGACCCTTCCCATGGAACTGCAGCCGCTTCTGCCTTTCATCCTCAATGGCGAAAGGATTGTTCAGCAGGAAAACGACAAGGGCATCTACACGGCCACTTGGACTCTTGGCGGCCGCACCGCCATCGTCATCGTCAATGGGTCCCCGAATACGGCGCTGCCTTTTGCGCTGGACGGCGACTTCGACGGCGCGACAATCCATTTTGGCGTCGTTGAGGAGCTGAAGGCCACGTCCACCGGCCTCAGCGGCACTCTCCGCCCCTGTGGCCAGGCTGTCCTCTTCACGCCATGAACCTTTGCAAAATGGGATGTGACATCCATAAAACATAACACATCAGGGAGAAATCCGCAAGGTGTCAAGACAACCTCCCTTTGATTCTGAATCCAATGTCCCCTTTTTCTCTTGCTTTTTCGTGAAATCATACTATAATGATAGAGGTATAAAGGGGCAGGGCTGTCCGAAGGGTACGCCGAAAACGGCGTTTTGGCCGGCGAGAACCCCATAACATGTTGTGGCGGAACAATATGCAAGCATTGGTCATGGGCGGAACAGGTTGGGTCGGACATTTTGTGGCGCTGGAATTGGCGAAACGGGACATTCCTGTGACCATTCTGACTCGGGGGAAACGCCAGACATTTGTGGACGAAGTGAAGGGGATCCCCCTCATTCATGCGGACAAAGAGGACGAGGCCGCCATGGCTAAGATCTTCCAGACGCGATACACTCATGTCATCGACACCGTTCCCACGAAAGCATCCATCGAATGGGTCGCCACTTACGCAAAAGGCCTACGGCATTACATCCACTGCTCCTCCACAGGCGGCTATGCGCCGTTGCCCTACATCCCCTGCAACGAGAATGCTCCCTATGGAGGCTTCGAGCCCACCACGGGATGGGCACAGAAGCGAATCGTTGACGCTCTGGTCATGGACAAGTTCATGAACCGTGGATTCCCCGGCACCGTGTTGCGCCCCTGCTACATCACGGGGCCGGGCATGCTGCCGCTGGACAATCTGGGCGACCGCCGCCCCGAATTCATTCCGGACATCCTTGCGGAACGGCCCATCATCCTGCCAAACGACGGACAGGCTCTCCTTCAGCCCATCTATGTCAAGGAGCTGGCTCGGGCCTTTGCGCTGGCGGTGGAGCATCCCCACTCCATCGGACAAGTCTACAACATCTGTCTTGACCACGCCGTCACCTTGAACCGCTATGTGGAGTTGAATGCCCTTGCCCTGAATCGGAAGCCCCATATCGTTCATATGGATGTGGAGGAGATTCTTCGAAAACATCGGGATCTGGTCCCCAATGTGAACGGGCTGCGCTTTTTGGCAACCCATATGTGCTTCGACATCTCCAAAGCCCGACGGGACTTGGACTTCCAGCCGCGTATCACGCCGGAGGAGGCCATTGAGGAGACGGCGGTTTGGGCGGCGGCACAGCTGAAGTCTTAGGACGATTTTACTATTTAGAGCAAAAAACATAAAGTATAAGACATTGTTATGGAGTAGGTTATGATGAAAGTGAATTTAAAATTGACCCCATGGCTTGTGAGTCTTTCCATGGGGTTGTGCATGGGGCTGACGGTGCGGAGTGAAGAGCGTCATCCGGCTTTCGCCACCACGCTGGACTATCTGGACTATGTGTTCTTTGATAAGGAGGGCAGTCCGGAAGTCTATGAACTGGAGGTCTATGAGAAGCGCATTAAGGAAATTGCGGAGATGGGCTTCAAGAAAATCTACCTGCGCACCAGCAGCCTTGGCTACGCCCACTACCCCTCCAAAGTGATTCCCATGTACGGTGAAGGCGGCGTCACGCACGCCAATTATCCGGAGGAGGCCGCCCGCCTGGCCAAGACCATCCGCACGTACGATGTGTGCAAGGAGACCATCCGGCTATGCCACAAGTACGGCATGGAGGCGTGGGCGTGGGACGGACCGTTTGAGACTGGCATGTGTCTGCCCTACGAGGCCACCATCAAGGGGACCGACCATGCTGAAGTGCGCAACTGGGGCTTTGTGGATCCCTTCTATCTGGAGCATCTGGAGTACTATGTGATGCGGGATCCGGAGCTGACCGCCAATGCGCTCACCCGCACTGCCAGAAGGCTTCCTATTGGAAAAATCGTCTGCACGGAGGTGAAGGAGCGCATGCCGTTGCAGGTCACCGCTGACAACGTGGCCCTCTTCATCAGTGATGACAATGTGACCTACCGACGGGTCACTCGCCCCTTCCGTTTCACGTCCGGTTTGACGGAAAAAGGCTATAACACCTTCAGCATAGAGGATTTGGACATCTATGCCAATTATGTGAAAATCGGCCATACCGTGCCTTTTCAAGATGCGGACCCAGAAGCCATTTCCTTCGCCTTCATGGTGGGAGAGGATCAGCTCCATGTGTTCAACATTGCAGGAGAGGAGATTGCGGTGACTTGGATGATCAATGGCTCTAGAATTGACGGGGAGAGCGGTCGCCTGACTCCTCAGGAAAATTGTGCGCTGGATTACGGTGCCTATGAGGTGGGTTTTTATGTGGGGCGGCTTCATGACGAAACCCAGCGGCAGGTTTTTGTGGGGGTCCCCCAATATCGGATTCCGGCGGTCATGGATCATCAGGTGGCTCGTTTCGCGGAGCTGGCCGCCTATCCTTTCGATGGATTCATGGTCAACATCCGCTCCCATAGCCGCACGGACTACGCGGAGTTGTATGGTTTCAATCCAGAAGTGAGGGAAATCTATAAGCAACTGTATGGCAGTGATTTATGGACTGAACCCTATGACCTGAAAAAGCTGCTGATGATTTATGCGGACGGCATTGCCGACTATTTGGCCAAATGCAAGGCCACCACTGGCGGTCGTCCCTTATATCTGAGCACGCTTCCCCCTGCGGAATTGGGGGAACGGGCGGTCCAGGGGGAATTCAATGCGGCGGGCACGGCCGCCTTTGAACGGCTTCCCTGGCTGTATGATCGCTATTTCAAGGAGGGCAGCGTGGATGGCATCAGCATGATGTGCAGGAACTTCGCGGACTATTTCACGCCGGAACGGACCCATGGCCGCAAGATCCGTGTGGGGGTTTTCCGCGAATGCTATCGCTTTCTGACCATGTGCCGGCCGGAGAACTATGATTTCGAGGCGGACATGACAGCCCTTTACAACGATTCTTCTCTGGATGAGGTGGAACTGTACGAAACCCTTGAGTTTCATGAAGTTCCAGAAAAGGCCGCCTTCCTTCGCCGTCTCTTGAACGGCGAAAAGTAGCCGTTTTGCGGAAGACGTCATTCCCTCGAAATGCCACATTCTGGCGTTTTGAGGGACGTGAATTTCGGCTCGCCGTTTTCGTCCAAAACTTTGGTCACACCGTTTGGATTTGCATTGAGAATTTCCTGCAATATATTTTTATAGAGTGCGATACCTCCGTGTGGCTTGAGTCCTCTATTTGGAATATTCGGCAGCGGTTTGAAGGGTATCGCCTTTTTCATTTAATTCACTCGCAAGAAATACTTCATGGACATACAGTCTGTTTTGATGTTTGTCCTCCCTTGCTCTACAAAAGACATAGTTCAATTCACCGTCATAGTTGACGGGATAAGCAAAGTAATGATTGGTTAGGTCATTGCCATCGAAATCCTTGGCACTTCCAAGATAAACGGCGTTGTCAAAATCGTTCTGCAATGTGACAAGCACATCCAGTTTTTTCTGCCCATAGCCATGTCCAAGCGAATCCTTTGCGCTGCGTTCGTCTATGGTGATTTGCCCAACAACTGTGTCTTTCTGAACGGCTTTCTTGAACAGTTTTTTAGCGGTTTCCTGCACGCTTTCACCTTCTGTTTGGACAAAAGTCTCTGCCTTGATTTTCACTCTTGGGGTGTTTTCCAGTTGTTCCCTGCGTTGTTCGGCCTCCCAATCCCCTGCCTTCTTCTTGAAGCTCGGCGTGCGGACCTGTACCCACTGTCGTGCAGTGAGTTTTGTCGGCTTGCCGTTGGGGGCCTTCATCCATTGCGGCGTGTTGACGTATCGCGCGAAGACCTCGCCAAACTCGGCGGACTCCTTCTCCAGGTCGATGCGAGGGCCTTTGCCGCCGTCCTGAGACCGTCATTCATTTTCATATGTGGAAACGGTTCTTTGAGGAATTCGGTCTATGATGGCGTTCAATGGATTCTTCGCAATTGGGGACGTGATGATGGCTCATATATGTAATATATTGGAATGCAAGATGTTATATTAAAAATGGAGATGGTGGTTCTGCCATCCGCCCCAGTGGACCATTGAAGTTGAGGAAGTTGGTTCGAAGGGCCAAGCCACCTGCAGACAATGGTTTTCTCTGGCGTTTTCGTGATTTTCAGCTGATTGGAGGGGCGGTGGGCGGCATGGATGCCTTTGCCGCGAGTCTCTTTCAGATATCGCCTCATGCGAGGGGAAGGGTTGGGTATCCCATAGGCCAATGAACTGGCAGGCAATAACTTCTGAAGCCGCCAAGCCCCTTTCATCTCCCGTGAGCTGTCAAGAAGGAACAGGGTGTCGATTTCCGTGATACCCCGCCGTTTCAGCATGGCGGCCAATTGAATGGCCGCATCTGTGCCGCCTGTGGCCAGTATGTGGACGGCAAAAGGCTGCGGGGTGATGACGCACAAGCCGGGAGGGCCGCCGCTGCCGCCGTCGCATAGCCAGACTTCGCAGGCGACGGGGCGGGGTCTGATGAGACAGATGCCCAAGAGAAGGCAAAAGCCAGTCAGGCCCAAGAGGCGGAGCAAGCGGTGGCCATCGACCAACAGAAACATGAAAAGCAAAGCGTAGAGCCCCCACACCATGGCAGGCGATGGCACCGCCGCCGTCTGCCGTAGCATGGGGGAGCCGCCTAGCGAGGTGGTGAGGTCCAAAACGGTGAAGAGCATGTCCAAACCCCGTCCAGCGGCCAAAGAAAGGGGCGGACAAAGCCATGCCAGCAGCATTTTGGGAACGGCAATCTGAAAGAGGAATAGAATCAGGATAGGAAGGAACAAATTTGCCGCCAATGCTCCCCAGCTGAACATTCCATTGAAAAGAAGACTCAGGCCACAGCCTCCCGCCCATGCCAGCCAGCTGGCCCCCGCCATGGCCACAAACGCCTGGCTGACCGCATGGGAAAGGTGTCCCCGCAGCGGACGGGGCAGCCAGCGGCGGCGTTCAGTAAGAATCATGCACAGCTCAGTCAGGGGACGGGCGCCGGCCAACAGCACTGCCACAATGACAAAGGAAAAGCGGAAGCCGTTGTTATGCAGATAGTTGGGATTTTGCATCAAAAGGATGATGGCGGAGGCCGCCAAGGCATTGCTGGGCATGCCGGGGCGTCGGCACAAAATGGAGATGACCATGATAGTCTGCATCCAAAAGGCTCTCATGGCGGAAGAGGAGGCTCCGGTCAACAGCACATACAGGAGCAGAAATGGCAATGTCGCCCCACAGCGTAGCCGAAAGGGCAGGGGGAGGAACAGAAAGACAAACAGCAGCATGGTTCCGGTCACATTCACATGCATGCCTGAAATGGAGAAAATGTGAATGGTGCCGGAATGGACAAATTTCTCGCGATCCTCCCGTTCCAGCAAGTCCCTCTCCCCTAATACGATAGCCCGATACATGCCCCCATGGCGAGCGCTGCTCATCCCATGAACCAGCGCGTTTCCCGCCTGTTCGCTGACAGCAAGGGCCTTGCCCCACCATCGCCGCCAGAGGACAGGGGGACTTATGGAAAGCAGGTTTTGGGCCAAAAACAGATGGGTGATGCCCAAGCTATCCAAATGGGCCTCAAACCCTTGTGTGCCTGCGTCGGCGCCGTCGGCGGCCCCCTGTGGAAGCAGGAAGCAGCCTTCCAGCACGGGACGGTCTCCATATTGCAGCCGCATGGTCTCCGAAAACCGCAGCCATAGTTGCCCACGGCATGGAATGCGCTCCGTCCCCTGATGCAAGGCCACGATGCGCAGAATTGCCGTTTGCCTTCCCTGCTTTCCTGAAGTCGGGCGGGAGCAGATGATGCCTTCCACAACTCCAAAACATTGTCGTCTAGGAAGATGCAGAAGATAACTCCGTTGGTGGTTCCGCCAGGCAGGGCTGCCCAGCAGCAAGCCTAGAAGGAGACAGATTGCAGGGCATCGTCGTTTCGGGCAGAGCCAAAGCCCCACAGGACTGAGAAGAAGAAGGAAAAGGGGCGCCGCTCCATGGAAATTGGGGAAGGCATGGAGTCCGCAGAGAAAGAAGGTCAGGCAGACCCAGGCGGGAACCAAGGCCAGACGCTTTGCCAGACTTGCTCTAATGATATGTAGAATTGCAATATTAGATTTCATATAATGCATGATATAATGCATTATATTGCGATTTCAAGCGTCTTTGGCAAAATTTCCCATGATGATACAAGGGGAAGGGCAGAGGAACGTCAAAGCCATAAGGTCTTTGAGTGCCTCAGCGGATTTTTCCGCTTGAGCAAAAGGCTCTTTTACACGGGATTTCAGAGCTCTGAAGCCGGATTCCAGGTTGACGGAATCGGTTTTTGGGGCTTGAATATTGCAATCATTGCAATATTAATCACGTGTTTTGAGCCCTTGTGATGACCTTTTCATGGTGTTGACGAAAAGTCGCCGTCCCCAACCATTTTTGACCCTCTTTTTGAGGGAAAATGGCCGCTAAGGCCCCTGGCGTGGCCTCTGTGGCATGGCCCCTGCTTTTAGGTACATTAATACCTGAAATGCGCAAAGGCCCGTACAGGGGCCTCTGGAAACGTTTCTGCGTTTTCCTTGTGACGGAGCCGCTGCTGAATAAGGGGGCGAAATCGCTTAAAATACAATTTCGTGAATTGCAATAAATGAAAGCTTTTCTTGCGGTGATTATGGGCCAGTTAACGGCTTTGCCCCTTGTTGAGACGGCGGCTTTCGTCATGAAGGTCTTCGTTTTCCACGCCACGGGGGATGACCATGTTGCGGCCCGCCTTTTCACCGGCGGCGTATAGGGATTGGTCGATTTGGAGCTGGCTGCTTCCAAAATGCTTCATATGGGGATAGCGGAAATGGACAAATTCCTTCAGTTGGGCGGCATCCTGTTGAATCAGGGCCGTGATGGACGCGGCTTGGCGGCTTTGGAGGGTGCCCTCGAAGCCATAGATGACCCCCAACATAAAATCCCGTCGGGCCCGAACGCCGATTTTGCGCAGTTTCGGGTCGCTCTTTATACAATTATCTATATATCGGAGGATGTAGTCATAGACATAGGTGGCGACCACGACGCGGTCCCGCCGACCGCAGATTTCCAAAATGGACCTCCGTTGCATGGCGCCGTCCTCTTTTGCATCCATATTGGGGATGCCAATCCATACACAAAACACGTCATAATGTCTTTCCAGCAGCCAACTTAGACTTGTCCATTCTCGGGAGACACGTGCCAGCGGGGCCCCGCAGGTGATGGCCACAAAATTCTCCTCCTTGTCGATTTGGGGAAGCTCCACATGATATTTCGCCATCAGCTCCTGGGCCTTCAGCAGCGCCGCCTCCGCCTCATTGACGTTGGAGCTGGTGGCCAGCGAGAGCAGTTTGCGGATTTTGGCGACATGGGCGGACTCCTCCTCTTCTGGATGGAAAACCAGACGGTCCAGCAGGGGGAACGTGCTGGAGGCTGCGGGATTGGCGCGAAGCATCCGACACGTCTTCTGGAAGAGGGGGCCATGGGGAGCCTCCACGCCTGGCCCGTAGAAATATTCGGTCAGCTCATGGGCCATCTCGTGGCGGAGCACATCGACCACCGCATACCATGGATGACCAAGAACCAGAGCCCAACTCAGGCTCAGACATTGGACCGTTCCGCCTTCCCATCGCCCCCACTCCGCCATGTCGTAAATCTGGAAGTTCGGCATCTGCAAGGTGTTGTAAAGTTCCCTTGCATATCTGTAAATCGTGGTTTTCCACTCGTATTGCAGGGCGGCGACAAGGTTTTCAATGGTTGGCGTGGTCATGGGTCAATCCATTGCAGGGCATTGACGGTGGGAATCAGGTCCTTCAGGGCGAAGGTCAGTGGCGCATCATGATCGCCGCCAGGGATTTCCATATAGGCGAAGCGGGAGCTTTCCGTCAAAAGCCCAGCCAGTTTCCGTCCCTGGCTGACGGGAATGGTTTTGTCCCAACTGCCATGGGCCATGAAGATGGGAATGTCCTTGAGCTCCATTGCATGGGTGATGGGGGAATGGGCCATGTAGAGGTCGAGTCGCTGTTGAGGGGTGCCGCCATAGGACTGCTCCAGGCTGTCGGCGATGTCCTGCAGAATGGGATGGGAGCTTTGGTTGACCCGACAGAAGGCATGATAGGCGGGCAAGTCGGTGGCGGCTCCTCTTGCGATGATTCCATCCACGTTTTGGGGGCGCAGGGAAGCGTAAATCAGGTTGCTGGTGGCACCCATGGAGCCGGAGCAGAAGAGGAACCGTTTGGCGCCATAGTGGCTGCGAAGCCAGTCCAGAAGGGCGTCCATGTCGATCACGGCTTGGGGGCTCATCCATGCATTGCCTCGAAGCGTGGGGGTCAGAATGCCGTAACCCCTTGCAAGATAGGCAGGTAGCCAATATTGTTTGAGGTCGCGCCGCATATAGAGCTGGTTGCCACGGGAGCCATGGCCATGGATGCAGACAATCCATGTGCTGCCGCCGTTGGCGGGCGGGAGGACCAGTGACCAGTCTTCCAACCCGTCGGCGGGGCTGCGGTACTCCAGGCGAAGCAGTCCCGCAGGAAAACCGGCTCCCGTTTCAGGACGAAAATATGCAGTTTTGTCAAAATTCTGCAAGTTGTTTACTTGAATTGGCATAAAACCAACATATAGTAATTGAATTCTTCATTGAGGCGGGTGTAGCATAGTGGTAATGCTCCAGCCTTCCAAGCTGGCTAGGAGGGTCCGATTCCCTTCACCCGCTCCAAACCTTTCTTTTCGCCATCCAACGGTTTTTGGATGGCGTTTCTTTTTTAGGGCATGGGAGGGCTTTGCTCTGCCTGAAGCAGCGCAGAGAGCTTGTCATCGCTGACGGGGACGTTGGGATATTCCCCAAAGGCCTCTTGAGCCTCCTTAAACGCCTCTTTGTTCCGCAGACGGCCAGTTAGCGTCAACAGATCGATTTCGGCCTGGTTGATGGCCAGTTTGTCCGCCTGGCTTGCCTTGAGGACCAGAAGCTTCAAAAACGCCTCTGACGCGCCGGGCATGATTCGACGGCCGCCTGCCTCCTGTCGTAACAGCATCAGTTTGGCCAAATCCCGCTGCAGGCGGATATCCGCCGTGGGAATGCTGGAAATCTGTTGGTCCATCAGTTCCACGCGACGGCGATACAGCGCAATCAGCTCAGGATCTGGCGCAGGCGGTGCTCCAAAGCCGCCTCCCATGGGACCCATGCCGCCCATGCCGCCAGGTCCACCTCCCATGGGACCCATGCCGCCAGGTCCACCTCCCATGGGACCACCCGGTCCGCCCATGGGGCCTCCGACGGCGGCAGGGGGCGGCGTTTCCCCTTTGGGACTTCCGACACCCAGAAGTTTCTTGTACTGCGGCACCAAGGCAACAGCCAAGGCAAGGATGGAAATGACCAGGGAAATGGCAGGAGCTTGTTTTTCGATGGCTGAACTCATAGATTGCCTCCTTCTTGTTGGGGTGGATTTTCCGCTTCCTCCGTGGAAGCGGGTTGGGAATGCATTTGAATCACGGAAAGGGGTTGCCTTGCGGACAAAATGCCCAAAAGGACAGGATCTGGTTGATAAATAGGAATATAGCCCATGGCCAAAAGATGGCAGGGGGCATAGGTGTTTGCATGAAGGCGGGACGGGGTGTTGGCGTCCGCCGATGGGGTGGGAAGCAGATAGAGGGGGAGTTCAGGGAGGGAAAGAGTGGCGGCCTCCAAGACAAAGGCGCGGCTTTTCTGTACGATCCAATATTGGGGATTGTAGACGATGCCGCCGAGCGCCTGAATTCCGGGGAGGAAGCGGGACCAGCGTCCCCAAAAGGCGATGTTGGGCAGCCCCATGGTGGGGGACTTGGGGTCCCATAGATAGGTTTTTGGGGGCTTCAGATAGGTCTCCATCTCTTCCAGATAGGCGGCGGTGCTGCCCACGAGGGCCTGTCTGGCCTGACGGAGGAACCATTCTGGAGAGAACGCGCTGATTTTATTCAACTGATTGATATTCAATAACTTACGACTTAATGCCTCGCTGATGGCGCCTTGACGATGGCGTTCGATTTGAATGGCGATGCGGAAGCCGTTCCAGTCGGGAACGGCGGCGATGGTGTCCCGAAGCCATGCGAACTGCTGCAGGGAACGGAAGACGCCACTGGAGTCCTTGCCTTGGATGGCGTCCTCCAGCCGGACTTCCACGATGGCGTGCCAACGGAGGCAGAGGGCGACGACGGGCCAGTTGTGGCCTGTCCATTGCTCTGGGCAGATGGGTTTTCCTGCGGGTCCTTCCATGAGCGTGTCCAGCTCCTGAATGTCCTTCTGGATGCGTTGGAGCCATTGGTGAAACTCCTGCAGATAGTCGGCGGGCCACTGTCCATAGGGAAGTCGGTTGCCCTGTTCGTCCGTAGGCCGCAGCAGAGCCACGGGAAGCACGGGAACGTCCTCTAGTCGATTCTCCAGAAGGGCCTGGAGCCGTTTGGCCATGGGGCCGTCCGTCTCGGTGTCCTGATTGGGGAGATACAAATTCTTCGGCTGAAGCTCCTCCAAAGGCTTTCCTACGGCTTTTGCAAAGGCCTGTCCCGCCTCATAGCCGGCGTTTTCCGCCCGAATGACGGCGGCGCAATGGAAGACTTGGGAGGTGAAGGCGCATAGCAGAAAGAAGGCGGCCAGAACAATGGCTCCGGTGGAGGGGGGCTCGTCAGCCAATTGCAGAAGGGTGACGATGGCGGCGATTAGAGTGACCACGCCGGCCAAGGCGATGAACAAGCCAGGCGCGAAGGCGAGGCTGAATTCGCCGATGAATCCCCACCAGATGGCGATGCATTGGACAGAGGCCCCCAAAATGCCTGCCAGACTCCACAAGGCCGTCTTCCGCCCAGGGGCCTTTAGGGCGGCCGTCAGAATGACAAGATGGTAGTAAAGAGGCCCCAGAACAAAGAATGGCAGAGTCAGCCAGAGGGCCTTTTCCTTAGACCAGCCGTTGAGGGACGGGAGCCGTTCCTTCCAATAGTTTCGAATCAGATCCAAGCTGGCCAGCAGGCCGCCGAAGGCCACGACGGGCAGGAGATTAAGCAGAAACGCCAAAGCCCCCCGACTTTCCGCCTCCCCAGGGTTGATGCCAAATGAGGGAATCAGCAGAGAATACTGCGTTCCCATCAGAATGTAGAAAAGAAGACTAACGCCTAGGGAAGGAAGGCAGAACAGAAACGCCAGTCCGGCAAGGACTTTGCCGGAACTGGGTTGAATCGTGCGGGCGGACGGGGGGAGTTCCTGTGTCATGGGTGTCCTGACATGGCGTTTGAGCTTGGGCCTAGACCAGAGCCAGCGCCTGCTCAAAGTCCGCCTTGATGTCGTCAATGTTTTCGATGCCGACAGAGACGCGGATCAGGTCTGCGGAGACGCCGGCGGCGATGAGCTCCTCCTCGCTCAGCTGACGGTGGGTCATGCTGGCTGGATGCAGCACGCAGGTGCGGACATCCGCCACGTGGACGGCGATGGCCGCCAGTTTCAGGTTGTCCATCACAATTTCTCCGGCTGCTTTGCCGCCTTTGACGCCGAAGCTCAACACGCCGCTGCAGCCCTTGAGGTATTTCTTCGCCATTTCATGCTGTGAATCCCCCGGCAAGCCAGGATACTTCACCCAACTGACTTTCGGATGGGCCAAAAGGAATTCCGCCAGCTTCTGGGCGTTTTCGCTGTGGCGTTCCATGCGCAGATGGAGGGTCTCGCAGCCAAGCATGGTCAGGAAGGCGTTGAAAGGCATCTGAGGAGTGCCCAGGTCCCGAATCCACTGGGCGCGCATTTTGGCGGAGTATGGGCAGGCCGCGAAATTCTCCGTGTACACCAACCCGTGGTAGCTGATGTCCGGCGTGCACAATTCGGGGAATTTGCCGTTGGACCAGTTGAAGCCGCCTTTTTCCACAATGACGCCGCCCACGCTGGTGGCATGGCCGTCAAGGTATTTGGTGGTGGAATGGGTCACGATATCCGCGCCGAACTGGAAGGGACGGCAGAGGTAAGGGGTCGGGAAAGTGTTGTCCACGATGAGGGGAAGGCCGTGGCGGTGGGCGATGTCGGCCATCCGCTCGATGTCCAGAACCACCAGTTCGGGGTTGGCGAGCACTTCGCCGAAAATGGCCTTTGTGTTGGGGCGGATGGCGGCCTCAATGGCCTCCGTAGTGGCTTCGGGGCGGACGAAGGTGAACTCGATGCCCATCTTCTTCATGGTGTTGGTGAAGAGACTGATGGTGCCGCCGTACAGGCTGGAGAGGGCGACCACATGGTCGCCGCAGCGCGCGATGTTCATGATGGACAGCAAGTTGGCGTTTTGTCCGGAGCTGGTGGCCACGGCGGCCACGCCCCCTTCCAACGCGGCGATTTTGCCTTCAAAGCAGGCGACGGTGGGGTTGGCCAGACGAGTGTAGAAGAATCCCTCCCGCTTCAGGTCGAACAGGTCAGCCACGCTTTGGGCGTCATTGTATTTATAGGTTGTGCTTTGGGTGATGGGAACAACGCGGGCGCCGCCGTTCTCCGGCGTGTATCCGCTTTGGACGGCGATGGTCTCAAGTTTCCAATTGTTCATGGAGCTTCTCCTTGAATTGTTGTAAATTGTTGATAATAAATATATTATGTATATTTTGTGGGCTAAAGGACCCGATTTAGGGCGGAAATCAGGGCTCGGGCGGCCCCTTGGACGATGTTGGCGCCAAAGCCGATGCCATAGTAGCGTTGCGAATCCTCCGTCTGAATCTGCACGATGGTGATGGATTCCGCATGGACGGAGGCCCCCATGGACTTCTCCTCGTAGCTGAGCAGCAGGAAGCTGGGCAGGGGCAACTGGCGGATGGCGGCGGCAAAGGCGGAGACGGGGCCGTCCCCCCGGTCATGGAGGGTGTGGCGCGTCCCCTGAAAGTCGATGTGGACTTCGCTGTAGATTCGGGAGGGCTCTTCGGGGTCAGGCCGCGGCCAGTAGTTGATGAGATGCAGGGGATGGTCTTGACGATTGTATTCGTGGAGGAACTGATTCCAGATTTCACAGGAGGGCAGTTCCCGCCCTTGGCGGTTGGCGGTGTCCTGCACCCGCTTCTCCAATTCAGCTAACATGCCGAGGGGCAATAGGATATGATAGTCGCTCTCCAAAACGTGGGCCAGCCCGCCCTTGCCGGACTGGCTGTTGATGTGGATGCAATGCTCCAGATCCCTGCCCAACCGTCGCGGGTCGATATGCAGATATGGCATTTTCCATGCGCCGAAGCGGGCCTGGATGGCGTCCTGTCGGCCAAGGGCCTTGTGGATGGCATCCTGATGGGAGCCTGAATAGGCGTTGAAGACCAGTTCTCCCGCATAAGGGGAGCGGGGGTGCACTGGCAAACCGGTCAGCGACGCCACTCGACGGCCAATTTCATTGATGTCGCTGAAATCCAATCCGGTTTTCACCCCAAGGTACTCGAGATTCAGCGCCAGCGTGACCAAATCCACGTTGCCCGACCGCTCGCCGTTGCCGAAAAGAGTCCCCTCCACCCGCTGGGCGCCGGCTAGAATCGCCAGTTCCGTGGCCGCCACGGCGCCGCCCATGTCATTGTGGGCGTGGAGAGACGTGATGAACGGCCACTTTCGGGGCATTTGTTCCAGGAAAGCCTCGATTCGGTCCGCATAGTGGGTGGGAAGAGCTCGCTCCACCGTGGATGGCAAATTGAACACTATGGGCCGCTCTGCAGACGGCTCCCATTCCTCCCCGCAGGCGATGCACAGCTGGATGACGAACCCAAGATCGCTGTCCGTGAACTCCTCCGGAGAGAATTCCAATGTGACGGCGCAGTCAGGCAGGTGCTCTGCCGTCAGACGGCGCACCTGTCGGACACTTTGGCGGACCCGCTGCAGCACGGCTTCGCGGCTTTGTCCAAGGACAAACTCCAGATGGAGGTCACTGGTGGGGATGTAGAGGTGGACAATTGCTTTATGGTAGCCGGAAAGCGCTTCCAGCGTCTGCCGAATGACATGTTCCCGAGCTTGGGTCAGCACGGAAATGGTCACATCCTCCGGAACCGCCTTGCTTTCCGCCAAACGGCGGCAGAAATTCCATTCGTCCTGCGAGGCGGCAGGGAAGCCGATTTCAATCTCCTTGAAGCCAATCTCCAAAAGCAATTGGAAATAGTCCTGCTTTTGGGCGGGCGTCATGGGATTGGGCAGCGACTGGTTGCCGTCCCGCAGGTCCACGGAGCACCAGCGGGGAGACTCCTGCAGCCGCTTTTCCGGCCAGAGCCGCCGTTGGGGGGCAATGGGCTCCGGCTGCGCATAGCGGGCAGGGCGGAAGATGATGTCATCTATCGATTTCATGCCATTTACTTTAATGGAGAAAATGAATTGTTCCAGCCGCACCGATGAAATTCACAGTCCATCAATCCATTCATTCAGCCATTTTTCAATGGAAACCGCGAAAGACCCGAAAAGCCTTAAAAAGGAGACCTCATAAGGCAATCAAAGCAACGCATCTTGAATCATATGGACTTCTTCGCTATAAAGCTCCATGACATATACATCTTATATATATGTATTTCATGGCTTCCCTTGCGCCTTTCGGGGTTTATTGATTCGGGGGGATGTTGACCAGTTTCTGCTCCAGGTCATCAGGATAGTTGCCGTTTTCCGAAGGGATGAGTTCCTCCCGCAGGGCGTAGAGGGCATCCACGGCGGCATTGACGAGCTTGAGGCCGCCTCGGGCAGACATGCGGTGGTGATCGCCTTCATAACCTCCTGATACAAGGAAGTTTCCGGGGCAGATATAGGAGAAGTAGGCGGTGGCGTTGTAGGCGATGAAGGTACGGCGGAAGGGGCTGTGCCATTTGATTTCCATCCCCAGTTCCGTGCAAAGCTCTCCGGGGACTCCCACCAGACAGACGTCCCCGATGGCCATGCATTGCAGGTCCAAGGTGATTTCCCGCTTTCCTGCGTAGAACAAGGGCATGGAGTCCCGATTGCCGTAGTATTTCTTTCGCAGGGGCGATGTGAAATGGGTCATGCAGGCGCCGACGGTTGCATCGTTCATATGAAAGCGGCCTGGATTGCGGGTGATCTCAATCATGGCGGAGATGGCCGCCTTGCCCAAGGCGACGCCCATGCTCCGCGCCGCGTCGGAGCCCTGTTCGTCCTCTTTGGGAACCACATCCCCTTGGGCGCCAGCGATGAACATGCTGTCAATGCCGCATTCGGCGGCGATGGTGTCACGGAAATGGCCTGGATAGTCGGCGGAGATGCGGTGACCGCCCAGGCCAATGGAGTGGCTGGCCAGAGGATGGGCGGCGTAGTTGCCGATGACATAGAGAGGGGCGCGGGTTTGGCCGTCAAAGAAATAGATGATGCCAAGTTCCTGATCCACAGGACCTTTTGCAAGAGGTCGCATTTCCAGCCGATAGGGAAGGAAGCTGGCGCAGTTGTCCGCTGTCGTGTAGCGGCGGTTGCGGTTTTCATCGCAGAGGGCGGAGTAAAAGCCCACTTTGCAATCTGTGAACAGCGCCGTGGAAAGTTTTGTAACTTCTTCTTGTATAGCAAGTTCCAACTTTTCAATATAGGGGAGGTTCAGCTGGGAGTCCTCGGTGTTCAGGGAGCGGGTGTGGGGGCCGCTGTGAGTGTGGGTGCAGCTGAAAAGGACATGGCTTTCGGGAACCCCCAGCAGCTGAGCGCAGGAGCGGCGGTTGCGGCGGATGATGGCTTCGTCCATGCCGATCAAGTCAAAGCTGATGATGAGAATCCGGTTGTGGCCGTCATCGACGCATAGACCGTTCATGTAGAGATCGTCCAGCTTGGCCACGCTGTGGTCTCCGCGGCCGTAGCCGGCCATGTCCGCGCCGATTTCAGGGGAGATGATTCGTTTGAACCATGCGATTTTCATTGTGTCCTTTTCCTTTGTCATGGATTCCGTCATGGATTGATGGTCGAAGCGGGAAATCTGAATCGCTGACGATGGCATTACAATACTCCTTTTTCCGTAAAAGGGAAATGTCGTCAACCCCCTGCGCCGAAAAGGACGCAACTTGACAGTGCGGTGAACCATTGCTCTAAAAGCTTCAAAATCATGGAGAACAAGATAGAAAGAGGAAATAGAAATGCTACATTAAGACACGGCGTGGGAGCCATGCCAGAGTTTTGCCGTGTTCACGGTGGAGGAGAGAAATGCCCTCTCCAAATGGCTCATGGACGACGGCGGCCCCTGACATTGATTCAAAAAGACAACAGGAGGAACACAATGAAAGTGCTTGCGATTCATGGAGGTCCGCGCAAGGGCTGGAACACGGACACTTTGCTGAAGAAGGCGCTTGAGGGCGCCGCCTCGGCCGGCGCGGAGACGGAGATGGTTCAGCTCTACGACCTCAAGTTCAGAGGCTGTGTCAGCTGCCTGAGCTGCAAACTGAAGAAGGAGCCGCGGCCCAACCGCTGTGTCCTTCGTGACGACTTGACCGCCGTGCTGGACAAGGCGCACGTGGCGGACGCGGTCATCTTGGGTAGCCCGATCTATTTCAGCGAAATCACGGGGGAGGCCCGTTCCTTTTTGGAGCGCTTCCTATTCCAATATCTAAACTATGACGACACGAACAGCCCGTTAAGTCCCCGCAAGCGGATGGGGCTTGTCTTCACGATGAACTGCCCCGAGACTCTCTTCGGACAAATCGGCTATCATGACCTGTTCAAACGCTATGAGAACTGGATGACGCGCTTTTTCGGACACTGCGAGATGCTGCTCTCCACGGACACGCTGCAGGCCAAGGACTACAGCCGTTACCATCTTGGACGGTTCGACGCCGACGCCAAACGCCTTCGCCATGAGACGGTCTTTCCGCAGGACTGCCAGAAGGCCTTCGAAATGGGCGTCAAGCTGGCCAAAGGGAACTGAAGGGAGAAGAGGATGTTCCGCCCAATGAGACGTTTCAAACAGCAGCTTCCCGAGGCGGAGGCGCTGGAGGTTCTTGCCAACGCGAAGCGCGGTGTGCTCTCCATGACGGGTGACGATGGCTGGCCATATGGCGTCTGGCTGAATCCGCACTACCGCGAAGCGGACGGACGCATCTATTTCCATGGCGCGAAGGAGGGTCACAAGATCGACGCCCTGCGCAATGACTGCCGCGTCTCCTTCACGGTCATCGACGACGGCGTGCGGGACGAGGGCGGTTGGGCTTACACGTTCCGCAGCGTGGTGGTCTTTGGCCGCATTGAGTTCGTGACGGACCATCATTTCGCGTTGGAGCTGTGCCGTGAACTGGCCCGCCGCTTCAACCCCAGCGAGGAGGACATCGAGAGGGAAATCCAGTCGGCAGGCGCACGGGTGCAGGTCCTGTGTCTCGTCCCTGAACACATCACAGGCAAACGCGTCCACGAGGCATGAAGGCGATGGGAAGGCTGGCTGGAATCCCGATGACGGAAGGTCCGCCATGGCGGCACACGGTTCGCTTTGCCATCCCTGTGCTCGCAGGGGCGCTTCTGCAGCAACTCTACAGCACCGTCGACATGCTGATCGTTGGGCGGTTCACGGGCGAGGCGGCTCTTTCCGCCGTGGGGACGACCGGAAGCTTCGTGTTTCTTCTTCTGGCGGTCGCATTGGGCATCTCCGCAGGAAATGGCGTGGTCGTGGCGCAGCGCTATGGCGCAGGGGAGGAGAAGGATGTCCATGCCGACGCCGCCACAGGGCTTCTGCTTCTGACGTTCCTCGGCGTTGTGGCCACGGTGTTGGGGCTGGCCGTCTCCCATGTGGCCTGTGTCCATCTCATTGCCGTCCCCAAGGTCATTCTGAAGGACACTCTCCTGTATTTTCGCCTCTATGCCCTGGGACTTGTCTTCCAATATGGCTACAATGCGGTTTCCTCCATCCTGCGCGCGGTCGGCGACAGTGCCTCGACTCTCTATTTTCTGCTGGTCTCCTCTGTGCTGAACATTCTGCTGGACCTGCTGTTTGTGGCGGTGTTCCGATGGGGAGTCGCGGGGGCGGCCATTGCGACAGGCATTGCCCAGGCCGTCTCGCTGGCGGTGGCCACCCTGTACATGCATCGCAAATATCCTGTGTTCCGCTTTCGTGCAGGCGATTTTCGGTGGGACTCGTCCCGAGTCAGACACACTGTCAGAATTGGGTTGCCAATCACGCTGCAGCTGACGGTGGTCTCGTTGGGCCTGACGTTCATTCAGCGGGCGGTGAACGGCTTCGGGCCGGCGATGACCGCCTCCTTCACCGTCGGCCACCGCATTGAGCTTTATCTGAATCTGCCTTGCCATGCCTTCCAGACCACGTTGGCCACCTATACGGGGCAAAACTACGGAGCGGGAAAGATCGCAAGAGTGAAGACAGGAACCCATCAGACGCTGTTCATCTCTTTGGCGATGACCCTGCTCATCTCGGCGGTCGTCTGGGGATTCGCGCAGGACATTGTGGCGTTGTTCGGGTTGGGCGACGAGTCATCCGCCTATTGTCTCCGTCATCTTCACGCGGTGGCCATCATCAACATCGTCCTTTCGGTTTACATTCCACTGTTTGGCGTATTTCAGGGCACGGGACACAGCGGCGTGCCCATGGTGGTCGCGGTTGGCGCGTTGGGAATGCGCGTGCTTGTCACCTATCTCTTCCGCCACAGCGCGTTTCTGGGGTTCAGTGTCATCTGGTGGAACGGCATCTTCGGCTTCGGGACAGGCTTTCTCATCAGCTGGACATACTATCTTTTCGGACGATGGATGGATAGGCCTCAAAAAGCGTCCGCTGGATGAAAAACGCCCCTTTGGGCCATGAGAGAAGGGGCTTTTGTCCTCTCGCGAATCAACGGTCGCAAGTAAAAACTGCAAGATTATGAAAGAAAATGCAAGAAAGGTCAAGCTCGCAAAAGCGGCCTTTCTAGGCCCGATAGGGCAGGGGAGGTATTAATATACAGGGTTGGGCATAAAACGCGAAGAAGGGCATCGTGGGGCCCTTTTGGGGCAATCATCGAATAAAGAGGTGCCATTTTTCACTCTTCCGGACGCGTTTTTCGCCAAATTCGGCTCTTTTTGCGGGATGTTTTTGCTATTCGTTTTATGCATTCACTATTATGCAGTTTTATTGCAAAATCACAGCGGGATTTGGGACTTGCCAAGGGGGCGATTTGAATTGTTGTTCATCGGCAGAAGCGGATTTCAGGGCATGATTTTCGCTTTTGTCCATGGAAAGCGCAGGAGGAGCCGTCTGCTCCACGTCCAATATTCACCCTTTTCCAAACGTTTTATCCCATTATGGGTTTTGAAAGGAAGAATGCCAAAAGCGAACGGTGAGACAAGGATAATGCCATGAGTGACGTGACCATTGTGGAGTTGCCGAAGATATATGAGAACATGGATGAGGCCACCATCGGCCCATGGCAGGTCGCCGTGGGGGACACGGTGAAGGCCGGCCAGTTCCTTGTGGAGCTGATCACGGACAAGACGGTGGCGGAATTCGAGGCGCCCGCCGACGGGACGCTGCTGGCCATCTATGCGCAGGAGAAGAGCACGGTCCCCTTGGGCTATGCCCTCTGCGCCATCGGGCCGGCGGGAGCGGCGGCGCCGGACATGGCAGCCGCCAACGACGCCAAATTGAAGGCCCATGTGGCCGACAGTGCCTTGGACATTGACATTTCGGGACTTATGGCGGAAACCCCCGCCAGCTCTAAGCCATCCTTCAAGGCGGCGCCGGCGGCCAAGGTTCTGGCTCGCCAGAACGGCGTTGATTTGGCGGAGGTGGCCGCCTTCTGCCATCGGGACATGCTGCATCGAAAGGACGTGGAGGATTATCTGGCCGCCCGCAAGGCGCCAGCGGCTTCCTCTCCAACCACCTCTCCCGCAACAACTTGTGACGTCGCTACAAGCCCTTCTTCTGCAACGGCTTGCGATGCCGTTGCAAAATCCTCGACCGCAGGGGCTTGCACACCTGCCCCGCAGCCCGTAGAGGGATTGGTGGCGTTGGTCACGGGCGCCAGCGGCGGCATTGGCTCGGCCATCGCCCGCAAACTGTCCAGTCAGGGCATCGCCGTCGCCCTCCATTACCATGGAGGCAAAGAGACGGCGCTTGCGCTGCGGGACGAGCTTCGGGCGACCGGAGGAACGTGCGAGGTCTTTCAGGCGGATTTGGGGGACGGCGCCGCCTGCGGCGCCTTGGTGGAGGCCGTCATGGCCACATTCGGCAAGCTGGACATCCTTGTGAACAATGCGGGATTTTTGGCGGACGCCACCGTCTCCTTCATGCAGGATGAGCAGTGGGACCGCAGCCTGGCCGTCAATTTGAGCGCCCCCTTCCGTCTCATGCGGGCGGCCGCCATGCCCATGGCCCGCCGCCATTGGGGACGCATCGTCAACATGGCTTCCGATGCCGGCAGGATGGGCTCCGCCAACCGCTCCAACTACGCCGCCGCCAAAGAGGGACTGGTGGGGCTGACCCGCTCCGCCGCCAGAGAAATGGCCGGGTTGGGCATCCGTGTCAATGCGGTCAGTCCGGGCTTTATCGACAGTCCGATGACGGCGGTCATTCCGGACAAGAAGCGAAAGGACCTGACTGGCACCATTCCCGTGCACCGCTTCGGGCGGCCTGAAGAGGTGGCAGCTCTGGTGGCTTTCCTCTGCTCCGCGGAAGCGGACTATATCACCGGGCAGGTGATTTCCATCGATGGCGGCCTCTTCATGGGCTGAAAGGAGACGAACCATGCATATCCAAATCACGGGAACGGGCCTTGTGTGTTGCCTCGGCAATGGCGTGGCCCAAGTCTATCAGCGCATGTGCTCCGGACTCTGCGGCTTTCGGGACATTGACCGCTTCGACGCCGCCCCCTACGCCCAAAAGCAGGCAGGCCAGCTCCCGCCAGACGTGGAGGAGACCCTGCGTCAGACCTATCCGGACGATGATTTGGCGGCTGCCATGGTAAAAACTGCTGGGCTTCAGGCACTTGGAACGGTATCTGGCGCTGCGGAGCATGAGTTCGACGGTCGACTGGGCCTGGTTCTCGCCACCAATTTCGGTCCCATGGAGTCATTGGAGTGGGCATGGCGGGAACGGTTGGACACGGGGGCCTTGGACGAAGACAGCTATGGCTTCTTCGATGGCTTCATCGCTGAAATCGGCGATTTCTTCGGCTGCGGGGGGCCTCGGGAGCAGATTTCCATGTCCTGCGCCTCCGGCGGCGCCGCAGTGGCCGTCGCACGGGACATCTTGGCCAACGGGCGGGCGGACCGGGTTTTGGTCATCGCCTATGACGTGCTGACGGAATACTGCTGGTGCGGGTTGAGCAATCTGCACACCATCACCACGGATGTCATGCGACCTTTTGACCCTTCCCGCTCCGGAACCATATTCAGCGAAGGGGCGGCGGCCATGCTGCTGACCCGAGCCGGGACCGCCGGCGGCATCGGCGATGTATCCGGTTGCGCCACAGGAAATAACGCCTTCCACATGACCGCGCCCCGCAAGGAGGCGGAAGGCTCCCGCCAGGTCATGGCCGAGGCATTGCGCAATGCGGGGCTCCAGCCGGAGGATGTGGAGCACATCTGCGCCCACGCCACCAGCACTCGCGCCAACGACGCCACGGAGGCCGCCGCCCTTCGCAACCTGTTCGGCCAGCGGCTGGCCACGCTGACCGTCGCCGCCCACAAGTCCCAGCTGGGCCACCTTTTGGGCGCTGCCGGCCTCGCGGAGGCCATCATCAGCCTGGAGGTCATGCGCCGCGGCGTTGTTCCCCCCACCGTCAACCACAACGAGCTGGATCCCGAATGCGCTCCCGTGGACTGCGTCCCCGGCCGAGCCAGAATCCACCCCAGCTCCATTACCCTTACCAACTCCGCAGGAATCGGCGGCAACAACGCCTCCCTCGTCCTCTCTCTGCCTGAAAAAGCCATGGCTGGTTCGTTGGCACCCGCCGATGAAAACCAAATCATCCACATCTCGGAGATGGGTTGGGTCCTTCCCGAAAATGTGGGCAACGGCAATGAGCTGCTTCAGCAACCTGAATGGCTGCAGTGGACGGATGGCGCCAACGGAAAACTGGCGACCTTCAACGCCAAGGCATATCTGAAGTCCGTCAAAGGCTATCTGGACCCCTCCGGCGCCATGCTGTTGGCGGCCATGGGGCTTGCCAGCACTGCGGCCTCAAGCGACGGACTGACGGACCGAAAAGGCATTGTCACCCAGACCCACTATGGCGCCACCACTTCCGCCTTTGCCTTCTTCAAGCAGTTGGTGGAGAAGGGGCCCCGGCTGGCCAGTCCCATGGTTTTCCCCCATGGCTACGCCAACACCCCAGGCAACTTGACGGCCATCGAGTCCGGCTACGCAGGTCCCCACATGGTCTTCTATGGACTGCAGGACCTGCGGGAAGCGGTGGAGTTCGCCGCCTCTCGACTGTTGGACCGGACGGCGGACGACATGCTCTGCGGCTTCTATGAGGCCGTCAATCCAGATGCGCTGCCGGACGGCCGCCATATTCTCAACGGCGCCATTGCCCTCCGTCTGTCCCTCCAGTCCAGCGGCCATGATGTGGGGGCCTTCTCGTTGGCGGCCTTGCGGGCCTTGCCTCCCGTCAATCCTGTTGAAGGGGTCATCGCCGCCTTCCCCCAACTGTTGAAGGCCATGCATCCATGACGCAAATGCAAGATGATATATTAGAAGGACTTACAGACTCGCAGACGGAGGCGGTCACCCATCTGGGCGGCCCCATGTTGGTGGTGGCTGGCGCCGGTTCGGGAAAAACCCGCGTGGTGACGCGGCGCATCGCCTATCTCATCTCCAAAGGGGTCTGGCCGTCCTCCATCCTTGCCATGACCTTCACGAACAAGGCGGCTTCCGTCATGCGGGAGCGGATTCTGTCCCTTGTGGGGGAGGTCCCCCGAAACTTGGGCACCTTCCATAGCTGTTGCGCCCGCTTCCTCCGAAAGGACATTGGCCGCCTGAACGACAGCTGGACATCGGATTTCAGCATCTACGATGAAAATGAACAGCTCTCCCTTATGAAGCATACGCTGAAGGGATTGCCGGACGGAATCTTGGCGGGATTCTCCCCCGCGGAGCTTCTCCATCTCATCAGCAAGGCGAAAAATGACCGGATGGACATTCGTAAATATTTGAATATCAATTATTTACATATTGATGTCGATGCTGTTGCACGGGTTGCGGACGCCTATGCGGCGGCGTTGAAGCAGATGAACGCCCTGGACTTCGACGATCTGCTCCTGCTGGTCATCCGGCTTCTGGAGGAGGATCCGATGACGCGGGAGCTCTATCATAACCGACTGCGCTACATTCTGATAGACGAATATCAGGACACCAATCAGGCCCAATATGAGCTCATGAAACTTCTGGTGGGCCCCGAACGGAACATCCATGTCACGGGAGACCCCGACCAATGCATCTACTCCTGGCGGGGTTCCCATTACCGAAATATCATGAACTTCACGCAGGACTATCCGGACGCCCGCGTGGTCCGTCTGGAGCAGAATTACCGTTCGACCCAGACGATTCTGGACGTGGCCAACGAGCTCATCCGGAAAAATGCCCAACGCATTGACAAATCCCTCTTTAGCGATAAGGGCTATGGAGACCCCATTCTCGTTGTTCAGACAAACAACGCTTTGGAGGAGGCGACATGGATCATGAGACAGGCGAAGAAGCTCATTCACAATGGCTTCTGCCTCAACGACATGGCGGTCTTCTACCGAACGAACAGCCAGTCTCGCGTGCTGGAGAAGGTCTTCATCGAACACCATTTCCCCTACCGTCTGGTGGGCGGCATCCCCTTCTATTCACGAAAGGAGGTCAAAGACATTTTGGCCTTTCTTCGCATCAAGAACAATCCCAACGACACGGTGGCCTTCCGCCGAATGGTGTCTTGCCTAAATTGCGGCGTGGGCGAAAAGTCCCTTGATGGGCTGGAGCAGACCGCTTTGGCCAACGGACAGCCCCTCTTCACCTTGCTTTGCCGCCCCGATTTGCCCAAGCACCTGTCTGGCCGAAAGCCCAAAATCCTGAAGTTGGCCGAATGGTGCCGCCAGCTGCAAGCCATTCCCGCCGAGAATCTTGTCGACTTGGTTCAAGAGGTGCTGCGCCTTTCCGACCTGCAGGGGAACTACCGCAGGGAGGCTCTTCTGGCCAGTCGTCGCGGCAAGGTCAAACGGGATGAGCCCAGCGCGGAGGAGCGGCTGGCCAACATTGACGCCTTCCTCGCCAGCGTCCGTCAATTCGCGGACGAAAACCCCTCCGCCTCTTTGGCGGACTTTCTGGCGGACGCTTCCCTGATGACCGACACACAGGCTGACGACGACCAAGAGGACCGCATCACCCTAATGACGCTCCACAGCTCCAAAGGACAGGAATTCCCCTACGTCTTCATTGTCGGCGTGGCCGAAGGAATGCTTCCCCATGCCAATTCCGCCACTGACGAAGAGGGTCTGGAGGAGGAGCGCCGCCTCTTCTATGTGGGAATCACGCGGGCCAAGGTTGGTCTGACCCTCCTCTGCCCCAAATCCATCTACACCTGGCAGGGGAACATGCCCTGCCTGCCAAGCCGTTTCCTGAAGGAACTGCCTTTGGAGCACGATGGCGTCACCCTCTGCGTCGCCCGCGCCTGCTCCGCCACCCCATCCTACTATTCCCATAGACGATATTGAAAAATGCAAGATATTGCATGCGATATCTTGCGATGTTATTCGGTTATTGCAAAAATCTGGTTGAGGACTTCCCCATGAAAACCCAAAAACACCTTCTTCTGACTGCCCTTGTAGTTGTGCTGTTCCTGCCGAAAAGCTGGGCGGATGGAGCGGCGCCGGCCGGAGTCTATGACTGGCAGACCGCCATTGAGCTGCATCCGGGCATCCTCTATGTCAAGCATGAGCTGACCTCTCCCCGCATTCTGCAGCTCCACGCCGTTCGCATCGATTTGAAACAACCGGGCTTGACACTGCACACAACAGAGGCGGATCCCCTGAACGGTCAACCCATGCCGGACTTTCCTGAGGGCATCGTCCGAACCCGACGGATGACCACCTGCAATTATGTGGACGTTTGTCGAAAAGCAGGCATGAACATGATTCTAGCCGTCAACGCCGCTCCTTGGAGCCCCTTCCAAGCGCCTTGGAATCATAAATATGCAGACAACATTGGCTTCACGGTCAGCGATGGCAAACTGGTCGCTCCGGACAACGGGAGGCCGACTTTCTTCTATTATCAGGATGGTCATGCGGAGATGCGCAAACCCAACGGGGACCAAGAGGACATCGCCGCCCTGAAAGTGGCGGTCTCTGGCTTTGACGTCATTGTGCGTGAAGGGAAGAACATTGTGCAGGACACGGCGCTTCACCCCCGCACCTGCTTCGGTCTTTCCCAAGAGGGCCGTCATCTCTACCTTTTGGTCATTGATGGCCGCCAGAAGGACTTCAGCTTGGGCGTCACCACCTCGGAATGCGCGGATTGGCTCGTTCATTTGGGTGCGTGGGACGGCCTGAACATGGATGGAGGCGGATCCACTTCTCTGGCCTTCTTCAACGGCGACAAACCCGTCATGCTGAACCATCAGAGCAACAACAGCCGGCGAAGCGTCGCCAACAACGTGGGCGTCCATTACATGGCCGTGCCTGACCCGCAATAGATTTGGTGGCATGTCGGGAAGGCGCGACTCTGTCCGCGTCGCCTGCAACCACAGGGACTTATCAGTCGGCCAATGCGATGGTGACCATGCCTAACACATTCAGCGCCATGCCGATAAGGGTGGCCAAGGGGTAGCGTTCGCGGAAACGAACAGCCGTATACAGCAGGAAGAACAGGAGGGAGGCACTGCTGCTGATGGCGAAGGTCATGGCCCCGATGCCAACGCGGCTCATGGCGTCCATGGCCACAAAGACCATCAGGTTGGTTCCGGTTCCGATGATGGCCCACACGGCGGCCCACGGAAGATTTGGTTTCAAGTCATGGTGAAGGGGATGGCGGGTCAAGAGGCAGGCGAGAAGGTTGCCCAGGCTGGAGAGCAGCATCAGCAGAGCGGCGCGGGCCATGCCGGGCACGTCATCCAGTTTGAGCCATGAGGAGAGGCCCTGGAAGATCTGCCCCATGCCATTAAGCGCCACGCAGAGAATCAGAAGGCCAAGCCATTTTGCATAAGTGCCTTCCTCTGAATTGCTTTCTTCCTTCTTCCGGCTGGTCATGGCGCAGGTTACCATGCCCACGATAAGCAGCACGACTCCCACATAGCCTAGGCCGCCGGGCCGTTCCCCCATGGCAAGGATGCCAAACAGGAAGGGAATCACGTTGGCGGAGGTGATGCAGGCGGCGGCGATGCCTCGGCGCCCATAGGCGAAACAGCGAATCTGCACAAAAAGCGCCACCACATAGGTGAAGCCGCAGGCCCCGAGGACCGCCGTCAGCAGCCCCAGCCGGGCGGGAATCGCCATTGGCTGAAACAGCAGAAAGCAGCCGGCCAGCAGGCCGCCCAGCAGATTGGACAGCGCATAGAAGGAGAAGGGATTGACTTTTCGGGCGCTGATTTCGCTCATGTAGACAGTGATGAGCGAGCCGAACAGGCCATGGGCCACACAGGCCAAAACCGCAGAGAAAACAGGATTCATGTCAAATGCCTTTTGGGAAAACGGGGTTGCCCTTTCGCGGGGGAATCAGTCGATGCGGTCAGGTGATCGCAAGAGCTTGTGGCACATGAAGATAAGATAGCTTCCTGTCACCAGCAAAATTATCGCCCACGAGATGGGATAGGACAGCATCAGACACTCCATGGACCGATAATGGGGGAAGACCAGCCAGATCCACAGTCCTCTGAATCCGCAGGTGGCCACCAAGGTGGTCACCATGGGCATGATGGAGCATTTCAGCCCGCGAAGGGCGCCGGCCACTGCGTCCATCACTGTGCTCAGCAGAAAACTGGGTATCATGACGGACATCCGCCGGATGCCCCATTCAATCACTTCCTGCTCTTTGTTGTAGGCGCTGAGCATGGGATAGCGGAAAAAAACCATGCCGAGGCACAGGATGACGGTGATGGCCAGGTTGCACAATAGCCCATAGACGATCACACGGCAGAGACGGTGGTATTTTCTTGCGCCATGGTTTTGGGCAACAAAAGTCATAACCGCTTGCAATAGAGCACCATCCATAACCCATGTGATGCCCTCCACGCTGCTGGCGGCCGTGTTTCCCGCGATGGCGGTGGGACCCATGGAGTTGACGGAGCTCTGTACCAGCATGTTGGAGATGGCGAAGCAGGAGGACTGGATTCCGGTGGGAAGGCCGATGCGGATGATTTCCTTCAGCTGCCGCACGTCCGGTTTCAGTCGATTCAGGCGAAGCCGCCACGGGGTGTCCAGCCGACGGAGCGACTGAATCGTCAACCAGGCGGCCAGCCCTTGGGAGAACACGGTGGCCCATGCCACACCGGTGACCCCGATCTTGATGACCGCCACAAAGACCACATTCAAAATGACATTCAGCACACCTGCCACGGTGATGTATTTCATTGGCCGCCGGCTGTCCCCAAAGGAGCGCATCAGGGCGCTGCCGAAATTGTACAGCATGGTGAAGGGGATGCCCAAGCTGTACACCATCATGAAACGGCAGCCTAGATCAAGGACCTGAGGCGGCGCGGCCATCAGGCGGAGCAACGGAGAGGCCGCCACCATGGTCAGCGCCATGACCGCGAGTCCCCCGAAAAACGCCAACCCGATGGAGGTGTGAACCGACCCCACCAGCTTCTCCGAATTGCCTGCTCCCACATAATTGGCGGCCACCACGTTGGAGCCCACGGAGATGCAGATGAAGAAATTCACGATGAGCTGGTTGACGGCCGATGTGCTTCCCACCGCCGCCAGAGCCTCGTAGGAGCAAAAGCGCCCCACCACAATCATGTCCGCCATATAGAAGATGACTTGGAGCAGTCCGGACAGGACCAGCGGCAGGGAGAACAGGAGCAATGGCTTCAGCAACGGCCCATTGCACATGTCAATATTGTGTTCCTTCGTGTCCATCTGCGTGAACGGGACAATGCTCGAAAGGGGCCTTTAGGGATTGACGATGTCCAAAAATGTCTTCAGGGCCTTTTGGAGGAGGTTGGAGGGGGTCCTACCAAGGCGCTCTTCATTGAGGCGGAACTCCTGATAGAGCCGTCCCGCGCGGATGAGGCCAATGGCGGCGATATACGCCGGAGATTCCAGAACCTCCTGCACGCCACCCACTTCGAAGGCCTTGCCCTGGAGAACCGGCCGTTTCAGAATGTGGTTGGCCAAAGGCAGGATGCCGGGAATCATGGCACCGCCGCCTGTGAGCAGGATGTCTCCTGGAATCCATCGCCACGCCTTCTGCTGCTCCAATTCATGGCGCACAACCTCGAAGATTTCGCTCAGCCGCATGCTGATGATGTCCTCCACTTCATAGGAATCTAGGCTCCGCTGCCGGTCATTGAAGGTCTGTGTCGTGATGGAGAAGATGTGGTTGTTCCGTTGGGCCGGGTCTACGGTGCAGTTGATCCCCGGGCTGCCCAGCTTTTCCAAAAGGCTTCTAGCAGTATGAATATGAAGGGAATAGGCGATGGCCAGGTCATTGGCGATGTGGTCGCAGCCCACTGCCAGCTGGCCAGAATGATAGCAGCCCAATGGGGTGAAGACGGAATAGGAGGTCATTCCTGCGCCTAGGTCGATGACCAGCCGACCATCCTGCGGTTTGTCCAGCCGGGCAGGGGGGATGCAGGCGGCGCCACAGGCGAGGGGCACGTAGCAGACATAATCGATCTTGCCTACCAGATCTCGCACGAGCCCGCAGACGGTGTTCAGCCGCTTCTGGTCGGCGATGATGTGCTGCATTTCCACGCAAAGCTTTGAGGAACACTGACCTAGGCTGTTGATGTATTCAGTGCCGTCCGCCAGGCGATGCTGCCGCACGTAGCGGTCAATCCGAATGTCTGCCGCCGGCGGATTGTAGTCTTTGGCGATTTCAACTGCCGCGGCGATGTCCTGCTCCTGAATCCGCCCGCCTTCTCGGGTGATTTCAATCTCACCTTGAGTGTTGACTGTCCTCACATAGCTTCCCGACAGCGCCAAAAACACGCTGGTGTCATAAGCGCGGACATTGGAGGCGTACTCCGCATCCTTCAGCGCACGGCGAAGCTGATCTTTCGTGTTCTGCACATCGAAGATTTCGCCTTTCCGCATCTGGACGGCGTCCACCTTGCCGTGGCCTCGGACAATCAGCTCCCCACGGGGGTTGAATTCCGCGATGAGCACCTTGATGGTGGAGGTTCCCAGCTCGATGGCCGTATAAAATGGCACGCTTTCCTTATCCATGGCACACCGCCGTCACCGTGAAGGGACAAGGGCCTCAAACTGCCGCCGAGAGGTTTGCAACACCTCCTGATGGAGACTGCGGCCTGTGCTGTCCATCGTCACAATGACGGGAAAATTCTTTACTTGAAGCTTCCAGATGGCCTCTGGAGCGCCAAAATCCTCGTAATAAAAGACATCCAAGACTGATTCCACGCAACGGGCCAGCAGTCGGGCGGCTCCGCCGATGGCATGCAGATAGACACAGCCGCAATCCCGGCAGGCTTGCGCCGTCCCTTCTCCCATGCCGCCCTTGCCAATGATGCCGCGCAGTCCAAAGCGGCGAATCAGGGTGCCCATGTAGGGCTCCTCCCGAATGGAGGTGGTAGGGCCCGCCGCCGTGACTGCCCATCCATCCGCAGTCTTTACTGTCACGGGGCCGCAGTGGTAGATGAGGCCCCCTCGCAGGTCAAGGCCAGAGACGGGATTGGCTCCAGCGGCAAAAAACTTATGGGCGGCGTCTCTCGCCGTGTACAGAACGCCGTTGTACAACAGGGAGTCACCGCATTTCAAAGAGCGCACAAACTCCTCGGAGACGGGTTGCTGAAACGTCAACATACCAAATGGAAGCGCTATTCGAAATGATAGATGCGTTCACCTTCGCGACAATAGCCGTATTTCTCGCGGGCCTCCCGCTCCACGGCGTTGCTGTCACCGCGCTTCAGCGCCTCAAGGCTCTGTCGCATCGCCACAATCCGCTCGTCCTGATTCTCACGAGCCTTCTCCAGCACCGTCACTTCTGTCTGCAGCTGATGCACTTTCGCCGATGGAGGCGCCAAGGTGACAGCTCCTGCGAAGCCAATTCCCAACACAAGCAGCATGCGGCAAAAATCGTGAAAGTTCATGGCGTAAAATGTCCCCCTCGGCAAAAAAATGAGTCTTTCGGTCAAATTGAATTCTTACTTAATCTAAAAATAATTCCCTATATATGGAATGCAAGGGAAAATCGCAATTATTTTTCATTTTTTTGCATTTTTTGTGTCAATAGACGAAAAAGGGGGAGGTGAAGGGGGTTCGTCTTCGGTCTTTTCTTTCACATCCCCCGTAATGTCACATCGATACGGTGACACAGAGCCTCAATGGAAAGGGCGTCGGAGTGGCTTTCGTTCTGCAGGCTTTGGAGACGGGGAGCTGCGGTCAGTCGCGGCATGACGTGCCGCCAGTCGATGATGCCGTCTCCGGGAACCCAATGCCGGTCCTCTTTGCCGTCATTGTCATGCAGATGGCACACGACAATGGAAGGCAGAAGCAAGTCGATGTATCGGTCCAGATCCTCATGGCGCCGATGGGCGATGACGTGGGCATGGGCCAAATCCAGACAACAGCCCAAATTCTCCGACGCATAGCGATGGAGATAGTGGGGCAGAGTGTCCGGACTGTCAATGGGCTGAAAGCCGTTTTCAATGGCGATGATCACCTGATGGCGGGCCGCTACCTCCAGCAGGGGCTCCAGCACGCCGCCCAGCTGGTCCACCGCCTGCTCTGTCGTTCCTGGAAAGAGGTCGTTCATCAGATGCATGGTGTAGGTGTGGATGCCGAATTCATTGGGTAGAAGCTCCAGCAGGGTCTTGTGGACATGCATGCTGACAGGAAGAAACTCCGGATCCCCCGCCAGCAAGTCCCATTTCCCGCCAAAGGGCGCATGGACGCCCGAAAAGGTCACACCCGCCGCTTTCGCCTTCTCCTTCAAAGACTTCCAGAAGTCCGAAGAGAATGCCGCCTGCAAGGACAGTTGGGCTGTCATGGCCAGTTGGGTATGACCGCAGGCCGCAAAGGCTACCATGGGCTCCTCCCATTTTTCGGCTGCCACACGGTTCCAGTTCCAGAAGTGTGCGATGTTGATCATGGTCACTTACCGTATTTGGACGCAATTCACATAGCCTTCGACAACGCTTTTCGCATGCTCCAGAAAGGAGGGGCGGGTGCGCTGTCCATCCCGCAGATTTTCATCGGGAAGGTTGTCCCGGGGGACGAAGGGCTGGAGGATGTAGAGCTTGGCTCCGCGAATCAGCTCTCCGCAGCCTTGCAGTTCTTCGTCTGTGTGAAGGGACTCGATCAAGGTGGTGCGGAACTCGTAATCTTTCGCCTTCGCCATGATGAGAGCGATGGAACGCCGCAGCGCATCGCGGAGGGAGGGATCGCAGGCCGTGACGGCAGGATAGGAGGCCAGGGAGCATTTGATGTCCATGGCCACATAATCCAATGACGGCAGCAGGGTTTCCAGCATGGCGGGATTGGAGCCGTTGGTGTCCAGCTTGATGTGGAAACCTTTCTGTTTGAAGAAGTTGACGGTTTCGGGCAGGCGGTCATGGATGGTGGGTTCGCCTCCCGTGATGGAGATGGCGTCCACCCATTCCTTCTTGAATCGGCGACACATGTCCTCCAGCTCATCCCACGCATAGGTTTTGAGACTGGCGTCGAAGAGCTCGGCATTGTGGCAGAAGCCGCAACGGAAATTGCATCCTGCCGTATAGAAGAGCGCGGCCATCCGCCCGGGATAGTCGACCATGGTCGGCTGGGTGCGTCTGGCGTGCAGAACGGAACGCCCTTCGGTCATGCGTTCATGGCCTCTTTCACGACGGTTTCAATCATTTCGGGGGTGATGACACCCTTGCCCACGGGACCGTAGTCCGTCTGGATGCCGATGTACTGATGGAGACGGGAGTTTTTGCAGACGGGATCCTCCACATCGGGGTTCTTCCGCTCCATGTAGTGGGTGTCGCCGTTCTCCGCTTCCTCCGCCATGACCAACGCGGGAATTCGGCTGGGGTTAAGGCATTGGGCCAGACAGAACTGCACCAGTCCGTCCTCTGTCAGCACGTCCCGATACTCCTTGCGGACGGACTTATATTCGGGCTTTGCCAGCAGCTCATCCAGCCGTCGATTCAACATGGCGCATTTTGCGCAGCCCTTCTTTCCGAAAACATATGCTACAACTGACATGCGATTGACATCCTTCCGAAGCCACAGGAGGCACTGCGTGACCGCCATGCGACAGTGCGATGACCGCCACGTGGCCGCATTTTGCCTCCTGTGGCTATCTTCCTGCTATTCCGCGCTTTCCACGGCGTATTTGCCCTGCTGACGAGCCACCAGCTCCCCATAGCGCTTTGACTTGTTCCAGTTCTGGATTTTGCTGAAATAGCCCACGACGCGGGTTTCTCCCATCACCTGGTCGGAGCCGCATTCCTGACAGCGCTCCTGCAGCCCTCTGGACTGATGGCCGCAGGCCATGCAATAGGTGAATTCCGGAGAGAGGGTCACCTGGGCGGACTGAGTGCGGTAGAAGACCTTCTTCATCAGGTCGCCGATGGCGGCGGCGGAGGGGCGCTCCTCGCCGATGAACGCATGGGTGATGGCTCCGGACTCGATGATGCTGTGGAACATGGCCTGCTTCTCGATGCGTTCCACCAAGCACACGGGAGCCTCGGCCGCCAGGTGGATGGAGTTGCTGTAATAGGCAACGTCCTCATTGGCGCCTTTGACACATTCGGCCGCTTCTTTGGGGAAGAAGATCAGGTCGGTCTTGGCCAGCCGGCGGGCTGCGCTTTCGGCGGGGGACTCCTCCAGAGTGAACTTCAGCTTGTAGGCGGCGGCGTATTCTCGAGTCCGCAGATACATGTGGGACACAATGCGCAAGCCCAGCTGGAACGCATCGTCGTCTTCGTGTAATTCCTTGCCAGTAAGGAACTTAACGGTATCGTTGACGCCGATGAGGCCGATGATGTATGTGGCTTTGTCCAGCTCCACGTAGGGACGCCCGTCGCAGGCCTTCTTGCCAATCTGCCAAAGAGGACGGCCCGGCCCGCTCATCATCTCCGTGATCTTCGCCTTCTTCTGAAGGTGGGCCTTGACGGCGATGTCCATGGTGGCGTCGATTTCCTTGCAAAGCCCCTCGAAGGTCTTTTCGCCCTTGCGGGCGGCGCGGTAGGCGGCCTGCGGGATGTTGATGGTCACGTTCTGGAAGCCACAGAAGCGCATGCACTCGGGGTGCTTGAGCATCCGATTGTCATCGATGGTTGTGCGGAGACGGCAGCAGGCGGACAGGGTCACTTCATCTCTATCGAAGATGAAATAGGTGGAGCCGTTCTTGCTGGAAAGCTCGCAGGCCTCCTGATAGATGCGGTACTGTTCGGGGTCCGTGAAGGTCTCCTGACTGATGTGGAAGTCACATTTGGGGAACTCGAACACGCGGCCGTGGCAGTCACCCTCGCCCCAGATCTTCAGCAGGGCGGAGGTGAAGCGGCGGGCTTCCACCAGATAGTCGCCGTAGACCATGATGTGCTCTCCGGCGGCGGCGAGGGCGCCCTCCACCTCCTTGTCATAGCCAAAGCCGGTCTTCTTGCTGTATACTTCGCGGAGGACGACGCGACGGCTGCCGTCCGCCTCCTGAAGCGAAAGTTCCATAAGCCGGTTGCCGGCCTCGTCCGTCTCGTCCAGCAGGGTTTCGTCCAATGCGACAATGGCGCCGTTCGCCTTGCGCAGCATGTATTTGCCGCCGGGGCCAATGGCGGGGACGCTCTGCAGATATTTGGGGACGCCCGTGTGGATGTTGAAGTCAAGGAACAGGGTCTGGCCGCCGCGGGAGAAGGCGTTCTGCGAGCCATTGAAGATGAGCTCCTGCGCAATCTGCTTGATCTCCTTGTCATCCATGCCCACCAGATAGGGGGCATAGAAGATGTTGATGTAGGCGATGCCCAACGCGCCCGCGTAGTTGGCCTGCATGGACGCCAGGAAGGTGTTCAGATGCCCCGTGAGAACGGAGGCGCTGCGGGCTGGACTGGATTCCGTGTTCAGATTGGACAGGTCCCGAAGTCCATATTTCTTTATATATTCTATGGAATGGGAGGAGCAGTACACTCGATGGGGATAGCCCAAATCGTGCAGATGGACGGCGCCCGTGTCGTGGGCCTCCTTCACATCTGGCGAGAAGATGGTGTCCAAACCCCACTGCTTGAGTATCAGCTCCGCGATGCTCAGGTTGACGGCCTCTGGATTGTTGCTGACGATGTTGCTGTTCTCCGTCGGCTTGCTGAACATCAGGTTCTCAATGAACTCCCGTGGAATGTGATAGAGGGACAGATCCTCCAGCTTGTTGCGGTAGCCTCTGTCCACCAGCACGTTGTTGACCATCTCCCGAATCAGCGTCGTGCCCACGGTCCGCATATTGCTGGAGATGATCTGGTTTTCCACCTCTTTGGCGATGCTGATGGCGGACTCCTCGTCCAGATGCAGTTTTTCTATCAGCTTGCGGGTGATGCGGTTACGATCCCATGGCAGAATGTTGCCTCCTGAGGCGGACTGCACCAGCAGCAGGCTCTGGTCCGTCAAGTCCCCTTTGCTCCCCTTCTCCGAATTGCGGACATGAATGGCCGCGCGGGCTCGCTCCCGCATCTTGCGGTAGCGCTTGTAGGCGGCGACAACGCCGCTCAGGCGGTGCTCCGCTAAAACAATCTCCACCATGTCCTGAACGTCTTCCAGAGCCGGAATCCGCTCCCCGTTCTCGTCCGCGCTCGTGTAGTATTCGCACAGCGGATTGTCCAGCTGCCCAACGACTTCCTCCGCAATCGCCCGCGCCTGCTCCGGAGAGAAGTCCTTCTCGTTCCCCATGCGGACGGCTGCCTCCCCCGCCTTTAGAACGGCACTGGCAATCTTCTCCGTCCTGAACGGCACCAACATCCCGTCTCTTTTACGAAAATAGGTAAAAGGACCCGCGCTCATAATCATCCCGAAACCTCCAAACTCTCCTTCTTGAAACCGCAAAACGCCCTTATGGAAACCGAACGACACCCGGCTTCCTATGTTAATCCGTTGCTTTTTTATCAATATCTACACTATATATGATGTTTGGTTGGCATGCAACACACTATTTGGCATTTTTTGATATGTTTTTTCGTCATGGTATATCCAATAACATGAACATGAGCCCTTTAGAGATGAAAAAAAACTTTGTGGCAATGCAAAACTTTCATCAAAAACAGGGCAGAGAAGGGGCAAATGGGGTCTCCGCCTTGATGGAAAGGCCCTATGGATAGTGTGAGAATGGTATTTCATGGCCCTATGGATAGGGGAAGGACTGAAAATGTGAAAAGGGGCCATGATTGCAGGGCATTTGTCATCTCTGCAAAATACAACCGTGATATTGCAATAAAACGCATTATTTTGAATGCTTTTAATGAATAATGTCGTCTTGCCCAAAATGGCGGTAAAATTGGCGGGAATCGTGTCCGAAGGAGAGAAAAATGCCCCGCTTTTTTTGAAGAATGCCCGTAAGGGGCCCATAATCGCGCACTGTCGCATTTTGGGTGCGATCCTGTATGTTAATACCTCCCCTTGCAAAAGGCCTCAAGAAGAGCCTTTTTTGCAAACTTGGCTGTCCCTGCATTTTTCTTTCATTATCTTGCAATAAATGCTTGTCTTTTTGTCCCATGTCCTATGCCCGTGACAAAAAACGGCGGCAAAAATGCGCCGTCGTTTTTTTATTCTGTTCGTCTTTTCGTGGAATCGCCGTTTGGTCTATGACGAACGGGCGGCGGATTCTTCGCGGGTCTGGGAACCGTTGTGCTTCACTTGATTGGGGTCAATGCCGAGAATCTGGCAGGCCTGTTCCCGAAGCTTGAACTTCTGGATTTTGCCGCTGGCGGTCTGTGGGAAGCCATCGACGATGAAGAAGTGCTTCGGGGTCTTGTAGAAGGCGATGCGGGATTTGCAGAACTCTCTTAGATCCTCTTCGGTTAGCTCCTCGCCCTGACGCGGGATGACGAAGGCTCCCACGATTTCGCCGTAGCGTTGGTCGGGAATGCCCACCACTTCCGCATCCTCCACATGGGGGTTGGTGCGGAGAAACTCCTCGATTTCCTTAGGATAGATGTTTTCGCCGCCGCGGATTATCATGTCCTTGAGTCGTCCGGTGATTCGATAATAGCCGTCTTCGTCCACGGTGCCCAGGTCGCCGCTGTGGAGCCATCCATCGGCGTCAATGGCCTTCGCCGTCTCCTCGGGCATATTGTAATAGCCTTTCATTACGTTATATCCGCGGCAGCACAGTTCGCCCACCGTGTTGGGGGGCACGGTCTTTCCCGTCTCCGGATCGATGATTTTGATCTCAATGTGGGGTTGACCAGTGCCGACGGTGGTCACGCGCCGTTCCAATGTCTCATGGGCGCCACTCATGGTGAACACCGGAGAGGCTTCTGTAAGTCCATACGGAATCGTGATTTCCGGCATATGCATCTTTTCGATGACCTCCCGCATCAGCGCCACGGGGCAAAGGGAGCCGGACATGATGCCGGTCCGAAGGCTGGACATGTCGAACATGTTGAACATCGGATGGTTCAGCTCCGCGATGTACATGGTGGGCACCCCATAGACCGCCGTGGCCTTCGCCTTCTGGATGGAGGCCAGCACGATGAGCGGCTCGAACTGCTCCACCATGACCGCCGTGGCCCCATGGCTCAGCACCGCCATGATGCCGAGGACGCAGCCGAAGCAGTGGAACAGCGGCACGGGAATGCAGACGCGGTCGTCCTTCGTAAATAATTGGCGTTCGCCAATGTAGAATCCGTTGTTCAGAATGTTGCGGCTGGTCAGCATGACTCCTTTCGGGAACCCCGTGGTGCCGGAGGTGTACTGCATGTTGACTACGTCGTTCTGGTCAAAGCAGGTTTTTGCCGCCTCCAGAGCCTCGTCGTCCATATTCTCCCCCAGCTGGAAGAGCTCCATGCTGGTGTACATGCCCCGATGTTTCTCCTGCCCCAGATAGATCACATTCTTGAGGAAGGGGAAGCGGGCGCTGTTCAGGCGGCCCCGTGGCTGTTGCCGCAGTTCAGGCACCAGAGAATAGACCACGTCCACATAGCTGACGTCCCGCAGACCGTCCACAATGGCCAGCGTGTGCATGTCCGACTGTTTGACCAGATATTCCAGCTCATGGCTTTTGTAGTTGGTGTTGATGGTCACCAGAACAGCCCCGATCTTCGCCGTGGCGAACATCAGCGTCAGCCATTCCGGCACGTTTCGAGCCCAAACCCCCACGTGGGAGCCTTTGGTGACTCCAATGGCCAAAAGTCCCTTCGCCATGTTGTCTGTACGCTCGTCAAAGTCCTTGTAGCTCCAAGTCAGCCCCCTGTCCGGATACATGATGAACGGATGGTCTGGTTGGCTTTTGACCAAATCGCCAAAGAACTCCGCAATGGTCTTTTCTGTAAATAATGTTTCGTTCATATTATAATTTCCTGTAAATCAAGGACATATAGAATTATTCCAAGTTGGCTCCCTAGGGGCTTGGCAGGGGATTCTCCACTAGTGGGGCGCATAGATCACAGCCAAAATCCGGGCTTCTTTGCCGTCGGCGGCATGGAGGTGGTGGGGCACGATGGAGTCGTAGTAGATGCTGGAGCCAGCCTCCACCCGATAGGTGGTTTTGCCGTAGTTCACTTCAATGGCTCCCTTGAGCACGTAGATGAACTCCTCCCCCTCATGGCTGGACAGGTCAAAGTGTTGCTCCACAGGAGGATGCACATCGATGACGAACGGCTCCATGTTCCGGTCCCGCTTGTTGGCGGCCAGCGCATGGAACGCAAGTCCCTCTCGATCGCTGGGTCCTGCGAAGCGAACGGCCTCCACATCGTTGTCTGTAGGCGTGGTTACAACAGGCCCCGAAAGCTCCAAATCGTCCAAAAACGTGCCCAGACGAACGCCCAGGCCTCTGGCCAGCTTCAGCAGTGGGGTCAGGGATGTGGTCACTTCCCCCGACTCGATCTTTTCAATCTGCTCCTTGGCCAGTCCGCTTCGCTCGGCCAGCTCCTCAATGCTGACGCAGCGCATCTCCCGAAGGCCCTTGATCTTCTCTCCAAGTTCATTGTTTGCTGACATAGTCACGTTTCCTCTTGGTTGCGATGAATGAAAAAACCGGCAGTGGTGAGCTTCTCACACGCTGCCGGTTCGTCTTGTTCACAATTGGATTGTTGATTCTTCTTTTTTGGTCTCCAATGAAGAGGCCTGAAATCATGACCTTCTCGGCAGCAATGAGTTACCTCGCCTTACAAATCGTAAGGGCGAGGCTAATAAGCCCCAGTGCCGTGGTCAATCGAAATTCCATTGTCCGTTGTTGTCCTGTTGTAAATACCAAACACATGATTTACACATACTGTAATGCGGAATTCCTCAAATGCAAATCTTTCTGTAACCAATTTGCAAATAGTAAGGTAGAATAGGAGTTCGGTTCGGCCAGCACTTGCCTGAAAGGCCAATGGCAAAGATTGCTTTTTGGAAACCAAAGGATATATTAAGTCACATATTCGGGGCGTAGCGCAGCCTGGTAGCGCGACTGGTTTGGGACCAGTAGGTCGCGAGTTCGAATCTCGCTGCCCCGACCATCGCTTTTCCATCAGCCCTCAAGTCCTACTACGGTCTTGAGGGCTTGTTGTTTCTGCGCTAACCAGCCGTAAACAAGGCGTTTAGGCGGATTTCTCCGTTTCGTTTTCCGCACTCCCAAGAGAAGCCAAATTCGGCTATATTCGAGAGAATCTTCCGCCCGAAGGCCGCCACATTCTCTGAATGTAGGGCAAGCCCTACACCAGAACTCCAACCCCTTTAAGGTGGGGCAAAGCGAGAAATAGCCGTTTCTCGGAAGAACAGTTATGGAAAACCGATTCGTGGTCTCCCGAATTGCGAAACACTGTTCCTACTGCCGTAGTTCCGCGAAGCCCCGAAAATCTTCTCTTTCAGCACTTAATATGCCCTAGATAAGGCACTTGGATATAGGTCGAGCAAAACGCCGTTTATTTGCCAAAGCCAATTTTTCCTTGGTGGAAATGATATGAATCCAGTTCCTATATTGGAGAAAACGCACTTCATTCCAGACGCGAAAAAGGCCGCCCGGCATTGCTGCCAGGCGGCCTTGTGTTCTTTCCAGTGATGCGCTAATTCTCTCCGAGCAGCATCGCCTCCTGTTCGCTCCACAGGTCGGGGAGCTTCTTCTTGAGGCTGTTCAGCGTCAAGGTGCTTAGATAATCCCCCGTTATGACGGCGTGGATTATCTTCGGCGAAAGCTGGCAGAGCCCGATGATGTTGGCGACGTGGCTCTGGTCGCGCCCAATCTGCCGCGCCAGCGCCTTCGCGCTCGCCACCTTTCCCTCATCGATGAGCCTCTGCCAACGTCGCGCCCTTGCGAAGGCAAGCAGCATCGCCTCGCTCCAGGGGGCGCCGACGGGCTCGTCCCCGTCGGGAATGATGATGCGCCTTCCGCTACCCCGTCTGGTGATGACGAACGGTATCGTGATTCTTATGTTGCCGTCGGGCAACGTCTCAATCCTTTGCTGATTCATTCCACACCTCCTGCATCAGCGGAGCGAAGCCCGCCGTGTTGAGCGTTATCTCGACCTTGTCCTCGTGGACGTCACGATGCTCGCCAGAAGCCGCTGTCTCTCGCCGTTCCCGATGCCGTCCCAGACTCTAGTCGGTGGTGCCAAGTTGATATCCTCCAATACTTTTTTATGCGGGAAACGGGAAAAAAGCGTCATCTCATTTGACTTACAGTAACTGTAACGTGTAATGTATGGGAAAGGCAGAAGAGAACAACCCTGTTTTCACTATAAAAGACATGATCAGGAAAGAGAAAATGAAGAAGAAAACGTCATTGGCGAACCTCACTGACCGAACGCCCCGCTACACCGTCAAGCAGATGGCGGAGAAGATGGGATTGACGGCCTACGCCGTCCGCTACTACGACAACGCAGGGCTAATCCCCGAGGTGGGGCGGTCCAGCGGCAACAGCCGCCTGTTCTCCGACTACAATCTGGCCTGGCTGAAGATCGTGCACTGCCTGCGCTCCACGGGGCTGCCGATAACGGAGGTCCGCCACTACATCCAGATGTGCCAGGAGGGTGATTCGACCATCCCCGAACGCGCGGCCATGATCGCCGCCCAGGAGAAATCGCTCAAGGCGCAGCTGGACGAGCTGAAGCGCCAGATGGAGGTCATCCAATACAAGAAGCATTACTACGAGGATCTTCTCGCGAGGAAGTCCAAGGACAGGTGCAACCCCGCAAGCCTCCAAGAGCCTGACGTCTCCCCCGAGAAGGCAAAGTGAGCATTTCAATTCATTCAATCAGGAGCACATCATGAAGAAGGTACTCATCATTTCCGCTTCGCCCCGCAAGGGCGGCAATTCCGACACGCTCTGCGACCAGTTCGCCAAAGGCGCATCCGAGGCAGGTCACAAGGTCGAGAAGATTCGGCTGGCCGAGAAGAACGTCGGTTTCTGCAGCGGATGTTATGCCTGCCAGAAACTGAAGAAATGTGTCAAGAACGACGATGCCAACGAGATTGTGGAGAAGATGCTCTCCGCCGACGTCATAGTACTGGCGACACCCGTCTATTTCTATTCTATGGACGCGCAGTTGAAGGCGCTTATCGACCGCACCGTCTCCCGCTGGGACGACTTCGACCGCTTCAAGGGGACGGAGTTCTGGCTGGTCATCACGGCGGCGGATGACAAGCGTGAGATGATGTCCGCCACCCTGGAGGGTCTGCGCGGATTCATGCGCGACTGCATGGAGGGCTCCATCGAGCGCGGCGTCATCTACGGCACGGGCGCATACGAGAAGGGGGCAATCTGCAATCTGCCTGCCTTCCAGGAGGCATACAAGGCAGGCAAGTCCTGTTGAGCAATTCACGTTTGCGGAGAACCACAATGAAGAAGACCATCATACTTTTAACCATATTATTGACTTTGCAGGGGGCATTCGCAATGAACACCACGCTTACCCAAAAGGAACTCGCCATCGTTGACCTTTCCGCCGCCACCGCGCGTGGCGACCAGACCGCGTTGGCCGCCGCGCTGAACCGTGGCTTTGACGCGGGACTCACCCTCAACGAGGCGAAGGAACTTGTCGGCCAGCTCTACGCCTACTGCGGCTTTCCCCGCGCCCTCAACGCCGCCGTGACGTTGATGAAGGTCGCCTCTGAAAGGAAACCTGCCGAGGGACGGGCTCCGAATCCGCCGCCGCAGGGCAAGCCCATCGAATTCGGGACCGCCAACCAGACGAAGCTCTGCGGCGGTGAAGTCAAAGGCGGGCTTTTTGACTTCCATCCGCAGTTGGACGAATACCTCAAGGCGCATCTATTCGGCGACATATTCGCGCGGGACAACGTGGATTGGCGCACTCGGGAACTGGCCACCATCGCCGCGCTGGCCGCCCGACCCGAGACCGCCCCGCAGATGGCCTCGCACATCGCCATAGGCAAGAACAACGGCGTCACGGACGCGCAGGCCAAGGAGATTGTCGCCCGGGTGCAGCGCCCCGCGAATCCCGAGCAGCTGCCGCCAGACTGGTCGGCGATACCCGTGGGCGCCCCCAACACGGCATACGCGAAATACTTCATCGGAAGGAGTTTCCTTCACAAGCTCACACTTGAACAAGTGCCCGCCTTCGGAGTGACCTTTGAGCCTGGCTGCCGCAACAACTGGCACATCCACCACGCGAAGACCGGCGGCGGGCAGATTCTCATCGTCACGGCTGGCGAAGGCTACTACCAGGAGTGGGGCAAGCCAGCGCGGCGCATCCGCAAGGGCGACACGGTGAACATCCCCGCGGGCGTCAAGCACTGGCACGGAGCCGCACCAGACTGCTGGTTCCAGCACATCGCGCTGGAAGCACCAGGCACGGAGCAGTCCAATGAATGGTGCGAGCCCGTCGATGACAAGGCGTACGCGGAGGCAACGAAATAGCAACGATATTTATAACTAAGGAGTCAAGAACATGTTGAAACATTCAACCTTAATCATCGAGCTTGTTCTGGCTGCGCTGCTGCCGCTTTGCGGGTTCGCGAGGGAAAATGCGTCTTCTGAAACTGGAAAAGGATCCACCATCATGAACAACACCACCAAATCACTCGTCGTCTGCTTCTCAGCCACAGGAAACACAAAAGGCGTCGCACAGCGGCTCGCCTCGGCAATCGGCGCGGAATTCGTGGAAATCGTCCCTTCAAAGCCCTATACCGCAGCCGATTTGGACTGGCGGGACAAGAAAAGCCGCAGCTCCGTCGAGATGGCCGACCGCAAGAGCCGCCCAGCCATTGCAACTGCCGTACCCAGCCTGGCGGACTATGCGACGGTGTTCATAGGCTTCCCGATATGGTGGTACCGCGAGCCGTCCATCATCGACACCTTCGTCGAATCCAACGCAGAAGCACTTGGTGGGAAGACCATCGTTCCCTTCGCCACATCAGGCAGCAGCGGTATGGGCGATTCATCCGCCAACCTGCAGGTGCTTGCCCCAAAGGCGAAAGTCGTCGAAGGCCGCCGTTTCAGCACCTCCGCCGATGCCGAAACGCTCAGGAAATGGGCGGCTGAGTTCACGAAATAGAAGCATCAATATCCCTTGACTGACATGAACAGACGCGATTTCATCAAGAATATGGCAGTCGTGGCTGCCGGCGCGACCGTTGTCGGCGCGGGAGGGTTTGCGTCATCACTGCTGGCCGAAGAGAAGAAGGAGAAAGGCAAAATGAAGATACTCGTTCTTACAGGGAGCCCTCGCAAGGGCGGCAACTCCGCGACTTTGGCCGATCATTTCATCAAGGGCGCAAAGGATGCGGGCCATTCCGTTGAGCGGTTTGACGCGGCGTTCAAGAAGGTGCATCCCTGCATCGCCTGCAACTCCTGCGGGATGGGCGGTCCGTGCGTGTTCAAGGACGATTTCGAGTTTGTGCGCAAGCACATCATTGACGCCGACTGCGTGGTGTTCGCCACGCCGATGTACTATTTCGGAATCTCAGCGCAACTCAAGGCGGTCATCGACCGCTTCTACGCCATCAACGGCTCGATTCATGTCCCGAAGAAGGCGGTTCTCCTGATGACCTACGCCAACACGGCGGCCTCGGAGGCAGTGCCCATCAAGTCCCACTACGAAGTTCTGTTGAAGTACCTCGGTTGGACGGACGCGGGGCAGGTCATCGCGCCTGGCGTCTGGCCCGTCGGGGCAATCGACCGCACGAGGTATCCCGAACAAGCCTATCAGCTGGGGAAGAGCATTTGACAAGACATGCCCTAACGTAAACACGGAGACAAGAAAATGAAAAGACATTTGTGGATGATTTTTACGGCGGCAGCGCTGTTTGGATGCGGCAAGGTCGTGGTGGACAACGCACCGAAACAGGCGGCACAGCCATCCGCCGCAACGCAGCAGGCGGCGACGGAGACGTGGGTCTCCTACGAAACGACGGACGAGAACGCGCCCGTCGTCTATTTCACCAAAGACATTTCGCCCGAAGGACTTGTGAAGGCTTACAAGGCGCTCGGCTGGATGCCGCAGGGCAAGGTTGGCGTGAAAATCAGCACAGGCGAATCCGCCAAGACAAATCACCTGCGACCAGCCCTCATCAAGGATCTGGTGCAGATGCTCAACGGGACGATTGTGGAGTGCAACACCGCCTACGGCGGCAGCCGCGCCACGGTCGCATTGCACCACCAGGCCGTCAAGGAGCGCGGATACCTCGACATCGCGCCGTTCGACCTGCTGGACGAGGAGGGATACATCACGCTACCCGTCAACGGCAAGGTGCTCAAGGAGGATTATGTCGGCTCCCACTTCGGAAACTACGGCTCCTATCTGGTGCTGTCCCACTTCAAGGGGCATCAGATGGGCGGCTTCGGCGGTGCGCTCAAGAACCTCTCCATCGGCTTCGGCAGCGGAACCAGCGCGAAAAAGTCGGGCAAGGCCATCATCCACACAGGCGGCAGGAGTGACAGCAAGATCAACTGGGCTACCGAGAGGCAGATTCCCTTCTTGGAGGCGATGGGAGAGGCTGCCGTGGCCGTTTGTCAGGCTATGGACGGCGGACGGAACATAGCCTTTGTCAACGTGATGAACCGCCTAAGCGTCGATTGCGACTGCAACGCCAACCCCGCCGAGCCTGACATGCACGACATTGGCATACTCGCCTCGCTTGACCCGCTGGCGCTTGACCAGGCCTGCATTGACAAGGTGTGGCAAGCACCAGACTCAAAGAGCCTCAAGGCGAGGATTGACCGCCAGCAGGGGCGCCATATTCTGGAATACACGGATACCCTCGGCGTCTATCACCGCCGCTACCGCCTGGCCAATCTCGACAAATAGAATCCTCATGCGTGAAATCCTCCAGCGCGAGGCAATATACCTCTGGTACTATGCCGACCTCCAGTTTCGCCAGATTTTCTGGTACTGGGTGCTCGGCATGGCAATGGGGTCGCTTGTCTCCGTGTTCGCCAAGGAGGGCCTCCACCGTCTCTGCGCCCGTCTTGGGCAGCGTCTGACGGGACCAATCGGGTGGATTGCCGCGAGCATCCTCGGCATCGCTTCGCCCCTGTGCATGTACGGGACCATTCCCATCTGCGCGTCCTTCTCCCAGAAGGGAATCAAGGAGGATTTTCTCGCTGCCTTCATGATGAGCTCCATCCTGCTGAATCCGCAGCTTATCATCTACAGTGCCGCACTGGGCTGCACGGCTCTGTGCGTCCGTATCGTCGCATGTTTCCTGTGCGGCGTCGCCTCAGGCGCGTTGATTCACTATGGCATCAAAGAGAAGAGCTTCTTCAACTTCAAGGGCTTTGCGGAAAAATCGGGACGGGACATCCACCCGAATCCGTTCCTCCGCTTTCTGTTCAACCTGGGGCGAAATCTGAAGGCGACGGGGCCGTGGTTTGCGCTCGGTATCCTGCTCTCCGCGCTGTTTCAGCGCTATGTCCATGCCGAGCTGGTCGGGAAGCTCTTCGGTCCACAAAGGCAGTTCGGCCTGCTGCTTGCGGCGACGGTGGGCGTCCCGCTCTACGTATGCGGAGGCGGCACAATCCCCATGCTGCGCGACTGGCTAGCTGAAGGGATGAGCCTGGGGGCGGCGACCGCCTTCATGGTGACGGGACCCGCCACGAAAATCACAAACCTCGGCGCACTGAAGATTGTCCTTGGCGCAAAGAACTTCGCACTCTACCTGGCCTTCGTCCT